>JAVBNL010000056.1:0-13293 GCA_031551515.1 Desulfovibrionaceae bacterium
AACCGGTCTCACCCCTTGCGGGGGCTGGACCTGGGGGTGGGGCGGGCGGGGGGGCGCGCGGGGGCCTCCTGGCCCGGGGCCGGCCGGCGGCGCCGGGCCCGCGGCTGTGGGGGGGGCGCGGCCCCCCGCACCCCCGGCCAAGGGGCCGCGCCCCTTGGAACCCATATGGGGGAAGTTTCCGGAGAAAATATCGAAAGCCGGGCGGCTGTGACGGAACCCGGCACAACAGGAACGCCGGGTGAACCCGAACAAGCTGTGTCCGGCGCGCCTGGCGTTTCAGCCGTACCTGTCGCACAGGCTATGTTTGCCGCGTCTGCAAACGCGTTTTCTTCCGCGTCTTCCGGTTCGCAGGGCAGCCTTTTCGATCTGGCTCCGGTCCCGGCGCAGCTCGACCTGCCCCGCATCGGAAAAATGGCGGACCTGCCGCCTTTGAGCGGCGGCCCCTTCGCCCTTGTGCCGCTTGAAGGCGAAGGTCTTGTCGTGGCCTGCGGCGCGGGTGAATGGCTGTATACCGGCGTGGCCGTGGAATTTGCGAAATCTTTGGCGGAATCCTTGGCGAAAGCCCCGGCCGGAACCCCGGCGGCGGGCAGCGCCGTGGCCGTGGTGCCGGACCTCAAAGCTCTGTACGGTCTGGACGCCGCCTGGACCGGCCTGCCCGTGGAACGCTGCTTCGACCTGTCGCTGGCGGCCTATTTGCTGAACCCCGAAGAACGCGATTATTCCTGGCCTTCGCTTATCCGCCGCTGGGCGGAGCAGGTTCCTGCCGAAAACAGCCCGGCCGCGCATCCGGGCCTGTTCGCCCTTGCCTTGCATGGCCTGTTTGCCGGGCGCCTGGGCGCGGCGCAGCAGACGGCCCTGATGCGCGATTTGGAAATGCCGCTCATTCCCGTGCTTTTCGGTATGGAACAGGCCGGGGTGTGCATCGACAAAGAAGCCTTTGCTGGTTTTCTGGGCGAAGTGCAAATAGACCTGGACCGCCTGAACGACGAGATTCACCGCCTGGCCGGCGGGCCTTTCAACATCCGCTCTTCGCAGCAACTTGGTGATGTGCTTTTTACCCGCCTGGGCCTGCCCAAAGCGGGCAAGACCAAGGGCGGCATGGCTTCCACCGCGCAGGAAGCGCTGGAGAAACTTGCCGGTAAGCATCCGATTATCGACGCCATTTTAGAGTATCGCGTGCTGGAAAAGCTGCGCTCCACCTACCTTGAACCCTTGCCCCGATTGGCGGATGCGCAAGGCCGCATCCACACCACCTTTAACTTGCTGGCCACAGCCACCGGGCGGCTTTCATCCAGCAACCCGAATTTGCAGAACATTCCCGTGCGCGGCAAATTTGGCCCGCGCATGCGGGCCTGCTTTGTGGCTTCGCCGGGCAAGCTTCTGGTTTCCGCCGACTATTCGCAGGTGGAATTGCGCATTTTGGCCCATATGGCGGGCGACCCCATCCTGATCGACGCCTTTCAAAAAGGCGAAGACATTCACAGCCGCACGGCCGCGCTGCTTTTTGACGCGCCCGGCGGGCAGGTCAGCCCGGAGCAGCGCCGCCACGCCAAGACCATCAACTTCGGCCTGGTTTACGGCATGGGGCCGCAGCGCCTGGGGCAGGACCTGGGCATTTCGGTCAAAGAGGCCAAGGCGTTTATCGAGAAATATTTCGAACGCCTGACCGCCCTGCGGGAGTTTTACGATTCCGTGGAAAAAGACGCCCGCGAACGCGGTTATGTAACCACCCTGGCCGGGCGGCGGCGCTATATCCCCGATATCGACTCGCAGAACAATCAGTTGCGTTCACAGGCCAGGCGGCAGGCCATCAACGCGCGGGTGCAGGGCAGCGCTGCGGATGTAATCAAGATCGCCATGCTGGGCGTGGCCCGCGACGAAGAATTGCGCAGGCTGGATGCGCGTCTGCTTTTGCAGATACATGACGAACTGGTGCTGGAAACGCCGGCGGAAAATGCCAAGGCTGCAGGAGAGCGGCTGGCGGCCATCATGAGTTCGGTCGCGCCGGGCGGCCAAGCGCTTTCCGTACCGCTGGGCGTGGATTGGGGCGTGGGAGAAAGCTGGGATAAAGCGCATTAAAGAGCTGTTCCTCATTGAGAAACAGCTCCCAGGGTCTCTCTCAAAACAAAGCGAAGCCCCGGCCAAGCCGGGGCTTCGTCGTAACCGGCATGGCGTCCGGCGGTTATTTCGATTTCATCACGTACTTCATGCGCAGCTCATACAAAAGGTCGTCCAGCATGCGGCTCTCGGTCGCATCCAGGCCGCCCTTGGTCTTGTCGCGCAGCATGGAGAGCACGTCGATGGTGTGTTTCGCCATCAAGAGATTTTCTTGAACTTTTCCAGATTCCGGATCCGGCACTTCTCCCAGTTGGACAAGCGCGGAAGAGGCCAGGGAAAGGATGAAGGTGGTGAAGGTCACCTGCGGCATGCACTTGCCCAGCCGCGCGTCGCTTTCAGAGCATTCGTCAGCGGGCAGTTCCGCTTTGCTTTCTTCGGCTTTTTTGCTGTCGGCGTCGCTCATGGCGTGTCTCCTTGAGGGTATCGCTGTCGCGCGGGCACTGTATCTATCGAAATAGCCATACATTACTATCTGGTCAAGCAACGGCTCAGAAAGGTCAGGTCGAGCGCATCGTATTTTCTCACTCTGCCGTAGAGTACGGTTAGGCAAAGCTTGTGCGGCCTGGATTCCCTGCCTCCGCAGGGAATGACGGTTGCCTTTACCGGTAGTAACATTTTCAGCACACGTCATTCCCGCGCAGGTGCCGACCCGAAGGGCTTGTGCCCGTTAGCGACGCAGGAGCGTTACGGGCATCGAGAGCAGAGATGGGATCCAGTGCCTTTCAAGGCATTGCGGCACAACAAAATTAGATGCGCTCGCCCTGTCAGAAAGGCAAGGGGCCGTCTAAAGCGTCACTGTAGGCCGCCAGCGCCTGCTCCAGGTAATCGCGGCTGCCCAGGTGCCCGCCAAGGTCGATGAACGACCCGGCGAGAGCGTGCAGCCCGGCAGCCAGGTCAGCCCAGTCCACCCAGCCCATGTGGCCGATGCGCATGGAGCTTTCCTGCAAGTGGCCCATGCCCGCGGCCATGATCACGCCGTAGCGCTCCGCCGCGCGGGCCAGCAGCGCCTTGGAGCCGACGCCCCCGGGCAGGCGCAAACTGGTCAAGCCCCAGGTGTAGTGCGTTTTCGCCAGCGGTTCGAAGCCCAGCGCCGCAATGCCCGCTCTGGCCATGCAGGTCAGCGCCCATTGTTTGCGGTAAATGGTCTCAAGCCCCGCCTCGGCGAACATGAGCAGGCTTTCGTGCAGGCCGTAAAGCAAACTGACGGCGGGGGTGTAGGCTGTCTGGGCGCTGGCGCTGTTGTCGCGCTCTTTGACCAGGGGGAAATAAAAATCGCGCACGGGCAGGCTTTCCGCTTTTTTCCAGGCCCGCTCGGACAGGGCGATAAACGAAAGGCCCGGCGGCAGCATCAGGCCTTTTTGCGAGCCGGTCAGCAGGCAGTCGATTTTCCACTCATCCATAGGACAAGGGCTGATGGAAACGGAAGAAACTCCGTCAGCAATGAGCAGAACGTCCGTGCGCGCGGTTATGGCGGCGATTTCTTTGACCGGGTGCAGCGCACCGGTAGAGGTTTCCGACACTTGCAGCAGCACGCCTTTGGCCTGCGGGTTCTCGCGCAGCGCCTTTTCCACCGCCGCCGGGGTGACGGCGCAGCCCCATTCCACGGGCAGGCGCGTGACGGTAAGGCCCAGGCTTTCGCAGACGGCGGTCCAGCGTTCGCCGAACTTGCCGCCTTCGACCACGATGACGGCGTCGCCGGGGGCGAAAAGGTTGGCAACGGCGGCGGTCATGGCGCCGGTGCCTGAAGAGGAAAGCGTCAGCACCGGCCCGGCCGTGCCGAACAGGGTTTGCAAGCCCTGCTGCGATTCGCGGAACAGGGTTTTGAACTCCGGCTTGCGGTGGTGAATCATGTCTCTGGCCATGGCCAAACGTACGCGCTCGGGCAGGGGCGTGGGGCCGGGGGTCAGCATGCGGAATTTGTTGAGCATGGCGCTTCCTTCTTGTGCTTATGGCGTGCCCCGGCGGGGCGGAAAGAGGTCCGCCGCCTGCAGGGTGATGAAATCGTTCGTGCCCTGGCCCTTCATCCACAGCCGTATTTCGGGCGCGCCTTGCGGCGGCAAACTGACGGCGAAGACGGACAGGGTGCGGGGCTTGTCCGGCGCGGAGCCGGTGCGGAAGATGCTGTTGTCGGGCCCGGCGGCCGCATCGCGGGCCAGCAGGGTGAAATAGTCCAGCGTATACGGTTTCACGCCGCCGCGCAGCAGGCTGATTATGCGCTCATGGCGCTTGGCGCTGCTGTCGCCTATCTTGATATTGAAATCCAGCATGGCAGGGGCGAGAAAATGATTGGTGTGGGTCAGCACCCCATTTTTCTCTCTGCGCACGCTGAATTTACCCCCAAGGCCGATTTCGACCCAGGCGGTTTCGGTCGCATCCGCCAGCAGCAAAAAGCGCGGGCCGTAAAAAAGCGAAGGCGGAAATTTCTGGGCGTCCAGAGCCTCGGCCACGCTTTTGGCCCCGGTCAGGAGCTGCGTCATCAGCAAACGGTTGCTCTTGTCGGCCTGGCGTTGTTTTTGGGGAATGGAGCTGGCGCTGGCGCTGACCACGACCAGCCCGGCCTCGTTAAGGCCCGCCACCACGCGCCGCTTGACGGTCCCGTCTTTACGCGCGTCCAGGGCATAGAGCGCGAAATAGCGAAAACCCGCATCCGGCGTGACTGTAGCTGTGGCCTCGGCCTGTTCCGGCCAATCGCGGTTTTTGACGATCAGTGTGCCGCCGCCGGCAACGCCCTGCCCCGTCGCCGCCCACAAGGTGCAGGCGTGGGCTTCAGAGTGCAGAAAAAAAAGCAGCGCGGCAAAGGCGGCGATGCGCCTGATACGGGGTGAATGCATACTTTTCCGTTTATCCTTTGCCGGGCCGTGTCGTGCCGTTGCTGGCCGAAGGCGGCAGCACCAGGCGCGATCCGGGGGGCACGTCGTGGGTGACCCAGGTGTTGCCGCCGATGACGGCGCCCGCGCCGATGGTAATGCGGCCCAGAATGGTGGCCCCGGCGTAAACAATGACGTTATCTTCCAGAATGGGGTGCCGGGGAATGCCTTTGGTCAAGGTGCCGTCCGGCTCTTTGGCGAACGAGAGCGCGCCCAGGGTCACCCCCTGGTACAGGCGGCAGCCGCGCCCGATGATGCAGGTTTCGCCGATCACCACGCCCGTGCCGTGGTCGACGAAAAATTCTTCGCCTATTTCCGCGCCGGGGTGAATGTCGATGCCGGTGGCGGAATGGGCCATTTCAGACAGAATGCGCGGAATGAGCGGCACGCCTAGTTTGTAGAGCGCATGCGCCACGCGCTGGTTGGTCATGGTCTGAATGGAAGGGTAGCAGAAAATGGTCTCGCCGGGGGTTTTGGCAGCCGGGTCACCCTCGTACGCCGCGCGTACGTCGGAAGCCAAAAGGGCGCGAATGCGGGGCAGCTCTTTGATGAACTTCATGGACAGGTCATGGCTGACCTCGTCGCAATTGCCGCATTCCGCCGCGAATTCCGCGCAGGTGAAACAGCCGCCTCGTTTGATCTGCTCCGCCAGCATTCGGTAGATGGAATCGAGGTTGGCCGAAAGGTGATAGCGCATGGATTCGGGCTCCACCCTGGTGGAACCGTAAAAACCGGGAAAGATCGCCGCGCGCAGGCGGGACATCAGTTCCGACAAATCGCGCAAGGAAGGCATGGGCATGTCGTGCAGCGGGCGGTGCAGCACCGATTCGTATGAATCCGGGTGGCACAGCTCGTCCACGACCTTGTCCAGCTCCGGCATGCGGGAGCGGGTCAACGGCTTTACGCCGGCAGGGCGGGTTTTCATGGTCTTTCCCGTGTCAGGCGCGCTTACAAAATACTATTGCGCCCATTTGAACGTGATTTTCTGTTCCGTTTCCGGGTGCAGGCTGAGGTGAACCGGGCAGGTTTCAGCCGCGCGGATCAGCGATTGCTTTTCTTTGTCGCTATAGCCTTTGTCGGGCATGGTAAAGACGAGCTCAATGCAGGCGATGCGGCGAGGCGGTTTGGGGCTCATAATCTTGTTGATTTCAAAGGATGCGCCGGTGATGTCCAGGCCGTGGTTCTGGGCGTAAATGCCCATGATGGTCATGGCGCAGGCGCCGAGCGAGGTGACGCAAATGTCCGTGGGAGAAAACATTTCGCCCTTGCCCTGGTTGTCCAGGGGGGCGTCGGTGACCAGTTTCGCGCCGCTGGCGGTGTGAATGCTCTCAACCCGCAGGTTGCCCAGATATTTGCCGGTGATAGTCGCCATACGAGTCTCCTTTGTATTGGGCCGTTCGCGTCGCGTTCTTCGCCCGGAACGGCCTTGGACCATAGCACGATGCCGCAAGGGGCCACAAGCGTGATTCGGCTCTGTAAGGCCCCATTTTATTGACAATGCGTACCCCACATGATTGTAATGAAACCGGGCTTTGTCAAGCGCGCGCCCGCATTTGCCGGAGGATATGCGCATGGAAACAATCGGTTTTATCGGCCTTGGCGTCATGGGGCGGCCCATGGCGAAGAATCTGGTGAAAGCCGGGTTCACGGTCATCGGCTATTCTCCGAGCGCGGCCAGCCGCGAAGCGGCAGCCAAAGGCGGCGTCATCCCCGCGGCAAGTGTGGCGGAGCTTGCCCCACGCTGCGGCGTCATCATCCATATGCTGCCCACCCCGGCGGTTTGCCTTGCGGTTGCCCTCGGACCCGGCGGCGTTGGAGAGAACGCAAAACCGGGCACGCTGGTGCTTGATATGAGTTCCCTTTCGCCCATGACGGCGCGGGAGATACACAAGGGCCTTGCAGCCAAAGGTATCGCCATGATGGACGCCCCGGTTTCCGGGGGCGAACCCAAAGCCATCGACGGCACGCTGGCGGTCATGCTGGGTGGTTCTAAAAGCGACTACGAGCGGGCCTTGCCCGCGCTTAACGCCATGGCAGCATCCAGCATTCTGGTAGGGGACGTGGGCGCGGGCAGCGTCGCGAAACTGGCCAATCAGATCATTGTGGCCGTGAACATCGCGGCGGTGGGGGAGGCTTTGACCCTGGCCGCCAAGGCCGGGGCCGACCCGGGCCTGGTCTTTGACGCGATTCGGGGCGGTCTTGCGGGTTCCGCGGTGCTTGAAGCCAAAGGCGCCATGATGTTGGCCCGCGACTATACGCCCGGCGCACGTATGGAAATTCACATCAAAGACCTGGCGAACGTTATCGAGACCGCGCACGGCGCGGGCTCGCCCGTGCCGCTGGCCGCGCAGGTCATGGAGATGATGCAGGCGCTCAAAGCCAACGGCATGGGGCAGATAGACCACGGCGGGCTGATTCGCTTTTTTGAGCTGCTGGCCAAGGTGGAAGTGAAGCGCGGTTCGCCTTGACCTGAATTTTTTCTTGACCGGATCGGATCGCCGCGATAGTGAAGACATATTGTCGACAATAAATATTCAAGAGGCTGTGATGAACCGCAAGCAGCAGGCGTATGAGTTCCTGAAAAAAGCGATCGTATCGGGCGCCATTCCGGCGGGCGCGCCCGTGCGCGAGATGGACTTGGCAGCGGAACTCAAGATGAGCAGAACCCCCATTCGCGAAGCCATGCGTGAGCTTGAAGCGGAAGGGGTGCTGAAAAGCTACCCCGCCAGGGGAACTTTTGTGGTGCCGCTCAACCCTTCGGACGTTGAAGAGATTTACGAGCTGCGCGCGCTGCATGAGCTGTGGGCCATTGAGCGCAGTTTTGACCGCTTCACCGAAGAGGAGTTGAGCTTTGTGGAGCGAACTTTTGACGAATCGTACAGAAAATCGGACTGGGAAACCTGGCACCAGGCCGACAGGCTGCTGCACCGGCTGATCATTGAAAAGAGCGGCAGCGGCCGCCTGCTGGCCTTTGTCAACATGCTGAACACGCAGATGGACAGAATCAGGGGCGTCAGCGCGGCCAAAGATGTTTCGCGGTTTGAAACATCGTATCGTGAGCATATGGAGATCATCGCCCTGATTCGCAAGCGCGACCTGCCCAAATGCAAGGACGCCCTGCGCAGCCATTTGCGTTCCGTCGCCAATTCGGCCATCGAATCGTCCAGAAACGTGTATGTGGACCTGGAACGGGCCATGGGCGGGCTTTCCACCCTTGAAGACATACCCCGGGTGTAGCGGCGATGCTGCTGTGTTTTCGTGTGGATATTTTTTTTATTTTAAATTGTCGACAACAGATATTCATAAGGTGCGCAATAAACTGAGCTGATGCCTTTCACCACACTCACCGTCAACGTGCCATGAGGAGTGATCAATGGAACATCAAATAGCTGCAAAGTCCCCCCGCCGCGGTATTCCCCTGTGGATAAAAATCATGATCGGCCTGTGCGTCGGCGCCGCCATAGGCTATACTTGGCCGGTCTTCGGGGCCAAACTGCAACCCATCGGCACCGCATTCATCAAGGCCCTCAAGATGATAGTCATTCCGCTGATTTTCTCGGCGGTGACGCTGGCTGTGTACAAAATGGGCTCCAACCTGAAACAGTTGGGCAAACTGGGCATCTGCGCCTTCACCTGGTTTTATTTCGCAACAGCCGTATCCGTCGCCATCGGCATCACATTAAGTCTTATCTTCCAGCCGGGCGCGGGCATGGTCATGCCCAACGCGCAAAGCGTCGTATTGCCCGACTCCTTCGGTAAATCAGTCGATTACGTCAAATTCTTTCTCGATATCATTCCCGACAACATTATCGCCAACATGGCCGCGCAGAAGATTATTCCCACCCTGTTCTTCTCCATCTGCTTCGGCCTGTGCCTCGCGAAAATCGGCGAAAAGGCGAAAGTGGTCATCAGTTTGCTTGATGCCGTCATGCACGCCATGTTCAAACTGTGCGAAGGCATCATTGCTGTATCTCCTTACGCCGTCGCGGGTATCGTGGCCTGGGTCTTCGCAACCCAGGGCGGCGCGATGCTGGTCAGCCTGTTGAAGCTTATCGGCGTGTGCTACCTCGGCCTGCTGGTCATGCTGGTCTTCTTCGGCTTCGTGACCTTTCTGGCCGGGCACAACCCTGTCCAGGTCCTGAGAAAAGTGCTGGAGCCTTTCCTGCTCGGTTTTTCCACCGCCTCGTCGGAAGTCACCCTGCCCCTGCACATGGAAATTCTTGAGAAAAACGGCATACCCAACCGCGTCGTCGCCTTCGTGTTGCCGCTGGGCTACAGCTTCAACCTTGACGGGGCCGCGCTGGGCCAATCGCTATATGTCTGCTTTATCGCGCATATGTACGGGCTGAACCTGGATGTCGCTTCCCTTGTCTCCATTCTGGTGACCACCGTGATCGCCAACAAAGGCACCGCCAACATTCCCGGCGTGACCTTCGTCGTGGTCTCGGCCATTTTGGGCAGCCTCGGCCTTCCGCTCGAAGGCATGGCCGTGCTGATGGCCGTGGACCGGTTCATGGATATGGGCCGCACCGCTATCAACGTGCTGGGCAACACCGTCGCCTGCCTGCTGCTGTACAAGGTCGCGGGCAGCGACATCACGGATGAAGAGGAAGCGGCGGAAATGAACGCCTTGGCGCAATTAAGCGATGACTGAAAGGAATACACTGTGACGATCAGCAGGCACATCAACAGGAGCTGTCATGAGCACTCAGGAAAAACAGTACAAGTACCTGGCCAAAAGGCCGTCCAAAGAAGCGATGGAAAAGCTGTACACCGTTTCGACCTGCATGGTTTCCGACGCGCTCGATAAATTGGGCCTGCCCGCGGGCGTTCACGGCATAAAGCCGCTGTACCACGGCTGCAAGAAAGTCTGCGGCCCGGCCATCACCATGAAGATCATGCCCTTCGGCCCCCAAAACCCCGAAGGGCATATGGGCGCGGACCCGCTGTTCGTGGCCCAGCCCGGCGACGTGCTGGTTTTTGACAACGGCGGCCGCCTGGACCAGAACTGCTGGGGCGATATTGTGACCTGTTCCGCCATGCAAAAGGGCATAGCGGGCACCATCATCGACGGCGCAAGCCGTGATGTCGAAGAGATAGCGGGCTTCGGCTACCCCTTGTTCGCCAGGGGCACAACGCCGGTCACCGCGCGGGGCCGCAACGTGCAAAGCGACTATAACTGCCAGATTCAGCTCGGCGGCGTGCAGGTCAATCCCGGCGACGTGGTTATGGCCGACGTCAACGGTGTTGTCGTGATTCCGCAGGACCGGGTCGACGAGGTGGTGGAAGCGGCGCTGGACATCTGCAAGCGGGAAACCGCCATCGTTGAAGAACTCAAAGCCGGCATTTCTTTTGCGGAGGCGGATAAAAAATCCGGCTACGACAAAATGCTGGAAAAGAAATAAGGAGATTCGCATGACCACGAAGGACTTGATCGCCGGGTTCATGACGCTGTCCACCCCCACCGTTTCCGACGCGATGGACAAGCTGCAAATCAAATGCGGCTGCGAAGGCATGATGCCCATTACCCTGGGCAAAAAGTTCGTCGGCCCCGCTTTCACGGTGCGCTATGCCCCCAAAGACCTTACGCCTCCCAACGTCGGCGACTTCATTGACGACGTGAAAGAAGGCGAAGTGGTGGTCATCGACAACCGGGGCCGCACGGACTGCACGGTTTGGGGTGACATCATGACCTGTCTGGCCGTATCCAAAAAAATCGCGGGCACGGTCATCGACGGCGTGTGCCGCGACGTGGACGGCATCCGTGAGCTTGGCTACCCCATGTTCACCAGAGGGCACTTCATGGTCACGGGCAAAGACCGCGTCACCCTGGAAGCGGTGAACGAAAAGGTCGTCATTTGCGGCGTGCGCGTCGCCCCCGGCGATTTGATCATGGGCGACCAGACCGGCGTTCTTGTGATTCCCCGTGAACGCGCGGAGGAAATTTTGCGGCTCGCCCTGAAAATTGAAGAAGCGGAAAACGGCATCATCGAAGCGATCAAGGGCGGCAGCTCTCTCAAGGACGCAAGGAAAAAATTCAACTATCATAAACTGCAGACGCCGGACAAAGCGGCGGACTGACGTCTCGCGGCGCGGGGCGTCACCAGCCCCGCGCCGTCCTTTCCAGGCCTTGTATCCGCCCGGTCGGGCTCAACTTTTCAGCGCCTGCCCGGTGTGTCGCATTTTTTCATTCTTAACGAAATCAAGAGCTTATATAATTATCCTTTATTCGTTTTGCAACAACTCAACAAAATTTGTTGAGTTTTGCTCTTTCTTTTGACACTGGCAGCGGCTGGGGTATGAACGAATCATGGCGGAGAAAACCATGACCGAAAAAAAGAAGCTTTTTACGCTTTTGGGGCGGGTGGCCGACGCCATCGTGCACACCTTCGGCCAGCACAGCGAGGTGGCCGTGCACGACATGGCCGACCCCAACCGCTCGCTTGTACATATCGCGGGCAACGTCACCGGCCGCAGCGCGGGCTCCCCCATCACCAACTTCGGCCTGAAGCTTTTGGCCTTGCGTGAAAAAGGCGAAGACGTGCACGGGTACCAGACCAAGTTCAAAGACAAGTCCGTGGTTTCAAGCACCGTGTGCATCAAGGATGATGAAGACAAGATCATCGGGTTTTTGTGCATCAATTTCGACATCACGAAACTGATGGACGCCAAACAGGCCATTGCCGGGTATGGCTTGCAGCACAGCGGCATTTTTGAAGACGCCCGCGAATCGCTGGCCGATTTGACGGTCAAAACGGTGGAAAGCGTCATCAACGACGTGCTGGCGGAAATGAAGAAAGACCCGCGCATCATGACGGTGAAAGAGCGCATGGCCTTTATCAGGCGGCTGGACGAGCACAAGTTTTTCAGCATGAAGGGTTCTGTTCTTGAAGTGGCGTCGGTGCTGGGCGTATCCCGGTATACGATATATAATTATCTGAAAAACATTAATAAATAACAGTACCTTTGTTCATAACCTCTCTAAGGAGACCATCATGAGCACGATGAAGACCATGGACGGCAACACGGCCACAGCGCACATCGCCTACGCGTTGAGTGAAGTGGCCGCGATCTTTCCCATTACGCCCTCGTCGAACATGGCGGAATCCGCCGACGAATGGGCGGCGGAAGGGCTGAAAAACATCTTCGGCCAGGTCGTGCAGGTGCGCGAAATGCAGTCCGAAGGCGGCGCGGCCGGGGCCGTGCACGGCTCTCTGGCCGGCGGCGCGCTGACCAGCACCTTTACCGCCTCGCAGGGTCTGCTCCTGATGATTCCCAACATGTACAAAATCGCGGGCGAACTCTTGCCCGGCGTCTTCCACGTCTCAGCCCGCGCTCTGGCCGCGCCTTCGCTCTCCATCTTCGGCGACCACCAGGACGTGATGGCCACACGCCAGACGGGTTTCGCCTTTCTTGCCTCCGCCTCGGTGCAAGAGTGCATGGACTTAGCTCTCGTCGCGCACCTTGCCGCCATTGAGGGCAGCGTGCCGTTCTGCCACTTCTTCGACGGGTTCCGCACCTCGCACGAAGTCTCCAAGATCGAGGTCATCGACTACAAAGACATCGCCAAACTGGTGAACTACAAAAAGGTCGAAGAGTTCCGCGCGGCGGCCATGGAACCGCGCCACCCCACCATCAGGGGCACGGTGCAGAACCCGGACATCTATTTCCAGGGCCGTGAGCGGAGCGAACCTTATTATAAAGCCCTGCCCGCCATCGTGGCCAAAGAGATGGAAAAGGTGGGCAAACTGACCGGCCGTAAATACAAGCTGTTTGACTATTTCGGGCACCCCAAGGCGGAACGGGTCATCATCGCCATGGGTTCGGGCTGTGACACCATCGAAGAAATGGTCAACTTCATGGTGGCCAAAGGCGAAAAGGTCGGCCTCGTCAAGGTGCGCCTGTTCCGTCCCTTCTCCATGAACCACCTGGTCGCGGTGCTGCCGAAAACCGCGCAGAGCGTCACCGTGCTGGACCGCAGCAAAGAAACGGGCAGCCAGGGCGAACCCCTGTACCTTGACGTCACCACAGCCCTGGCCGAAGCCGGCCGCCTGCCCAAAACGCTGCTGGCGGGCCGTTTCGCCCTTGGCTCCAAGGAATTCACCCCGGCCATGGTCAAGGCCGTGTACGACAACATGGCCCTGAAAAAGCCCAAGAACCACTTTACCGTGGGTATCAACGACGACGTTTCCAAGTCGTCTTTGCCCGTGGGCCAGACTATCGACACCGTGCCCGCGGGCACCGTGCAGTGCAAATTCTTCGGCCTGGGCGCTGACGGCACCGTGGGCGCCAACAAGCAGGCCATCAA
>JAVBNL010000080.1:0-19688 GCA_031551515.1 Desulfovibrionaceae bacterium
AGTATCAAGCTGACGCGAGTACGGTAGGTCTATGAATGCCGGGGAAAAACCATCAAAGAGCGGATTTCTTTTGGCTTGGACGCATGGGACGTGGAGCGCTATCGCCTGATCCACACCGAGCAGAACGCTTTGCTGCAAAAAGGTAAAAAATCCATCGGCGCTACAAAAGAAGAAGATACCAGCCACCTGAAAAAGCGTCGCTCCTGGGCGGCCTTTACCCTGATTGCGGAAATCGCCCGCTACTTCAACGCTTCGCCTCTCAAGATCGAAACGCTGCTCAAGGAAAGTGTAGAGGAACTGAATGCCCCACTTGCAGCGGTGAATGAGCACAACGAGCTGCTTTATGATGAAGGAATTCCGGCTCTGTTCCGAGAGATGTTCGACATTTCTTCTTACGAAAAGAAAGAGGAGCAAGAAGTTGAACTGCTTGAGGAGGCTCTATGGCGAAACCATACGAGGGCGTTATCCGCAGGAATGGAAGCAGCAAGCCATCATCATGGCGATTGAGGACGGAAATGGGCCTCGTCCGCAAGCGCAAGCGGCGCGTTGTCCGCACCACGGACTCAAACCACGCGCTGCCGGTCGCCCCCAACCGTCTCAATCGTAACTTCGCGCCAGGCGGGCAAGACAGAGTGTGGGTGAGCGACATAACCGACATCCCTACGCGGCAGGGCCTCGGCTCGCTCGCCTCTTTGGGCGCGCACCTTGGCGATATTTTCGCCTTCATCGCGGCCCTGACCTTTGCCGTTTACACCGTCCTGCTGCGTTTCAAGCCGCGCGACGTGGGCGAAAAAAGCTTTTTGCTGCTGATGGCCTGGTGCGGCAGCCTGCCCCTTGTGCCGTTCATGGCCTGGGAACTGGCGCGGGGGGCGCCATGATCATCGCCGGCATCATCATGACCACAGGATATGTGAACACGCCGAAACAACGCGGCTGAGCGGTCGCACATGCGGATGCCGGAGCATTTCAACTGTGTGGTTGTACACGCAAAATTCCTTTGTTCCCCCCAAGGCACCCAAACGGCAAAGCGGGATGGCAGGATACAAACAGCACGCTTCGCGGGCATCCGCCGAGTGGTTTCAAGGTAAAATCGCTCTAAAAAATGTTCTGTTTTTTCATCCCCCACGCCCGCATCTTCCGGTACAGCGTGCTTCTGGATACGCCAAGCCTTTCGGCTGCCTTGCTGTAGTTGCCGTTGTAAGCGCTCAGCGTCGTCCTGATGAGGGCGGCATAGACATCGTCCACCGTGCCGCCCTCCACCTCCATAATGCCTCCCGCCGTACGGTCGGCACCCCAGGCCGGTTCACCGCCGCTTTTCCGGGCGGGACCGCCGCCGGAGATTTCCTGTGGCAGATGCTCCAAAGCGATGGTATCGCCGGGCGTCAGTATCAGGGCGCGTTCGCAGACGTTTTCCAGTTCCCGCACATTGCCGGGCCAGGAATATTCTTCCAGCGCCCGAAGGGTTGCCGGGGCCGGGCGGGGGGCCGGGCGGTCCATTTTTGCCGAAAGACGCTGAAGGAAGCTGCCGGCCAGAAGGCCGATATCCTCTTTGCGTTCCCGTAACGGCGGTATGACGATTTCCACCACGTTGAGGCGGAAATACAGATCCTGCCTGAACGTTTCCTGGTGCACGGCTTCCAGAAGCTTTTTGTTGGTGGCGGAAATGACCCGCACGTTGACCGGGATGGGGTAGGAGCCGCCTACTCTGACCACCTCCATTTGTTGCAGCACACGCAGAAGCTTTGCCTGCATATCCAAGGGCAGGCTGTTGATTTCGTCCAGAAAGAGCGAACCGCCGTCGGCCATCTCGATTTTTCCCACCATGCCGCCTTTTCTCGCGCCGGAAAAGGCTCCCTCCACATAGCCGAACAGCTCGGACTCGATGAGATCGCGGGGAATGGCCGCGCAGGACACGGCCACAAAGGGCTTGTTACGCCCGAAGCAGGCGTTGTGGATGGCCTGGGCGAACAACTCCTTGCCGGTGCCGCTTTCACCGTAAATAAGCACGCGCGAGTTGCTTTTGGCCGAATTCTTCGCGATGTCGATCTGCCGGCGTAAGGAAGCGCTCTTCCCCCGGATGTTGTCAAAGGTAAAATAGGCTTTGTTGCCGCTGATCTGGTTGGCTTGATCCACCAGCTGTTTTTCCGTCGTGATCGACAACGTGGCCCCGCTGAGTTCTTTATTGTCGATCAGAATGGGTTCAAACCGACAGAAACAGGTGCGTATCCCCTTGTGCGTGCGTACGGGGAGACGGAGCGTTTCGGGCGTACCCTTGCGCAGGGTCTGAAGGGCTCTCGGCAAATCCCCCGCGCCCAGCAGTCTGTCGAGGTGGAAGCCGGCAGAGGAGATTTCCGAACCAAGGATGTCGGCCACGGCTCTGCTGTTGGCGTGAGATATGCCGCCGTCGGCCTGGACCGCGAACACGGCCTCGGGAAGGGAGTTGTACACCAGGCGCAACATGGCGTTGAGCCTTTTTTGCTGCTCCATAAGCGCGTTTTCCCGCAAACGGATGCTGATGCAGGCCGCGCAGGATTGCGCCAGCATGAGGGTGTGGATATCCCGGCTGGAAATATGGCTCGATATGGTCAACGAGGCCACCGCCGTGTCATTTTCGTTGAATATGGGCGCGGCAAAGCATTTCCAGTCGTGCTCGTGGGAGCAGTAGTGCTCGTGCCCTATCAGGCTCAGGGGAGTCCTTTCGATCATACTGAGGGACATGGCCGTGACTCCCATGAGGGAAACGCTGCGATGGGCGCCGACGACGTTGTGCTGCCTTTTCGCATGGTTGGCCAAGGCACCGTCGCCCACCACGGCCAGAACGTGGCCGGATGCCACAGACAAAGTGGCGATGTATTCCGTGTCTTGAATGGATATGGCCAGCATATGCAGGATGGGTTCCGCCGCCGTCAGCAGATCGTGATGGCGCAGGCGCATCGCTTCGATTTCCTTCTTGCCGAGCAGGGGCGGGGGCGGTGACCCGACGGGGTCCACGCCGTTTTTCCGGCTCAACTCCCAACCCTTGAGAACATATGGGGGAACTATCCCTTCGGGGATGGGCTTGCCCGCCACGAACCGTTTCCAGACGTTTTTGACTTTCGCTTGATATGCCTCGGAACAAATGTCCGCCGTGGCCCTGTTCATGTCCGACTCCCTTCCGATTCGGTGCCGCGCCCAGATTAACGGCGCTTATCATTCTGGCGCGCACCCCACCCGCCCTTTTCCCACACGGGTGAGGCATGTTGCAACACATGGGCGCTTGCGACAAATGAGGCAATATGGGACAGATCGTTGCCTATTTTGAGGCAAAATGCAACGCGAAATATAATCAGGGTTTGCGGTGGAAATATCGTCGCGAAAAAATTCTGTAAATTCACAGTAATAGATAATGTATATATTTTGGTATAAATATTGCTTTCCCTGATTTCAGAAAATGCCGCACCCATTCGTACACTCGATGCGCGGCACGTCCGGCCCGCCGTTTCGCGCCTGAAGGCCCGCAACGGCCGCATCGTTCGAGTTGTCGCAATTTGCTGAGTCAAGGACCTTTCTCATGAATCACCATAGCAATGCCGAAACAGTGGTCATAGGGGGCGGAGCGGTAGGAACCGCCGTTGCCTGTTTTCTGGCTCGGGCCGGTATGGATGTGGCCTTGGTGGAGCGGGGCGAATTCGCCTGGGGCACCAGCCGCCGCTGCGAAGGAAACATCGCGGCCTACGACAGCCCGCCCGGTTACTTCAGCCGCCTGTGCAAGCTCGGTATTGACCTGTTTGACGTCATCGTCCCCGAATTGGACTACGACGTGCATTTTGAAAGAACCGGCTGCGGCCTGCTTGTCGATGACGAAAATGCTCTGGAAACGGCCCGGGTCAATTACGAAGGCAAAAAAGCCGAAGGAATTCCGGTTTCCTTTCTGGACAGAGCCGAAGTGCGGCATCGTTTTCCCTTTATTTCGGACTCCGTTCTGGCCTGTATCGATTTTGAGAGCGACCGCAACCTCAGTCCCATGCGCCTGGCCTTCGGGCTGGCGGACCTGGCCAAACGCCGGGGGGCCGCAATTCACACCCGCACCAACGTTTCCGGGTTGAAGGTTGCAAACGGGGCCATTGCCGGGGTTGAGACCGGCAACGGCTTCATTGCCGCGAAAAACGTCGTACTGGCCGCCGGCGTCTGGACGCCCATGATTGGGTACATGGCCGGAATCAATGTTCCGGTCAGGCCCAGGCAGGGGCAAATTCTGGTGACCGAACGCCAGCAGGGCTATCCCCATAAAAGTTTCAGCGAATTCGGCTATATCGCCGCAAAGGGCGGTGAAAAGCGCAACGGCCTGACTCCGGAAATGGAGCGCTACGGTGTGGCCATGGTTTTCGAACCCACCGAAGGGGCGACATGCCTTATCGGCAGCAGCCGCCAATTCGTCGGCATGAATACCGAGCCGCATCCGGCGGTGCTCAAGGCCATGGCGCAGCGGGCCATACAATTCTTCCCGGCCCTGGCCCTGGCCTCTTTCATCCGCGCCTTCGCCGGGGTTCGCCCCTCAACGCCCGACGGCAAACCCATCATCTCCGACACCGACGTGCGGGGCCTCTATCTGGCCACGGGGCATGAAGGCAACGGCATCGGCCTGTCGCTGGTGACCGGGCTTTTGATCAGCCAGATGCTGGCCGGCGGCGAGCCCGCCATAGACCTTGCGCCCCTGGATTTGCGTCGTTTCAGCTCGGAACACCATGCGCCCGGAGCGCGTGGCAAAAAGGAATAATCCATGAGATCCACCCACGTCATCGAGTCCATCGACACGCACACCGCCGGCAACCCCACCCGCAGCATCTTCTCCGGCTTCCCGGCCATCCCCGGCAAAAGCATGGCTGAAAAACAGGAATACTGCCGCAAAAACCTGGACTGGATCAGAACCGTGACCATGAAGGAACCCCGCGGGCACGTGGATATGTGCGGGGTCATCTGGGTGCCGCCGTGCAACCCGGAAGCCCACATGGGCATCCTGTACATCGATGTTGTGGGTTACCTGCCCATGTGCGGGCACAGCACCATCGGCACGGTCACCGCCCTGATTGAAAGCGGCCGGGTTCCGGTTGCCGGAGACAGTGTCGAAGTGGTTCTCGACACCCCCGCCGGCATTGTGCGGGCCACGGCCTTCATGGAAGGCGGGCGCGTCGCCGGTGTAGCGTTTCGCAACATACCTTCCTTTGTATTCGCCTCCGGCACGCTGGAAGTGCCGGGGTACGGGAGGATCGCCTATGACGTTTCTTACGGCGGCAACCAGTACGCCATCACCGAAGCCGCGCCCTTCAACATCGAATTGAAGCCGGAACGCATCAAGGACATTCTCGGGGCGGCCCTGGAGTTCGGGCGGGCAATCAGCAAGGCGGTGCCGTTCCGGCACCCCGACCATCCTTGGATCAACCGGATTTCCCACGTCATGTTCACGGCCCCGCCGCAAACCCCCGAAGGCACCCATCGCGGCACGGTCATCGTTCTGCCGGAAGATTTGGAAAACGGCCTGCCCGCCTTCGACCGCTCCCCTTGCGGCACCGGCACCTCGGCCAGGGCCGCCACCATGTTCGCCAAGGGCGCGCTTGTCCTGAACGAGGAGTTTGTTCACGAAAGCATCATCAATACCCGCTTTCGGGCCAAGATCGTGGAAGAAGTGCTGGTGGGCGGCAAGTATAAGGGCGGCATTCCGGTTGTCTCGGGCAGCGCCTATGTAACCGGCCTCAATACATTCATCATCGATCCGAACGACGAGTTGAAAGACGGTTTTCTCGTTTGACCGGGCGCGGCCCGACACAGTGAGGCGCACATGTTCAACAGGATTTTTTCTCCTCGAAAAACCGTGACCATCATTTATGAAGGCAAAGAGATTGCGGTCGAGGAAGGCCTGAGCGTGGCGGCCGCCGTGCTCGGCGCCGGGGACAGCCGCTCCCGCACATCCCCCCCGGCGGCCGGAAAACCGGAAACCGAGCGCGGCCCATACTGTAATATGGGGCTCTGTTTCGAGTGCCTCATGGAGATCGACGGCCTGCCCAACCGCCAAGCCTGCATAACCCCCGTGCGTGAAGGCATGCGCGTGGCCCGCCAGTCGGGCGATCCGGAGTACACGCGGCAACGGCCGTAGGGTTACTTGAACGGAGCGGCGGAAACATGATCTGGGATCTCATCATCATAGGGGCCGGGCCGGCCGGAATGAACGCGGCGCTTGTGGCCCATGCGCATGGCCTGCGCGTTCTGGTTCTCGATCGCCAAGAGGAACCCGGCGGCCAGATTTTCCGTCGGGCCGGGAGCCACGAACCCGCACAGGCCGCGGCGCTTGGCCCCGATTACGCCAAGGGGCGGGAACTTGCCCTTGCGTTCGGCCAGAAAGACATTCCCTTCCACGGCGGCGCCACGGTCTGGCATATAGCCCCGTCGCGCGTGTGCGTCAGCCGGGGCGGCGTAAGCGAAGTGCTGCGGGCCCGGCGGATCATCATGGCTTCCGGCGCGATGGAACGGCCGGTGCCGATACCGGGCTGGACCTTACCGGGTGTGATGACCGCCGGCGCGGCCGACGTTCTGCTCAAAGCCGGCTCCCTTGTCCCCGACGGGCCGGTGGTGATCAGCGGCAACGGCCCCTTGATCATGCAGACCGCCGCGCATATGCGGCATTTCAAGGTGCCGGTGGCCGGAATCGCGTTGACCACCCCACCGGGCAACATTTTTCCCGGGCACGGCGGCTTGCGCGCATCGTTACGCCGCCTGCCCGGGGCATTGCTCAGGCCGGGATACCTGCTTCACGGCATGGGCCTGAGCGCCGGCATGGCGCTGCGCAACCGGTGCTTCCCGGCCGCGCACAGCCGAAAGGTCGAGCAACGCAACGGCGCGTTGTCCCTGACTTTTACAAGCCTGGGCAAACAGCGCTCCTTTGATGCCTCCCTCGTGCTTCTGCACGAAGGCATCATCCCGGAAACAAGGCTCACCCGTCTGGCGCGCTGCCGGCATGGCTGGGATCCGTTCCGCCGCTATTGGCGGGTCGAGGCCGACATGTGGGGAGCAACCACGGTTTCGGGACTCCGCGCGGCCGGCGACTGCGCGGGCGTTTTGGGGGCCGAAGCGGCCACAGTAGCGGGGCGTCTGGCCGCCCTGGACGTGGCGCGGGAGCTTGGCGTCCTGACCCTGGCGGAACGGGACGAAGCCGCCGCCGCCGACATCGGCGCCCGGCGGCGGTATGCAGCCTTCCAACACTTCATAGACGGCATGTTCGCGCAGCCGGAAAGCGGGCTCATCCCGAGCGACGACGCCGTGGTCTGCCGATGCGAGAACCTGACGGCCGGCGAGCTCAGACGGGAAATCAGCGCCGGGAACTTCTCGCCCGACGGCCTGAAAACGCAGGCCCGCCCCGGCATGGGCAGATGCCAGGGCCGGATGTGCGGGCCGGCCGTGGCCGAACTGATCGCGCACACCCTGGGGATTCCGCTCGAAAGGCTCGAGCCCTGCCACGCCCAACTACCCCTTTTCCCCGTCCCCCTTCAGGAACTGGCGAATATGAATATTCCGCCGGAAGGCTTGTGAGATGGAGTTGTCGTAACCAGGCCACCTCTTTAACCACCTAAAACAAAAACATATTTTTGACGGGATCTGTCCCGCCCGGCGACAGCTTTAGCCCAAAAGCGCCGGCCCTGTTTTGAACGAATCACCTACCGGACCCGAGCCGGGCCGGCGCAAAGGAGAGATCATGTCCGACTTTCTGAGTCACAACGAGTACGAAGGCATTGCCGCGGGGCTGGATTACCCCGCCAAGGCATTCATTGGGGGCGGGTTTGTTCCGGCCCTGTCCGGCGCGGTCATGGAAACCGTTGATCCGGCCACGGGTAAAAAGATTACCGACATCGCCCGTTGCGATAAAGCCGATGTCGAGGCGGCCATTGCCGCCGGTAAAGCGGCCTTTGAGAGCGGCGTGTGGTCCCGCCTGCATCCATCGGAGCGGAAAGCGGTTCTGCTGCGTCTGGCCGATCTCATGGAAAAGCACCTGGTGGAACTGTCGGTGATGGAAGCCGTGGACAGCGGCAAGCCCATTCAGGCCTGCCTTACCGGCGATATTCCCGAAACCATCCATTGCCTGCGCTGGCAGGCGGCCTATGCCGAGGCCGTCTACGGCGCCACCGCGCCCTGCGGCGAAAACTCGCTCGGGTTGATCGAGCGCGAGCCCTGCGGCGTGGTGGCCGGCGTGCTGCCCTGGAACTTCCCGCTCCTGATGGTCGGCTGGAAAATGGCCCCGGCTCTGGCCGCCGGCAACAGCCTGATACTGAAACCAGCCGGCCTGACCTCCCTGACCTGCCTCAAGGTGGCCGAACTGGCCCAAAAGGCCGGCGTTCCGGACGGCGTCTTCAACGTGGTCACAGGACCGGGCAGCATCATCGGCGAAGCCATCGGCCTGCACCCCGACGTTTCCGTGGTGTCGTTCACCGGGTCCACCGAAGTCGGCAGACTCTTTCTTCAGTATTCCGCCGCGAGCAATCTCAAACGGGTGGTCCTGGAACTGGGCGGCAAGAGTCCCTTCGTTCTTCTTGAGGACTTCACCGACATTGAATACGCGGCGCAACAGGCGGCCGTCGCGGCCTTCTGGAACATGGGGGAAAACTGCACGGCCAACTCCCGCCTCATCGTTCCCCGCAAACAAAAAGACCGCTTTGTCGAAGCCCTGGTGAAGGAACTGGACAACTGGAAGATCGGTTCTCCGCTGGATCCGGAAACCCTGCTCGGCCCCATGATCAGCCGGACGCACTTTGCTACGGTCATGAGCTACATCCACAAGGGCATCGAGGAATGCGGCGCTCCGATTATCGGCGGTAAGCCTCTGGATATGGGCGCCGGCCTGTATATCCCGCCGACGCTCTTCACCAATGTCGGGCCGGCCGACACCATCGCCAGAGAAGAAATCTTCGGGCCGGTCGCGGCCGTGCTGACGGCGGATTCCGATGAAGAGGCTCTGGCTCTGGCCAACAACACCGAATACGGCCTGCAGGCCACCCTGCTGACCAACGATTTCGGCAAAGCCCACCGTTACGCCCGCGCTCTCAAGGCCGGCACC
This sequence comes from Desulfovibrionaceae bacterium, assembly GCA_031551515.1. Classification (GTDB taxonomy): domain Bacteria; phylum Desulfobacterota; class Desulfovibrionia; order Desulfovibrionales; family Desulfovibrionaceae; genus FLUQ01. Next base: position 9,080 of record JAVBNL010000080.1, read on the forward strand.
GTATCCGTCAACGCCTTCAGCGAAGGCGACAACACCACCCCCTTCGGTGGCTACAAAATGTCCGGCTTCGGCGGCAAGGACAAGGGCCGCGAAGCCTTTGATCAGTATACGGAAATCAAAACCGTGTTCATGAATATCGGCCGTTGAGGCGATGTCCGCATACAACGGGAACTTGTACAAAAAGGAGAGAAGTATGCTTCAAGGTATCTGCACCCCGGTCTGCACCCCGTTTTCCGGCCCGCATCAGGAGCTGGACGAGGACGCTTTCGCCAAACACATCGACCGGGTCGTTGCAAGCGGAGTCCATATCGTCGCCGTCTGCGGCGGAACCGGAGAGTTCGCCTTTCTGACCGGCGGGGAACGCCTGCGCATGGCCGAGATCGCGGCCAAACGGGTGAAGGGAAAGGCCAAGCTCATTGTCCAGACCTCCGGCATCCGTACTCAGGACGCCGTCAGTTTTTCCAAACACGCCGAAGAGCTGGGCGCCGACGCCCTGCTGATTCTGCCGCCCTATTTCGAAGGGCCGGACGTCGAAGGCGTTGTCTGGCACTATGAGCAGATTTCCGAGGCGGTGAAGACGCCGATCATGGTCTACAATATTCCGGTCCATTCCGGCTTCGACGTTACCCCGGAGGTCTACAAACGCCTCTCCGCCATCCCCGCGGTGCAATATATCAAGGACAGCACCGGCGACATGATGCGGACGGAACAGCTGATTGCCCAAGGGGCCAACGTGTTCTGCGGCTGCGACTTTCTCGCGCCCTATGCCTTGATCTCCGGGGCTCTCGGCTGCTTCTGGGGTGGTTCCAACTTCATGCCCAACGAGGCCGTCCGACTTTACAACTTGTACAAAGAAGGCAACTACGCGGAACTGTTCACCCTGTGGAGCAAAATGAAGGCTTCCAACATTTTCCTCTGGACCACCAACTACAACTCGGCCGTGAAGGCGGCGGCGCGCATCCGGGGCAACGACCTGGGCACCTGCCGCCTGCCGGTGCAACCCCTGGGCGAAGCCGCGCTCAAAGAGCTGGAGGCGGCGCTGAAGCCGCTCCTGCCCTGACGGAACCCGCGAAAAAAGGTGGAAAACTCACCGCATTAACGACAGCCAAAAGGTGAATGTATGTCAGAGCATCACGTACGCGAAAGTTGGGGTAGTCGATTCGGGGCCATCATGGCCATGGCCGGCATGGGCATCGGGCTCGGCAGCGTGTGGAGATTCCCATTTCTGGTAGGGGAACACGGAGGCGGCGCCTTTGTTCTCGCCTATTTCATCGTCATCGTCGCCATCGTCGCCCCCCTCGCCATTGTGGAAATAGGCATGGGCAAAGGCATCGGCAAAGGAATCATCGATACCTATGTGACGGTGTTCAAAAACAGGCCCGCCGGTGTGGTGGTCGGCGCCTCTTCCGCCCTGCTGTATCTTGGAGTGAACTTTTTCTATCTGAGCATCGTGGGCATAAGCGCATATTTCTTCTATGCCTGCGCCGTTTCCCTCTGGACCAGTATGCCCCCGGATCAGATCTACGATCACGTCATGGCCAACAAGGCCCTGACGGTGGGCCTGTTCCTGCTCATCTGCGGGTATGTTTCCTACGTCGTCTGGCGGGGCATCGGCGCCGGCATTGAGCGGATCAGCAAGTGGATGGTTCCGAGCATATTCTTCTGCTTTGCCGTGGTCATAGTTTACGGTCTGATTGAGCTTCCGAACATCGCGGAGGGCTATAACTTCTTCCTGAACCCGGACTTCGCGCAGCTCTCCAACCCCAAAGTCTGGATGATCGCCGTGGGGCAGGGCCTGTTCGCCGTCGGCGTCGGCCCCGGCTGTGCCCTCGTTTACGGCAGCCACCTTTCCAAAAAGAGTGACGTTTCCCTCAATGCGCTCAACCTGGTACTGCTGGTTCTGAGCGCGGGCGTCATCGCCGGCATGGCGATTATTCCCGCCTGCATCGCCCTCGGCCTTGACCCGGCCAGCGGCCACAGGTTGATCTTTGTGGTCATTCCCACGTTGCTTTCCCGAATTCCCTTCGGCAACATTCTGGGCATGTTCATTTTCGCAGCCATTTTCTTTGCCGCCATCACCTCGGCCTTCGCGCAGCTGGAAGTGCCGGTAACCACCTTTATGGACGGCTTCGGCATGTCGCGCGGCAAGACCGTGCTGCTCATGACCGGCATCACCATCGTCTGCGCCGTTCCCGCCGTTTACAACGAAGAAGTGCGGGTTTTCTGGGAAGAACTGTGCGGCAACTACGGCTATCTGATCACGGCCGGCATCGGCGCGGTGGCCTACTGCTGGATTTTCGGCGTAAAGAGAGTGCGTGACGAATTCATCAACCCCACCAGCGATGTCGTTGTCGGCAACAGGTTTGTCTTCTGGACGAAGTTCATTGCCGCGCCGCTGATGATCCTTGTCCTCATCAACGCCATCTTTTCCATCTTTTAAGGAGGTCGGCATATGGCAACCGGAGCTATCGTCATGTTGGGGCTGTGCCTGGTGATCATCGGCGTCACCACAGCGGTGCTTTTATACTCGGTTCGGCGGCAGAAGAAAGATGAAGACGCCCAATAGAGCATTTTGACTTGAGAATTATACATTCCATGTTCCTTTGTTCTCCACAGGCAATCAATATAATAACATGAGATTACAAGGTATGAACAACACGCTTCGCGGGCGTACGCTGTGCGTCCGCCGAGCAATTTCAAAGTGAAAATGCTCGGGGCTTTCCCCGGCGATATGACATGAACCGCGGAATCGGCGCCGGCGGCCCGGGTGCGGAATCGCATCAGGACGAAGCCTCCTCCCGAGTGTGCCCTTCCGGGCCGCCGGCGCCCATAATATGTGCGGAAGAAATTGACCGAATCAACAAAAGCGAGTGGACGCAATGAGCAAGACCATCCTTTTCATCGGCGGCGGCAATATGGCGGAAGGCCTCATGCGGGGCATGATCAACCAAAAGGTTTTCGAACCTTCGGAAATATCCGTTTTCGACGTGGTGCCGGAGCGCCTGCAACACCTGCAAAACACGTATGGGGTTCGGCCGGTGAGCGACAAGGCCCAGGCCGTCTCGCAGGCCGACACCCTGTTCATCGCCGTTCGCCCGCAGGATGCCGTTCCTGTGCTCAACGAGCTGAAAGAACTCGGCGCGGACAAAAAGCTGACCATCTCGATTTGCGCCGGCATCAGCCTGGAGAAACTTGAAGCCGCCCTAGGCAAGAACCGGATTTTCCGGGTCATGCCGAACGTGCTCATTGATGTGCGCCACGGATACAGCGCGGTGTGCGCCAACTCCGCAATCACTGCGCAGGACAAAGCGGAAGTGACGCGAATGCTGGAAGCCGTCGGGCAGATCATGTTCATCGACGAAAGCCTGTTCGACACCTTCACCGCCTTCAGCGGCTCCGGCCCGGCCTACATTTATCACTGCATACTCGGTCTGGTGGACGGCGGTGTCCTCACCGGCTTCTCCAGGGCGGACGCCTATAAAATCGTGCTGGCGAACTGCATCGGCGCCGCGGAGATGATCAAGCATACCGGCAAACACCCCTGCCAACTTCAGGACACCATGACCTCGCCCGACGGCTGCACCATCGAAGGCCTGATGGTTCTGAACAAGGCCGGGTTGCAGGGCATCCTGATGGATTGCGTCAAGATGGCCGTGGACAAAGTGAAAAGAATGTAAGGCGGCCGGCGGCGCGGATGAAAGACGGTCCGCCGCGGCCGGCGATGGAGTGGACACAGGCCATGCGCAACATCCTTCTCATAGATTTCGGGAGTACATTCACAAAAATCACGGTGGTCGATCAGGTTGGCCGGCGTGTTGTTCATTCGGCCTGCGTTCCCTCATCCGTGCGTACCGATGCCTGCGTTTGCCTGGAACAATGCCTTGACTCCGCGCGGGCCGTTATCGGCGCGGTTGCGGTGGACAAAGCGGTGAAGCTCTCTTCCAGCAGCGCGGCCGGCGGGTTGCGCATGGCGGTGATCGGGCTCTCGCACACTTTGAGCGCCACCGCCGGACGCAACGCGGCCTTCGGCGCGGGAGCGAAAATTCTGGGCACGTTTGTGGGCGAGCTTCGCCCGCAAGATATTCAGGATCTCGAACGACTCAATGCGGAAATAATCCTGTTCTGCGGCGGGTATGAAAACGGCTGCGTCGCGCCGCTTCTGCACAACGCTGAAATGCTGTCCGAAGGCTCCATCAACGCTCCCGTCATCTTCGCCGGCAACAGCCGGGCGGCTCAGGCCGTCCGGGCCATACTGCAACGGCGAAACAAGGAATGCTTTGTCGTGGACAACATCATTCCCGATGTGGGCAGGCTCAATGTCGGGCCCACGGAGAGGATCGTCCGCGACGTATTCATGACCCGCATCGTCAATATGAAGGGCCTGGATAAAGTGAAGCACCGCCTGGGCGAGGTGCTCATGCCCACCCCCACGGCCGTGCTGGAAGCCGGAATGCTGCTCTCGACCGGCCTGCCGGGAAACGAGGGGCTCGGGCCGCTGATGATCGTGGATGTGGGCGGAGCCACCACCGACATACATACCTATGTGGAACAGAGCGCTTTTGAAGGCGCGCGACTCTTGGGCGCGTTGGAACCTTATGCCCGCAGAACGGTCGAGGCCGACATGGGCGTGCGCGAATCGTCCGGTTCCCTGGCGGATGAAATCGGCCGAAACAACATGGCCGAGCGGCTGGGCATTCCGATCGGGCTGTTCCTGGCGGCCATCGAAAAAAGGCTCGGAGACACGAAATACGTTCCGGACAACGAATGGGAACGGCGAATCGATCAGGCTCTCGCCTCCGGAGCGGTTCACGTCGCCGCCAGAAGACATGCCGGCCGTATCGAGTACGTGCACTCCTGCAATTGCACTGCCCTTCAGAGGGGCAAGAACATCAGGCCCGTGCGCACAATCATCGGTACCGGCGGCCCCCTCATCAACAGTAAAGAGCCCCGACGGGCGTTGGAAAATGTGCTGCCCATATCCCAAAAAGATGCGACCATCCTTTTGCCCGCCGCCGAGGAATTTTATTTGGACAAGCGGTATATTTTCTATGCGGCCGGGCTGCTCAAATCTTATGACGCGGATTTGGCGCTGGACATCATGAAAACCAGCCTGGCAGCAATATAGCGCCGCATTCCACCGGACATTTCAACGCTGAAATGTGCTCAAAGGAGACATACGGATGAAACTGGAAATCAAACGCCGGTTCAATGAAAAAGACCTGCCCGACATGAAGTCGCTCACCGGCGCGGTGGATACGTTGCATCAGGCCGCCAGCGTCGGCCAAACCCTGTTCCTGAAGCACCACGGCGTCAAATCCGAAGGCGAATTTAAAAAGCGTTGCGCCGCGGAAGGCCGGGTGATGAAGCACAGCCAGATCGGCTGGAACTCATGCGAAGCCACACTGGATGGGTTCCGCCACATCTACGGTACGCTGGAAGAAAGCGGTTCTTACATCGATCGCTTCGGCATTTCTCTGGACTGGATCATGGGCGTGCCGGAAGACGTGCGGCATAAATTCCCCATCGGCACCGGCTTGGTGCTGAAAACCCCGGAAGACTGGGCCGCCGTGGGGCAGGCCGTGCCTGTGCAGCCGCACTTCGGCGATCACATGATCGGCTCGCTGAACTCTGTGGAAAACACCCGCCTGGCCTTGGGGGCCGGGGTGACCACCATCGGCAACATCTCCCAGTATTACACCTACGACTATCCCGGCCTCGACCGGGAACGGGAACGCACCGAAGAGATGGTGAAAGCCGTCATGCTTATGGGGCGTTTTTACGACCTCGGCGCCATTGTGCACTCGAACCTCGACGACGGCTATGGTTCGCTGTTCCACGACGTGACCAACATGGTCGGCTGGGCCATGCTTGAGCGCCACCTGATCGAGGATCTCATGGGGGCCGGTCTCGGGCAATGTTACGGAAACCTGTTCAGCGATCCCATGCTGCGCATCATTTTCAATCGCGCCATCGCCAAGGCCAACCCCCGCAATACGCCCGGCTCCATGGTCAACGGTAATACCATTGATTACAGCACGAACATTCCGCGTAATTTCGGCGTAATGGGGGCCTACACCCTGGCCGATGCCATTTGCCAGATGAAATACCCCACAGGTCATGCCATCAGCCCCATCCCGGTCACTGAAGCGGTGCGCATACCCTCGGTCGACGAGATCATCGAGGGGCACCGGGTCATCGACCTGATGATGGAAAAAGCCCCTTATTACAGCAGATTCATTGATTGGGACAAAGTGGAGGCCGAGGCCGAACTCCTGGTCACCTGCGGGCGCATCTTCTTCGAACGGGTAATGAACGGGCTGGACGACATGCGGGTGGACATAACCCACCCCGGAGAGCTTTTATGCGTGCTGAAGGGAATCGGCCCGGAACAGTTGGAAGTGAACTTCGGCGTGGGACGGTCGGATCAGAGCGCCCTGCGCGGCCGGGTTCCCGTGCGGCCCACCAGCATCATTCAGACCATTTCCGAGCTGAAAAACAAGCTGGTCGGCAACCAGAAAAGCAAGCTGGCGCAAACGCCGCTCAAGGGCATCACCGTCGTTATGGGCTCCAGCGACGTGCACGAACTGGGCAAAGAAGTCTGCAAGACCATTATCCAGGAAGCCGGCGCCACGGTTTTCGACCTGGGCGCCACGGTGGCCCCGGAAGAATTCGTGGACACCATTCGGGAAACAGACAGCAGGGTGGTGATGATCAGCACTTACAACGGCATCGCCTTGAGCTATGCCGAAGAACTTCTGAAAATATTCAGGGACAACGGCCTCAATGTCAAGCTCCTCATGGGCGGTCTGCTCAATGAAAATATGGAGGGCCGCAACCTGCCCGTGGACGTTTCCAAAGAATTGATCGAGCTTGGCGTCAACTGCAACAACAACGCCGAAAAGCTGGTGGAGGATATTCTGGAAGCGGTCAAATCCCAGTAACGGCCGGGGCGACGGCCTCCGGGCCGCATGAAGGGAAAAAGGGGGGCCGCCGTCGGCCGGCCGGAGCGACGGCGTCCGCGCCTTGGCCGCCCGCGGCTCGAATCTGCCCAGCACCGCAAACATTCCTTGCCGCTCCGGCGTAAAACGGCCGCTTCGGCAAGGGGGGCTTCCCGGCACCGGAGGGATTGACGCCATGCCCATATACTACTGGTTTCCCGTTCTCGGCAGTCTCGGCATCGGTTTCTCGCTCCTCAACATTCCACCGGTTGCCGACAGGTTCATGGACCTTTTTGGAGTGGGGCATTCGGGCCTGGCCCTGTTTCTCAGCGCGTTGCTCTGGAGCCATTCTCTGGCCCAGGTGCCGGCCGGGGTATTTATCGACAGAGTGGGAACGCCGCGCGCGCTCATTGTGTCCGGAACCCTGTGCGTCATCGGCGGCGTCGGTCCGTTCCTCTCGCCGCACAGCCTCGCTTTGGCCATCTGTATGCGCCTGATTGTCGGGGTCGGCACGGCCATGCTCTTCCTGTCTCTCGTCAAGGCTGTAAAAATACTTTGCCCCCCCGCATATATCACCAGGGCGCAAGGATTGCAGGGAGCGGCCTTCAGTTGCGGCACCATGCTGCCCTATCTCGTTCTTCCGTTTTTCAATTCAGGGGGATGGGCCGCCGCGTATCTGCTGGGGGCGCTGTTTCCCGCTTTGCTGCTGTTCTCCCTGGCGGTTGTTCCGGCGGCGCGATTACAGGAGAAACCTTCCGTCGCGCGGACGCCGGGGGTATGGAAGTCGGCGGCGGCTATGGCCCGGTCCAAACAGCTCTGGTACATCGGGTGCTGCCACGGTTTTTCCTATGGGTCCATCACGGCCCTCGCCGGCTGGTTGCCCGGCATTTTGGCCGACGCCAAGCCGGGGAGCCGGAGTGACGACTGGGCCGTCGGCACCGGCGTCATCCTGCTGGCGGGAACCGTCGCCCGGGTGCTGAGCGGCGAATTGGGACGCCGCTTCGCCAAGCCGGTCCTCCTTGCGTTTTTTTTGCCGGCCATCGGCGTATGCTACTGCCTGCTGGCCCTGGCGCCGGGCCCTCTATGGGTGTTCGCCGCCGGTCTGTGCCTGGCCCTTTTTTGCGGCGGTACCTACGCCTCGGTTTTCATCCTGACCATCGGCGTTTCCGAACCCGCCCATGTAGCGACGGCGGTCGGTTTTATGGCGATGGTCGCAAACCTTGTCAGTGTCGCGCTGATTTTGCTTTTGGGAGTGGTTCGGGATTTTTCCGGCTCGTTCGCCCCCGCGCTTGGGGCGGCGGGTTTTTCCATGCTCGGCATGGTTTTTTGGAGCCGCAAAATGTCCTGGCCGACGCTGAAGGCGTGACGGATACGATGCTTACCCGGTAGGCTGTATATCCGTCCGCTTTCATGGATGCCCGCTACGGACTCCCATGCAATCGGGTTGCCGATGACGTTGCCCTGGCCGGTGGGGGCTTGAAATAGTGTGCCGGCCGTGTAGCCGGCCTTTTTCCCCAAAGCTTCTCAGCCGTGCCGCAGGGCGGCGAGCACCGGCAGTTTCGCGGCTTTCCAGGCCGGGTACCAGCCGGCCGCAAGGCCGCAAAGCACCGACAGCAGGCAGACCCCGGCGGCCAGAGGGAGGTTGCTGTAAGCCGGCAAAAGCCCGAGCAGAGACGGCAGCCGAACCAGCCCCAGGGCGGCGAGCACGCCGAGAATGCCTCCGCCCCCGGCCATCAGACCGGCCTCGCAGAGAAATTGCGCCACAATCAGCCGCTTGGGAGCGCCCACGGCGCGGCGGATGCCGATTTCCATCCTTCTGGCATGAACCATCAGGATCATGATCGAAAGGATGCCGGTAATCCCCCCGAAAAAAAGTAGCGTTTTGAAGTAGCATTTCCGAGAATAAGCAACCCGGAGATTTTGCATGAAAACGTCCCGATTTTCCGACAGCCAGATTCTGGCGATTTTGAAACAGGCCGAGAATGGCGTTCCCGTCACCGAGCTTTGCCGCGAACACGGCATGAGCAGCGCCGTGTTTTACAAATGGCGGGCGAAATTCGGCGGTATGGACGCGCCTTTGATGGCGCGGATGAAAGAACTGGAGAAGGAAAACGGCCGCCTGAAAAAGATGTACGCCGAAACCCAGATAAAGTGCGAGGTTCTCCGGGAAGCGGTGGTGAGGCCGTTTCAACGCGTTGAGATGGCCCGAAAAACCGTATCTGAGCAACGCCTGAGCATCCGGCAGGCGTGTCAGACTTTCAGCGTCAGCAAAATCTGTTATCGTTATGAGCGCAAGCTGTCGGACGAAAACGTGCTGATTGCCAATCTGTTGCTGGGTCTGACGCAATCGCAGCGCAATTGGGGTTTCGGCCTGTATTTTTTGTATCTGCGCAATGTCAAAGGCCACGGCTGGAACCATAGACGTGTGTACCGTATCTACCGTGAACTGGAACTCAACCTGCGTATCAAGCCGCGCAAGCGTCTGAAACGCGATAAGTTGGAACCACTTGCCGTGCCGGATGCCATGAACACGATATGGTCAATGGATTTCATGCACGACCAACTGCAAAACGGTCGCTGCATCCGGCTTTTGAACGTCATCGACGACTTTAACCGGGAAGGGCTTGGCATTGAGATAGATTTTTCGCTCCCCGCTGAACGAGTGAAGAGAGCCCTTGAACAAATAATTGAATGGCGAGGCTGCCCCAAAGAGATCCGCTGTGACAACGGTCCGGAGTGCATCCGCGCCAGACTGCAAAGCTGGACCAAGCGAAAAGGCATCCACTTGAGGTATATCCAACCCGGTAAGCCACAGCAAAACGGCTATGTCGAACGATACAACCGGACAGTACGTTATGACTGGCTGAACCAGTATCTCTTTGAGAGTCTTGAAGAAATACAGGCTTTTACCACAAAGTGGCTTTGGAGCTATAACAATGAACGCCCAAACATGGGCATCGGCGGGATCACCCCTGCCATGAAGCTCAAGCAAGCGGCATAGGCTCTACTTTGAACTGCTACTAAAAATGGGATGATTACCCTTCAAACCGCCGCTTTGCGAACCGTGTCTTTTGTCGCACAACGCGTCTGTGGCACGCAGGCTTTATGTTGATCTCGCCGTGACGGCTATAATTTTTATCGGCGTGGCCGCATTTGTGGCCTATAACGCGCAGACGAACAAAAGCGGAGGCATCCTCATCGGCCTAATGCTGGCCGGGGCGTATTGGGCTGGCAATTTCTGAGCCGCATCCCCATGCCGCTTGTACTGACTTCCGGCATGGGGTTCGTCATGTATCTCGGCATCAAGCTCGTACTCTCGATTGTGGCTGGATTTATCATAGCACCCTGGCAAATATTTAAGCGTATCAGGGGAATCAACGCCATAAGCATCCTGAAAAAAGAAGTGAAGATAGGGCAAGCGTAGAAAATTGTGCAATTATAAGGCAAAGCGGGCAGTTTAAAACTGCCCGCTTTGCCTCAGACTGCTGACAAAGTCCCCGTTTACGCGAACGGGGACTTTTCTTTTTATGTTCTCTAGGTTATGCATAAGCATGATAAAAAAGAAGCAACAACGCCAACTGAAGATGGAACTTGTCTGTCTTGATGAGCTTGTTCCCGCAGAACATCTTCTAAAAAAGATAGACAAGACTGTTGATTTTGAATTTATCAGA
>JAVBNL010000001.1:0-310353 GCA_031551515.1 Desulfovibrionaceae bacterium
TGCACAGATCTCGTAAGATCTCGCCTATATTTTTGCGGATGGCAGCAAATATTATTTTCCTTCTGTATTTCGGCGAGAATACGATGTGATACTTGCACAACCACTTTGTGTGAGCTAAGCTTTGTGCCTTGATTCCCATAATAAACACCTTTCCCTGGAGGTTACGACGGGCTTGAGCACCTCGTTCGTACGGGAAAGGTGTTTTTTTGTGTATAACTCTTGTCACCACCCGCATAGCGGGTGGATTTTTGTTTCGGGCGCTACGCGCCCTCAACTGGCTAAAGCCGTATTAACGAAACCGGCGGAAACGTTTTACGCTTCCGCCGGTTTTCGCGTCACTTCTTCTTTTTTGCAGCCTTGGTCGCGCCCTGTTTGTCCAGCTTCGTTTCGAAACCGTGCTTTTGCACGCTCTGCGCCTTGTCGTAACTTTCAATGAGCGCGCGGAACGGGGGCACGATATCCTCGACCATGATCGCGGCAAAATTCATGGCGTCCGGGCGGTTCCAGGTGCTCATGATTTCCGCCAGCACGGCGAAGGTGTCTATGGGCATGGCCCCGGCCTGCGTGATACGGGCAAGGGTGATGTCCGTGGCCATGGTGCTCCAGTTGCCCGAAGCATCCACCACGCAAAAGACCTTGTACCCCGCTTCGATGGCGCTGAGCGCGGGAAAGGCCATGCACACGCTGGTCAGCGTGCCCGCTATGATCAGGGTTTTCCGTCCCGTTTTCTTGATGGCTTTGACCCATTCCGGGTTGTCCCAGGCGTTGATCTGGCCGGTACGTGGAATATACACCGCGTCGGGGTTTACCTGATGGATTTCAGGGATCAGCGGGCCGTTGGGCCCGTCAGGCACCGAGGCAGTGGTAAAAGTCGGAATTTTCGCCAGGCGGGCCACCTTGGCCAAAGCCACGGCGTGAGAACGCAGCACCGGCTGGTCAATGTCGCGCACCAGTTGAAAAAGGCCGCTCTGGTGGTCGATAAGCAGCATTACCGCATCGTCGGGATCGATCATCCACTTGTTTTTGTCCACAGATTTCTTGTCAAACATGGCTCCCTCCTTTGGCAGCAAAAAATCCAGGTTCTTTCACCGTAGGCAGATTTTTGCCGCATGCAACAGGAGGGGCGAAAAAAAATAACGCGGCCGGCGCAAAAGCGCCGGCCGCGTGTTTTGAAAAAATATACAACCGCTTATTCTTTGCCGCGCAGGTCGGTGACCCGGCTCGACTTACCTTCGTAACGTTGCAGGCTTTGCGGTTCCACCATGCGCACCTTGGCGGTGACGCCCAGAAAATCTTTGATGGCTTTCTGAATGCCCGCTTCCCGCTTCTGGATATAGCGCACCTCGTCCGAGGCGAACATGGCTTCTGAAAACTCCACTTTCACTTCCAGCACGTCCAGGCTTTCTTCGCGGCGCACTTCGATCTGATAATGCGGAGAGACGCCCTCCGTTTCCAGCAAAATAGCCTCGATCTGCTGCGGGAACACGTTCACCCCGCGAATGATCAGCATGTCGTCGCTGCGGCCGAGCACGCGCCCCATGCGCACATGGGTGCGGCCGCAGGCGCAGGGGGTGTAATCCAACGAGGTGATGTCGCGGGTGCGGTACCGCACAAGCGGCACGCCCTGCTTGGTCAAAGTGGTCAGCACCAGTTCCCCGGTTTCGCCGGGGGCTTTATTCCGGCCGGTGACCGGGTCGATGATTTCCGGCAGGAAATGGTCTTCCCAAATGTGCATGCCGTTTTTGGCCTCCACGCATTCCATGCTTATGCCGGGCCCCATGACCTCGGACAAGCCGTAGATGTTCAACGCGTCGATGCCCAGCTTTCTTTCGATATCCTGGCGCATCTCTTCGGTCCACGGTTCCGCGCCGAACACGCCGATGCGCAAGGGCAACTCTTTGATATCCACGCCCATTTCCAGCGTGGCTTCATACAGGAACAAAATATACGAAGGGGTACAGCAAACAGCCGTGGCGCCAAAATCGCGCAGCAACTGGGCCTGTCGTTTGGTGGCCCCGCCGGAAACGGGAATGACGGTCGCACCCAGCTTTTCCGCGCCGTAATGCGCGCCCAGCCCCCCGGTAAACAACCCGTAGCCGTAGGCGTTATGCAAAAGATCGCGGCTGGTCATGCCCGCGGCGGCCAGGCTTCTGGCCATGACTTCCGCCCAGATGTCCAGGTCGCGCCGGGTGTAGCCAACGACGCTGGCCTTGCCCGTGGTGCCGCTGGAAGCGTGCAGCCGCACGATGGTGTCGCGGGGCACGGCGAACATGCCGAAAGGATAGGCGTCGCGCAGGTCCTGTTTTTCGGTGAAAGGCAACGTGGCCAAGTCAGAAAGTTTGCGCACGTCCGAAGGATGCACGCCTGCCTTGTCAAAGGCGTTGCGGTAATGGGGCACGTTGGCGTATGCCCGTTCGCACAGGTCCTGCAACCGCGAAAGCTGCAAGACAAGCAGCTCTTCACGGGGCATCATTTCCTTTTCGACATTGAACATCATTGCCAGGCTCCCACAGACTGATTATGTTTCGTAAACACAGCGGTTTTGCCCCATTCACGCGCCGCGGTCAACTCGCTTGACGCACATTGCCCTTTGCGAAACGCTCGTCATGGTGTAGCGTGCTCCTAATAACCCATAAAGGAAACCGACATTCTTCATGCCCGCAACTCTTGAAAAAAAAATCGATACACCGGTCCGGCAAAAGCTTGAAACTTTGACCAACTGGCTTTCCGACAAAAAAGGCGAAGACATTTTGGCGCTTGACCTGACAAAATGCCAGACCTTTACCGAAGGCATCGTTATCGTAACCGCATCGTCCACCCGCCATGCGCAGGGCCTGGCCGACCACGTTTTGCAGGAATGCAAAGGCGCCTGTTTCGAATACCTGAGTATGGAAGGGTATCAGGCGGGGCAGTGGATACTGCTGGACCTCAATGACCTGATAGTCAGCATTTTTCAGCAGGACACGCGCGACCTTTACCGCCTTGAAGATTTGTGGAAAGCGGCCCAAATCGTCGCCGACATGAGAAGCGTATGAAAAAACTCACGCCCACTGTCCTCTTGATTCTTGACGGCTGGGGTCTTGCTCCGGCAGGGCCGGGCAACGCGGCAAAGCTTGCCCATACCCCCACCCTGGATATGGTGCTGGACCACCCTTCCCGCACGGAGATCGAAGCTTCCGGCCGGGCCGTGGGCTTGCCCGCGGGGTACATGGGTAACTCCGAGGTCGGGCACATGAACCTGGGCGCGGGCAGAATCGTGTACCAGGATATGACCCTGATCGACATGGCTCTTGAAAAGGGCGAGTTGCCGACGAACCCGGTTATCGCGGACCTGCTGGCCAAAACCAAAGCCGCGAAGGGCCGTCTGCACTTCATGGGGCTGCTTTCAGACGGCGGGGTGCACAGCCACATTCACCACCTCAAAGGCCTGCTTGATACGGCCAAGGCGGCGGGCGTGCCCGCCGTGGTGCATGCCTTTCTGGACGGGCGTGACACCTCCCCCACCAGCGGGGCGGGTTTCGTCAAGGATATTCTGGATTATATGGCCGCCATCGGGCACGGCGTTTTGGCCACCGTCACCGGCCGGTATTACGCCATGGACCGCGACTCTCACTGGGAGCGCAATATTCTGGCCTGGAACGCTCTGGTGAACGGCCAGGGAGAGATTACGAAAGATCCGGTGGCCGCCATCAAAGCTGCCTACGCCCAGAATGAAACCGACGAGTTTTTGAAACCCCGCATCGTTCCTAGGCCTGACGGCAAAGCCGTGACCATTGCGGATGGCGACGGGCTTTTCTTTTTCAATTTCCGGGCCGACAGGGCCCGCCAGCTGACCCGCGCGTTTTACGACCCCGCCTTTTCCGATTTTGAACGCGGGCATATGCCCAAACTGGCGGCTTTCGCCACCTTCACCCCTTACGACAGCAGCCTGCCCGTGCCCGCCGCCTTCATCAAGCCCGAGCCGGACCACTCCATGGGCGAGCTCGTTTCCGACATGGGCCTCAGGCAGTTGCGCATCGCGGAAACGGAAAAATACGCCCATGTGACCTATTTTTTCAGTTGCGGCCGTGAAAACGAATTTCCCGGCGAATCAAGACGGCTTATTCCCTCGCCCCGCGAAGTTGCCACCTATGACCTGAAGCCCGAAATGAGCGCCTTCCAGGTCACCGACGCTTTTCTTGAAGAATGGGCCAAGGACAAATACGGCTTTGTGGTCTGCAACCTGGCCAACCCCGACATGGTAGGCCATACCGGCATCATTCCCGCCGGGATCAAAGCCTGCGAAACGGTGGACGCTTGCGCCAAACGCATTATCGAGGCGGTGCTGCAAAGCGGCGGGCGGCTTCTGATCACCGCCGACCACGGCAACGTGGAAGAAATGCTGACCCCGGACGGCAAACCCCAAACCGCGCACACCACCAATAAAGTGGCGCTGGCGGTTCTGGATGACGGCCCGGTGAAAAAATTGCGTTCCGGCGGCAAGTTGGGCGATGTGGCTCCCACCATTCTGCACCTGTGGGGCCTGCCCGTGCCCAAAGAAATGACCGGCAGCAGCCTTTGGGAGGAAGCATGAGTTCCGTCAGGCCCGTAACCCCGGCCAAACCCGTGGGCATGGAATTGATCTTTTATTACGCCTGCCCTTTTTGCCGCAGGGAGATTCCCCTTGTCGCCCCGCAACAGCCGGGGCTGATCGAATGCGACGTGTGCAGGCAAAAATTCCCCATCGTGCCCGTGGACCAGCGTTCCGTGTATTACGTCAAAATCATGATGGGCAACGGCGCGGCAGCCATCGACCCTGATTTTATGTGATGCGAACGGCCCGGTAACGGGCCTTTTCTTTGTCCGGCCACCCGAGCCGCCTTGTCAATGAACCCCTTGAATGGTATACAAAAAATAGCCTTACCGTAATTTCGCAGGAGCGACGGCATGAAAATCGAGCAGCTTTCCATTTTTCTTGAAAACAAAGCCGGCCGCATGGCCGAGGTGACCAAGGCCCTGACGGAAGCGAACATCAACATTCGCGCCCTGTCCCTTGCCGACACGTCTGACTTCGGCATTTTGCGCCTTATCGTGGACGACCATGAAAAAGCCAAAGCCACGCTCAAAACCGCCGGTTTTACCGTGGGCCTGACCAACGTGGTTGCCGTCGAAGTGCCGCACAAGCCCGGCGGGCTGAACTCCATTTTGCAGCTTCTGGGCGCGAAAGGGATCAATGTGGAGTATATGTACGCGTTTGTTCAAAAGGGCGAAAACGCGGTCATGATCTTCCGCTTCAACAAAACCGACGCCGCCCTTGAAACGTTGTGCGCCGCCGGCATTCCCATTCTGAACAACAATCAGGTCTGCCAGGGCTGATCCGGATATCCTGAGCAGCCCTACTACCCCGCTGCTTTACCCGCTATACCCATGCGCCAGCCGCTGCCGAAGGCACGCTGGCTGACGCGCAGGCAGGGCGGCCCCTGGCGGCGCTTGAATTCCGCCCCGGCCACAAGCCGCAGCACTTTTTCCACGGTTTTGGGGTCGTGCCCCACCTCGCACAGCACGTCATAGCCCATATTCCGCTCAATATGGTCTTGCAGAATGCGGTCCAGCTCCTCATACGGCGGCAAAGAATCCTGATCCGTCTGGTTCGGCCGAAGTTCCGCCGTGGGCGCGCGCTCAAGAATCAGCGCGGGGATGCGGTCGTACCCGGCTTTTTTGTTGTACCAGGCGGCAAGGGCATAGACCTGCGTCTTATAAATATCGCCGATAACGGCCAGCGCCCCGCAACTGTCGCCATAGAGCGTGCAATACCCCACTGCCGCTTCCGACTTGTTGCCGGTATTGAGCAACACGTGTCCGAATTTATTTGAGAAAGCCATCAAGGTCACGGCTCTGACGCGGGCCTGGATATTCTCTTCGGTGACATCCGTTTGCGTTCCCGTGAATTCCGGGGCCAAAGCCGCATCAAAAGCACGCATCATGGGCTCTATCGGCACATTGCGCGCTTCAATGCCCAGGTTGGCGGCAAGCCGCGCCGCAAGGTCGATGCTTTCCCGGCTGGTATAGGGCGAGGGCAACAGCAGGCCCAAAACACGCTCCGGCCCCAGGGCATCCACGGCAAGAGCAGCTACCAGAGCCGAATCCGCGCCGCCTGAAAGGCCCAGAATAACCTTGCTCAAACCGCATTTGCCCACAAAATCGCGCAGGCCGGTTGTCAGAGCCAACCAAAGGTCCGCTTGCTCGTCGCGGTTTTCAACCGCCGTTTCTTCGCCCGGCTTCACCATATCCACCAGCAGCACGTCTTCGGTAAACGCGGCGGCTCTCGCGGTGACCACGCCGAACGCGTTGATCAGCACGCTTTTGCCTTCATAAATCAGGCCGTCTTGCCCGCCCGCCTGGTTGACGCAAATCAGCGGAACCCGGTACCGCACCGCCGACCAAGAAAGCATGCGCTCGTGCCGCGCCGCGCCGCCAAGGTGATACGGCAGCGCCGTCAAGTTTATCAGCCCGTCCGCGCCGCCGCCCATGACGTCGGCCACGGGGTCCACCTCATAGGTGCGCCTGCCCTGCCAAAAGGTTCGGTCGTTCCAGATATCTTCGCCGATGGTCACGGCCAGCCGCCAGCCTTTATACTGCACCATGCCGCAGGCGACCCCAGGCTCGAAATAGCGCATGTCGTCCAGCGTGTCTTCGCAAGGCAAAAGCACCTTGCGCGAGATGACGATGACTTTGCCGTCGCGTAACAGCACCGCCCCGTTGTGGATATTTTTGCCCTGCGGCACCGGGTTGGCCACCGGCGCGCCCAGCAATACGGGGGGCAATCCCTCGCTTTTCAGCGCCGCCGCGGTTTCGCGCAGCACCTGGCCGCAATCCGCGATGAACGATTCACGCAGCAAAAGATCGCTGGGCGGGTGCCCGGTCAAAACCAGTTCAGAGGCAATACACAAATCCGCGCCCAAAGCCGCGGCTTTGGCCGTTGCGGCATGCACCGCGGCGGCATTGCCGTGCAAGTCGCCCGCCACGGGATTTATCTGAAGAATACCTATTTTCACAGCCGCCTCCGCGCAGATGCCGTCTCACGAAATGCAGGGCATCGTCCGCTTTTACAACATATTTTCCATTGAATACAGCTTGCCGGGCTTTTGCGTCGCCAGCCATTTGGCCGCCCGCAGCGCGCCCTGGGCGAAGTTGTCGCGTGAATGGGCGTGATGCGTCACTTCAATGCGTTCGCCGGGTCCCAGAAAATAGGCAGTGTGGCTGCCCACGACATCGCCGCCGCGAATGGCCTGCAAGCCCATTTCCTTGTGCTTTCTTTCGCCCACAATGCCTTCGCGGCAGCAGACGGCATCATTCATATTCCAGCCTCTGGCAGCCAGCATGGCCTCCGCCAGGCGCAGCGCCGTTCCGCTGGGCGCGTCTTTTTTGCGATTGTGGTGTATTTCCGTCATTTCAAGGTCGTACTCTTCGCCCAGAAGCTTTACCAACTCGGGCAGCAGCTTCAACAACGCATTGACCCCGACGCTCATGTTAGGCGACCAGAATATGGGGGCCTTGGCGGCAAACGCTTCCAGGGCGGCGCGTTGCTCGTTTGTGAAGCCCGTGGTCCCGATGACCTGAGACGCCCCGTACTCAGCGGCCCTTGCCGCTGTGGCCAGGCTCGACTCCGGCGAGGTGAAATCAATGATCATCGCGTTTTTCACCTTTTGCAGCACCGCGCCGAGGTCGCCTGAGGCGACGCAGCCATCAAAGGGAACCAGACTGGACAGCCGTGCGGGGTGCTCCACCTGGCCCGCCAACGTAAAAGCGGCGTCTTCGCGCGCCATGCGGCAAAGGGTCGAGCCCATGCGCCCCGCAGCGCCCATAATGATTAACGATATCGGCATAGGTCAGTCCTTCATAGTGATATGTTACAAGAGCGTAAGCTGCTCGGTTTTGATTGCAACAACCGGTTGCGCCGGAGAACTCTTGGAGGAAATCCTGGCCATGAAAGCCGCCTCGTCCAAAATCGTGACGCCCAGCGCCTGCGCTTTCGCCAATTTGGAACCCGCCGCTTCTCCTACTACCAGAAAATCCAGCTTGCGCGATACTCCGGAAACGACTTTCGCCCCGGCCTGTTCGGCCAGTTTTTCCGCCGCGTCGCGAGTCAGGTTCGGCAAGGTTCCTGTAAACAATATGGTTTTGCCGGACAAAGGCCCCTGCGGCGGCGGCACGTTTTCCTGCACCGGCCACAGCCCCAGCTCTTTGAACCGCTCCAGCAAAATCCGGTTGCCGGGGGTGTCGAAGTACTGGCAGATAGCGTCCGCCACTTCCGGTCCCACATCGGGCACGGTCTGCAAGTCGTCAAACCCGGCCGCCATGAGCGCATCCATGCCGCCGTATTTGGCCGCCAGGGCTTTTGCCGTCTGTTCGCCCACATGACGTATGCCCAGGGCGCAAATAAAACGAGGCAAGGTACTGTGCAGCCGGGCCTGCTCCAACGCGGCCAGAAAATTATCCGCAAGTTTGCCGCCCATGCGGTCCATGCCCAGTAGTTGCTCACGAGTTAGTCGGAAGAGGTCGGCAGGGGTTTTGGCCAGCCCTCTGTCCACAAACTCCTCAATCCAACGGCTGCCGATGCCCTGGATATCAAGCCCGCTTTTGGAGGCGAAAAACTTGATCGATTCGCGCACCACCGCCGGGCAGGTGCTGTTCAGACAGCGCCAGGCGGCTTCGCCCAGGGCGCGGTGCGCCGCTTCCCCACACTCGGGGCAAGTTTTGGGAAACACGAAGGGCGCGGCGTTTGGCGCACGCTTTTCCAGCACGGGCCGCACCACTTCGGGTATCACGTCCCCTGCCCGCTGCACCACCACGGTATCGCCCACGCGCACGTCTTTGGCGACAATTTCGTCTTCGTTGTGCAAGGTCGCGCGGGACACGCTGACCCCGCCCACCTGCACCGGCTCCAGCACGGCTACAGGGGTCAAAACACCGGTTCTGCCCACCTGCACGGCGATATCGCGCAACAGCGTCTGCGCCTGCATGGCGGGAAACTTCAAGGCCAGGGCCCAGCGGGGCGCGCGGGCGGTAAAGCCAAGCCGTTCGTGCAGCGCGCAGTCGTTCAGTTTTGCCACAACACCGTCGATTTCAAAGGGCAGACTGTGGCGTTTCTCTCCAAGCTCGACAAACGCGGCCTGCACGGCCTCCGGGTTCGGGCACAGCCGTGCGCCGGGAGCGGAAGCGAACCCCATATCGGCAAGCGCACGCGTCAGCGCTTCATAGGTTGCCCAGGAACCGCCGGCAACCCCATCCACCTGCCCCACGCCATAGGCCATAAAGCGCAGCGGACGGGCCGCCGTCACCTTTGAATCAAGCTGGCGCACGGAACCGGCCGCCGCGTTGCGCGGGTTGGCAAAAGGTTTCGCCCCGACTCCAATCTGCCTGGCGTTCAACGTTTCAAAATCTTTGCGGGTGATGACCACCTCGCCCCGCACTTCCAGATACGCCGGAACGGCCTCGCCCCGCAGGCGCAAGGGAATGTTCTTGACCGTGCGCATGGACTCGGTGACCACTTCGCCCTTTTCGCCGTCGCCCCGCGTCAGGGCCGTGGTCAAAAGCCCGTTTTCGTAGATCAGCTCCATGGCCAGCCCGTCCATTTTGGGATCGACCCAAAAGGCCAGGTCGGCAGCGGTCTTGCCCGGCAAAAGGCGCAGCATGCGGTCGATAAAATCGGTCCATTCCGCTGCGGAAAACGCGTTATCCAGACTGTACATGCGCAGGGAGTGCGCGCGGGTCTCCAGACTATCCAAAACCGCGCCGCCGATGCGCGCCGTGGGTGAGGCCACATCACGCAAGGCCGGGTAGCGCTCTTCCAGGTCAGCCAATTCGCGCAGCAGCGCGTCATACTCCGCGTCGGAAACCTCCGGGTCATCCAGCACGTAATAACGGTGGGCGTAACGCTCCAGGTCGCGGCGCAAAAGCTCGGCGCGGGTCCTGGCGGCTTCCGGAATATCTTCTGAATTCATGGCGTTCACAACGCATCATCCTTGACAGGGGCCTGTAATGAAAGCAAAAGATCCCGCCAGTCCGGCCCCAGCCTGGCGGTCAAATATGCGTTTTCAGCTTTCGCCGCGCGGGGCATGAAGCCCTGCTCGGCATTGGCCGTGGTGTGGTAGCGGTGACGCATGCACAGCGTGTGGTCCACCCACACGCCCCAGCCCGCCCTGGCCGCCCGCAGGGACAACCAGATGTCCACCCCATACCCGTAGGGGTTGTCGTTGCAATCCAGGCCACCCACATCGCGCACGCACTCCAGGCTGAGCAGCGGCGCTATGCCGTCCACATAGGCTGCTTTACAGCACTGCGCGCCCGGCTCGTGCACCATCTGCCGGTGGTAGGGGTTGACCGTGACCGCGGGAGAAACGATGCCCGTTCTGCCGCGCCGCTCCAGCCAGCCCCAGCGCGCCGTCGCCCGCCCGATATACGGTGGGGCGGAAACCAGTTCCGCATCGTTATTGCAGAACCAGACATGCGTATACCCTTCCGCGTCCAGAGCGTCCAGCGACCAGGCGAGCGCCCCGGCCCAATAAACATTGTGCGGCAGGCGCCGCCATGCGCCGGAATAGGGCTGCGGCGCCGCGTTATCCAGCACCAGAACGTCGCCCGCCAGGTCCGGCTCCGCCCGGGTTAACTGCCCGTGCAGCCGCGCCGCCAGGGCGGGGTCGCCATAGTGCAGAATACAGACGGCTAAACGCATAGGGCCTCACACGCGCAAAAGCTGTTCGCGCAACGCGCGTATCCTGTCGCGAATGACGGCGGCCTGTTCGAACTCCAGGTCGCGGGCGGCGTCGCGCATATCCCGTTCCAGTTTCTGAATCAGCAGGCCCAGGTCTTCGGCGGCCATGGGTTCGGCAGCGGCCACGGCTTTGGCCTGCCGCGCGCTCTCCTGCTTCACCCCCTTGCCCCGCCGCTTGCCGGAAGGAGCGTCGTCAGGCGCAAACAGGCTGTCAAAAGGCGTATCCACGTCCTTTTTGATCGTCACGGGCGTAATGCCCTGTTCCGCGTTGAACGCGGCCTGCTTGATGCGGCGGCGTTCGGTCTCTCCCATGGCCGCACGCATGGATGCGGTGACGGAATCGGCATAGAGGATGACCCGCCCTTCCGTATTGCGCGCGGCCCTGCCGAAAGTCTGGATGAGCGAGCCTGTGGAGCGCAAAAAGCCCTCTTTATCCGCGTCAAGAATCGCCACCAGCGAAACCTCCGGAATATCCAGCCCTTCGCGCAAGAGGTTGATGCCCACCAGCACGTCAAAATCGCCGCGCCGCAGCGCGTTGATGAGCGCCATGCGCTCAAGGGTGTCTATGTCGGAATGCAGGTAGCGCGAATTGACACCCATGGAGCGGAAATATTCCGTCAAATCTTCGGCCATTCGCTTGGTCAGGGTGGTGACCAGCACCCGCTCGTCTTTTGCCGCCCTGGCCCGGCATTCGCCCATCAAGTCATCCATCTGGCCTTTGACGGGCCGCACTTCCACCAACGGATCCACCAGGCCCGTGGGTCTGATGATCTGCTCCGCCAAAACCCCTTGCGAGCGTTCCAGCTCCCACGGGCCGGGCGTGGCGGATACGTAAACGGTCTGGTTGATGCGTTCCAGAAACTCGTCAAAACTCAGCGGCCGGTTGTCCAGGGCGGAGGGGAGGCGAAAGCCGTAATCCACAAGCGTTTGCTTGCGCGACTGGTCGCCCTTGTACATGGCCCCCACCTGGGGCACGGTGATGTGCGATTCATCGATGAACAGCAAGAAATCGTCGGGAAAATAGTCCAGCAGACAAGAAGGAGCCGTGCCGGGGCCGCGCCCGTCCAGGTGGCGCGAATAGTTCTCAATGCCCTTGCAATAGCCGATCTCCTGCATCATTTCGAGATCCATCTGCGTGCGCTGTTCCAGGCGCTGCGCTTCCAGCAGCCGATTATGCTCCTTGTACCAGGTCAGGCGGTCCAGCAACTCTTCGCGAATGGCGCCGGCCGCGCGAGCCAGGTTGTTGCTGTCCGAAACATAGTGGCTGGCGGGGTAGATGACGGTCTTGCCCATGCGCGAAAGCTTTTCGCCGGTCAGAGCGTCCACTTCGCTGATCTCTTCCAGCTCGTCTCCGAAAAATTCCAGACGCAGCGCCCGTTCGTGCTGATAGGCCGGTATGACTTCCAGCACATCGCCGCGCACCCTGAAGGTGCCCCGGTGAAAATCGTAATCGTTGCGCGTATATTGAATATCCACCAGGCGGGTCATGACCTCGTCCATGGAAAGACGCTGGCCCGCTTCCACCGGGATGATCAGCTTGGCGTAATATTCCGGCGAACCCAGGCCGTAAATGCAGGAGACCGAAGCCACTATCAGCACGTCCCGCCGGGTCAGCAGAGCGTGGGTTGCCGCGTGGCGCAGTTTTTCAATGTTATCGTTGATGGAAGAATCTTTCTCAATATACAAATCCGCCGCCGGAACATACGCTTCCGGCAGGTAATAGTCGTAATAGCTGACGAAATACTCCACAGCGTTATGCGGAAAAAGCCCCCGAAATTCGTTATACAGCTGCGCGGCCAGGGTTTTGTTGGGCGCAAGAATGAGTGCGGGCCGCTCCACCGCCGCGATGGTCTGGGCCATGGTAAAAGTTTTGCCCGATCCCGTGACCCCCAGCAGCACCTGATCGCGCACCCCCTGCCGCAAATTGGCGGCAAGCTGCGCTATGGCCTCCGGCTGATCGCCGCTGGGCTTATATTTCGTCTGCAGGTCAAACAGGCTCATGCGTTTTCCAGCCAGGAGCGCACTTCGTCAAAGGGTGTTCTCGCCGTGAGGTCCACGACCAAGGGCGTTACGGAAACCGCCTTAGCCTTGCGAATCGCGTAGGCGTCGGTATCGTGCGGCTCGTCGTCGCAGGCGCGTTTGCCGATAACCCCGTCTTTCAGCTCGGCCTCAAGGCCCGGGCGCTGCAAACGCAGGGTGTAATACAAATGCGGCGAAAGGCGGGTAATCTGCCAGGGCGTTTGTTTCGTCGCCGTATCCGGCACCTCTACTTTCAGGATATCCACACCGGCGGGCATGCCCTTACGCAACAGGCCCTGCGCGAAATAGCGGGTGAAATGCTCGGCCGCGTCCCAGTTCTGGCCGGAATATTCACGGTGCGACCTGATGTCGGTTTCCAAAGACATGGCCAGAGAAGGAATGCCCTTGCACGCCGCATCAAGGGTCGCGCCCACCGTGCCGGAGCCGGTGACGCACACCCCGACGTTCTCGCCGTAGTTGATGCCCGCGACAACCAGAGAAGGCGCGAAATCAGGAAACACCAGCAACGCGTGACGCACCACCGCCGCCGGAGAGGCGTCGCAGGCATAGGCCTGCACAGACACGCCGTCCACAGTGAAAGACGCAGGTTCGAAGCGGGCTTCCGGCGCGCCCGTATACGCCCGGCCCATGGAGGTCTGCTGGCGCGAAGGCGCGACCACAAGCACCTCGCCCAGCGACAAAAGAGCCCTGGCCGCGGCCACAATGCCGGGAGAGGCAATACCGTCGTCGTTGGTCAAAAGAATGCGAGGTTTCATCCGTGCTCCGAGGTCGTTCGGTTGCTGAAAAGGGGCACATTACCAAAGATCAACAGCCAAAAGCAACGCCCCGGCCACGGAGAAAAAATACGGAGACGGCGCTCGAGCCGCAAGCCGCTTCACCCGGCTGAGGCAAAAAGCGATTAAAAGCGTCTTGCCCCAAAAGAGAAAAAAATCCACAATAAGGATGGGCCCCCCTCCGGCCGGCAAGGCAAGACCGGCCGTCCAGGGAAAAAAGTACAGCGCGGGCAGGCAGGCCAGGGCCAGGCGCTGGGTGTGCCGCCCGGCCACGGACAGGCGCGCAAGCTCCAGCGTTAACGCGCAGCACAACAGCGCAAGGCCCGCCGCGCCCGGCAGCGTGACCACATGCCACAGGGGCATGGCGACGTATGTGCCGAAATTGCACACGCTGCCCGGCATGCCCCGCTGATATGCGTACAGGGCCAGCACGGCGGCAACGCCGGCGATGCGGATAAAGGGGACCAAACAGATTCTTGCGGCAAAGGACGGCAGCAGGCAGACGAAAAACGCCGCAATGCCCCACCATGCGTTGCACAGGGGCGGCAGGGCCCCGGGAGGAACAACGAAAAAAGCGGCCAAAGCCAGCAGACCGGCAGCGTGCCGCATCCACAGCGGGGAGGCGCCCTCCCTGCCCGCGCGGGCGACGTCTTCCGGCATGGCATCAGGCGCCAAGCGCCGGTGCAAACCGGCAAGCAAGGCTACACACAGCGCATATGCGGCGCATGAAAGGAAAAACAGCACAGGGCCCATACCGGTATAATACCCGTTCGCGGCACTGAAGCAAAGAGGAGAGAAAACCGCCCTGCCTCTGCGGCATCCCGGCGGTTTCCGTTCGCCTCCGTTGCGGCTTTCTTTCTCTTTGCCGCCGTTGCGCTGGCCGGCTGGCCCGTGGAATCGCTTGAACTGCGCCTCGCCCCGGCCGTACCCGCCGCCGCGGACGGCACGATAATTTTTTCCGCCGCCGCGCCGCTGGGGCGGGCCTTTCAAACCCGATATCTTCACTCCGTGCAGCTCTCCCCCGTTGAAGACGAATACCGCATTCAGGAAGGCCGCATCTGGTCCTGGCGGGAAAAAGTCATGTCGCACAACGCGGGCCTGCCCACGCACCCGCTGCCCAGAGGGCGCTATGTTTCCGAACCGCCCTGGATGATCATGGAAGGAGGCGGCGCATCGTGGCCGGAAATTTTCGTGCGCATCGGCGATGCGCGCTTCGGCAACAATGAAATATACGGAAGCGGCATTCCGCCGATCGCACTGTGGCGGCTATTTCCCGGCCAGCGCGTGCGTTTGGGCGTAACTGCATGCCCACTGCTTTCTCTTCTTATTCACCAAGCGCCGTAGCGCAGAAAACACAATCTCATTCTCTCGGCAACACCATACGGGGCCATTGTGCAACCGCGCAATCACGGCCCAGTATATGTCCAATATTTTCACTAAATAACTGCTGGAGTTTGTGAATCAGAAAACATTTGCAATACCCTCCTCGCTTTGCTATTTAATATTCAGGAAAGTGTATCAGCTAAGCGAGGCGCCCATGAGTGAAAAAGACCACACACGGGAGCAGGCGCACCCGCAGGGTCAAGGCAGTATTGATTTTGACGAACTGATGCGTAAGTACGACACGGAATCAAGGTTCCGCGTGCTTTCCGGCTGGCAGGCCGGGTTGATCACCCTGCTTGCCGTATCCATGTCTTGTTTTCACTTCTACACAGCGGGCTTTGGCCTGCAGCCTATCCAAATCCAGGGGGCCGTGCATATTTCATTTGCCCTCGCCCTGACCATTCTGCTCTACCCGCCCAGCCAGAAGCAGGACAAGGCAAGCGGCATCCCCTGGTATGACTTTATTTTTGCCGCCCTCGCCGTCATCGGCCCCATGTATCTTGTGGTAAACTACGTCGACCTTACCACCAGAGCCGGTTTGCCTACGGATATGGACCTGTTCATGGGCTTCCTGCTTATCATTGTGCTGCTGGAAGCCACGCGCCGCATATCCAACCCCGTGCTGTCCTGCCTGGCTATCGCGGCCCTGCTGTATTGCTATTTCGGCCGCTCCATGCCGGAATATTTGACCCACCGAGGCTTTTCAGTCAGCCGCATCGTCAACCACATGTATCTGGGCACCGAAGGCATTTTCGGCGTGCCCCTTGAAGTTTCATCCACCTTTGTCTTCATGTTCATTTTGTTCGGCGCGGTGCTTGAAAAAACGGGCATCGGCAAATTCATCATCGACCTTTCCATGGCCCTGGCCGGTTGGTCCACCGGCGGCCCGGCCAAAGTGGCCGTTCTGGCATCCGGCCTCATGGGCACGGTTTCCGGCTCGTCCGTGGCCAACGTCTGCACCACGGGCATGTTCACCATACCGCTGATGAAAAGCGTGGGCTACCGCCCCCACTTTGCCGGGGCGGTGGAAGCTGTGGCCTCCACCGGCGGGCAGATCATGCCGCCGATCATGGGGGCGGGCGCGTTCATCATGGCCCAATTCCTGGGACAACCCTATATCGTGGTCGCCATCGCGGCCATTGTGCCCGCGCTGCTGTATTATTGCGCGGTGATGATCCAGGTGCATTTCGAGGCGCAACGCCTGGGGCTGAAAGGCATTTCCCGCGAGCACCTGCCCAGCGTCTGGTTGCTACTGCGCACCAAAGGCTTTTTGCTCATCCCCCTTGCTGTGATCATCTATTTTCTGCTGGCCGGGTATACGCCGCTGATGTCGGCGTTCTGCGGCATTTTAAGCTGCATTCCCCTCTCCTGGCTTAACAAAGAAACGCGCCTGACCCCAAGAAAACTGATGGAGGCGTTTGAATCGGGCGCGCGCACCGCCCTCAGCGTCGCCTGCGCCTGCGCCTGCGTGGGCATGGTAGTGGGCACGGGCACCCTGACGGGGCTGGCCCTGCGCATTGCCGGTGCTATCATCGATTTTTCCGGCGGCCTGTTGCTGCCCACTCTGCTGCTGACCATGTGTGCCAGCATTTTGCTGGGCACCGGCTTGCCCACGACGGCCAACTTCATCGTCACCAGCACCATGGCCGCCCCAGCCATGCTGCAACTCGGCGTGCCGCCGATTGCGGCCTATATGTTCGTGTTCTATTTCGGCATTGCGGCGGACCTCACCCCGCCGGTAGCGCTTGCCGCCTATGCGGGGGCGGGCATAGCCAAGGCCGACCCCATGCACACGGGGGTCACCGCCTTCAAGCTGGCTCTGGCCGGATTTTTGGTGCCATACATTTATGTTTTCAACCCCATCCTGCTTTTTGTGAACGCGACCCCTCTGCCCATGATCCAGGCGGTGTGCACGGCTCTTCTGGGCGTGTTTCTTCTGGCCATGAGCACTATCGGCTACTACCGGACCACCGTACACTGGAGTTTGCGCATTCTGGCTCTTGTCGGAGCGCTCGGCCTGCTGGACCCGGGAACGCTCACCGACATCATCGGGCTTTCCGTCTTGGCAATCGTGCATTGCGTACAGACGTTGAAGCTAAGAAAGCTTGAAAGACTCACGGAGTAACCTTTTACTTGGGAGAATATGCGATATGAAAACGAAACGGGTAATCATCATAGCAGCCGCCATTCTGGCCATGACGGCGTTCGCGGGCACAGCCTTCGCCGCTAAAACGTTCGTATCCATCGCCACCGGCGGCACGTCGGGCACGTATTATCCCATCGGCGGAGCCATCGCGCAGGCGGTGACCAAGGGTTCTGACATTCAGGCCACCGCTGAAACCGGCAACGCCGCCGTTGCCAACCTCAACCTGATCGGCAAGGGCGAAATAGAAATGGCTTTCGTGCAGAACGACGTGGCCTATTGGGCCTATAACGGCCAGCAGATGTTCAAGACCCCCATGAAGAACGTCCGTGCCGTTGCGTCCCTGTACCCCGAGCACGTGCAGTTGATCGTGGCCAAATCCGCCGGCGTCAAATCCGTCAACGATCTTAAAGGTAAACGCATCGGCGTAGGCGCGCCCGGATCCGGCACCGAAGCGGACGCTCAGGCTATTTTCAAGGTGGCCGGCATCAAGTATGCCGACATGAAGGTCGACTATCTGGACTTTGGCGCCGTCACCAGCCGTTTCAAGGATAACCAGATCGACGCCGGCTTTGTCGTCGCGGGGTTCCCCACCGCGTCGGTCATGGACCTTGCCCTGACCAAGGACGTTGCTCTGTTCAATTTTGACGACGCTTTTCTGGCGAAGCTGAAGAAAGAATACCCCTACTTCGTGCCCAGCGTCGTGCCCGCCAACACCTACAGCAAGATGGACAAGGACATCAAAACCCCCGCGGTGATGGCCATTCTGGTCACCTACGACAAGGTGCCGGAAGACGTGGTTTACAAGTTCACCAAAGCCATGTTCGACAACATCGCCACGATACACGCCTCGCACGCCAAGGGTAAAGAAATCAACCTCAAGACCGCCCTTGACGGGCTGACTGTGCCTCTGCACCCGGGCGCGGCCAAGTATTTCAAAGAAAAGGGCCTGGCTGTGAAGTAAAAAGTACGGGGGGCGCCGCCCCCCGTGCCCCCCGGCAGGGGTATGATACCCCTGCACTCGCATTAATGAAAAATCTGCGCATGCGCGGATTTTTCATTATACAATGAGGCAATGGCCTTACTATTTACCGTACTGTTTTCTCCATTCGTCCAAGAAAAGCACGGCCGTTTCCAGGGGCGCCAGCACGCCGCTCTTCTGGCGCAAGGCCGTCACCACATCCGCGAACTCCGCCCCGGCAGGCAGGGCCAAATCCTTCAGCAAAACCCGGATTTCTTCCCGCATGGCTTCGGGCATATCTTCGGGCCAGGCAGACGCGTCTCCCTGCCGGGCCAGGCGGCCGGGCAAGCGCGACGTCGCAAAATCGAGCAAGGTTTGCATGCGTTTAGCATAGGTATGATCCGCAAGAACGCGCGCTCTGCCGCGCTCGGCATACGCGGCGCGCTCTTCAGGGCGTGAGGCGAAACGGCTGATCATATCCTGCAATTCTTCAAAACTTGCGAACGCGGCCAGTTCGTCTTCGGCGAACAGCTCCGGCATAAGCGAACGCCTGTCCACCAGCTGAAAAGCGCCGCAGGCCGCGATCTCAAAGGTGCGGGGGTTGATGAAGTCGCCGCCCGACACAAGCTGATCCGCGTGCACGCTGGAATGCAAATTCAGGTTGATCGCGGCGGCGTTGAAAATCCGTACGGAATCTTCCGTGTTGATGCGTTGCCCTTGCATCTGCACCAAGGGGGCCAGAATTGGATCATCATCCCATTCCGTACCCCAAATTTTAAAGTCGCGGCGGACAAAGTGCCTGAACGCGGCGCGGCGATTTGGGTAGCCCGCGCCCATAAAAGAAAGCTCAGACCCGAAGCGTTTTTTTTCAGCCGGGCTGAGGTCAAGGGGTTTATGCACGTCCGGCTGAGCCGCCAAAGGCAGATAGAGCGCGTTCGCCACCCCTGCTGCGGCCAGTTCGGACAGGAAAGGCTCTCTCTGAATGACCGCGAAAATGTCGTAATACGGCGCGAACGCGCGCCAATAGGTGAACAGGCGATAATCTTCCACAAACCACATGGCAGTGGGAATGCCGTCTTTGCGCAAACGGGTCAGCGCCTGGCGGTTCAGCGGAGCCTGCGCGAGACAGAGCACCAGGTCGGGCTCAAACGATTCTACCTTGGCCAGAACGGCCTGGGAAACCACCTGCAAAAAGCTGTTCTCAAGGTATTCCTGGCGGCCGGATTTAACCCGCAGCCGCTGCACGGCGGAAAAAGCGCCGTAAAAGTCCGGTGCTTCAAACACATCCACCAGCCGCCCCGATTCGCGCAGGGCGGAGGCGCAATAACGCCCCACCGGCAAAGAGCCGCCATACATGGGCAAAACCACAAGAATTCGCTGCATGCTCTCCTCGCCTTCGAAAAATTCAACCGCCGAAAACAGCCTCAAAAGGGGCATCCGCCCCTTGCCCGGCCAAGGCCCAGTCGCTTTCGTGCAAAAGCTCTTCCGCAGCCCAGGTCGGCACAGGCCGCCCGGCGTTTTCGCCGCACCCCAAATAAGCAGCCAGCAGGGCGCGCAAGGCCGCCCGGCGTTTCATTTCGGGCGAATCCGCCGTCAACGCGCCGCCCGCCGGGGCGTAATCCATGCCCAAATTGTCGACAGCGCCGGTAAGGCGGGCAAGCCCTTCGGGCCATTGTTCCGGTATTTTGCCCCGCACGGCGGCCAGAAAGCCCGGCTCGCGAAACGGGGCAAGGCAGGCCACGGCATGCGGGCAAGGCGTGCTTTCAACGCACGGAGCGCAGTCTCGCGTCGCCTGCCATATGGTGTGCCCTTCGCCATATGGGCCGGTTTCAAAGCACCAGGCGGAAGAGAGAAAAAACGCCTGCACCGCCGCGCCGCAGTGGGCCGCAAGGTGCATGGCGCCCGTATCAGGCGTAAGCACCAGGTCACAGCCGGAAAAGATCTCCGCCAGATCCGTCAAAGATGTGCCCCCGCAACGGTCAACCAGGCGGCCTGCCGCCCCCCTAGCCAGGTTGCGCGCCAGTTGCCGGGCCAAAGGTCGCTCGGCATCAGAACCAATCAGGATAATTTCCGGCCCGCCCAGGGCGGCGAAAGCCGCTTCCGCCACCGGAGCCAGCACATCGGGCGGCAACGAGCGCCGGGCCTGGCGCCCGGCCAGCACCACGGCCATTTTGCCGTGGCCCGCACCTTTTTCCGGCAGCCGCGCCGCCGGGTTGACGGTGGATGCGGGCACCGGGTCCGGGTGCAGATGGGCCCAGAAATCCACCAGGTTCAACGGCGCCGCGCGGCGCTGCCCTGTCCAGCGGAAGGCCATGCGACACCAGCGTGAACGCAGGTCCTGCCCGTCGCGCCTGGAATACCCGCGTATGATGTCCGGGTTGAAAAGTCCGGCCAGCGCAAGAGACAACCCGGAAAAATTCAGATTGTACACGGAAGCGAAAGAAACGGAACCCAGATCGGCGAAAGCCGCCCGGTTGTGGGCCAGCACGTCGGCGGCCGTGGCGGTTTCTGCATGGCACAGCAGGGGGTGCACCACGGCAAAAGGATAGACCATAGCGGCAAGCGCCGCCATGGAACGATCCACCGCCAGGTGCACCGTGGCCTCGGGCTTCGCCGCCAAAGAAAGCAGCAGACGCTTTGTCTGCACGATATCCCCGAAACGGGCGAGCTGGATGACCAGGTGCTGCGCCATGGCTATGCTGACGGGACGGCTATCCCAGCTTTTGCAGCAGGTCTTCTTTGACGGATTTGATATCCCCTTCGCCGTTCAACTCTATATAGCGGGTCTGGCCCTTGGCGGCCAGGTCTTTGAAGAAATAGGCGGCGGCCAGGGTGCCGGTCTCGGCGTCATAATAGATGTCGTGGCGCTTGTTGATGGCCGTTTCGTCCTGGTCGTCCGCCCGGCTGGACAGCGCTCCGCCGCAGACCCGGCAAGCGTCGCCCGAAGGCGCGATGGCGGGGATGAACACGTTGTTGGGGTGGTTGTTGTCTTTGGCGCACAGGCGTCGGCCCATGATCCGGTCTTTGGCGATCTTGCGGGGCAGCAGAATCTCGACCACGGCGTCAAGCTTCATGCCGGCAGCCTGCAGGGCTTCCCACAATTTCTGCGCCTGAACCATGTTGCGGGGAAAACCATCCAGCAGCCAGCCGTTCTTGCCTTTTTCACGCAGCGTTTCCAAAACCATGGGGATGGTGATGTCGTCGGGCACAAGGTCGCCCCGGTCCATATACGCTTTGGCTTTTTTGCCCAGTTCCGTACCGCCGCTGATGTGCTCGCGGAAAATTCCGCCCGACTCTATGTGGGCCAGGTGGTACTTGTCTTTCAGCAGGGAACCCTGCGTGCCTTTGCCGCTGCCGTTGGGACCGAAAAGCAGAATATTCATGCCGTCTCCTGAAATAGAGTATTCATTATGCCGGTACGAAACAAAAAATCCTGGGCGGATTTTTCCGCCCGGCTGATAGTGCAGACAGACGGACGCGGTGTCAATCGGCGTTTACCGTGAACGCGATGCCGCCCTTTTGAATGCGCGCCGTTTTACAGCCGGAAAACTGCATGGTCTTGCCGCCTTCACCCTTCTGCCAGACGCGGTCCAACGCCAGCAGCGAAGGCCCCAAAATCTCGCCGGGCCCCAGCCGCTCCAGCGCGGCCTTGTACGCGCGCAGGCGCACGGACCGCGCCGCCGCCGCCAGGGTGTCGCGACTGAAAAAGATGCTCCGGCCGTCGATTTCAGCCTTGACCCCTTCAGCCATTTCGCCAAAAAACACGGCATCTTCCCGCGCCATGCGCCAGCGTATGGCCACGGCATCAAGAAAGGCCGGGTTTTCTCGCATGAAAAGCGGCAGAACACGCGCGCGCACGCGATTGCGCAAATAGGCTTCGTCTTCGTTCATGGGATCTTGGTTCCAGTTTTGCCCCAAAGAACGCAGAAAGTCTTCGATGGCTGAACGCGGCGTCAACAGCAACGGGCGAATGATGCGCCGCTGCAGGTCAATCCCGCGCATGCCCGCAAGAGCGGGCCAACCCGCGCCGCGTATAAGCCGCATCAAAGAGTCCTCGGCCAGGTCGTTCAACTGGTGCCCTAACGCCACCCAGACGCAACCCTGCCCGCTTAACTCCGCCCGCAACTCTTCCAGAAAAGCCAGGCGCGCTTCGCGGCCCGCCTCTTCCAGGCCCGTCCCCCGCTCTTTCGCCAGCGCGCCCACATCCACCCGCCGGGAGTGAAAGGCAATGTCTAGAGAATCACACAGTTTTTCCGCAGCAAACACCTCGCCGACGGATTCCGGCCGCAAGCCGTGATCCAGAATGGCCGCGTGCAAAGTCAGGGTCAGCTTGGGGGCCAAGGCGTGCAGCGCCAAAAGCAGCGCCAGAGAATCCGCCCCGCCGGAAAAAGCGACGAGCACGGAAGACCCGGCTATGTCACAGTACAGTTCCTCACGGCAAAAACGCTCCATATCCAGACAAAAGCGGGCGGCCGCCGGCGGCATGTTTTGCAGGCAAAATGGTGAAGGGGCGGAGTGCGTCATATTTCTATCTCTAGAAAATTTTTAGAAAAAATTTAGAAAAATAATTCTATTAAATAAATATATTACAAAAGCAATTTAATCACGAGTGAGCCTGACCCACGCATGCCGCAGCGCCGCCAAGGGCGCAAAAAAGCCAAAACCGCCCTCAGCGCCCGCGCTTATTTGCGTTTGCGCCCGGCGTGCGCCCCTTCCGGCACGGCATCGCCGTTCAGATTGAAAAGGTGCCGAGCCAGGTCAAGGCTGCGAATGCCCGCTTCATTTTCATCAAGCCGGCGCTTGAGGTAGGTTATGGGATCGTGGTGCAGCTTTTTGATCACAGCGGCCAGCATTTGGGAGAGTGCTTCCTCGGTTTCCGCATTAACCGGGCCGATGCGGCGCAAGGTTTTTTCCAATTCTTCTCTGGCGATCGTTTCCGAGCGTTTCATCAGGTCAGCTATGGTGGCCTGCAGGTCCAGCGAGCGCATCCAGGCGCAGAAGCGTTCCGTTTCTTCCCGCACGATGGCTTCCGCCTTCACCGCTTCACCCCGGCGAGCGGCGCGACCCGCCTCGACAACCTCCCCCAGGTCATCGATATTGTACAAATATACGTTATCCAGGTTGTTGACCTCGGCTTCGATATCGCGGGGCACGGCGATGTCGATAAGAAACACCGGCCGGTTGCGCCGCTTTTTCATAACGGCGCGCATGGCGGTGCGGGTAATGACCGGCTCTGCCGCGCCGGTGGAGCTGATGACGATGTCCGCTTCCACCAGGTGGTTCTCAAGTCCCTCAAAAGGCAGCGCCTGACCTTTGAAGCGCGACGCCAGGACCAGCGCCCGTTCGTAGGTCCGGTTGGTCACGCTGATGCAGGCCCCCTGGCCTTCCGCCAGGTGGGTGGCGGCCAGTTCCGCCATCTCTCCCGCGCCCACCACCAGCACCGAACGGCCGCTCAAATCGCCGAATATGCGTTTGGCCAGAGAAACCGCCGCATAGCTGACGGAAACCGCGCTGGAAGAAACGGCCGTTTCCGAGCGAACCCGTTTGGCCGTTGTAAACGCCTTGTGCAGCAGGCGGTTCAAAATGACTTTGGCGCTCTTGCTTTCCACCGCCCTGCGGTAAGCGTCTTTGAGTTGTCCTAAAATCTGCGGCTCGCCAAGCACCAGAGAGTCAAGACCCGCCGCCACGCTGAACAGGTGGCTCACGGCCTCGGCATCGGCATGCACATAACTGTGCGAGGCAAGCTCTTCCACAGTGCGGCCGCAACGGGTTGCCCAGAAAGCCAGGGCTTTACGCGGCAAATCACTCCCCCGGCCCGCCAGCACGATCTCCACCCGGTTGCAGGTGGAAAGCACCAGCGATTCGCACAGATCGTCGTCAGGCGCGATATCCCAGGCCTCCGTGCACGCGTCTTCGGGCAGGGCAAAACACTCACGCACGGAAACATCCGCAGAGCGATGGTTGAGGCCGATGAGATAAATATTTCTGTCCATGAGCGGTCGGCCTCAGCGCACGGCAGCGGATTGGAAAAGATTGTGGTGGCTGTCCATAAGGAAATTGACGCCCACTATGGAGGCCACGGTGACCACGAACAGGCAGATCAGCATGACCGCCATGCGCCTGCCCTGCCAGCCCAGCGCGACCCGCTGATGAAAAATAAGGGCGAAGAACAGCCAGATGAAAAGGGAAACGACCTCTTTGGGGTCCCAGGATAAGGTTTTGCCCCAGGCGGCTCTGGCCCAGGCGAACCCGCTGACCAGCCCGATTGTGTACAAAGGAAAACCGACCATGACCACCCAATGGTTGACCCTGTCGACAGTAGACAGGGCGGGCATGGCATTATCCGTATCCGGAAACATAGTTTTGGATTTCAGCTTGCGGTGCAGGTTCAAAAAGAAGACTGACGAGCCGAACCCCAGAGTGACGAGGGCCAGGTACAAAAAGAGTACGCCCAGATGCAGCAGAAAAAAGGCCCTGCTCAGCATGTCGGGCACGGCGCCTTGCACGTTTTCAGCCCCTGCGGCCGCGATATAAAAAACCAGGGCCAGGGGCGCCGCGGTCAGCCCCAGCAGCGAAAAGCGCAACCGCCACCAGGCGACGCAATAGACGAAAATCAGGCTCCAGGCCATCAATTGCAACAGATCCCGCTTGGATAGTTCGTCCAGGCTGGTCACAAGCAGCAAGGCGAACATCAACGCCGTGTGCAGCACAAAACCGGCCGCCGTGCACCAGGCGGCCGGAGCGCGCAGATTGCGGCAACGCGGAGACAGGCCGAAAATGCCGCCAAGCGCACCCAGCGAATAACAAACGATGATGCCCATATCAGCGGCTGTTTTTATGGATGCGGCGGTAAGCATATCAGCAAAGCCCCTGCAGCAGGTCATCAATACGTGCATGCAACGACGCGGGAAGTTTCGCGCGCAAAAGCGCATACGCGGCATGCGCATCACGAACGGCCAACGTATCAGCCAGTTCAGACTCCACCAAAGCGCGAAACAGGGCCGTGTTTTCCGCCGTTTGCCGCCCTTCTGCCAGCACAAGAGGCCGCAATCGCCCCATCAACGTGGCCAAGGGCGCATAGCGGACGGCCAAAATCTCGCCCGCTTCGCGGCGAATGCGCTTTGCCAGCGCCGGGCTGTGCCCGCCGGTGGCAACCGCCACCTGAATATCGCCGCAAACCGCTTGGCCGGGCACGTGAAAGGCGCTTGCCGCCTGGTCGTCCGCCACGTTGCAAAGCACGCGCTCTTTCTCGCACAGCGCGGCGATACGGACGTTTTCAGCAGAATCGGACGTGGCGGCGAATACCAAAGTCCGGCCGGCCACATCAGCCGCAGTCACGGCACGGCGCTCGAACCGGATACGCGCGTCGCTGGGCAGAGCGGAAAGAGAGGCCCCGGTATCCAGCACCAAAATCTCTGAAACGCCCGCTTCAAGCAATCTGTCTATCTTGCGGCGGCCGACGGAACCGGCCCCGGCCACCAGGGCCGAGCCGCGCGTCAGGTCAAGAAAGATCGGGTAAAGCGCCATGCAGGCAAGTATATACCATACCCATTGCAGGGGAAAGGAGCTTTTTCAAAGGCGGCGGCATGCGCCGCATAAACACGAAGGCCCGCCCTCACACAGTGAGAGCGGGCTGCATATCTATACCGGCGCGCCTTATTCCACGGAATTGACGGCGCGGGCCAGACGGGAAACCTTGCGCGCGGCGTTCTTCCAGTGCACGGCGCTGCCCGCGTATTTGTCCAGAACCGAGTTGGCGGCTGCCAAAGCGGTGGTCGCGGCGGCTTTATCGTTGCTCTGAACGGCAAGGCGCACGGCCTTGACCACATTCTTGATGCGGGTGCGGGCGGCGCGGTTGCGGGCGGCCCGTTTCAGACTCTGCTTATGGCGCTTGATAGCGGATGCGTGGTTAGCCAAGGGATCCTCCGGATGCCTTAATATATACGATGTAAAGAAGGGTTAGTAGCCGCCCCGGCGCTTCCTGTCAAGACCTAATCGCCTCTGCGCCGGTTTGTCCAATGCTTCTTTTCGCCTTACATTTGCAAGGCGCTAAAGTCGGCCAGCCTGCCGAAGCGCTCTTCCAGCGCCTTAAGCAGCCCGAGCCGGTTGCGGCGCAACGCCGCATCTTCCGCCATGACCATCACGGCGTCAAAAAAGGCGTCTACCGTGGGGCGCAATTCGCCCAAAAGGCCGAGCAACGCTTCATAATTGTCTTCACGCCACAGCGCGTCAAAACGCGG
This sequence comes from Desulfovibrionaceae bacterium, assembly GCA_031551515.1. GTDB lineage: Bacteria > Desulfobacterota > Desulfovibrionia > Desulfovibrionales > Desulfovibrionaceae > FLUQ01. Next base: position 26,294 of record JAVBNL010000001.1, read on the forward strand.
GGCCACGCGATCAAGGGCGGCGGCCAAGTTTTTTTCGCCGTCTTCCGCCAGCAGGGCCGCCTCATACGCCGGGGTGAGCGAGCCTTTTTCCTGCTCCTCCTTGCGCACGATATTTGCCACCCGCTTGAAGGTCATGACCGCCGGAGCGAATTCCGCCGTGGCGCTGAAGGCAGCAAGAGCCTCAAGCCGGGCGCGGGCCCGCCGCGCATCGCGCACGGATGCGCCAAGCGCCGCTTCAACCAACAAGGTCGGCGTGCCCTGCCCCATAAAGAGGTTTTTCAGGCGCAAGGTGAAGAACTCCATCAGTTTCGCCAGCGCTTCATCCGGGCCGAGTTTCCATTTCCGGTCGCCGTACAGTTCGCGCGCTTTGCGGAACAATTCCTGCAAGTCCAGGTCCAGATTGTGCTCCAAAATGATACGGGCAATGCCCAGAGCGCAGCGGCGCAGCGCATAGGGGTCCACCGTACCGGTGGGGATCATGCCCAGGCCGAAGCACCCGGCCAGGGTATCGGCCTTGTCCGCCAAAGAGAGCAACGCGCCGCCGATGGACGCGGGCACGGGGGTATCCGGCCCGGCCGGGAGGTATTGTTCACGTAGCGCCTGGCACACGGCGGCTTTTTCGCCGCGCTTTTCCGCATAAATGCCGCCCATGATGCCCTGCAGGGTGTCAAATTCGCCCACCATGCCGGAAACCAAATCGGCTTTTGAAAGCCGCCCCGCCCGTGCCGCGTCGAGGGCGTCAATGCCCTCCACGCTTTCGGCCAGGTGGCGGCAAAGCGCTTCCAGGCGGCGGGTTTTGTCGCCCATGCTGCCCAGCGGGGCCAGAAAAATTACGGAATCAAGAGAACCCAGCCAATCATCAAAGCTGCCGGCCAGGTCGCTTTTCCAGAAAAAGCGGGCGTCTTCCAGCCGGGCGCGCAGTACCCGTTCCCAGCCTTTGCGCACCAGAGTTTCGTCAGGAGGGGTCATGTTCAACACCGTCAGGAAATGCGGCAGCAGTTTCCCGTCAGGGCCTTCCACACCGAAACTTTTCTGGTGGCTCTCCATGCTGGTAAGCAGCACCTCGCGGGGTATTTCCAGAAAAGAGGGGTCAAAGCCGCCCAAAAGCGGCACCGGGTGCTCGGTCAGACCTGAAACTTCATCCAGCAGGCTTTCTTTCCAAAGAACGCGGCCTTTCACTTGACCGGCCAGGGCATTGCCGCTTTTGACCACGGCCATGCCGCGCAAGTTTCCGTCAATGGTGATTTTCGCCTGGTCAGCGATCACCGCGTCATAGGCATTCGCATGCGGCACGGTAAAGGGGCCGGGCCCATGAATTCTGTGCCCGTGCGTCTGGTTGCCGGAAGCAACGCCCCCCACGCTGAAGCAAGCGGTCGCATCGTCAAGCAGCGCGAGAATCCAGCGCAAGGGTCGGGCATAGGTAAAGGGTGAATCGCCCCAGTGCATGCGTTTGGGAAAAGGCAGCGCGGCGATGATTTCTGGGCAGATACGACCGAGAATAGCGTAGGTGCTGTCCCCGCCGGTCCTTTTGCGCACGGCCAGGTACTCGCCCTTCTCTGTCTTTTCCGTGAACAGGGCGGAAGGATCAACACCCTGAGTTTTGGCGAAGCCTTCGGCGGCCTTGGTAAATTTGCCCTCGGCATCATACGCGACTTTGACCGGCGGCCCCATGACGAGCTCCAGGCGCTCTATTGAGGCGGGGGCCAAGGAAACGCGCACGGCCGCCCTGCGAGGGGTCGAGGCGGTGGAAAGAGCCGCATGCTCCACCCCTTCTTTATCCAACGCGGCGGTAAAACGTTCCGCCAGCTCTTTTTCCAGGCCGTGCAAGAACCGGGCGGGCAATTCCTCTGTGCCTATTTCAAGAATAAAGCTCAGCATACAATTTCCTTATTTTTTCAGCAGAGGGTAGCCCATTTCTTCTCGCTGGGCCGCGTACAAACGGGCGACGCCAGAGGCGAGCCCCCGCACCCGGCCGATATAGCCGGTGCGTTCGGTGATGGATATGGCGCCGCGCGCATCCAGCAGGTTGAAAGTATGCGAGCACTTCATGGTATACTCATACGCGGGCATCAAAAGGCCGAGCTCCGTCAGGCGCTTCGACTCTTTCTCAAATTCGCTGAAGTGGTCCAGCAACATGGCGGGGTCGCTTTCTTCAAAATTGAAACGCGACTGCTCTACTTCATTGCGATGGTATAACTCGCCGTAGGTCACGTTCTCGTTCCAGGCAAGATCGTACACGGATTCTTTGCCTTGCAGATACATGGTCAGCCGTTCAAGGCCGTAGGTTATTTCCGCGCTGACGATGGGCAGCTCTATACCGCCGACTTGCTGAAAATACGTGAACTGGGTCACTTCCATGCCGTTCAGCCACACTTCCCAGCCCAGGCCCCAGGCCCCCAGGGTAGGCGACTCCCAGTCGTCTTCCACAAAGCGCACGTCATGCTTCGCGGGGTCAACGCCCAGAGCGCGCAAGCTGTCAAGATACTGCTCAAGAATATCGTCAGGCGAGGGTTTGATGATGACCTGAAATTGGAAATAGTGTTGCAACCGGTTGGGGTTTTCGCCATATCGCCCGTCCGTCGGGCGGCGGGAAGGTTCCACATAGGCCACTTTCCAGGGTTCAGGCCCGATGGCGCGCAGAAAGGTCGCGGGGTTGAAAGTGCCCGCGCCGCATTCCACGTCATAGGGCTGTTCAATGATGCAGCCGCGCTTCGCCCAAAAATCCTGCAAGGTCAAGATCACGTTTTGAAAGTACATGCTCGCTCCAAAGATATCAGATCTTCACAAACCGGCTGTTTTCCCATTGCAAGCCGACGTGGTGCTCGATAAACGCATCCACGACCCGCACGCACTCTTTGCGGCCGGCGGCGGAGAGCGAAGCTAAGGCTCCTTCTCTCCACAGTATCGGGGGATATTCCTGCACATAGGCCAGCGCGTCAAGGATTTCGTGCTGCACCGCGATGCCGGTTTCTCTTCTGTCGCGTTCCGCGCAGCCAGGGCACCAGAAAACGCCTTCTCTCACTAAAAAAACGCTGCGCCTGTCCCCGCGCAACGCCGAGCCGCAACGGGCGCACGACGTAAGCTCGATGCCATAGCCCTGGTCAAAAGCCAGCTTGGTCCGGAACAGCACGGGCAAATCGGCCGGGGGATCCAAATCTTCTTCCAGCAGATGAAGCACGCCGGTAAACAGTGTGTGGGCGGAAGAAGCGCCATCCGGCGCGACGCCGAAGGCTTCCAGAAACTTCAGGCAGTTCATGGCCGGGCCCAAACGCCGCCAATCCCGTCGCAGGCGGTCGGGGCCGCGCACAAGCACTCCTTCTTGCAGCGCATGATACAACCCGCCGCGCGTGCTTTTGATGCGAAACGACACTTCGTTGAACAGGTCAAGACAACCCGTAAACCTGCGTCTGCTGCGCGAACCGCCGAAAGCGAAAGCTGAAAGGATGCCGCGGCTGGGGGAAAGAAAACGGACCCAGAGGTCCGTTTCTCTAAATTTGCCCACCCGCAGAATAAGGACGGTATCTGTGAATTCCATCAGCGCGGCGGAAAGGTCAGAGATACCCGCTCGCCCTCTTTGGAGTTGAGAGGATATGGCTTGCCGTTGTAACGCAAGGTCACGCCGCCCCCGTTACCCAACACTAAAACCAGTTTCTTTTTGAAAGGAAAAATCGAGGTCTGACCGGGGTACACGTGCATGGTGCGCGCGCCCTCTCCATCAGCCATGGCCTGCACGTAGCATTCTGCCCTTGCTTCCACGCTGACCCGATTGCCGCTTACGGGCGCGGCTTCCGCCGCGGCCGTTTCAACGGCGGCGGGCGCCACGGCCGTTGTGGCGTTGCGTGCCACGGGTGCCGCGGCCGTGGCGTTTACGGAAGAAGGGGAGGCCAAAGGCGTTGCAGCAAGGCCTCCCGGTTGCGCGGACGCCGTTTGCGCAGGCGAAACGGAAGCTCTGGGCGCAGCGCTGCTTGCAACGGGCTGCGGCGCGGGCGTTTCAGGCATGGAAGCGTTGGAAGAAGCGGACAGGGGCCGCTTGATAAGATCCATGATGTCGCTGCCGTACCGGGTAATCACAAACCATCCGGCGAGAACGGGAAGCACCAGCAGCACAAGAATGAGAACCATAGCGACCAGCCTGTCGCCGCCGCGGTACTGCTTCTGGCTGGAAGCGCGCTGGCGGTCTATGGGGCCGGGCATGGGGGGCACGTCTTCAAGCTGGGCGCGGGGGAACAGGGCCTCAATGCCCGCATCCACATCGTCAGGTTCCACTCCGGTGCTCTGCGCATAGGCACGGACAAAACCCCGGGCGTATACCGCATGGGGCATTCCGTCCAATACGCCGTTCTCAATGGCATGCAAAGTTCTGGCGGACAACTTGAACCGCCCTGCCAGCTCTTCAACGCTAAGCCCTTTGGCTTCGCGCCTGGCACGGATTAACGCCCCGAACTCCTGCGATGTCATGAACCCCTCCGCCGGCAGGCTTGCCGGTAAATATCACAGCCGGATATCAATGACGGCTTTTTTGCGCAACTGTTGCGTATATTCCGTAAACCGCTCCTGCATGCGCGGCGCGCGCAAGATGCGTTCAATCTCAGGCGTCGCTTCTTCCAGCGTCATTTGTTTTCCTGCGGTTGAAGAATTCAATTTGACGAGCGCATCATTCATGTTGAATTGAAAAACTCCGCTAACTTGCCCGTCGTGCAGTTTGGCGACTTCCACCCGAAGCGGCTCGATAAGGTCTTTCCAGGCGATGGAGCCCAAATTGCCTTCTTTGTCCGGAGCGGGCCCGATGGAATACTGCTTGACCGCGTCGGCAAAGGACAGGGAGCCGCTGCTGATGCGCTGCGCGACTTCCGCCGGTTTCGCCGTGGGGCCGAACACAATCAAAGAGACATCCACCATCTTTTCGGCGGAAAACTCTTTTCCGTGCTCTTCATAATACTTCTTGATTTCATCTTCGGTCACCACGACCTTGCGGGCGATCATGATGTTGACGATGCGCTGGCTTAAAAGAGAGTTGCGCAGGCGCTCTTTAATCATTTCGATGGAACCGCCCTGCGCCGAGACGCGGGTTTCGAATTCTTTCATCGTGGTCTGGTTGCGCTTTACAAGTTTGTTCAACTCGTTATCCACCTCGCTCTCGCTTACGGTGATTTTCAAACGAGTGGCTTCCTGGCGCAGCAGCATATCTTCAATCATAATATCCAAAACCCGGGTCATAATCGATTCAATCTGCCCGCGGGCAGCCGGATCCGTCGGACGGATGCCCGCGCGGGCCAATTCCGGCCCGGTATGCTGCCTGAGCGCATGCAGCGTTATCATCTCGCCGTTGACCACAGCAGCGATTTTGTTCAATTGAATGGAATGATATCGTTCACCTTCCGCAGCCTGAAGCACAGAAGGAAAAAGCAACAACACAACCAGCGCGAATGCGCAAAAACGGGTCGACATTCAACAACTCTCCTCAAGGGTGTCTCGCAGGAGCAAGAACGCTCCGCCGGGAATCCGGGGCAGGCACAATACGACCATACCCACGAAGACAGGCGTGGTTGTAATACGTTTTATCCGTACTTGCAACCTGAGCGCAACCGCCGCATCAGAGCTGGACGCAACAACAGTGCGTAAGACGGCTACCTTGCAGCGCGCGCGCCCGGCGCGGTACCGTTGCTCACCGGGCGGCTTGTGTCGTTCTCACTAGGCAGGCCGCTTGTGCCGTTGCCGCCGCCTAACGTAGCGTTCTTTTGCCCGCCCGGGTCGCCCTGACGAGTCTCTTGAACGGGCAGCAAGTGCGGTGAAACCTTGATATCCGCTTTGGCAAGGCGCCCTTGTATCCAGGTATTGTAAGCCGTATGCAGCTTACCCTCCAGCAGCGTTTCTTCAATCTGCGGGTATGCTTCGGTGGGCGAGAGGCGCCGTTCCGCCGTGGCCTCAAGCAGCAACAACACGTGAAATTCGTCGCCCCCCTTGATGACGGGCGAGAATTGCCCCGGCCGCATCCGGTCCAATTCCTTAACGAAATCGGGGAGAAGGCGGTTTTTGTCCATCCGCACGGTACGCACGGCCAACGCCGCGAAATCCGCTTGCAGCCGAACCGGGTCGCCGGTGGCCGCCAGCTTGGCTTTAGCCTGTTCCACCAATTCTTTGCTCGGGCCGCTGATCATAATGAATCGCGCCCACGCAGGCCTGACGAACTCGGCTTCATGCTCCCGATAATAGCCGGTCGTTTCTTCGGGCGAAATCGAAATTTCAGGCCGCAGCATTTTCATTATAAACCGCTGCAACGACAACTTGTTTCGCAGCAGAAAACGCCAGCTTTCACGGTCGATGCCTTCATTGACCAGCATGGCCTCAAAGGCCCCCGGCGGGTAATCAGCCCTGATCTGGGCTTCTTCCACCGCGACCTCTTCGTCGGTAACGGCCATTTTTTTTCTTTCAAGCTGCTGCTTGACCAGCTCCAGAGCCATAAGATCGGTCAGCGCCGGTCCATACTGCTTACGCAGCCCGTTGCGGTCTTCAGACGCGGAAGCGGGCCAGTCGGGAAAGGAGCTGCCCTGCATGGCTTCCAACTGCGCAAGGGTGATCCCACGCCCGTTGATGCGGGCGACTTCACCCGGCTGGGGCCGGTCTTCGCAGCCGGCCGCAAAACAAAGCGCAACCGGCAGGATGAACAGCGACAGCGCATTACGCATGAAAGAAAAAACCCGAAAACGATCGTTGCCCATAAGACCCTTTTGCCGGTTACCCGGTTTTGCGCAGCAGGCGCAATTCATTTTTCACCGCTGTCAGTTGTTCGCTGACAGAGCCGGGGACGAAAGTCAATTCCAACCCCGCCGGCGGCAGCAAACGAGCCCGGCCGGCGCTGGCCGTGACCCAGGGAACGAGCAAAGCCGGGTCCAGCCCGTGGCTGTCTTCTGAAAAGATAAGGCGAACCCGGTCCGGCTGCAAGTCGGCGCGCTGCACGCCAAGGGTGCGCAAAAACCGCTTGAACGACAGCACGGCCAAAAAAGCGCCCACCATTTCCGGCCAGACGCCGAAACGGTCGCGCATCTCCAGCTCTATGTCTTCCTGCGCCATGTCGTCCGCCGCGGATGACAGTGTCTTGTAATATTGCAGCCGTGATTGGGCATCGCTGATATAACTGTCGGGAATATAGGCCGGAATGCCCAAATTTATTTCCGTTTCCACTTCCTGCCGCAAGGGCGAACCCTTCAGCTTCGCCACCGCCGCCTCAAGCATTTCCAAGAAAAGATCAAGTCCCAGACGCGTCATATGCCCTGATTGCGATTCGCCCAGAATGTTGCCCGCCCCGCGCAGGCGCAAATCTTCCATGGCCACTTGAAAGCCCGCGCCAAGATAGTCAAGATCAAGAATAATACGCAGCCGCTGGCGGGACTGCTCCGCCATGCGATCCACATCGTTGACCACAAAAACGGCGAAAGCCTGGCGGTCGGACCGGCCCACCCGGCCGCGCAGCTGATACAACTGCCCCAGCCCGAAAAGCTGCGCCTGGTCCACAACCAACGTGTTGGCGCGGGGAAAATCCAGGCCGGACTCGACAATGGCCGTGCAGACCAGCACATCGACCTCGCCGTGCCAGAACTTGTGCATCACGTCTTCCAGAGCGCGTTCGGGAAGCTGCCCATGCGCCATGCCCACCCTGGCGCCGGGCACAAGTTTTTTCACATATTCCGCCACCCGTTCCAGCCCCTGCACCCGGTTATACACCCAAAACACCTGCCCCTGCCTGGCAAGTTCGCGCTCAAGTATCACTTTAAGGGTTTCATCCTGGCGGTTGATAATCGCCGTGGCCACGGGCTTTCTATCAGGAGGGGCCGTTTCAATGACCGACAGCTCCCGTATGCCGGAAAGCGACAATTGCAACGTTCGGGGTATGGGGGTCGCCGTCAGGGTCAGCGCGTCAACGTTTTTGCGCATCTGTTTCAAGCGCTCTTTATGCCGCACCCCGAACCGCTGTTCTTCATCCAGCACCAGCAGCCCCAGGTTGGGCAACTCCACATCTTTGGAAAGCAGGCGGTGCGTACCCACCAAAATATCGACTTGCCCTTTGGCTGCCGCTGCCAGCACTTCTTTTTGCTTGGGCGGCGAGACGAAGCGCGAGAGCATGCCCACGGTTACGGGAAAATTGGCCAGCCGCGCGCGGAAAGCCTGATAATGCTGCTCCGCCAGCACTGTGGTCGGACACAAAAAGGCCACCTGCCGCCCCTCAAGAACCGCTCGGAAGGCCGCGCGCAGGGCGACTTCGGTCTTGCCGAACCCCACATCGCCACAGACCAGGCGGTCCATGGGTTCGGGCTTTTCCATATCGCGCAGCACGTCGTCGATGGCTTTTGCCTGATCGGGCGTCTCTTCAAAACCAAAAGAGGCCTCAAACTCACGGAACATTTCGCTGACGGGCTGATAGCGGAAGCCCTTGGCCACCTTGCGGTACGCGTACATCTCAATAAGGTCTTCCGCGATCTTTTCGATAGCCTTGCGGGCCTTGTCCTTGCCCGTGACCCACTGCGAGCCGCCCAGTTTGTCCGGCACGGGGTCCGCGCCGTCGGGGGCTTTATAGCGTTGCACCAGGCTCAGGCGGTCCACGGGCAGATACAAACGGTCGTCACCGGCATAGGCCAGCAGCAGATAGTCGTTCTCAACATCGCCAAGCCGCATGCGGTGCAAGCCGGAAAAACGCCCGATGCCGTAGTCGCGGTGAACCAGAAAATCTCCGTCCCGCAGCTCGTCATAGCGGTCAAGCCCCCGGAACGCGCCCGTGGGCGCCCGCCGCGCCGTCCGGTCCGAGCGCGGCTGCAACACGTCTTCGCCAAGAATCAGCGTGGAATCCCAAACCAGATGCACGCCGCTGCGATATGGCGCCACAAGGGCGAAAAGCCCTTTGCCCTCCGCGGACAGGCGCAGATGCGGCCGGATGCCGTCCTGCTCTGCCAGGGCCAGGAATTTCGCGCGACCTCGCTCCGTGGCGAAGGCCAAAATGACCCGAGCGTAATCAGATCCGACTTTGGGCTGGGACCAAATCCGCATGGCGGCCACCAGGCGCTGCCAAGGGCGCTCTACATCTCCCGCCGCGGGAAACAGTTCCTGAAATGAATGGATGCCGCGTTCCGGCAGGTCTTCCGCCTTCGTCTCGATACCCGCGACAATATCCTCGAAATACGCCCTGTCCGCATGCTCCACGGCTTGCAACACCGCGGCGGGATCCTGCAAAACCAGCGAGGCTGGCTGGTTCAGCCCAAGGCTTTCGCGATTTTCCTCAAGTTGCGCTTCCCAGGTTTCCGCTGCATCTTTCAAGTTTTGCATGAAGCTTTGCCCGCCCGGCAGCAGCAGCACGCTTTTGGCGGGAAGCCAATCCTGCATACGGCTGGGCGCGGCAAACAGCATGCCGGGCAAGAGCTCTTGCGCATTATTCTCAAACGTACGGTTCAAGACGCGTATATCTTCGCCGTCAAGACGGCCGCTGTCGGCCAAAGAACGCCAGCGGGCGGATATGGCCTTTGCGGTTTTGGCATCCGCAAGTTTGGGCGAAACGGGAAGAAGCGTAATTTCAGAAAGATCGGCGATTGAACGCTGCGAGGTGGCATCAAAAAGGCGGATATCGTCCAGGGTATCGCCAAAGAACTCAAGCCGCACCGGCCGCGAGTATCCCGGGCAGGCCACATCCACGATATCGCCGCGCATGGCCGCTTCACCGGCCAGCGACACCATAGGTGCGCGCACGTAGCCCCAGTCGATAAGCTGGTCAAGAACCAGCTCTGGCGCCATATCCATGCCCTTGCGCAGCCGAAGCTCGTGCCCCTCGAAAAATCCCGGCGGCGGCAGCAAGGGCAAAAACGCATCTGCGGGCATCAGCACAATGCGCCCGGCATCGCGGCGGCTGAGCGCATACAGCGCTGCCATGCGTTCGGCCCAGTGAATCCGCCCCTTCAGCCCGGCCGGATACGGCGGAACGGTGAGTATCGCGCTTTCCCAAACGGTTTGGGCGGGTGAGAGATCGGCGGAAGAGTAGTCGGGCAAAAACAACCGCAAAAGCGCGCGGCATTCGCCAATTTCCGCCTGATCGCGGGCGACCACGACAACATCCCGCCCCGCCTGGACCAGGCGCGCGGCAAGACGCGCGCGGGTCGCCGGTCCGGACCGGCTGACGCGGACGTCTTGCTTGCCGCCTCCCATCAGGCGCTGGGCCAATGCATCAAATGACACTGATCACTTCCTTGAAACCAAGACCGAAAAGCCGCCCCGGCACGGGGCGGCTTTTTATACTGATGTATCGTTGCTCAGACCTGGCTGAGCGCTTCCATGTCCTCGCCGGACAGCAACTTGTCGAGATCAAGCAGGATAAGCAGCCTGTCTTGCAGTTTGCCCACGCCACTGATGTATTCAGACTCCATGCCTGCCACAACGGGGGGCGGCGGTTCCACCGTGCCGGCGGGTATGCGCAGCACTTCGGAAACGGAATCCACCACAAACCCAACGATCATATTATTGATTTCAATAACGATGATGCGGGTATGCTTGTCATGTTCTTTAGAAGAAAGCCCGAAGCGGCGGCGCAAGTCGATGATAGGAATGACCTTGCCGCGCAGGTTGATCACGCCTTCCACAAAGTCCTGAGCCCTGGGGACTTTCGTGATTTCCATGGTGCGGATGATTTCCTGCACTTTCAGAATATCGACGCCGAATTCTTCTTCGTCAATGCTGAAAGTAACGAGCTGCAAGAGTTCGTCATCTTTTTTCTGAATCTGCTCCATTCTCTTCCCCCTCACTGCCTCAATACAAAATATCAAAACACATGTGGCAGTTTTTTACATTTTGGGCAACCGAAAAGGTCACCGCCCTACGCAGAAGTATGTGAAACCCAATGACGCAAGATACTTCGCGGAATATAAATTCCGCCCATCAAAAAGCACCGGCGAGGAAAGCGACTTTTGAATGCGGGTGAAGTCCGGCGTGCGAAACTGGTTCCACTCCGTCACCACCAAAAGCGCGTCACCGCCCTCTAACGCGTCATACTGCGTATCGGCAACAACAACCAAATCATTACCCTTCAGCAATTTTTTGGCATTTTCTCCGGCAACGGGATCATAGGCCCGTATGCGCATGCCCTGCCCGGTCAGCTCGCGGATGATGCTGAGAGAAGCGGCCTCGCGCATGTCGTCTGTGTTGGCCTTAAAGGCCAGCCCCCACAGCGCCAGCGTTTTGCCCGCCACGCCGCCGCGGCTGGAAAAATAATCGATGACGCGCCGCGCCATGGACAGCTTTTGCCGGTTATTGACCGCATCGACGGATTCCAGCAACTCCGGCTTGAAACCGGCCTGATTGGCGGTATGGATCAGGGCTTTCACATCTTTAGGAAAGCACGACCCGCCATAGCCCACGCCGGGGTAGATAAAATGATACCCGATGCGCTGGTCGGCGCCGATGCCCATGCGCACGTCGCGCACATCCGCCCCCACTTTTTCACAGATGGTGGCTATTTCGTTGATGAAAGAAATTTTGGTGGCCAGCATGCAGTTCGCGGCGTATTTGGTCATCTCCGCACTACGGGTGCCCATGACGATGACTTTTTCCCGGCTGCGCGCAAAAGGCGCGTACAACGTTTTTAAAAGCTCCGCCGCCTCTTCGCTCTCCGTGCCCAAAACGACCCGATCGGGCTTCATAAAGTCGTTGACCGCATCGCCCTCTTTCAAAAATTCCGGATTGGAGACGACCTCAAAGGCGATAGAGGCGCCGCGCGCCGCTAATGCTTTGGCTATGGTTTCCCGCACTCGGTCCGCCGTGCCCACCGGCACGGTGGATTTATCAACGATGACCAAAGGACGGGGCATAATACGCCCTATTTCATCAGCCACCGCATCCACATACGACAGATCACACGACCCGTTGTCTCGCGGCGGGGTGCCCACGCAAATGAACGCGGCCTCCGCATCGTGCAGGCCTTCCGCCAGGCTGGTTGTAAAAAAAAGCCGCCCTTCGGCGTAATTACGTTTGACCAGGCTTTCCAGTCCCGGTTCGAAAATATGGACGCTTCCGGCCCGCAAACGTTCAACCACAGCGGGGTTCACATCCACGCAACGGACGGAGTTGCCCATTTCAGCAAAGCAGGCCGCGCTGACCAGGCCGACATAACCGGTACCGACGATACATATATTCATTAAAAGAACCCCAATTGTTGCCGCGGGAAATGCGTTGTCATAATGCCTATCATTTGGATACTATAACGACACGCATGGCGCGTCAACGCGCGCTTGGTTTTTAGGTTTTGCGTAAACGGAGAAGGCATGATCCTCGGTTTAGGCCTTGATGTAGTTGAACTTTCACGCATGCAGCGTTCCTGGGAACGTTTCGGCATGCGCCTGGCCCGCCGTCTGCTCCACCCGGACGAAGAGGCTGCCATGCGCGCGCCGGAGGCCCGCTTCCTCGCCTCTCGCTTCGCGGCCAAAGAAGCGGCCGTCAAAGCCCTGGGCACCGGCTTTGCCGAAGGCATCACCCCCACGGATATCGCCGTGCGTTCACTACCCAGCGGCCGCCCCGAACTTGCGCTTCACGGCAAGGCGCTTGAACGCGCGCAATCGCTGGGTGTTACCCGCATGCACCTTTCGCTGACCCACGGGCGCGAAACCGTGGCCGCCGTTGTCGTGTTGGAAGGAGATAGATAATGCCCGTAACCCGCGTCCGCCTTTTCTCGCCCCTGCCCACCCCGGCGGAAATGGCCGCCTGGGACCGCGAATCCATACAGCGCTATCGCATCCCCGAATTCGCCCTGATGGAAAACGCCAGCCGCGAGGCCTTTCATGTAAGCCTCTCACTGACCGGACCCGGCGCGAAAGTCCTTGTGTATATGGGACGGGGAAACAACGGCGGCGACGGAGCCGCCTTGGCGCGGCACCTGCACGACGCCGGGCGCGGGGTGCTGGTGTTGCACGCGCATCCGCTGGAAGCGCTATCCGGCGTCGCCGCCGAACATGCCGCTTTGGCCATGCGGGTCGGAGTTCCTTTTCTGCCCGCTCTCGCTGAAATGCCGGAAGAATGGCGCGAAACCGCGCAATCGCCGGGTCTGGTTGTGGACGCCCTCTTGGGCACCGGCTTTTCAGGCGAATTGCGCGAACTGGAACGTGACCTGGTGCGGCGGATAAACGCACTGCGCGAACGCGCCCGCGTCTTCTCTCTGGACGTTCCTTCGGGCCTTGACGCCCTGACCGGCCGCCCTCGGCCCGAAGCGGTAAAAGCGCACCATACCGTCACCTTTGAAGCGGCCAAAGTCGGCCTTTGCCTGCCGGAAGCCGCGCCCTATACCGGAGAGCTGCACGTGCGGCCCATAGGCATACCGCACGCGGTGCAAAAGGCGCTGCCAGCCTCGTTCCGGTTGCTTGCGCCGGCGGAACTGCCGCCCCCTTCGCCTTTCATGCATAAAGGCGACGCGGGCCGGGTGCTGGTTATCGGCGGCTCTCCGGAATTTGCCGGAGCGCCGCAGCTTGCCGCGCTGGGCGCCTTGCGGGCGGGGGCGGGGCTGGTTACCGTCGCCTGCCCTGCCGAATTGGCCGGGGCCGTCCGCGAGACCTGGCCGGAAATCATGGTCTTGCCCCTCGGCGCCGCATCCGCCTGGTCAGAGGCGATGATCGAACCGTTGCTTGAAACCCTCAAAAATTTGTCGCCAAAAAGCGCCGTGGTTCTTGGCCCCGGCTTGGGGCGTTCCCTTGTGGCCACGGCCCTTGTGGAAGCGGTGCTCGGCCTGCAAGCGCGTCCATCCCTGGTGCTGGATGCGGACGGGCTCTTTCCTCTCACGCCTGACTCCTGCCTGCCCGGACTGTTGCGCGAAGACGACTGCATCACCCCGCACCCCGGCGAAGCCGCGCATATGCTGGGCCTTGCCACTGAAGCGGTTCAAGCTGACCGGCCCGCCGCCATGCGCGCCCTGGCCGAGCGATGCGCGGCAACCGTGCTGCTCAAAGGCGCGGGCACTCTTATCGGACAAAAAAATGCGCCCATAACCCTTGCGCCTTTTGCCGCCCCGGCCCTGGCGGTAGGCGGTTCCGGCGACGTATTGTCCGGAGTTATCGCCGCGCTGCTGGCCCGCAGAAACATCAACGACACCGAAAGCGCCCTGCACGCCGTTTGCCTGGGGGCGTATTTTCACGGCAAAGCCGGAGAGATTTTGGCGCGGCGGTACCCGCAGCGCGGCGCTCTGGCTCGTGAAATCGCCGATGCCGTTGCCGAAGCAGCGGCCGTTAAAAACCCCATTCCGCTTTCTTCGCCGGGGGCGTAACGCCCGGCACACAGCAGGATTCATCATGCAGATCATCCTTTCCGACACCGCCGCCACGGAAAATCTCGGCCGCCGCCTTGCGGTTGCGCTGCTCTCCGTACCCGGCCCGCATTGCATTTTTTTCCGTGGCGAATTGGGCGCGGGCAAGACAACACTGATCAGCGCTCTGGTCAAAGCCTTGCCCGGCGGCGAAAACGCCGAGACATCCAGCCCCAGTTTCACAGTCTGTAATATGTACGCCACAAACCCGCCGGTCGTGCATTATGATTTGTACAGGCAAGAAAATGAAACAGCCGATGAAAGTTTGCTTGATTTTTTAGATGAGGGACGGCATGTAGTGCTGGTTGAATGGGCGCAGAGGCTGCCCGGCTATGCTTTTCCTCCGGACAGGATCGAGTGCGAACTGGCGGACGACGGGGCCGGCCGCATCGCACGCCTGACTCCTTTTGGAGAAACGGCTGGCCGGGTTATCACCCTGCTTTGCCCGTAAACAGTGATACTACCGTAAACTGAAGGAACTGTTATGCGTATCTTGGTCCAAAAATTCGGCGGCAGTTCTGTTGCTGACCGCGACCGCATGCTGCGCGTGCGGGAAAAAGTGCTCGCGGGACTCGGCCAGGGCTATAAGATGCTGGTCGTTCTCTCCGCCCGGGCGGGGGATACCAACAAACTCCTGGCGCTTGCCAGCGAGTGGTCTGAAACCCCCGACCCCGCCGAATGCGATTCCATGGTTTCCACCGGGGAACAGGTCTCCATCGCTCTTTTCACCATGCTGCTCAAAGACCAAGGCATAAAAGCCCGCTCTTTGCTGGGATTTCAAATTCCCATCAAGACCGACGACGTGTTTATGAAGGCACGCATCCGGTCCATTGACAGCGACTCCATAAAAGAACTGTTCGAGCAGCATGACGTGCTGGTTGTGGCGGGTTTTCAGGGCATCTGCGACGACGGTCGCATCACCACGCTGGGCCGAGGCGGTTCGGATACCTCCGCCGTGGCTCTGGCCGCCGCGATCAAAGCGGAAAGCTGCGAAATTTATACCGACGTGGACGGTGTCTATACCACCGACCCCAATATGTGCCCCGGCGCCCGCAAACTGAATCACATGACCTATGACGAGATGCTGGAAATGGCCAGTATGGGCGCCAAGGTTCTGGAAATTCGGTCTGTGGAGTTCGCCAAGAAATTCGGCGTGGTCGTGCATGTGCGCTCAACGTTCACCGATACCCCGGGGACCATCGTTTCCCAGGAGGATTCTCATATGGAACATGTTCTCGTTTCCGGCATCGCGTATGACAAGGATCAGGCTCGCGTCACCCTGCGCTCAGTTCCCGACAAGCCGGGCGTTGCCGCCGCCGTGTTCGGCCCCCTGGCCGACGCCAACATCGCCGTGGACATGATCGTGCAAAACCCCAGCCGCGACGCGGTTACGGACATCACTTTCACCGTGGCCCGCAAGGATTTGAACAAAACCCTCGAGATCATGGATGCCGTGGGCAAAAGGGTCAATGCCGCGGAAGTGCTGCACGACGTCAACATCGCGAAAGTTTCAGCCATTGGCGTGGGCATGCGCAACCACTCCGGCGTCGCTTCCAAGGCTTTTGCCGCGCTGCACCGCGAAGGCATCAACATTCTGCTGATCAGCACGTCGGAAATCAAGATCAGCTGCTTGATCGAAGAAAAATACCTGGAACTGGCCGTGCGCGTGCTGCACGAAGTGTTCGAACTGAACAAAAAATCTTTTAAATAACGTATAAAATTTGCATGATACAAGTGCCCCTTTTCCCGTCGGTTTGGAAAAAGGGGCACTTTTCGTGTATGCTCTCGCCATGCAGGCGCCGCGTAATCAGGTAGACACGCCATACCTTTTCCGGATATGCAGTAAGCTGGAGTAATTCGTCTGTTCCGTTGCCTTGAGGATACGCGTATGCCCCGGTTTTTTATTTATCCCTTTACGGCACTCGCCATTGCCCTGTTGTGCTGCTTTTCCGGCGCTACAAGCGCGGCAGAGCCGCCAAAGGACCAAACGCAACCAGGCCCGGCGCAACCCGCAAAGCCCCGGTCCACCCTGCTCGTCTATTTTGAAAATGATCTGTTCTACGATGAGGACCGGTATTATACCAACGCAGTGCAAGCCCGCCTTATCAGCCCGGATCTGCGCACGCTGGCGGAAAACGACCTGCTGCCGGAAGGATTGAGCAGACTGCTGGGCGACGTGCCGTTTCCCGGCAGTGAAAGCGCCGTGCAGTACAACATTTCACTGGGCATGGGGCAGCAGATATACACCCCGGAAAAGACGAGCGCCTCAAACCCGCCCTCGGACGACCGCCCTTACGCGGGGTATCTGTACGGATTTCTCGCCCTGCACGCCAAAAAGGAAAATAGACTGGATACCCTGGAACTGGCCGGAGGCATAATAGGCCCCAGCGCCCTCGGAGAACAGGCGCAAAACGAAGTGCACCGGTTCTGGGGCATGGAAACGGCCAAAGGTTGGGACCACCAGTTGCACGACGAACCCGCTTTGATGCTTTCCTGGACGCGCACCTGGCGCGCCAATGACGCCGCCGGCAAAGGCTGGGGCTGGGATATGCTGCCTCACATCGGCCTTAACGCGGGAACGCCTTTCACCCAGGCCGTTGCGGGCGGCGAGGTCCGCCTGGGCTGGAACTTGCCGCCGGATTTCGGCAGTTCGACCATTCGCCCCGGCTCGGGCATTTATGCGCCCGGCAGCGAAAACCCTCTTTCGCGTGGAAGCGGATCATTTCTGGACAATTGCAGCGTCTACCTGTTCGCCGGAATTGAAGGCCGGGGCGTGGCCCATAACACCTTTCTTGACGGCAATACCTGGAAAGACAGCCGCAGCGTCGACAAATTCCCTTTTGTCGGGGAGTTCGACTGGGGGTTCGCTCTGAGCGTCCACGATTTCCGCCTTTCCTATACCCACGCCATACGCAGCAAGGAACTCCACGGGCAAAACAAGGGCCAGAACTTCGGCGCGATTACCCTGGGCTATACCTTCTAGACGTTGAACAAAAAGTGCATCACATCCCCGTCTTTGACCAGGTATTCCTTGCCTTCCACGCGCAAAAGCCCGGCCGAACGAGCGGCCGCTTCCGACCCCAGGCGGATGTAGTCGTCATACCCGACGACCTCCGCCCGGATAAAACCGCGTTCAAAATCCGTATGGATAACACCCGCGGCTTGCGGCGCCTTGTCGCCCCGATTGATGGTCCAGGCTCTGACCTCTTTTTCACCGGCGGTGAAATAGCTGGCCAGGTTCAACGCCCTGTAACCGCTGCGAATGACCGTGGCAAGGCCGCTCTCTTCAATGCCATAAGAGCCGAGCATCTCCGCCTGGTCCTCATCTGAAAGGCCGTGCAGCTCTTCTTCAATTTTCGCGCAAATGGTGACGAACCCCGCCCCGCGTGAGGCGGCCAACGCGCGCAAGGCCGCAACATGCTTGTTTTCACCGCCTGCTGCAAGGGTCGTTTCATCGATGTTCGCGCAATAAATGACCTTTTTCGCGCTGATCAGCCCCATTTCACGCATCTGCTGGCGAAACAGGTCAGAGTCGGGCGCATTGAAAGAAGCCGCTCCCTCTCCATTATTCATATGCGCGAGCAACGCCTGCATTTCATTTTGCAAAGCCTGCATGGCCTTGTCGCCTTTGGCCATTTTGCCCACCCGTTCCAGGCGCTTTTCAGCGGACTGAATGTCGGCGAGAAGCAGTTCCGTCTCAATGACCTCTACATCGCGGACAGGGTCGACCCCGCCCTCCACATGGGTGACGTTCTCGTCGTCAAAGCAGCGCACCACTTCCAAAATGGCGGCGCATTCACGGATATTGGCCAGAAACTGGTTGCCCAACCCTTCGCCTTTGCTGGCCCCGCGAACCAGGCCCGCGATATCAATAAAATCGACCGTCGCGTGAAGTATGCGCTGCGGCTTGACCAGCGCGGCGATTTTCGCCAATCTGGGGTCGGGTACCGGAACCGTCGCCTTGTTGGGTTCAATGGTGCAAAAAGGATAATTGGCGGCCTCCGCGTTTTGCGCGCGGGTAAGGGCGTTAAAAAGGGTCGATTTGCCCACGTTGGGCAGCCCCACTATGCCTATGCTGAGAGTCATCGAATGCGCTCCTGAAAAAAACAATCTATATGCCGCGCGCTGTGTATCCTTTTTTTCCGCAAAAGCCAACAATTCCCCTTGCCCGGCGGCGCGGCAAACGCTATCACAGAGCAGCAGTACCTTTTCACCCTGCCGGGTCCCCTGCGCGGGCCGGCACGGGCCGGACTATGACATTAGTGAAGCATTTTGTTATGAACCTTGAGGAGCATTCCATGAACAACCCCGACGATTTGTATTATGCAGCAACGCATGAATGGGTCCGTATCGAAGGCGACGAAGCCGTCATCGGCATCACGGATTTTGCTCAAGAACAATTGGGCGACATCACGTTCGTCGATCTGCCTACGGTCGGCAGTTCATTGCAAGCCGGGCAGGAGATGGGTTCCGTGGAATCCGTCAAAGCCGCCAGCGAACTGTATTCGCCCGTTTCCGGCGAAGTCATAGAGATCAACACCGATCTCGACTCCAGCCCGGAATTGATCAACGAATCTCCCTTTGATGCCGGCTGGCTGGTGCGGGTGAAGCTGATTTCTTCTCCTTCCGGCCTGATGAGCGCGGAAGAGTACGAAGAACACGCCCAAAACGAGGCCCACTAAGCGCATGGCCGCGCGGCGTCAAAGTTTGTCAGCAGTTTCGCCTTCCCGGCTTACCCGCTTTTGCGGGTAAGCCGGTTATTTTCCGGAGGAAGCGTATGCCTTTTATTCCCCACACCCCGCAGGATTTGAGTGAAATGCTGGGCACCGTCGGCGTGAAGGGTCTGGATGACCTTTTTGCCGATATTCCCGAGGCCATGCGGCCTAAAAGTTTTGCCTTGCCGTCCGGGCTCAGCGAATTTGATGTTTGCGGCCGGATGGAAAAACTTGCCGGAACAAATAAATATAATAAAATAAGCTTTGTAGGAGGCGGTTTTTACGACCACGCCATTCCCAAAGCTGTGGACGCGCTGACCTCACGCGGCGAATTTTACACCGCGTACACGCCCTATCAGCCCGAAGCCTCACAAGGCACTTTGCAGGCGATTTTTGAATATCAGACCGCGGTCACCCGCCTGCTGGATATGGATGTGGCCAACGCTTCGGTTTACGACGCGGGCAGCGGCATTTTCGAAAGCTGCATGATGGCCGTGCGCAGCACAAAGCGCACCCGCCTGGTGGTGGACGAAACGGTGAACCCGCTTTACCGGACCATGCTGCACACCCTGACCGCCAACCTGGGGCTGGATGTGGTCACGGTTCCCCATAAAGACGGCATGCCGGATATGGATGCGCTGAACGCCGCCATGACGGGCGACACTGCGGGCGTCGTGGTGCAAAACCCCAACTTTTTCGGCGTGGTTTCCGATTTCAGCGGCCTTTTCGCCGCAGCCAAGAAAAACGGCGCCCTTTCCATCATCAGCGTATACCCGGTGATGCAGTCGGTACTGAAAACCCCCGGGGAAATGGGAGCGGATATCGCCGTGGCGGATGGACAATCCGTGGGCCTGCCCCTTTCTTTCGGCGGCCCTTACGTGGGCATCATGGCCTGCACCAAGGCCGTGGTTCGCCAGATGCCCGGACGCATAGTGGGCCGCACGGTCGACCTGAACGGCAAGACCGGATACGTTCTGACCCTGCAGGCACGCGAACAGCACATCCGCCGGGCGAAGGCCACGTCGAACATCTGCTCCAACCAGGCGCTGTGCGCGTTGCGCACCCTTGTTCACCTTTGCCTGCTCGGCCCCGAAGGTCTTTCACGCACGGCCGAATGCAGCATGCTCCGCGCTCGCGACGCGGAAAAAGCCCTGACCGCCCTGCCCGGGGTCAAGCGCCTGAACACCGCGCCCTTTGCCAACGAATTCGCCCTGCGCCTGCCCAAACCCGCCGCCGACGTCGTCGCTGCGATGGTGCAGGATAAAGTCGTGCCGGGCATACCCGTCGGGCGCTGGTACAAAGGAAACAACATGGAAAATGTGCTGCTGGTGGCCTGCACGGAGAAAACCCAGCCAGCGCACATTGAACAGCTCGCCGCGTTTTTGGGAGGCAACTTATGAAAACCGTATTCGCCAACTCCGTTCCCGGGCGCAAGGGCGTTTTGCCCGCAAAGCCCGGCCGGTCCGCCTCCGATCTTCTGCCCAAAGAACTTTTACGGGCAAAGCCCCCCAGGCTGCCTGAGCTTTCCGAACTGGACGTGGTGCGCCACTTCACCGGCCTTTCACGCAAAAATTTCAGCGTGGACGGCAACTTCTATCCTCTGGGGTCGTGCACCATGAAGTACAACCCCAAGTTCACGGAATACACGGCCGCCCTGTCCGGTTTCAGCCAGTTGCATCCCATGTTCGCTCTGCTCCCCGGCGGCGAAGGGCTGGCCCAGGGCGCGTTGGAAGCCATGCACCTGACCGAGACCCTGCTTTGCGAATTGACCGGCATGCAGGCATTTACCCTGAACCCCATGGCCGGGGCGCAAGGCGAACTCACCGGCGCGCTGCTTATCGCGGCGTATCACCGGGCAAAAGGCAATAAAAAAACCAAGGTCATCTGCCCTGATTCCGCCCACGGCACCAACCCGGCAACGGCCGCGCTGGCCGGGTACGAAGTGGTCAACATCGAATCCAAAGACGGCATGGTCGACCCCGAGGCCCTGGCCGCCGCGCTTGATGATTCCGTCGCGGCCCTGATGATGACCTGCCCCAACACGCTCGGCCTGTTTGAAAGACACCTGCCCAAACTGGTGGAAGAGTTGCGCGCCGTGGACGCCCTGCTTTATTACGACGGCGCGAACTTCAACGCCATTATGGGTCGCATGCGGGTCGGCGACGTGGGTTTTGACGTGGTGCACCTCAATTTGCACAAAACCATGGCCACGCCCCACGGCGGCGGCGGCCCCGGCGCCGGGCCCGTGGGTGTTTCCGAACGGCTTGTGCCTTTCCTGCCCGCGCCCAGAGTGGTCAAAAAGGCGGACGGCACCTTCGGCATGAACGCCGATCTGCCGCAATCCATCGGCAACGTCGCGCCCTTTTTCGGCAACTTCGGCATCACCATCCGCGCGCTTTCATACATGCTGCGACTGGGCCGCGAAGGCCTTGCCCGCGCTTCCGATTACGCCGTGCTGAACGCCAACTACATGCGCAAGCTTTTGGAAAAGCACCTGGATATTCCTTACAACCGCATCTGCATGCACGAATTCGTGGCCTCCGCCATGAATCTCGCGTCCCAGCACGTGCGCGCGCTGGATCTGGCAAAAGCCCTACTGGACAAAGGGTACCACGCGCCGACCATTTACTTCCCGTTGATCGTCAAAGAATGCCTGATGTTCGAGCCCACGGAAACTGAAAGCAAAGAAACGCTGGACCAGTTTTGCGCGGACCTTGTCGCCATCATTGAGCAAGCGAAATCCGATCCGCAGGCCGTGCTCGACGCGCCGGTCACTTTGCCCGTGAGGCGGCTGGATGAAACAAAAGCGGCAAAAGATATGGGGTTGACCGATGATATGTGATATTGCAGTCATAGGCGGCGGTCCCGGCGGCACGACCGCCGCCTTTGAAACGGCGCGGCGCGGCCTGAAAACCGTGCTTGTTGAAATGGGGCATCTGGGCGGAACCTGTCTGAACTGCGGATGCATTCCCACAAAAATGCTGATCGGCAGCACGGCTTGTCTTGACCTCTTGGCCGCCCAAAAAAAATACAAGACCGCTTCCGGCGAGGTGACGTTTACCCTCACCGCCCTGCAAGACCGTAAAAACCGGTATGTCAAAGGCACACGCGACGCGCTGGCGAAACGCCTTGCGGATGCGGGCATTACGGTCGTAAAAGGACGGGCCGCTTTTAACGGCTCCAAAAGCCTTTCGGTCAAGACAGAAAACGGCACGGAAGAAATAACCTATCGCCACTGCATTGTGGCCGCCGGTTCTACTCCCGCTTTTTTCCCCGGCATCAGGCCTGACGGCGAAAGCATTCTTTCTTCAACCTCTTTGCTGAACGTGGATGCCGCCCCCAAAAGCCTGCTTATCGTCGGCGGCGGTTTTATCGGCCTGGAACTCGGCGATATCTTTCACCGCCTGGGCACAAAAATAACGCTGGTCGAAGCGTTGCCCCGCATCGCCTCGCTGGAAGATGAAGAAATCTCCGCCGCGCTGGCGAAACACCACCAGCAAAGCGGTTGGACCATACTGACGGGCAGGCGGGTGGAATCGCTGGCCACGGAAAACGGCGAATCCGTTTTGCGCCTTGAAGGCGGTGAGGTTCTACGGGCGGAGAAATCCCTGGTGGCCGTTGGGCGCCAGTTCCCCACAGCGCAACTGCAATGCGCCGAATCTTCCATTGACCTGGAAAAACGCGGCAACATCTGCACCGACGAATATTTGCGGGCGGGCGACGGCATTTATGCAGTCGGCGACGTGAACGGCAAAGTCTTGCTGGCGCACGCGGCGGAACACCAGGCCCATTACGCTGCGGCGCACATAGCCGGGGAAACGGATGAACCATATTCGTATGCCGCTATGCCGTCATGCATATACGGTCATATGGAAGTCATGCGCGCCGGCCCGACCGCCACGGAATTGAAACAGGCCGGGCATGCGGTGCATATTTCGCGCTCGCAGCTTATCACCAATGCTATAAGCCAGAGTTACGGCGCGTCGCAAGGCTTCGTCAAAGTCGCGTGGGTAGACGGAACCATCCGTTCTATCACGGCTTTTGGGCACGGCGTGTCTCATCTCGTCACCCTTGCCGAGGTCGCCGTCGTGAACGGATGGGAAAAAAATGATATAAATAAAGTTATTTTCGCCCATCCTACTCTTGACGAAGCCCTGAAATCAGCTATTCTTTCAACGCAGACTCTGCTTGAGTAGCGGCAATGTGCGGGAGGAGGAGTCTCCTCGGGGCCTATGCACTTGCATTTTATGCTCATTGCAGATAGGTACAAGTGAATGGGCCTCGTTACGCACGAACCAATATTACCCAACTCTCTGGAGGAGACCATGAAACGTTTCAGACTCATCGCCTTATTTGCCGCGATGGCCATGACGCTGGCGGTCAGCGCCGTTGCCGCCCCCGCCACTGGCACCCTGATACCCAAGATCAGCAGCTTTGACGTGCTTGTTGACTACTCGGGTTCCATGATGATGAAGAACAACTCCGGGTCCATGATGACCAAAACCCAGACCAAAATGGACCTGGGCAAGGCCGCTCTGCAGCGCATGAATGACCGCATTCCCGCGCTGAACTACTCCGGCAGCATGCACACTTTCGCGCCTGTCAGCGAAGTGCTGCCCATGGCCCCCTACAACAAAGCCACGCTGGACAAAGGCATCAAAACCCTGAAGTCCGAGCAGCCCATTTACGGCCGTCTGACCCCCATGGGCGACGACCTGTATACCCTGACCCCCACCTATAACCAGATGTCCCGTAAAGCCGCGGTCATCATGGTTACCGACGGTGCGAAGAACCTCGGCTCCGACCCCGTTGCCCAGGTGAACGCCCTGTATGCCTCCAACCCCGACATCTGCGTGCACGTGATCTCCGTCGCCGACAACAAAGAAGGCGCCGACACCATCAAGCAGAT
Source organism: Desulfovibrionaceae bacterium (assembly GCA_031551515.1). GTDB lineage: Bacteria > Desulfobacterota > Desulfovibrionia > Desulfovibrionales > Desulfovibrionaceae > FLUQ01. The sequence continues at coordinate 50,235 of JAVBNL010000001.1, forward strand.
CGCCAACCTGCGTAAATGCTCCGTGGTTGTGGAAGCTTCCGACATGGTCAACAGCGACGCCGTTGCCGACAAGTTCGTGCGCGACGTGTTCTATGACGTGGTCGGCGGCGGCACCATCGCCCTGCGCAGCGTTCAGTTCGCGTTCAACTCTTCCGTCATCGACGGCCCCTCTTCCGCCATCCTGGACGAAGTGGCCTCCATGCTGAAGCAGAGCCCCCGCAACATCAAGATCGACGGCCACACCTGCAACATCGGCTCCGCTGAATACAACATGAAGCTGTCTCAGCGCCGCGCCGACTCCGTTAAGGCCTACTTGGTGAAGAAGGGCGTGCCCGCTTCCTCCATGACCACCGAAGGCTTCGGCCTGACCCGTCCCAAGTATGACAACCGCACGGAAGAAGGCCGCCGCCTGAACCGCCGCGCGGAAATCAACTAACCTAAGCTGCTTAAAGGCCCGGCGGAAACGCCGGGCCTTCTTCAGCAAGGACCCATACGATGCCCAGCAGATTACGCTCCCTTTTGTTTTACGGTTCAGTCCTTTTGCTTACCTTGACTCTTGCCGCTCCGGCCCTGGCCGCGGAAGCGCAAAAGAAGCCCGCAGCCCAGCCCGCGCCCGCGGCGCAAAAGAAGCCCGAAGCGCAGAAAAAGCCGGAAGCCAAGCCCGCCGCGACGAAAGTGGCTATGAAAACGCCCGCGACCGCGACCAAAAAAGCCGCCCCGGCAAAAGGCAAAGCTCTGTCCGCTGACAGTCCGGAGCGTTTGCAGCAAGACTTGGATGCCTTTGCGAAAAAGTGCGTGGTCAGCATGAACAACCAGCTCAAACCCGGCCTCAAGAACAAAGACGTCGCCCCCTGCCCCACCGGCGGGTATACGGCGCGCTATATGGTCGTTGATGCGGATTCTTTGCAGACTTCGTATAACAAGTCTGAAAACAAGCACGTGCAATACATCGGCAGAATGGTCTATCATGAGGTGGAATACACCTGCACAGCTCCCACACGGGAACAGGCGCTGGCCGGCCCCTTCAATGAAGTGAACCGCGTGCCCGTCACGGAATTGATCAAGCACATGAAAGGGAAATGGACCTACTAGGCCTTTCTCCCGCATGACTGAAAAAGGCGAGGGGTTCCTCGCCTTTTTCAGTTGTCTTCAGGCGGCTCTTTTTCTTCATTCTCCGCCCCGCTTTTCTCCGGTTTCTGTGCCTTTTCCAGCATGGCGGCGTCACCCGCATCCTCCGGCCCGTATGTTATCTTGCCGCTGCCCAAGTCGATAGTCACCACTTCTTGATGCCCTTGCGCGTCGACCACCGTGCTGATCGTTTTACAGCAGCCAGTAGAACGCTTTACCCGAAACTTCATGCCGTCGCTCATAGATGCCACCTCCATTACAGTAAGTAATGCCGCATTTTCTTATTGCAATTTTGACTGACCTTCGCCATGACCGTACCATACGTTTACGTTGAAACAACTCCACATATGAATCATCCGCAGACCACACCGCCCACGCAGCCTCCCGTCGTTACCGGCGGCGGGCATGACGGCCTTCCGGAGAAAAACGCGGAGCCGTCTTTTACGTTCACAGAGGGGCCGCCCCCCGCTATGCCGCCTTTTGCCCCGGCCCGCTTTACGGGCAGCGGCCGCGAACTGCTGAAACTGCACATCGGCAACTGCGTATACAGCCTGCTGACTCTTGGTGTGTATTCTTTCTGGGGCAAAGTGCGGATACGCCGCTATTTGTGGGAACATACGCTGATAATGGACGAGCCTTTAGAATATACCGGCACCGGAGGCGAGCTGTTCCGCAGTTTCTTCATTGTCATGCTGCTGCTGGCGCTGCTGGGCGCGGTCTATTATGCGCTGGACGCCCTGGTCAGCCCGTATCTGGCTCCTGCCGCGGCGGCTGTTCTCGCTGTGCCGCTCTCGCACCTGGGAATATATCTGGCCCTGCGCTACCGCCTGACCCGCACCCGCTGGCGGGGCATATGCGCTGACCTTGCGGGCTCTTCTCTGATATATGCCCTTTGGGCCAGCGGCTATTCTTTGCTCAGCTTCATTACCGGCGGGCTGTTCTACCCCTTGCAAAAAGCCCGGTTGATCAAACGCCGCGCCAACGTGACTTTTTTCGGTGACCGCCGCTTTGCATTTACCGGCAAATCGTTGCCGTTGTATAAAGCATTTTTCCGCTGCGCCTTTCTTGCTTTGCTTTTCGGCCTTGTCCTTGGCGGCCTGTTCGCCGGCGGCGCGTATTGGACGTTGCTGCGCTGGCCGGAATTGGGCGCCTTGCTGCATGACATGGAAATACCGCAAACGGATGGAAACGAATCTTTGTTCTTCTGCTTATTCACGCTCATCGTAGCCGTACCGTTGAGCGCCGCCTGGATGTTTTCCATTCTCTACAAGGTAGCTCAGGTGCGCTGGTTTTTCAGCCACCTGGCTTTCGGACAAACCGGGTTTTCAGCGTCCCGCTTCACCGCCTGGCGTCTTTGTCGGCTGACGTTGGGCAACATTTTTCTGATACTGCTGACAGGCGGCTTTGGCATGCCCTGGGCCACGGCGCGCCTGTACCGTTTTGCCATCGGCTCTCTTGACGCTTCCGGCCCCGCGAACCTTGGAAGCGTATCGCAGAGCGCCCGCAAAGGCTGGTCCGGCGGCGAAGGCCTTGTGGACGCTCTCAACGTGGACATCGCTCTGTAAACAAATGGCGGCAAACATGCATATCGCATCCCCCGCCGTTTATTATGACGGCAAAACAGCAGCGGCTCATGCCGTGCAGCTTCAATACGCCGGGGATATGTTGCGCATCACGACGCCGCAAGGGGAAGTGGTCGGGCTGTGGGAACAGGGGCATATCCGCTCCGAGTTTCCTCAAAACATGCCGCTGCGCCTGCGCCATATGGCGAAAGACGGCGAGCGCGTCCTGATAAAAGATCCCGCCCTGGCAGAGAATATGCGCGCCTGGCTTGCTCCAGCTTTACGCGAATTGCGCGCGGCACGGCGCATCCGCTGGTTTTTCGCAGCGTTCGCGGCCTGGATCTGCGCCGCCGGGCTGTGGGTCGCCTCGCCGCATCTGCTCACCGCCGTGACGCGTTGCATCCCCGTGACCTGGGAAGAAAAGCTGGGCGAAAAGACGCGTGAAGCCGTGGCCGATCTGCTGGCCGAAGGCCCCGCGAACACCCGCTGGCGGACCCAGGGCCCCGGCGCCCAAGCCTTGCAAAATCTGACGACCCGCCTGGCGGGCGACGATACCGCCGGGTACACCCTTCGCGTCGCCATGCTTGATTCAACGACCGTCAACGCTTTCACGCTGCCCGGCGGCTATATCATCGTCACGACGGCGCTGGTCAGGCAATGTTCCGGCCCGGATGAGCTGGCGGGCGTACTGGCCCACGAGATGGGACACGTCACCGAGCGCCATACCACGCGCGGCCTTGTGCGAGACGAGTTTCTTTCTTTCGCCGGCCGCATTCTGACCGGCGGCAGCGACGTGCTCAGCGCCATGAACAGCGCAGGCGGCAAGCTGCTGGCCAAACGCTTCAGCCGGGACGATGAGCGTAACGCGGATATGCTGGGACTGCAGCGTCTTGCCAAAGCCAAAATCAACCCCGCGGCCATGGGGCTGTTCTTTTCCCGCCTGCCGGGCGAAAAAAACCCGGGCTCGTTCATTTATCTTTCTTCGCACCCGTCCAATGCGGAACGCATGGCGTATCTCGCCGCCGAAGCGGCCAAACTGCCGGGCAAATACACGCCCGCGCTCACTTCCGCAGAGTGGGAACGGTTAAAAGAACTGGCCAAATAAACGGCGAAACAATTTTTACCCCGTTTCCCTGCTAGGCAAACGCGCGGGGAAGCGTTATATTTCATCGATTACCGCCTGATTCGAACCGCTTTCAGCCTACCCGGCGGAGTTAAAGGATTATCACACATGCGCGCCAAGAATCATCTTACCGCCCTGCTGCAACGGCATCTCGCCGCCATGAACCTGCCCTGGCCCGCCAAAGCCGTCATTGAACCGCCCAGAGAAAAGAGTTTCGGCGATCTGGCGGCCAACGTGGCTTTGCTGCTGGGCAAAGAAGCAGGGAAAAACCCGCGCGAGCTTGCCGAAGCGCTGGCAACGGCCCTTCGTGAAGACAGCGCTGTCGCTTCCGCCGATATTGCCGGGCCGGGCTTTATTAACGTGACCTTCAGCCCCGCCTTCTGGCAGGAGACAGTCACCCGGGTCGAAGAAAACCCCGGCGCTTTCGGCTCTTCCCGCGTGGGCAACGGCAAAAGCGTGCAGGTGGAATTCGTTTCCGCCAACCCCACCGGGCCGCTGCATATCGGGCACGGCCGGGGCGCCGCCGTCGGCGACTCTCTCGCCCGTTTGCTGCGTTTCGCCGGGTACGCGGTGCATGCCGAATATTACATCAACGATGCGGGCCGCCAGATGCGCCTGTTGGGCCTTTCCGTCTGGTTGCGGGTTCGCGAACTGGACGGCCGGGACGTCACCTGGCCCGAAGACTGGTACAAGGGCGAATACATTATCGATATCGCCCGTGAAATGCTGGACGCCGACCCTGCGCTGGCGTCCTTGCCCGACGAACAGGGCATTGACCGCTGCTTTGAATATGCCATGAACTCCATTCTGGACGGCATTAAAAAGGATCTGGCCGATTTTCGGGTTTCGCACGAGGTCTGGTTTTCCGAGCGCGCCCTTGTCGCTTCCGGCGCGGTGGAAAAAGCTTTTGAGCGCCTGCGCGAAGCCGGGCACAGCTATGAACAGGACGGCGCGCTGTGGTTTCGCACAACGGACCTTGGCGACGACAAAGACCGCGTGCTGCGCAAATCTGACGGCTCGCTGACCTATTTCGCCTCCGACATCGCGTATCACAACGACAAGTTCAACCGGGGCTTCGACCAGCTTGTGGACATCTGGGGCGCGGACCATCACGGCTATGTGCCGCGCATGCGCGCCGCCATCAGCGCCTTGGGCAAAAAGACCGATCAGTTTGACGTCATTCTGGTGCAGCTCGTGAACCTGCTCAAAGGCGGCGAGCAGATAGCCATGTCGACCAGGGCGGGTCAGTTTGAAACCCTGGCCGACGTTGTAGCCGAAGTAGGCACGGATGCTTCGCGCTTCATGTTCCTTTCCCGCAAAAGCGACAGCCACCTTGATTTTGACCTCGAGCTGGTCAAACAGCGCAGCCTGGATAACCCTGTCTATTACGTACAGTATGCGCATGCCCGAATCTGCGCCGTGCTGCGCAAAGCAGCTGAACGCGGCATATCGCTGCCGCCGCGCTCTGAGTCGCGCCTGCTCTCTTTGCTGATTGAGAACGCCGAATTGCAGTTGATGCGGCAACTGGACCGTTTTGAAGACGTAGTCGAAAGTGCCGCCCTGAACCTGGCTCCGCATCATATCAGCCATTATCTGATGGAGACCGCCGGTGAACTGCACAGCTATTACGCCGTGCACCAGGTTCTCGGCGCCGGTAACGACGAGCTGACCCTTGCCCGCCTCAGCCTTTTGCGCGCGGCAAAAGCGGTGCTTGCCGCCGGGCTGGACCTGCTCGGCGTTACCGCCCCGGACAGCATGTAACAACATTTTCTAACAAAACTCGGACGTTACCCAACAAACCGCCGGATACTAGTATGGCCTCAGAAATACCCATCCGCCTGCCGGAATCGGACCGCTCAGGCGCGCAAAAAAACAGCCGGGGCAGTCGCGTCGTTACTTTTTCGCTGACTCTGCCGAAGCTGATTTTTTCCGTTTTGTTCATGGCGGGGGTTCTGGTTTGGGTCTTCATCTTCGGCATCATGCTGGGCCGGGGGCACAAACCGGAAAAACTGGTGCCCGAACTGGCCCGGGTAATGCCCGTGCCTCAACGGCAAACCGGACAGCCTGCCCAGGCGGCCGCCTCTGCCCCCGCGCGAAGCGGCAATCAGACCGCCGTGCAAGCTACCGCGCCGGGCGCCGTCGTTGCCGCGGCCAAACCCGTCGCCCCCTCGCCGACCGGCGTGCTGGCGCCGCAAGATCTGCAATATCATGACACGCTGAAAGGCCGCCCCACGGCAAGTCCTGTTCCGTCAACGGCAAAGCCCGCTCCCGCGGCGAAAACGGCGGCTGCGAAAACGAAACCTACCGCCAAGCCCGACCCCAAAGTCGCGGCCAAAACTGATCCCAAGACGGCCGCCAAGCCCGACCCGAAAACCGACCCCAAAGCAACGGCGAAAAAAACGGCGGAAAAACCCGTTGAAAAGCCGGCCGACAAACAAACGACGAAAACCACAGAGCCGGCTTACAATTATGTGTACCAGGTGGCTGCCTTCAAAGACATGCCGTCAGCCGAAGCGCTGCGTAAAAAACTGCAGTCCGCGGGCATTGCCGCCCGCATAGAAAAAGACACCGACAACGGAACGACCTGGTACAAATTGCTGGCCCCTTTCAAGGGACGGCCGGAAGACACCCGCACCTTGCGCCAAAAGCTGAGCGACCAGGGCATAGCCCGGGTTATTTTGCGCAGCAAAACCCAGGTTCAATAGCCCGGGCTTGACGCTTCGTAAAATGCAAGGCAGTGTTTTCTTTTATGCACAGGAGTTTTTACCGCTGTCATGAGCAACGCACAGACCCCGTCCTTTCCGGCGGCGCTTCTTATTGCCCTGGGTTCTTGCACCATACGGCTGCTTTCAGAAATGGGAGCCGTCTTTCTGTTCATGGTCGACGGTCTGCGCTGCCTTTTCACCGCGCCCAAACAACTCGTTAAAATAGTTCGCCAGACTTATATAATAGGCGCCAGATCCCTGTTTCTCATCGCGCTCATCGGCGGCTTTACAGGCATGGTTTTGGGGCTGCAGGGCTATTACACGCTGATAAAGTTCGGATCTGAAGGCATGCTGGGCGCGGCCGTCGCCCTGTCGCTGATACGCGAGCTGGGCCCCGCCCTGACCGCCATCATGGTGACCGGCAGAGCCGGATCCGCCATGGCCGCTGAAATTGGCGTCATGCGCATTTCAGACCAGGTGGACGCGTTGGCGGTCATGGATATCAACCCCATGGGGTATCTTGTTTCGCCGCGTATCGCGGCCTGCCTGATTTCCTTCCCGTTGCTGACGGCATTTTTCGACGTTATCGGCATCTTGGGCGGCTATCTCACAGGGGTCAGCCTGCTCGGCATCAACGAAGGCATTTATTTTTACCGCATAGAAACCAGCGTGGTCTGGGCCGACGTGTCGGGCGGTTTTATCAAGTCCGTCGTCTTCGGGCTTATTGTCGCGGTAGTCTGCTGCTATCAGGGGTATTTCACGCACATGCGCCGTGATGCCGTCGGGCCGGAAGGGGTCAGCAACTCCACTACCGACGCCGTAGTTTTTTCCTGCGTGATGATTCTGATCGCCGACTATGCGCTGACCTCCTTTTTGTTGTAGAGAGAAGAGTATGCAGCAAGCATGGGACATTCAACTGACGGATCTTCGCCTGGGATACGGCGATCACGTCGTTCTGGACAAGGTCAACGCGACTCTGCCCGGCGCGCGTATTTCCGTTATTCTGGGCGGCTCCGGCTGCGGCAAGTCCACCCTGCTGCGGCACATTATCGGCCTTTCCCGCCCCATGGCCGGGAATATCACCGTGGGGGGCAAAGATATTTTTTCTCTTTCCGGCATTGAGTTCCGCCGTCTGCGCCGCCGAATGGGCGTTCTCTTTCAAGACGGTGCGCTGCTCGGCTCTTTGACCCTGGCGGAAAACGTCGGTTTGCCCTTGCGCGAACACACCTCGCTGAAATCAGCCGACATCCGCGACCTTGTGCTGTACAAACTTTCATTGGTCGGCCTTGCGGATTTCGCGGACTATTACCCAAACCAGCTTTCCGGCGGCATGCGTAAACGCGCCGGCCTGGCCCGGGCGTTGGTCACCGACCCGCCGATTTTGCTGTGCGACGAACCGACTTCAGGGCTTGACCCGGTCAACGCGGCGCACATGGATGCCCTGCTGCTGGCCATGAAAAAACAGTACCCGGAAATGAGCATCATCGTGGTCAGCCACGATTTGGCGAGCTTGTCCGTCATAGCGGACCATGTGCTGGTGCTGCATGACGGCGGCGTGGCCTTCAACGGCCCTCTGGCCGATCTGCAAGCGACGCGTGCCCCCTATTTACGCAGGTTTTTGGATAGACAAGCGGAAGCCCCCCCTGCGGGAGAGTCTCCCGTGCTGGCTCTCGCGCCCAAGGTCAGAGCCGCGCTGGATGCCTGGCAAGGACGTTGATACGTTGACTGTTATGAGGATTAGGCAATGAAAAAATACTCCATTGAACTTTTTGTCGGCATTTTTGTGCTGATAGGTTTGCTCTGCGTTGCGTATCTCACCATACGCCTGGGCAAAATGGATCTTTTCAATGAAAAGGGCTATACGTTGACGGCCAAATTCGCATCCACCACCGGTTTGCGATCCGGCGCCGATGTGGAAGTGGCGGGCGTTTCCATTGGAAAGGTGACGAAAATCGAGCTGAACCCGAAATTCGAATCACTGGTGCACATGCGCATCCGCGACGGCATCGTCTTGTCTGAAGATACGGGCGCTTCCGTCAAAACCAGCGGTTTGATCGGCGACAAATACATCAGCCTGTCCCCCGGAGGTCTGAAAGAAACCCTGGGCAACAATGACGAAATAACGGAAACCACCGGTTCTATCGATCTGGAAGCGTTAATCAGCAAGTATGTTTTCGGGAGTGTGAAATGATACGCCGCGCTTTTTTACCGGCCCTTGTTTTCTTTTTCGCGTTGTTCACGGCCGCCCCGGCGTTTGCCGGCGCGCCCACAAAGACCATTGAACAGGCCGTCAACGACATCATGGACATCATCAAGAACCCGGGCATGCGCGATGCAGCCAAACGCCCGGCCCTGCTTGCGCAAATTGAAGACAAAGCCAAAATCATTTTTGACTTCGAAGAGTTTTCCGCCCGCACGGTGGGCCCCAACTGGCGCGATTTTTCGCCGGAGCAGCAAAAACGTTTTATTAACGCCTTCGCCTCGCTGCTGCGGGCGACCTACATCGAAAAGCTGGAAGGTTATGACGGCGAAAAGGTCGACTACACCGGCGAGGTGATGAGCTCGAAAGGCGATAAAGCCGAAGTGCAGACCACGGTGCTGATCAAAAACAAAACCGTGCCCGTGGCCTATCGCATGGTCGAAAAAAGCGGCGCCTGGAAAATCTACGACGTGCGCATCGAAAAAATCAGTTTGATCGAAAACTATCGCGGGCAGTTCAAAGAACTGCTGGTTAAAGGCGACCCGGAAATGCTGATCGCCAAGGTTGAAAACAAGGCCGCCGAAATCCGCAAAGAAAACCATAATCAGAAGGTGAAATGAAACGCGTATTCTTTATCCCGCTCGTCTGCTGCCTTGTTTGGGCCGCGGCCGGTTGCTCCTCGCATCAGGGAATCGGAGCCTTCGACACCAGCGACAAAAGCGCCACCGTTGCGTCCCTGGACGACGACGATGACTACCTGGACAAGGCTTACACGACCCAATTGGTACCGGACCCGCTGGAAGGGTGGAACAGAGCCATGTTCGTTTTCAACGACGGCTTTATCACCTATGTGGGCAGGCCCATCAACACAGCTTATGTTACGGTCATGCCGGGGCCTTTTCGCGAAGGCCTGGGCAACTTCTTTCACAACCTGCTCTTTCCCGTGCGCTTCGTAAACAACCTGTTGCAAGGCAAGGGCCAGGCTGCGGGCAAAGAGTTCGGCCGCTTCGTCATCAACACCAGCGTGGGCTTGGGCGGTTTCATCAATGTCGCCAAGACCAACCCGGACATCAAAGACCTGGATGACGAAGATTTCGGGCAGACCCTGGGCGTCTGGGGAGTGGGCGAAGGCATGTACCTTTACTGGCCGCTGATAGGCCCCAGCACCGCGCGCGATACGGCGGGACTTGCAGGTGACTGGGCGCTGGACCCGCTGACCTGGGTACCGCCCTGGTGGGTGCCCTGGGCGGCCAAGAGCCTGCGTACCGTCAACCAGCTTGACCAAATTCTGGACGTGTACGACGATGTCACCAAATCGGCCGTGGAACCTTATACCGCCGTCCGTGATGCGTATATTCAGTATCGCCGGGCAAAAATCGCGAAATAGACTTTCAGAAAACAGGAATATCCATGCTCCAGCGTACACTTTCCATCATCAAACCTGACGCGGTTGAGCGCAATCTGATCGGCGCAGTTCTTTCCATGATCGAAGGCGCGAATCTGCGCGTCGTGGCCATGAAGCGCCTGCAACTGACGAAGAAAGACGCCGAGGGATTCTATGCCGTACATAAAGAAAAGCCCTTTTTCGGCGAACTGACGGCATACATGGCCTCCGGCCCGGTTGTGGTTTCCGTGCTGGAAGGCGAAAACGCCATCGCCCGCTACCGCGAACTGATGGGCGCCACCAACCCGGCCAACGCGGCCGAGGGGACCATTCGCAAGCGCTACGCCAAAAGTATTGAGGCCAATTCCGTGCACGGTTCCGACGCGCCGGAAACAGCGGCCTATGAAATCGGCTATTTCTTCAACGCGTTGGAGATTGCGGGATAACGTGAGGCGGGGCTCTGCCCCGCGCCCCGCCAGGGGACTCAGTCCCCTGGACCCCACAACTGGCGAAAGCCGTTTTCCGTATCGGAAAACGGCCTTCACTAGTATCGCAGGTGCAGGAGGCCGCGCCTCCTGCCGGGGGTGCGGGACGGAGCCCCGCAGGCTCCCGTCACAACGCTTTTGACGTGGACATCATGTAAATCTCATGCGGGTCGAGAATGAGAATGACGCTGCCGTCGCCCATAATGGTCGCGCCGGATATGCCTTTCAGATCCCCCAGGTACGAACTCAGGGGCTTGATGACTATTTCCTGGCGTTCCAGCAACCGGTCCACGACCAGCCCCAGGCGACGTTCGTTGTCATGAATGACGACCACCGACAGCACTTCCTGCTTGTCCATATTGCAGGGCAACCCAAGCAGTTCCGCCAGACTGATGATGCCCAGCACTTCACCGCGCAAGGTAACGGCCTTTCTGCCTTTGACGTCGGTCAGGCGTTTGGCTTCGATCTTGGTGGTTTCGGACACCGCATCAAGGGGAATAGCGTACATTTCCTCATCCACAGTAACCATAAGCGCATCGATAATGGCCAGAGTCAACGGCAGAGAAAGCGTGAACCGCGTGCCCTTGCCCACTTCAGAGGTGATGCTGACGCTTCCCTTCAAGCTTTTAATGTTGGTGCGCACCACGTCCATGCCCACGCCGCGGCCGGAAATATCCGTAATAACGTCTGCCGATGAAAAGCCGGGGGCAAAAATCAGCTCGCGCGCTTCGCGGTCGTCAAGGGCCTTGGCCTCATCCGCAGTGATGACGCCTTTGCGGATGGCGACTTCTTTCATCTTTTCCGGATCGATGCCCTTGCCGTCATCCTCGATTTCAATGGCAACGGAGTTGCCTTTATGATAGGCCCGCAGCCACACGCGGCCTTTGGCGTCCTTACCCGCGGCCTTGCGCACGTCTTCCGGCTCCACCCCGTGGTCCACGGAATTTCGAATCAAGTGCACCAGCGGGTCGCCGATAACTTCCACAACGCTCTTGTCCAGTTCCGTTTCTTCGCCTTCCATAATCAGTTCGACCTCTTTGCCGCTCTTGCGGGAAAGATCGCGCACCAGACGCGGGAAGCGGGAAAACACCGACGCCACCGGCACCATGCGCACTTTCATGATCGTATCTTGCAGATCATCGGAAATGCGGGCCATGGCATAGGTGGTTTCGGACAAATCCTGAGCGATGCGAGAAACGTCAACAGTTTCCGTACCGTCAAGCTGACGGGCGATCAGGGAGTACCGGTTGCGGTTGATGATCAGCTCGCCGATCAGGTTCATCAGGTGGTCCAGTTTTTCGTGATCCACGCGAATAGTGGACGAAGCCTTGCTGGCGTGATCGTCGCCGCCCGCTTTGGCCGCAGAGGCGGCAGCCGGTTTTGGCGCCGGCGCGGCAGGCGCGGCCTGTGCGGTCTGCGGAGCGGGCTCCGCTTTGGGAGCGGCAATTGCCGCCTCCGGCTTGCTCTGGACCGGGGCGGAAGCGACAGTTTCAGGCACAGCAGGCGCGGCCGCAGTCACAGCCTGTGCGGCGGGCGCGTTCGAAGCCGCGGGGGCTTCCGCTTCCAGCTTCGCAATGGCGCTGTCAAACATCTCACCCAAAATGGCGCATTCTTGTTCCAGCAAGTCGACCATCAACGAAAAATCCAAACCGGATTTGCGCGCCTGATCAACCAGCCCTGCCGTACGCTGGGCATAGACCTTCAGCTCTTCAAGCCCCATATAGCCGGAACAATTTTGCAAACTGACAAGGCTGCGGAACAGAGCATCGACAAAGTCGCTGCTGGATGCATCTTCGTGCAGTGATTTCAGCGCAACCGCAATGTTGCTGCGCTGCTGCCCGACGGTGTCTTTGAAAATAACCAGGTCATCGCCGGTTGGTTGTCCGGCGGAGCCGGATTCTGCCGCGCCTTCCGCCGTCGAACAGGCGCCCTCTTCCACGCGTAGCCCGGCGGGCAGTTCGATCGCACCCCCGGCAACCGCTTGGCGCAGCTTTTCCAGCAATTCGTTCGCATCAAAAGGAGATACTTTCGCCGTGGCCGTATCGATCCGGTTGATGAGCGCGTCCAGAACGTCGACGACAAAAAGCAAAAGGTCCACCAGTTCGCGCGAAACACTCTTTTCACCGTGCCGCACGGAGTTGAGCAGCGTTTCGCCCTCATGGGTAACGCTGTTCAACTCATGATAGCCGATAATGCCCGAGTTGCCTTTCAGGTTATGGAAATAGCGGAACAGATCGTTGACCATATCCCCCTGGTCGGGGTGTTTCTCCAGCTCCAACAATCCGGAACTGATGCTGGAAGTGTTTTCGCGCGCTTCTTCGATAAAATCTTTCAGATGCCCTTCGCCGAACGCGTTCAGGGCATAGGGGTCCACAGCGCCGCGCGACGCTATCCAGCCTTCGGAATTCACGGCCCCGGCCGGAGAGAGAGACTCTTTGGGCGCGGCAGGCGCAGGCGCGGCCTGCGGAGCGGGTTCCGTCTTGGGAGCGGGAGCTGCAGGCGCGGCAGGGGGGGCCAAACCGCTGGCAAGAAGCGCATCCAGCGTGACGATAATGGGCGCGGTATCCACATCGCCCTCGGTGCTGGTGCGTTCAAGGCTGTCTATCATCTGGCGCAAAGCGTCAGTAGAAGACAAAATGACATCCATAATCTCGGAATTGACGGACATGGTGCCCTTGCGCAATTCATCAAGGATATTTTCGGCCTTGTGCGCAAGACCGTTCATCTTGTTCAACCCCAAAAAGCCGGAAGCGCCCTTGAGCGAATGCATGGGGCGGAATATCTCATTGAGCAGCCCCAGATTGTCTGGAGCTTTTTCCAGCTCAAGCAAGTTTGGCTCAATGGTTTCCAAGTGCTCTTTCGCTTCGATGATGAAATCCGAAAATATTTCCGGATCCATAAAATCCTGGCTCATAACCCCACCTTGTTCCTCTGTTGGGCGACGCCCCTCAACCCAACAGCATTTTTACGTTTTTGACCATAACCTCGGGCTGCGCCGGTTTTACCATATACAAGTTGGCGCCAAGGCTGATGCCCTGTTGAATGTCTTTTTCCTGCCCTTCGGTTGAAAGCACCACAATGGGCACATCTCTGTACGCCGCTTGTTCGCGGACCGTTTTGATAAAAGTAAACCCGTCCATGCGCGGCATGTTCACATCCGATATGATCAGATCTACCTTTTCGGCAGCATACAGTTTTTCTAAACCGTCCAGGCCGTCTTCCGCCGTGGTAACGGTGAACCCTTCTTTTTTCATTATAAACGCCACAAGATTGCGGACGGTTTTCGAGTCATCGACAATCAAAATATGCTTGCTCACGGGATGCTCCTCTACGGTAAAACTATCTGCGGATCACCTTCTCTATGATTCTGTCCACAGAGACGATGCTTATAATGTTCTCACGCAATTTCAGCAGGCCCGAAACCAAATCGACGCTGGCGCCGAGTCTTGCTTCAACCGCCCAGTCGATGTCCGATTGCGACACGCGATACATGGTGTGTACCCGCTCGATCATCAAACCCACTTGCAGCCCTTTGCGGCGACAAACGATGATAAATTGGTCTTCAGTCTGCGCGGCGCCGATCTCAAGCATCTCGCGCAGCCGGATAAGCGGCGTCACCTTGCCACGCAGGTTGATGACGCCCGCAACGAAAGCGGGGGCCGCGGGCAACCTGGACGGCGGTGAAGAGCGTATGACCTCTTGCACCGCGAGCGTCGGCACGACAAACTCCTGATCGCCCAAGAAGAACCCGACCAGTAATAAATCGGTCTCTCGGCGCAGCACCTGCTCCAGGTCTTCTTCCACAGGCTGTTCCGGCGCGGCGTCCACCACGACAGCAGGCGGCGCGGCGAGAGAAGGCTGTTCAGAAGGAAGTGCGATACCCAATGACTGCAGCGTCTTGGCAGTATCGACACCCATGTACTTTTCCATGAATGCCTTTTCCGCTTCCGAAAACTCGCCGGGATTCGTATCCTGCGGCAGGTCGACAGAAAAATTCTGCTCTTGAAAATACTGTTCGGGTGACTTCTTCATAGCGAGAGAATCTCCGCCGCCAACTCTTCGTATTCTTTGGCGCCTCTGGTTTCAGGGTCTATCTCGTAAATAACCCTACCCATGGCGCTCGCTTCCCGAAACCGCGTATCAATGCCGATAATGGTATGAAACATGCGGTTGCCCATTTTCATGCCCAACAAATCAAGCACCCGGTGGCATGCTTTGGCCCTGCGGTCGTACATGGTCGCAAGAGCGCGATAGCATATGGGTTTGGGCAGCACTTTGTTCAAAATTTTTATGGTATCAAAGAGCAATTTCAACCCGTGCAAGGCCAGAAAATCCGTTTGAATCGGTATCACCAGCATGTCGCAGGCAACCAGCGCGTTTACCAGCAAGATGCCCACATGCGGAGGACAATCGATGACGATAAAGTCATATTCCGCGCGCACCAGCGCCAATGCCTGCTGCAATATGGCGCCCTTGCCTTTGCGGCCGCGCAGGTCCGTTTCCAGTTCAGACAAACGGATGCTGGCCGGAACCACATCAAAAAGCTTCCCTTCATGCTCAAAGCGTATCTTTTGCCACACCTCGGGCCAGGCGCCCTCGTCCGTGGTAAAAATATCGTTGATGCTGCCGGCCTGCTCATCGGGATAGAACCGCAAATGCACGGAAGCGCAGGCATGAGGATCAAGGTCGAGAATCAGGACTTTTTGTCCTTTTCGCGACAAAGCCGCTGCCAGCGTGACCGAGGTGGTCGTTTTGCCCACCCCGCCTTTCTGGTTGGCGACGGCGATAATTCGCCCTTTTCTGACCCTGGAAGAATCTTCCATAATTACGCCTGCTTACGATACACAATCGTGCCGGTATTGTGCTCCGGCTTGAACGTACGGGAAATGCTGTGCAGCGACTCCGAGTGGCCGATAAACATGCATCCGCCCGGCAGCAGGTTATCATAAAATGACTCAATAACCTGCTTCTTCATCTCTTCGTCAAAATAAATGATAACATTACGGCAAAAAATAATATGCGAGCGATCGTTGCGCTTGAGCATCATGCGGTCGCTCAAGTTGATGGTGGAAAAGCTTATAAGATTTTTCAGCTTGGGCTGTATCTCATAGACCATATCCTTTTTGATGAAATATTTATCCACTATCTCTTTAGGCGTGGTACGCAAAGCATATTCGTTATACAACCCTTTGCGCGCCGCGGCCAAAACCGCTTCAGACAGGTCATTGGCCGTAATTTTGATATCCCAACGGACCAGGTCCGTTTTCAGCACTTCGCTCAAAATGATCGCCAGCGTATACGGCTCTTCCCCCGTGGAACAACCCGCCGACCAGATGCGCAATTTGCGGATGCCGCTTTTCTGGATGGCTTCCAGGGTTTCCGGCAGGATTTTATTTTGAAAAACCTGCAACTGCGGCGGGTTGCGGTAAAAGCTCGTTTCATTCGTGGTAATAACCTCGAAAAGCTTGGTCAGCTCCACCTTCCTGGCGACGTCAAAACGCAGGTAGTAATAATATTCGCCGAAGCTCTTGAGATTCAAATCTTTTATTCTGTTGCTGAGCCTGTTTTCAACCAGATACTTCCGGTTTTCGGCGATGAATATTCCGCTTTGCTGATAGATGAAGTCGCGCAACTGCACGAACTCTTCATCCGTGACCTTCAGGTCTTTTTGCAGCGAAAGCGATTTATTGAACAACGTCGACATGCGCTATGCCCCCTTCCCGGCGCGGATTTTTTCAACTGCTTCTTCCGCCGCCTGCTGTATATCCGGGTTTTCATGGTCTATCAGCCCGAACAATGCGCGAAAAGCAAGCTCTCCCCCTGCCTGCCCCAGCGCTTCAACAGTCTTGATCACGATCAACGGGTTGGAATCGCCGAGCATTTCGATCAGGCGCGGAACGGCCGGTTCAATCCCTCTGCGTCCCAGGCTTTCAATGCACCGTGCCTTCACCCAGGTATCGGGGTCATCAAGCCCCCGCAGCAGGCAGGTATCCAGGCGCGCCGCGTCGCAATTGCCCAAAATGCTGATAACGACAAGGCGCACTTCGCTATCCGGGTCAGAAGCCATTTTTTCGATGCGATCCTGGTATGCGGCGGGGATCGGGCAATGACGGCCGAGTGCCTCTAACGCGACACGGCGCACGTCGGGTTCCGGATCCTCCAGGGCGCGCATGATGATCTGCTCATACGCTTTGACGTCAATGGCGCCCAGAGCGTGCACCGCCATCATACGACGCAGGGGCGCCTCTTCGCCTGCCATGCTTAAAAAATGCCCGATGGTCACGGGATCGTGCAGCGCGATGCAGGCGTCAAGAGCCGCTTCTTTCACATCGTCATAGGGATGGTCCAAAAGCGCGGTCACATGCTGGCTGATTTCGGAAGGCTCCCCTTTACGGCCAAGGAACAAGAGCGCGGCTTTCAGCACATTGCCGTCATTATGCCGCTCAAGCACGTCCACAAAGAAGTCTTGGTCTTCAGGCTGGCATTGCGTGGCCAGCGAAATGATGATGGAACGCTGCAAGTCGCGGGGTTTATTCCAGAATATTTCTTTGAACAGCTCCACCCCGCCGCAGCAAGGCGCGCGGGAAAAAACCTCCACCGCGATCTGTTGGGCGTATTCGCTGCCTTCGCGGGCCATATCCGCCACGTCGCCGTTGAACCCGATAGCGGCCAGCGCATCGATCATTGCCACAACCCGTTCATGCTCCCGGTCGGGGTCAAGAGTCAGAACCAGATCGAAAATCGCTTTTGAGGCTCCGGGCCCCTTGGTGGAAGCGAGGCCTTTGACCATCGCGTTTTGCACGTCCGTATCATCATCTTTGATGCCGGCCAGCATATACTCGTGCAGTTTTTCCCGCTCTTTCGCGCCGAGCAGGGAAAGCGACTTGCCGCCCAGAATTTTGATGATGGAGGCGACGATCTTGTTGCGCAGCGGCCCTGATGTGGCGTCAAGCCTGCGCATCAGCAAGGGCACGGCCTTTATGTTGCCCATCTCGCCAAGGGCGTCGATGATGATCGAGGCCACCAGGTCAGAACTGGAGTCAAGCGCCTTTAAGAGCGCGCCAACGGACGATTCCGCCCGTATTTTGATCAACGCCTCAATAACCGAAAACCGCACCCATTCGTCATCTTCCAGCGCTTTGTTCAAGCTGGGCGCCGCCTCGGGAAAGGCAAGATCGCCAAGGCTGACCGCGGCCTGATAGCGCACGTTCACCTCGGGGTCACGCAAAAGCGCCGTGCTGAGAGGCGCCACAGCGAGCACGCTGCCGGTAGAGCCCAAAATATCGGACGCGAAAATCCGGATGTCAGGATCGCTGTCGTGCAGCAATTGGCAGAGCGACTCCATATCCGTAGATCCTACTGCCCGCAAAAGGTCCATGGAAAGGTTGCGGACCGGGGCGTCGTCCGAACGAAGCAGGGGGATAACACCCTGCGCAACTTTGGGACCGCCTATTTTCCTCAAGGCCCTATCCGCCGCTTCCTGCACGCCGATATCAGCGTTCTGCAGATGGGTGACAAGAAGCGGAACAGCTTCTTCCAGGCGTTCCTTTCCAGCCAGGTATGCCCCTTCACGAATGGTTTCGCTGTCAGCGCCTTCAAGAAGGGCAATGATATTGGACTGTTCAGACATCTGTCTTCCTCGCAGAAGGATTATCGATACACACCGTTCATGATTGCAAGAGCCATATCGTCAATATCTACGATTTCATCAGCCAGGCCCGCATCGACAATTGCCTTGGGCATGCCGTACACCACGCAGGAAGCGTCGCTCTGGGCAATGGCCCGGCCGCCCTTTTCTTTCAGAACTTTAATTCCCTCGAGACCATCGTTGCCCATGCCCGTCAATTGCAGGCCAAGGGCGCGTTTGCCCAGCGCATTGCCCACAGATTCATGCAACACGTTGGCGGAAGGTTTGTACAAGGCCTCTTTCGGGTCGTCGCTCACCGTCACGCTCATGCTGCCGAGCCCCATCGCAAGCCTGATATGTCGGCCGCCCGGGGCAATATAGGCGCAGCCCGGCTGCAGTTTTTCACCCGATTCCGCTTCTTTCACGCTGATCTCGCACACGCTGTCGAGTCTGCGCGCGAAAGGACCGGTGAAAGCCGCCGGCATGTGCTGCGCGATCAAAATGGGCACGGGAAAATCTTTGGGCAGAGCCGAAAGCACTTTTTGAACGGCCGGCGGGCCGCCGGTTGAAACGCCGATAGAGACAATGTCGCGAATGGGACGGCCGGTAGGTTTTTCCACCACCAGCGGCACGGTGCTGCCGCCAAGCGAACTGGCAACGACGGTGGAAGGCCGGGTACCGAGCCCCACTCTGGCGGCAAACCCGGCAGACGGCCCGGAAGGGGCGGCCGGCGAAGCGCCCGCCACGGGTCTTGCCGTCGCCCCCGCAAGCGCGGAAGGCCGAAATATGGGAGGTCTGCGGCGCGCGACGGCTTTTACCTTGTCACGTATCTCCTGTTCCATATGCACGATATCCAATGAAACTTTGGACGCGGGCTTGGAGATGAAGTCCATGGCCCCGGCTTCCAAAGCTTTCAGTGTGGTCTCGGCGCCCGCCGTCGTGATCGAGCTGATCATGAGCACGGGCTTCGGCGATTTGGCCATGATTGCCCGCACGGCGGTAATACCGTCCATTTTGGGCATCTCGACATCCATGGTCACAATATCGGGGTTCAGCTTCGCGACCTGGTCAAGGGCTTCCATGCCGTTTGCTGCGGTTCCTATGACGGAAATTTCAGGATCTTTCGTCAGGATTATCTCTATGGCCTTACGCATAAACGCCGAATCATCGACAATCAAAACACGTATCACGACACCCCCTCAAGCTGCATAAAACTCAAAAATATCAAGGCCTTTATGCAAAAAAACGGCAAAAGCCGCGCAAACGAACCGCCAGAGCGCCATATTGTGCGCGAATGGTGCGGTTGCATATTTTTTTGAGTACCAATTAGCTCATATCAAAAGAAAAAACAAAGGAATAGTCTTTTCAGCGCCCACCAGGATTTTCTTTCCCACTTGCCAAGAGAGTCAAGTTCACGTATTGGATTGCCCTTGCCGCAAAATGGGCCGCCGCAAAGCGCGCGCGCCCTTTTACGCATACCCCGGGATGTGGCTCAGTCTGGTAGAGCACTGCGTTCGGGACGCAGGGGCCGGAGGTTCAAATCCTCTCATCCCGACCAGAAAAAAATGAAGGCGTGGTTACCCGCGCCTTCTCTTTTTGCCTGAAATTACAAATTTTTCCTCACCCAGCAAGCGGCTTTACATATATCCCACATGTTATATTATAATTTGAAGACGATAACCTGATGCAGAGGTTTCCCATGAGCAAAGAACGGTACTCTTTTTCTTGGCAGCTCATCGGCGATATCGGCGCCAGAAAAAATTTGGGACCCATGACTCGCGTCGACGTATACCGACTGATGCAATTTACCATACGCGATGTGCTTGAACGCCGTTTCGATTCCGAAGTGGCCGACACCATATTTCGCGAATCCGGCCTGGTAGCCGGCCGTGAATTTTATAAACAATTCCTTTCCGACCAAAAGGAACTCCACGCGTTTACCGCAAAGCTGCAAAGCTTGCTGCGAGAGCTGGGGATCGGCATTTTGCGCATCGAAAAAGTGGATATGGAGCAAGGGCGCCTCATTCTTACTGTTGACGAAGATCTGGATTGCTCGGGCCTGCCGGAGCTGGATCATGAATTCTGCGCATATGACGAAGGTTTTATCTCCGGCATTCTGGGATCATTTCTCGGCCGCGAAGTGGACGTCAAAGAAATAGACTGCTGGTGCACAGGCGCCCGTACCTGCCGGTTTGAGGCAATAGTACGTGACAAATCAGACAGTTGAGACAGGAAATCATTTCACGCTTACACCGGAAAAGGAAAAGGTTCTTTCGGAATGCTTGGCCCATATTGACCGGTGTCTGCGCACAGGCACATGCGAGCCTTTGCCCAACGATCTTGCATCTTATAAAGAGCTGCGGGAAATTCTGGACATGGTGCAGCAAGTGCAGCAAAGCCTTATGGCCATCGCCCAGGGGGATCTCAGCTCGACAATTCTACTCAAAGGCTATATGGGCGGTCTTCTGAAAGCCCTGCAATCCAATTTGCGCCATGTGATCTGGAAGGCCCGGCAGATCGCAGATAACGATTTCTCGCAGCAAATCGACTTCATGGGTGAAATCTCCGAGGTGTTCAACACCATGGGGCGCGAGTTGGGAGAGGCGCAAGAGCAGTTGCGCAAGCAAAAAGATGACCTCGCCCTCATGGCGGAGAACCTGCGCCGCGAAGTGGATGCCCGCATCCTCGTCGAAGCCCGCTTGCGCCGTGAAGAGGCCCGCTTGCGCAAATATGCCGCGGAAGACCCCTTGACCGGCCTTGCCAACCGCCGCAGCTTTTTCGCGCTGGCCCGCAAAGAGGCCGAACGTATGCGCCGCACGGGGAAAGCCGCCTGTCTGGCCATGTTGGACATAGACAACTTCAAAACACTCAACGACACTTTCGGGCACCGCCAGGGCGACAACGCCCTGCGTCGCTTGACAAAACTGATAACAACGACCATCCGGCCCTACGATATCGCCGGTCGCTATGGCGGCGACGAATTCATGATCCTGTTTCCGGAAACCAAGCCGGAGATCGCCCTGGCCATACTTGAACGGCTGCGCGCGATAGTGGAAAAAACAGATCGCACCGTAAAAAACCCGGTTCCGGATATGACCATCAGCGCAGGCATCTCCGCCGTGGACCTTGCAATACCGGTAGCCCAGGTTATCGACCAGGCGGTATCCGCCGCGGATAAAGCCTTGTATCAATCTAAACTCGCGGGCCGTAACTGCATCAGCCTTGGCTAGAGCCTATATTCACTGTGAGATTGCTAAGCTCGCCTACGCCAATCTCGTGGCAAGGATTTGCGGACAACTCCTTACGGAGCAGATGAATATTTTCAAGATTAATCCGCTCTGGTTTCCCTTGCAAAACGAGCTGTTCCGTATACAGTCGCAGCCATGCGAATTTCCACACTGATTCTGTGTTGTGCCCTGGCCCTGTTCGCCGCCCCCTTGCTTCGGCCCACAACCTGCCTCGCGGCGCAGCTTCCCGCCAGCCCGCCACTTGAGACCATGGTCGGCCAAATGATCATGACCGGCTTTCGCGGCACGGGACAAAGCCCCCTCAGCCCGGATCTCATTCTGCTGCTTGAAGATATTCGAGCTGGACGCATCGGCGGGGTAATTTTTTTCGACCTGGATTGGGCGACCAGAAAACGGGGCCGCAACATTGTTTCCGCCGCCCAGGTAAAACAACTTACCACGCTGCTTCAAGAAAAGTCGCCAATTCCGCTGTTTATCGCGGTGGACCAGGAAGGGGGGCGCGTACGCCGTCTTTCTGCCGCGCAAGGGGTACCCGACGGCCCGTCAGCGGCGGAGCTCGGCAAAAAAAGCCCCGCCGACACGCGCGCAGCGGCCGAAAAGCTGGGGAAAGCCCTTCGCAACCTGGGCATCAACTGCAACTTCGCGCCTGTGGCGGACCTGGCAAGCAACCCGGACAGTCCGGCCATTGGCAAACTGGGCCGCGCCTTTTCCGCCGATCCCCATTGGACCGCCGAGCATGCCCGCGCGTTTGCGCAGGGTCTTGGCGATGCGCGCGTGGCCTCAAGTTACAAACACTTCCCCGGCCACGGCAGCGCCACGGCCGACACGCACCTGGGCCTGACCGACATTACCCGAACCTGGCGGCCTGAAGAACTTATCCCGTATCAAGCCGTCAACCTGCCGCAAGACACCCCGTTGATGATGATGACCGGGCATTTGTTCCACAAGGATCTCGACCCTGAACTGCCCGCATCTTTGTCCCGGCGTATTACGACCGATTTGCTGCGGAAAAAGCTGGGCTGGCAAGGCGTGGTGATAACCGACGATGTGCAGATGAATGCGGTGCGCCACTTTTTCAACCTGGAAGACACACTGAAATTGGCCGTTTTGGCCGGAGCGGACATCGTGCTGGCGGGCAACAACCTGGACCACAGCCCGGATTTGGGGCGAAAGATGTACATTGCCTTGCTGAAGCTGGTGCGCGAAGGGAAAATTCCTGAAGAGCGGATCAGGGAATCGTGGCTGCGGATAAAGGCCCTGAAAGAAAGCGTGCTGTAAAAAAGCCGCCTGCCAGTTAGCACCTTGCCACTTTGAAATTGGCGTTTAACGGCGAGCAAAGCTTGCCTATGCTGATCCGCTCTAAATGCGGGGTGGTCCTATTTTCCGATACAGAACTGCGAAAATATTCTGCCCAAAATGTCGTCTGTGGCGGCAAACCCGGTGATTTCCCCCAAATACGCGGCCATGCCGTCAAGCCGCACGCCAAAGAGGTCGCACGGCATGCCCGCCTGCATATCCGCCGCAAGGGCGTCCGCTTCCGCCAGGGCCGCGGCCAGCAACCGCGACTGGCGCAAGTTGGGCACCAAATCGCCGGTTTGCGGTTCGCCCTGCTCTTTGTGCTGTTCCATGATGCGGCGGCGCAGACGCTTGCCCAGCTTCTCCAGCCCGTCGCCGGTTTTGGCGGATACTGCCACCGCCGGAAAACCCAGCCAGGTCTCTTCTTCACGCGCAACCGCCGCCTCCGCCGAAGGCAGGGTATCAAGCTTGTTACGCACCAGCATGATCCTGTCCCGGTTGGCGTCCATAAACTCCCGTTCCGAATCGCGCGGTTCAAACGCGGCATCCAGAACCAGCAAAATGACTTCCGCCTGACGTGCCAGTTCAAGGGCACGGCTGACCCCGGCCATTTCAACCGGATCATGGCTTGCGCGCAGGCCGGCCGTATCAGACAGACGCACAAGCAGCCCGTCAAGGTTGATGGATTCTTCGATAAAATCGCGCGTTGTGCCGGGAAGCGGCGAGACGATGGCCCTTTCACGACCGAGCAGGGCGTTCAGCAAACTGGATTTGCCCACGTTCACCCTGCCCGCGAGGATAACGCTTACCCCTTCCTGCCAGTGTCTGGCCCGCTCATACCCGGCCAAAAGAGCGCGTATGCCGCCCCGCACGGCATCCAACCCGGCGGCGAAATCTTCAGGGCGCAGGCATTCGGCTTCTTCTTCCGGAAAATCCACGGCCAGCGCTACCCTGGCGCGCAAAGTTTCAACCTCAGCGCGCAATTCTTCCACCCGCCGCCCCATCAGGCCCGAAAGTTTAGCCTGCGCAAGGCGTACCCCCTGGCGGGCGGGCGCGGCAATCATCTCCGCCACCGCTTCGGCCTGGGTCAGGTCGAGTTTGCCGTTGGCAAAAGCGCGGTACGTAAATTCCCCCCGGCCGGCAAGGCGCGCGCCCGCGGCGCAGGCTGCCTCAAGCACAGAAGTCAGAACCGCCTGACCGCCATGGCAATGAATCTCGCCGACATCTTCGCCGGTAAAGGTCGCCGGACCCGGCATGAACACAGCAAGCACCTCGTCCAAAGGCTCCGGCCGCGCGCCGGGCGCAGGGGGGGCGTAGACCAGGCCATGCCGCAGCATGCGCGGCGGCAGCGATTTACAGGAAGATTCGGGATCTGGAGAAAGCAGCCGTTGCAAAATAGCAAGAGAATCAGGCCCGCTGACGCGCACAATGCCCACGCCGCCCTGGCCGGGAGGCGTGGCAATGGCGGCGATAGTGCCTACCAGTGGATAGAGAGCGTTCATCTGACACCCTCAGGCGTTGCGCCTAAATGGATAGTATGACTCAGGCGGGCTTGTCTTGCTTCCGACGCGGGGCCACGACCACACGCTTCATTTCGCCGTCGCCCTTGCTGTGCGTTTGCACCATCGGGTCGTCCTGCAAGGTCATATGAATGACCCGCCGGTGGTACGAGCTGAGCGGCCGGGTCAACTGCGGCTTGCCGCCCGCCTTGACCTTGTCGGCCAACGAAAGGGCGAGTTCGCGCAGCCGCTCGTCCTGGCGTTCTCTGTAGTCACCCGCGTCGATTTGCACGCGAACCAGAGCTTTCATACGGTTCGAAACCATGCGCGTCGCCAGATACTGCATTGACGAAAGCGTCTGGCCGTCGCGCCCGATCAGCACGCCCGGATCTTCCAGGCCGCTAATGCTTACCCGCACCCGATCGCTTGCGCAGGTGGCTTCAAAAGCGACCTCGCCCAGCAAAGGAACGGTCAAACGGCTTATTACTTCACGCGTGACCGCAAGCAACTGTTCGGCATCCAACTGGTCAAAAGGAACCCGGGGCAGGTCATCGCCACCCGCATCGCCCCCGTCCTGTGAAAAAGGGTCGCCTTTGCCCTGGCTGCCGTCATGGTCGACATGGTCTTTGCATTTGCCCCCGGCTTGGCCGCCGGCTTTGGGCTGATCCTGACGGCCCCTGCGCGAGCGGGAGTCACGCGCGTCTTTGCCGCTCTGCTTGCCGGGGGAGGTCTCTCCTCCGGCGGAGACTTCGGAAGCGGGCCCCTTACGGCCGCCCCGGCCGCGCCGTGATGCGGAAGACCGCTCGCGGCGGGAGCCGTCAGCCTGCTCCGCCGTTACTTCCCTCGCCTCAGAAGTACCCCGTGAAGCGGCATCCGCAGTCTGTTCTACCTGCGCGGCAGGTGCGGCCTGCGCGACAGGTGCGACCGCAGGCTGAGCCTGTGCGGCAGACGCCTCATTCCGAGGTTCTTTATTCACGGAAGGCTTGGCTTTCTGCAAAGCTGGCGCGGGTTCTTCCCGCCGCGCCGCGGGAGCGGCGTCCAACTCGTCCAGCACGCTGCTCAATTCCACGCGGCGAGCTTTGATCAGCGCTTTGCGCGCGCCGACCAGGCCGAAAATGCCGCCCTTGGCATCGCTGACAATGTCAATTTCCAGCTTTTCCCGGGGCGTATCGTAAAAAGCGCACGCGTCCCGTATGGCCTCATCAAGGGTTTTCCCTTGGAACTCCTTATACTCGCTCATAAAATCTTCCCTACGGACACACTACGCTCTGCGTAACTGCCACCATTGTTGCGCGATGGAAATCACGTTGTTGGCAAGCCAGTAGATAACCAGGCCCGAAGGGAAGCTAAGGAACAAGAAAGTGAAGACAACGGGCATGATCAACATGATCTTCTGCTGTGTCGGGTCCCCTGCCGCCGGGGTCATGAGCTGCTGCAAGAACATGGTGCCGCCCATGATCAACGGGGTGATGAAATAGGGGTCTTTGCTCGAAAGGTCCGCCAGCCAGACGATGTCCGTAAACGGTATGTGCGGAATAAACGCAGCGTGCCGCAAAGCGGTTGCGTTCAGCAGTCCCTGGTACAGGCCGAAAAAGACCGGTATCTGCACAAGAATGGGCAGGCAGCCCCCGGCGGGGTTGACCTTATATGTCTTGTACAATTGCATCATTTCTTTATTCAGCGCTTCTTTATCGTCGCCGTGCTTTTCTTTCAGCTTGGCCATCATGGGTTGCAGCTTCTTCATCTGCTCCATAGACTTATAGCTCTTGTACGACAGCGGCCAAAGCACAATTTTGATCACCAGGGTCAGCAAAATGATGGCCACGCCGTAGTTGCCGACATAGGAATAGAAGAAATTGAGCATGGCCATCAGCGGCCGGGCGATAACGCTGAACCAGCCGTAATAAATCACGCTGCCCATGTTGTTGGGTTCGGTGCTGAGCAACGATTGCTCTTTGGGGCCCATGTAATAGGTGCACGTGTACTTGGTCGGCTCACCGGGGTTGACCGTAAGCCCGTCTTTGTACACCGCGACCCTGTAAACAGAATCTTGCAGTTTTGCCCTGACGCTGACGTTGGGATCTTCCGGGCTGACAATGGCCGCGAAATAGTTGCTCAGCACGCTGACCCAGGAAATGGTCCCTTTGGGGTCAATGCCAGTCTGCAATTTGCTCTCGCCCGTTTCTTCCTCAAAAGACCCGTCTTTATAATAAGCCACGCGGGTTTTGTTGTAGTCGCTCGACTTGTCATCAAGGGAACCGGTGCTCATGGTGAACGCCAGGCGCACCGTGCGCGCCTGGGGCGACATCAGACTGACGTTTTCAGTAATGGAATACTTATCCGCGTTAAAGTGCAGCTCGCGCACCAGGCGCAGGCCGTTCACCTCGCCGATAAACCGCAGCACGCCGGTGCCTCCGGCGGCGAGAGACAAATCCCCCCCCTCCATGTTCCAGGAACCGCCGCTCCAGGAAGGCGCGCCGTCAACCAAAAGCCCCATGGGGGCCATGTTCGCCGCAGCCGGAGAAACCATCTGCACCAAAGGGGAGCCGGGGGCGATGGTCTGGTGGAACTTCTTCAACGTGAATTCACGCAGAATCCCGCCGCCCGAATGAAAAACCGCTTTATACAGCGGCGTTTCCACCGTCACATCTTTACCGGGAGCAGGCGTAAAAGCCGGCAGCGGCACATCGGCCGCGGGCTTGGGCTGCGCCGCCGCAGGAGCGGCGGTCTCGTTCTGCTGTACGGGCGTTGGGGCTTCTTTTACCCAGCCCATATACACAGACAGGTAGTTCCAACCCAAAAGAATCACAAAACTGATAGCAATAGCTAAAATTGTGCGACGCGTATCCATGAAATTTCAGCGGCTCCTGTAAGATTGATCAGGCAGCGGCGGCACGGGGTCATACCCCCCTGCCGACCACGGATGACACCGTAAAATGCGCCACACCGCGTACCAACCGCCGCGTAACACGCCGTGCCGGGTAATGGCCTGCGCGGCATAGGCCGAACAAGTCGGAAGGTACCGGCAGGCAGGAGGCAGCAAAGGCGAAATGCAGTATTTGTACACACGGATAGGAAATACCGCGAGAGCTCGCGCAAAGCGGGATATTGTCTCAATCCGAAATATCATAACCGCACACTGACTATATGCCTGCGGCCGTTGCGAACAACGACGCGAATTCTTGCTCGACAACGGCGAGCGAGAACAGTTCCGGTTTTAGAGTGCGCTTGGGGACCACAACCATGTCGGTTTCTTGCGGCAACCACGCTTGGCGCAGGCGAAAAAATTCCCGCAACACGCGCTTAACCCGGTTACGCACGACAGCGCACCCGGTTTTTCTGGTTACCGCAAGCCCTAAACGCCACCCTTCCGCATCCCCCCGGGTTCGCATGAATATGACGAACTGTCGGGTGTAATAACGGCGACCCGTATCATAACAACGTATGAAGTCGGCGCGCCGGGTTATCCGGTTGTGAGGCTGTAACCTTAAACGGCTAATCTTTTACGCCCTTTCGCCCGTCTACGCCGGATAACGGCGCGGCCGTTCGGGGTGCTCATGCGCTCACGGAACCCGTGGGTCCTTTTGCGCTTGATTTTGCTCGGCTGATACGTTCTCTTCATGACCTGCTCCTTGGGGAATATCTGAACGGATTTCTTTACTGGTTTCCAGTGGCGGCGTCAAGGAAAGCGAGAAAATCAGCCGGGAGAATACCATCCCCCCGGCTGATTGCATCAAATTTCCACGGCCCCGCTCTGCTAGCGGCGTCTCTTACCTGGCAAGGGCGTTGGCGGAGCGGAAGGGTCGATGACCTTGCCGACGCCGCCCGTGCTGTTCAACGCTTCCGCTCCTCCGGAACCGGAAGCGGCTGCTTTTGCCCCCGTGCTTTGCGTGCCGGGGCGCTCGGGCGGAAAGGCCATTTCGCGCGCGTTGTAGCGGCGCCACACGGCGTCGCCCCCGTCTTTTTTGCCGCTGCCGGTCGAACTCACGGCCAAAAGAGAACTTACCTCGCCCGCCCGGGGCAGATAATATTCATACGCGCCGATAATCGCGTTGTCCGCAAGACGCACAACGCGCACAGAGACGTAGACCGTGTTCCCGGCATCGCTGTAACAGCCGACAAGAGCGGCCCCCGCGTCATACGTATCCGCCAGCAGCTTTGCGGAATCTCGGGTCAGCATGAACTCGCCGCCCTTTCTATCCATGCGTAGCGTCGTTCCCAGGCGCGCTTCCAGCACTCTGAAGCCGTATTGCCCCAACCGCGAGCCTATTTGCTGCGAGCTGATCTGGCCAAAAGCCGAAGTGCGCTCAAAGTTCTCCAATTCTACCAGCGAAGCCACAAGTATGCCGCTGCCGGAGCTCATGCGTGAAATGATCATATTGTGCAGAGCGTCCGCCGCATACGTATTCATCGTCAGCATCTGCGAGCCTTCCGGCGGATTCACGGGCGCGGCCTGGGGCAAATACGCCACAGTCCTGGAGTTGGAAGAGCCGGAACCGCACCCGGCAAGAACCAGGCAGCCCAAAAGCAAACAAAAAACATGAAACGCGCGCATGGCACACCTACCTGTTTATGACGCGCACGGTGCGGGTTCCGCCGCTGCCGGGCTCCAACGCTTCGGGGCTGATATACATGGGCCAGTCCGCGTCATTGATATACCTGATGTATGAAAGATGCAGCACATAGCGATTGTTGTAGGCCATGCGCACATTGACCACAATCTCGTGGTCGGAACCGGAAGGCGGGCCGGAACCCGTGACGGTAAGCCCCAGGTCGGCCAGGCGGGTATAGATGCCGCCGTCCATGCGCGACCGGTCGTGAAGCACCGTCACTACGTCATATTCCAGTTGCAGCGTGTCGCCTTCCCGCTTTTCAGACACCTGCAAGGCCCGCGAAACCATTTCGGTCTTCAGCAGTTGGTGAAAAGTCAGCATGAAGGGTCTGCTGTTGGGCGGCAGCACATAAATCGGCTTGGCGATCAGGTCGTTACGTTCCAGCAGCGCGTGCCGCACCCGCTCGGCCACGTTAATGGCGATATCGCGCCAATGATCGGCTGCCTGAGCTTTTTCCTGCGTATACGCCTTCGGATTTTCCGGCACAGGCACCCTTGAGGTGGTGCAGCCGACAAAAAAGACGCCCACCGCCAGAACGGTGAGAAGACACAGCAAACTCCGTATGCGAAAGAGGTTCATATGGCACCCCGTGTATACCGGCAAAACGTTTCGTTCGATCTCTCATCGGCAGGCAAGGGCTCCGGCTTTAGAGCGGATTAATATTGAAAATACTCATCCGCTCTGCAAGGATTTGCAACAAATCCTTGCCACGAGATTGGCGTAGGCGAGCTTTGCTCGCCGTTAAGCGACAATCTCAACGTGAACTTGCTCTGGGTGCAAACGCGGCTTGCGGAAAAACGGCGCGGTGCATACCATAACAGAATGCACCGTCTTCAACGTCTGGCAGCCTTTTGCAAACGCCGCCCTTTTTACAGCGCCCTTTTGGCGCTTGTCTTGCTGTTTTGCCTGAACATAGCCCGCTATCTGATCTGGCCTCCCGTGGCTTATCTGGCGGACACAAACCCCGGCATAACCTCATTCATGGCATACCGGCAAGCGGAATGGGCCGACAAGGGGCAAAAAAAATCCGTTCGCCAGATATGGAAAAGCCTGCGCCACATTTCGCCCAATTTGCGTAAAGCCGTTGTCGTTGCGGAAGACGGCAGCTTTTGGACCCACGACGGCTTTGACCTGGACGGCATGCAGGAAGCCCTGGAGAAAAACCTCGTCAAAGGCCGGCTTGCGGCCGGGGGCAGCACCATTACCCAGCAACTGGCGAAAAACCTTTTCTTCACGCCGGACAAAAGCATCGTCCGCAAACTGCAGGAAGCGCTCGTCACCTGGCGGCTGGAACAGAGCCTGGATAAAGACAGGATTCTGGAATTGTACCTGAACGTCGTGGAATGGGGCGACGCCACCTTTGGCGCTGAAGCGGCCAGCCGCCGCTATTTCGGCGTTTCAGCGGCAAACCTTACCCCGCGCCAGGCGGCGCAGCTCGCGGCCATGTTGCCCGCGCCCCTGCGGCGTACGCCGGATTCGCGCGTGGTGCAAAAAATAGCGAACATCCTCTTGCGCCGCATGGAGCGGGAATAAACGGTCACCGCAAAACGATCGCGCCCGCGTACCCCACAACGCTGCTCATATCCGCGCCATATGCCCTGCCCGTCTGCCCTGACGTGGCATACGCGACAATGCGGCCTTCCGTCGCGCCTAACGCCCGGCAGGCAAAGAGCGCCATGGTCATGGGCAGCACCCCGCACATGGATATTTTGCGCTTCCGCACCGTGTCGTAAAGCCCTTCCGGGTCAAGTTCCGCGACCGCCTTCAAGGCCAGGGCGTCTTGCTCCGCCGCTTTTTCATGCGGCAAATAGTGGCTCATATCCGAACTGACGACCAGAGCCAGGGGGTTGCCCCGCTCCGCGCCGTCACGCATCAGGGCGGCCAGGGCTTCGCCTGCCGTGCGCAACGCCTCCGGCGATCCGCCGCCGACAGCTATGGCGGTCATGCGCGCATTGGGCGCGGCTACCTGAAAGAAAGGCACCAATACTTCCAAAGAATGTTCGCGCGCATGCGCGGCCGTATCCGGTGCGAATCCGGCTTTGGCGGCAAGCAGGTATTCTCTCGCCTCTTCATCCACAGGCATGGCGCCCAGCGGCGTCTGCCATGGACCACCGGACCAGACGGAAAACATTGCTCCCGCCCCGGTATGGTTGGGGCCGAGAACCAGCAAGCGGTCCGGCAGCGCGGCTTGGCCCAGCGTCACCCCCGCCACGGAACCGGAAAAGACATAGCCGGCGTGCGGCGCCATCAGCGCCAGCACGGTTTTGCCTTGCAGGTCCACGGGATTTTGCGCCGCCAGTTCCAGATACGAGCTGACCTCGGCGCGCAACGCGTTCGCGCCGCCGGGATAAAAACGCCCCGCCACAGCCGGGCTGCGTGGGGTATCGGTGATGGCCATAAGAACCTCCTTGCGGAAGCGCGTTCTCTCTTTTGTGAACGGTGCGGGGAGGCCGAGCGTGCGGGGAGGCTCCCCGGATATCTACAATTGCCCGTTGGGCGTAAACTGCGCCACATCTTCGGAAAGTTTGGCGCCGCGCAAGGTGGAGGCTGCGGTGCGGCCGTAAACCGTGCCGGGATATTTCTCGGCCAGTTCCGTCAGTGCCTTGCGCCACTCCGGAGTGTTGCCCTGTTTCTGGTATATCTGGGCCATGCGGAACAAAAGCCCCTGGCGCTGTGAATCTTCGGGCTTCAAATAGCCCATGTACTGCTGGGCATATTCCAGCGCCTCGTTCAATCGCCCCGCTTTTTCCGAAATATCCATCAGTGAGGTCAAAAGCCCCACTATCTTGCCCGTGTCGGCGCCGGCCGGATTCTCTTTGGCCAGGGCCAGGAAACGGTTGAGCGAACTGCGGCCCATCAGGTAGGCGTCTTGCAGGTCGTTTCTTTCTTCCGCGCCGCGAGCGAGAAAATACTCCACGTATGCCTGTTCGGTAGCCGACAATTTGCCTTTTTCAGACAGGTCCTTCCAGATGGGAGCGGCTTCCGCGCTCTTGTTCATATTTTCTTTGGCCAAAGCAAGGGCATATTTCAACTGGCGCGAGGCGTCATCCGTCAGTTCCCACAACTCGACCCGTTCCGCGATTTCTTCAATATGCTTCCAGCGGTCGTTTTCAAGGTCGATGCTGAGAGCAAGGCGAAGCGCCTGTTCCGAATACGTCGGAATCTTCGCGCCCAGAAAGAAAGGATCCACCACGTTCAAGGCCGCGTTCGCATCGCCGTCTTTCCACAACCCGGCGGCAAGAGCCACCCGGCTTGCGGGATCCAGCGCCTCTTGCTGTTTCTGCACGACGGGGAACTTGTTCCACAGCGCCGTCACCTGCCCGGGGCGGTTCTGCGAGAGGCTTTCCGCCGCCAGAATGGCAAAGGTTTTCAGCGCCACTTCTTCAGCTTTGGGGGCAAGTTCATGCTTGGGAAAACGCTTCACCAGGTCGGCGCATTGCTGCAACGCGTCTTCGTACCGCTTGTTCCACAAATACCACATGGCCAGTTTCAACTGGGCCAGCGGCACAAGCTGGCTGTCCGGAAATTCGGTGATGATCTTGCTGTACACGTCCGCGGGCCGCAAGGTGGAGGGGCCCTTGAAAATTGAAAACATCTCCGACAGCTCAGGCGTATCATTGATGCCCGATTCGGCAAGGCGCATCATGGCGACCAGGCCGCCGTCCTTTTTCGGAAAGCGCCGTTCGGCCTCCAGATAGACTTCGCGGGCCGCGGCCGGTTGCTTTTTGCGGGCATACACGTCGCCGATGCGCGTCAGCACCACATCCGCGTTGGGTCCGTCGGGCATCAGGTTGTACAGCGTCCAGTATTTGGTCAGCGCATAGTCGAAATTGCCCTGGCGAAACGCTACGTCGCCCATTAACTCCAGAATGGGAGGATGGTCCAGATAAAAACGCGGCCAGCGCGAATCAATATACTCCACAACCTGCATGGCCTGCGGGTAATATCCCAGGGCCGTATAGGCCCGGGCCAGGCCCAGCGTGGCTTCGCGCACGTATTCGCTTTCAGAATAATGCTGGACCACGTATTGGAACTGGTCCGCCGCTTTTTGCATTTCGTTGCGGCTGTAAAAATAATCCCCCCAATAATAATAGGTCAGAGGGATGTTGATGTCCTGCGGGAACTGCCGCCGCAGCATATTGAAATACGCTTCGGCTTCCGCGATGTTGGCGGTTTTCAGGTTGAGATAACCCAGGCGCAGATAGGCCCCGGCGTTGCGCGGCGAGAGCTGGTTATAGTTCATGGCCGCTATGGTGGCCGACATGATCTCGTCGTAATGGGCCGCCAGGTCGTTCTTGTTCACGGTGAACAGCATTTCGG
The DNA here is from genome assembly GCA_031551515.1 of Desulfovibrionaceae bacterium. Taxonomy (GTDB): domain Bacteria; phylum Desulfobacterota; class Desulfovibrionia; order Desulfovibrionales; family Desulfovibrionaceae; genus FLUQ01. Next base: position 83,425 of record JAVBNL010000001.1, read on the forward strand.
CGTTCAGGTGGCGCGCCTCTTCCGTCTGTTCGCGGTTCATTTTCGGGTTGGTGAGCAGCTTGCGCGTTTTTTCCAGCGCATCCGGATACCGCCCGGCGGTAATGTCGCGCCTGATTTCAGCCAACAGCTGCGCCGGGTCGGCGGGCGGGTCCACGGGTTTGCCCTGGGCATCCACATACACGACCTTTTCCGTGGCATTGCCTGTGCCCTTGGTCGCATTGGCCGCGCGTTGCGCGGAAGTGCCGGCTGCAATCGAGGCGACGGTTCCGTTGGAAATGCGCTGCCTGGTCGAACTGGCGGAACCTTGCGCAGCTTCCCCCTCGGTTGCGGACGTGGAAGCTGCCGGAACGGGCTTTTCCGTTTGCATGTCCTGCCAATCGTTGGGACCGCCGGGATTAAGCCGCGAACGGAACTGATAGGCAGGGCCGCTTCTTGCGGCAGGCGCGGCCTGGGTCATCTGCGCGACCTGTGCGGCAAGCGTCGTCTGCGTTGCGGGTGCGGCTGACTGCGCTTGGGTTGCGGGGGTGGTTTGGGTGGGTTGCGTCTGCGTTGCGTTTTGCCGTGGCGCCGGTTGCGCCTGAGCAGGAACGGCCTGCGTGGCCTGAGCTGTCGGTTGCGCTTGAGTCGAAGCGGCAGCCGCCCGGGGCTGTGCAACAGGCGCGGCCTGGGCGGCCTGTGCGGCGGGTTGCGCGGCTGTTTCCGCTCTGGGCATGGGCAAAACCGGCATGGGCCGCTGCGGCCTGGGGGCATCCGTATTCGTCAGATTGCGGGCGATGGCGCCGATGGTCACGCCGCCAGACTGCGGCGGCTGGATAGCGGGAGGCGCAGGAGCGGCCTGCGTTTCGCCCTGCTGCGGAGCCGCCTGAACAGGAGTGGGCTGTTCCGTCTGCGCGGGCGCGGCAGGCGCCGTTTCCGGAGATGTTTGCGTGGCAGGCGCGGGGGGGTGAGTTTGCCCAGGCATTGCCGGCAAAGGCCCGGCAACACCCTGGTCGCCCTCTCCGGGTTTCCAGCGCGCACCCAAGGGATCGGGAAAAACGTCGATAATGACGGTATTGCGGTCAGGGCGGGTGACCACAAAGCCGAACGCGGGCGTTTTCGTAAAAAAGCCATAGGCCCTGCCGCGCGGCACGCCCTTATAAAAAATACGGGTATTTTCCGGAGGCTCTTCTTCTTTCATGCCCAACGGCGGCACGCCCAGATCCAGCAGCAGCCCGTGGCGGTCTACTCTCCTGACCTGCCCGGCAAAGCCCTCTTCTTTATTCAGGGTGACGGTAGCGCGTTCACGGTCCGGCAGGATATCCCATTGCAAGGTCGCGGCAAAAGCGTCGCAGGCGAAAAATGCCGGCAACGCGCAAAACCAGAGCAAGGACCGGGCAAAACCGGCAAGGGATATTCTATTCACGCCGTCTTTCATGCAAAAACCGTGCAATTCGGCAAAGTTATTCCATATTCCGTTTTTTTAGCTTCTCTATCAAGGTCGTTCGTTTGATGCCCAGTATTTCAGCAGCCTGATTCTTGACGCCGTCGGCCCGTTGCAGCGCTTCCGACAGCAGCCGCTCTTCCACCGTATCCAAGAACACCTTAAGATCCATGCCCTTTTCCACAAGATCCGCCAGGGTGGGCCACACAAAACCGCAGCGCGGCGCGATTGGCGCTTCCGTTGCGGCGGCACTCGCCACGGCCGTGGGCGCGGGGTCAGGCAGACTGACCAGATCGCCCACGGCGATCAGTATCTTTTGCGGCAGATCGGCCGCTTCAACTCTGTCGCCTTCGCACAAAATGGAGACGCGCTCCATGAAATTTTCCAGTTCACGCACGTTACCCGGCCAACCATAAGCGGCCAGGGCTTTACGGGCGTCAGGAGAAAGGCTCAAGATTGGACGGCTGCGCTTACGGCAAAAATCGCGCAAAAAATAATCCGCCAGCAGCAATATGTCGCCGCCGCGGTCACGCAGCGCGGGCAAATGCAACGGGATAACGTTCAGGCGGTAATAGAGGTCTTCACGAAAACGCCCGGCAGCCACCTCTTGTTCCAAATCACGGTTGGTGGCGGCGACGATGCGCACATCCACCTTTTTCGTGCCCGCGCCCCCGACCCGCTCTATTTCTTTTTCTTGCAGAACACGCAGAATTTTTACCTGCAAGGTCAGGTCCATCTCGCCTATTTCGTCAAGAAAGATGGTTCCGCCTTCCGCCATTTCAAAACGGCCCGGCCGAGTGCGGATGGCGTGGGTAAAAGCGCCCTTTTCATGGCCGAAAAGCTCTGATTCAAGCAAATCTTTGGGAATAGCGCCGCAGTTGATGGGCACGAAAGGCCTGTCGTGGCGAAGGCTGTTGGCATGCAGCGCGCGGACGATCAATTCTTTGCCCGTCCCCGACTCTCCGGTTACCAGCACGGTGCTTTCTGTGGGGGCAACCTTGGTCAGCACGCGAAAAACTTCTTTCAGCGTGGTGCTTTGCCCGATAATGCCTTCTGTCTTTATGCTCATCATCTCTCCTTGCGGGAAAGCGGCGTAAGCGCAAGCTCTGTTAGAGCAAGTACGCTTGAAATAGTCGCTTAACGACGAACAAAGCTCGCCTACGCCTATTCCGCGGCAAGGATTTTCAGAAAAATCCTTGCGAGCATTTCACGCGTGAAATGCTCTATTCTGCCTGTCAATTTCATGACACAAAGTCAAGAGGTAAGCGCCGTTTTCTAGAAAAAATATAGAAAAAAACCGCCCCCCCAGGCGGTCTGCAAACGGAGGGGATGCAATGCCTAAACTTTTAAATCCAAAAGAGAACCCGTCACATCGTCGTGCGTGCGGATAACCGCGGCATTAGCCTCAAAAGCGCGCTGAGCGCTGGTCATACGCACAAATTCCTGAGCCAGATCGGTATTGCTGCCCTCTAGATAGCCGGTGGACAGCACCGTTCTGCCGCCTTCGGTAAAGGTGACGTTTGAAGGCAAAAGCGGGCCGGGAGTGGTGTTATGGTAAATGGCCCCGACGGTCACGCCCTGGTCGCCGTGCCCGGTCATCAGGTCCACCCGTTGCGCTTGAAAGCCCGGCGTGTTGACGTTGGCGATATTGTTGGCGCGCACCAGCATATCAACGCCGAAAACGTTGAGCGCGGAAGCCGCTATGCTGCCAAGGTTCATACTCTCTCCTGCCTGCCGTGCCGGTTCTACCGTACCTATCGACAAATACAGCTTTTTCTGTACCCTGTCCAGGCACCCCTAGTCTTTGAGCCTCTCCAGGCGGGCAAACGCGTTGTGCCCGTGAATGGATTCCTGACTTTCAACCTCCACACGATACCAGGTTATCATGGGGTGTTCGTCCAGCTGGCACGCCACCTCGCGCACCACATCCTCCACAAAAACAGGACGCGCAAAGGCGCTTTCCGTAACGAACTTTTCGTCTTCACGTTTCAGCACGGGGTACACGGGCGAAGAACCGGCCGATTCCGCCATGGCCACGCACTCTTCTATCCAGCACAAACCGCTCATACGGACGGTAAAACGCACCTCGGCCCGCTGGCTGTGAGCGCCCTCATCACTAATCGCTTTGGAGCAGGGGCACACGGTCATAACCGGCACGGTCACTTCAAGCAGCAGGCCCAGCTTGCCGTCTTGCAACTCGCCAGTCAGGCGGCATTCATAGGCCAAGAGGCCGGAAACGCCGGATACGGGAGCGCTTTTGCGGATAAAATAAGGAAAGCTGAAACGGGCGTAAGCCTTTCTGGCCATCAGCCGGTCATTCATGTCTTCAAGCAGGGTTTTGATAGAACGGTAACTGAGGTCTTCATTCCAATTCTCAAGCGCTTCCACAAAACGGCTCATGTGTGTGCCCTTGAAATGCGCGGGCAGGTCGACGCCCAGGTCCACCAGGGCCACCGTATGTTGCGAGCCTTTTTGCCGGTCGCTCACCACCAGGGGAAGTTTGAACCCCTTGACGCCGACCGTGTCGATATCAAGAGCCACTCCGGCCGGGTGATTTTGCACGTCCGCCATGCTCATACTATACCTCCGCCGCCGGCGGTGAGCACAAATTTTCCATGCTTCACGCCCTTGACCGCCAGTATTTGGTTGGCGAAGTCGCTGACGGCCCTGCCGTTTCCGCGCAGCACAAGTACCTCAAGGCAATTGTCGTGGTCCAGGTGCACATGCAGCGTCGCGACAATCAAAACATGAGCTTCGTGCTGAGCGGAAGTCAGCTTCTGCGCCAGGTCGCTTTTGTGATGGTCGTAAACCAGGGTCAGGGTGCCGGCCACCGCGTCGGCTTCGCCGATGCCTTTACGGGCGACAAGCGCCTCGCGTATTAAATCGCGGATGGCCTCTGACCGTGTATCGTACCCGCCGGTCCCGCAATAGGCGTCAAAGGCGGCAAGCAAATCCCGGTCAATGGAAACGCCGAAACGGACAGTATCGCCCATGCCTTACTTACCCCCTTGCCAGTTCCCACAAATTGACGGAAACCCGTTCCGGCTGCTCATACAGGGCGGGCAAGCGCCCGGTGTAAACCTGTTTCGCCGTCCACCCGCCGCTGAAAAGAGCCGCACGGAACGACTGATACACGTCGCGGTTCGGCTCGGCCATCCAGGCTTTGCCGTCCGGGGCCAGGACGTGGTCCATAAAACGCAGGACCGGCTCCACGAACCGGCGCTCATACATGATATCGCCGCCCCACAAAAAGGAAATGGACTTCGCGCGAACAGCAGGCGAACGCCAGTCCATCACCGTCCAGAGAGGTTGCGAAACCCCGTTCGCCTCCGCGTTTTTCCGGGCGTAAACCAGGGCCTCCGGCTCGTAATCCATGGCGATGATTTTCGCCCCGGCCTGAGCCCCTACCAGGGCCGTCAGCCCCAGGCCGCACCCCAGGTCCAGGCAGGGCCGGTCCTTAATAAGGGCGGCATGATCCGCCAACCAGTCAGCAAGGGCAATGCTTGCGGGCCACAACTCTACCCAATACGGAAGCCGCTCGTCATCACCGAAATCGTCTTCGGTCATGGCTTCCCAAAGATCTTCCAGATTCGCCGGGCGGTGCAACATCCACTCGCGCCCGCAGGCGGCAACCGTAATATCAGGAGTATACCGGGAATACGCGCTCAAGGCTCATTATTCCTTGGACCCGGCTGCGGCGGCATAAAAATCGTCTTCGTACAAAGGGGCATAAAAATAGTAGCCTTGCACTTCGTTGCAGCCGGCCTCGCGCAAAAAACAAATCTGCGCTTCGGTCTCGACGCCTTCGGCCACGATATCCAGGCCAAGCCCCTTCGCCATGGAAATAATGGAAGAGACCAGAACAGCGTCGTTTACATCTTTGCAGACATCCTGCACGAAACATCTGTCGACTTTCAGCGTATCCACAGGGAAATTCTTCAAGTAAAACAATGAGGAATGCCCGGTGCCGAAATCGTCGATGGCGATACGCACGCCCTGGTCTTTCAACTGGTGCAGGGCGGCGGCCGAGGCTTCAGGGTCGCGCATCATGGCGCTTTCCGTTATCTCAAGCTCGAGAAGCGACGGCGGAAGGCCGGTTTCGCGCAGAATCTGGGCAACCAGGACGGGAAGATTGGCTTGAAACTGCCGGGCTGAAATGTTTACCGACATCACCAACGACTCAAGCCCCCTGGCAGCAAGGCGCCGCTGAGCAAGGCACGCCTCACGCAGCACCCATTCTCCCAAGTTGACGATAAGCCCCGTATCTTCCGCCACAGGAATGAACTCGCCCGGCAGCACAAGGCCCTCTTGCGTCCGCCAGCGCACCAGCGCTTCCATACCCGTAATGGTTCCGCCTGAAAGGCGGACTTTGGGCTGATACTGCAAACCGAACTCGTTCTTATCAAGCCCTTTGCGCAACATTTTCCCCAATTCAAGGCGGCGGTTCACCTGCATGGCCATGGCCGCGTCAAAACGACCGACCCGGGTGCCGTGGTCTTTGGCCCGGTACATGGCGAGGTCCGCGTTTCTGATCAGAATATCGGCATCGGTCGCATCGTCGGGGTACAGGCAATAGCCGATGTTGGGCTGCAAAAACACTTCCTGACCGGCTATGAAAAAAGGCTTTGCGAATACCCGCCGCAAGGTCAGGCCCAATTCCTGGGCGGCGTCACCCGTGGCATGTTCGGGTGAAAGCACGACGAATTCATCCCCCCCGGCCCTGCCCACAACGGCTCGTTCACCAACCGTGACAAGAATGCGCTGGCCCGATTCGCGCAGCAGCAAATCGCCGATACCATGCCCCAGACTGTCATTGACGGTCTTGAAATCGTCAATGTCGATCCAGAACAGGGCAAAACCCTCTTTTCCCCTGCTTTTATGAATGAGATCAACGACATAGTCGCGCATGCCCACGCGATTGGGCAGCCCCGTCAACTCATCGTGCGTGGCCTGATAAATGATGCGCGCTTCTTGTTCTTTCAGCGCGGCAATGCTCTCTTCCAACTCTCGGGTGCGTTCGCGCACTTCCAGTTCCAGGCGTTCCTGATACCGCGCACGTTCCTCCAGCAAATCCGCGCGTTCAAAACATTTCTTGATAGTATGTTCAAGCACCCGCATATCTGTAATCGGCTTGGTCACATAGTCCCACGCGCCCTGGCGCAACGTTTCCACCGCATCTTCCAGCACGCCTATGCCGGAAACCACAATCACAGGAATTTTGGAAGACAACTCGCGTATGCGGTGCAAAAACTCGCCGCCGCCCATGACCGGCATCCAGAGATCGACCAAAATAAGGTCAGGGTTGCCGGAAGCGAAAACCTCCAGGCCCTGGGCGCCGTTTTCCGCCTCTAAAACAGTATAGCCGCTGTCTTCAAGGTAGGCGGCTATATTGGCCCGAACGCTGATGTCGTCATCAATGGTCAAAATGCGGCGCATACCGGTCTGCATGGGTTATTTCCGTTGTACGCGTTTTATGGAACGTTTTTTCTTATGCGAATCGTGTTTTTTCTGCAAGCTTTCCGCCGCGTCCGGCACCTTGAGGCGCGGTAAAACGTCGCCGCTTTCCGGCCCCAGGATGATTTGCGCCTCGCTGTAATACGGAGGAATTTCATCCATGACCTCCTCCGCTTCCTTGAACGTGCGCCACGGTCCGGCGCAAATATGGTACGGAAACACGGTTTCGCCGGAAACACGCAACGCTTTTGTCGCCAGCTTCAGGCGAAAACGAATGTCGCGCTGTAACTCAAGGCTGGAAACCATGTCCGGCCGGACGCCGAATTGCAGGTAATACGCGCTGCCCTCGGCCAGAGGCGCCCCGGCTTCGTCGCTCACAACCTCCGCCCAGATTTCGGTCACCCCGCGGCGCACAAAATTCAGTATCCTGGCGGCCCGGTATGAAACATCCAACTGTCTGTTGCGGATAAAGGGCCCGCGGTCGCTGACGGCAACCAGCACGTGATGGGAGTTGGCCAAATTATACACCCGCAGTACCGTGCCGAAGGGCAAGGTTCTGTGGGCGGCGGTGAAGTGACTGCGGTCAAAAACGCGGCCGCTGGCGGTCGCTTTGCCATGGGCGCTTTTCTTCTCGTGGGGGGGGGACCCGTACCAGGAGGCTTTGCCCGTGATGATCAAGGGGTCTGCCGCGCATGCGCCCTGTGGTGCGCACAGCAAAAAAAGCGCGACAAGAACTGCCGTTGCGAGAGCACTCCCCGGCCGCACCACACGGAATTCGCCAATAGGGCTCGACATTCTCGCACATTCGCCCATCGCGGGGCGGGTGTCAAGCGAGCGCCCGGCGTGCGGCTGCCGCGCGCACAAAAGAATGCGCCCACCCGGGAACACCGGGCGCAAAAATCTGCATGCACGCCCCGAAAACAGTCCCCCGCAAGAGCCCGTCGCGCTGCTGCCCCCAATCGGCACCAATGCGGCGCTCAAAAAACGCGTCTTCTCCCACAGCGTCAACCGTGCCGTAGTAAAATGCATGCCCCCGGATCACGCATTGCGCGGGAAAAAAGGGCGAGTCCCCCGTCACCAGCGCTTCGACATACCCAAGGCTTCCCGGTTTATCGCCGCTTGACGCCCGGATGGGGAAAACCCCGGCCATGGGAAACACGCCCTCTTCCGTCGCATACGATTCGCCCAAAAAGAAAAAGCCCGCCTGTTCGGCATAGATGGGCAGCCCTGAGGCGGCAAGATGCGCCACATGACTTCTTGCGGGGCCTGCGGACAGCCGCGCCGCATACGGGGCAAGATCGCCGCCGCCAAGATAGAGTCCGTCCAGCTCCGGCCAGGGGGCATCATCAAGCAAAGACACAAATTCCAGCGTAGCCCCGGCCTCGCGCAGCGCTTCCAGGTTTTCAGCGTAATATTGCCACAGCGCGGCGTCACGCGCCACGCCGATGCGCGCAGGGCGTTCCGACACGACAGCGGACGCGGCGGAAACGCTTTTCGGCAAAGGCGGGGCTCCCGCCGCGACAGCGAGAGCGGCCTCGATATCCACATGTTCCGCCACAAAATCGGCGATGCGATCAAGTGCGGCGTTCGCCGCCTCGTGCATGTCTATGGTCACAAGACCTTCACGGCGCTCCACAATGGGTGGCGCATCCAGGCGAGGCAACACGCCAAGGACCGGAACGCCGGCCAACGCTTCCACAGCCTGCCGGGCCAGCGCCGCATGGCGTTTGCCGCCGCTGCGGTTCAAGATGACGCCCGCGATGCGCTTTCCGCCCGGAAATTCTTTGCAGCCCGCGACCAGCGCGGCCGTGGTGCGGGTCATCTTGGTGCAATCGACCACCAGCAAAACAGGCGCATCAAGCTGCCGGGCGAGTTCCGCCGTTGAGCAACTGCCCGCAAGGTCACGCCCGTCAAAAAAGCCCCGGTTGCCTTCGATCAAGGCAAGTTCTGCGCCCGAAGACCATTTGCCGAAATGCTTAAGCAACGCCGGTTCGTCCAAGAAGAAAGGATCGAGGTTTCCCGCCGTTCTTGCCGCGGCAAGGCCCAGCCAGGCCGTATCAATGTAATCGGGGCCCTTTTTGAACGGAGACACCACGAGACCCCGCCGGGCAAAAGCCCGCGTCAGGCCCAAACTGACAGTTGTCTTGCCTGTTCCGCCGGAAAGCCCGGCAATGACTACCCTGGGTATATTCATGGCGACCTTTACACGATAGGAAAAAGAAGCGGCGCGTGAGTTTCCCCACACGCCGCTCATTTGAATCAACCCGTTGTCGCGGGGGCCGGAAGGCAAAGCCCCCGGCGACGCGGAAAAGATTCCGCGTTTCTCAAAACAGCATCAGCCTTCTTCAGCGTGGCTCTGCTTGCCCGCGCCCTTCAGGCCGTACATGGTGGTGCTGCCGGAAGACCAAAACTCCAATATTTCGGATTGGATCATCGCGGTGAGGATTTTTTTCACATCGCGGGGGCCCTTGTCGGGGAACACTTCCAGAAAGTCCTGAAAATAAAACTTGGTCTTGCTGGTTTTCCCTTTCAAAAAATCCACAATCTTTTGCTGATCAGCATCCATGATACGCCCTCTGTATTAGAATTTGAATTGCGTGCTCTGCCGCCAAGTATAGTAAGCAGGGTCACGGAAATCGTCAATAAGGTGCGGCGTGAACTCCAGACCCGTCAGGCTGAAGAAACGCTCCCAGCCGATGCGCTCGGCCCATTCACCCAGGCGCTCGTACTTTTTGGCGTTGGCGGCATACACTTCCACAATGTGGCGCACCGTCTTGACCAGCGTGGGCCAGCGCGGCGTTTCGTTGGGGATGTATGCCACAACGACTTTCGAGAACTTGGGCATGCTTATGCGGTTGGATACCTTGCCGCCGACCATGATGGCCACGCCGTCGCCTTCGCCGTCGGAAATGGGCAGCGCCGGGCACATGGTGTAGCAGTTGCCGCAGTACATGCAGCGCTCGTTCTTAATGCCGATGGAGTTGACCTTTTCGCCCTTATATTCCGTCTTGATCGGGCGTACCGCCGCCGTGGGGCAGGAAGCGACCGCAAGAGGAATTTCGCAGAGCTGGTCGGCCCATTGATGGTCAACCATGGGGGGCTTTCTGTGAATGCCCACCAGGCCGATGTCGGAGCAGTGCACCGCGCCGCACATGTTAATGCAGCAGGCCAGCGCGATACGCACTTTCGCGGGCAGACGCATGGTCTGGAAATCGGCGAACATTTCGTCCATCACCGCTTTCACCGGGCCGGAAGCGTCGGTGGCCGGGGTGTGGCAGTGCACCCAGCCCTGGGTGTGCACGATGTTGCTGATGCCCGCGCCCGTGCCGCCGACCGGGAACTTGAACGAGCCGCCTTTGAACTTGCGGCCGGCAAGATCGGCTTTCAGCGCTTTGACCGCGTCCAGGCTGGTGACCATGAACTCGATGTTGTTACGGGTGGTGAAGCGCAAATGCCCGCCGCAATGCTTGTCGGCGATGTCGCAAATCTCGCGGATATGCGTAACGCTCATCAAGCGGGCGGCGCCCACGCGCACGGTATAGACCTTGTCACCGCCTTTGGCCACGTGCATCAGCACGCCGGGTTCCAATATTTCATGGTAATCCCAGTTGCCTTTGTTTTTGGCGATAACGGGCGGATAAAACTCGTCGTACTTACGCGGCCCGATGTCGGAGATGCGCCCCTCCATGGGCTTCGCGGGATTGTAACCGGAAGAAACGAATGCCATTGTGATCCCCTCCCTATTTACCGACTAACGGGTGACGTTTGCGATAGGCCTCAAGGTCGCGGTCCCAACCACCGGGAACTTCCTCTTCTTTGAAGAAAATGTAGGGGTTGTGGCGCGGCTCTTTGACATGCACGGCCTGGGGTTTCACGTTGGTGACCTCGAGCAGTTTCTGGAAAGACAAGCGTTTGATGGTTTCGCCCAGGCGCTCGCGGTTTTTGCCTTCTTCCATCCACCAGTCCCAGATGTTTTCGATGACGGCTTTGACGTCGTCATAGGGCGCCGTGGCTTCCACAAAAGGCACCAGAAGCGAACCCATCTGCGCGCCGTCCAGAACCGGGGCCTTCGCGCCGACCAGGATGGATGCGCCGCGTTCGTCGCCGATGCGCAGGGCGCGGGGCATGGTGTTGATACAGTGCATGCAGCGCGTGCACTCTTTGGTGTTGATCGTCAGCTTGGAGCCGTCCCATTTCATGCATTTGGTGGGACAGCGGGAGATGACTTCGTCTTCGATGCAGAACTTACCCCAGTCGCGGCCGGAGTGCGCACCGGCGTTGGGAGCGAATTCGCCGCCGATATAGGCTTTGACGGCGGCCTGATCGATTTTGATGTCGTCTTTCCAGGTGCCGATGACGGAGAAGTCGGAGCGGGCGATGGAGGCCACGCAACCGTTGGGGCAGCCGTCAAATTTGAACTTGAACTTGTAGGGGAACGCGGGCCGGTGCAGTTCATCCTGATAATCCTGGGTCAGGGTGTAGCACATATCCTGCGTGTCGTAACAAGCGTATTGGCAGCGCGAGGGGCCCAGGCAGCACTCGGGAGTGCGCAGGTTGGAGCCGGAGCCGCCAAGGTCCGTGTTCAGGTTGTGAGTCAGCTCATAAAAAATTTCTTCCAACTGCGGGGTCTGGGTGCCCAGGAAGATGATGTCCCCGGTGGACCCGTGCATGTTGGTCAGGCCGGAACCGCGCATATCCCAGACATCGCAGATCTGGCGCAAGAATTCGGTATTGTAGTATTTGGCCGCGGGCTGGTTGACGCGCATGGTGTGGAAATGCGCAACCCCGGGGAATTGTTCCGGCTGGTCGCAATAGCGGCCGATAACGCCGCCGCCGTAACCGAAAACGCCCACGATGCCGCCATGTTTCCAGTGCGTTTCACCGTCGGTGTACGACAGCTCAAGCACACCAAGCAAATCTTCCGGGCAATCCACGGGAACCTGGTATTCCACCTTGTCCGGGTTCGCCTTCCGATGCTCGGCCTCTTGCTTGATGTCCGACACAAAGCTGGGCCAGGGTCCGGACTCAAGCTGGTCCAGCTTTGGGGTCGCGTGTTTCGCCATTGCCCTACCTCCAAATATTAGTGGTGACTAGTAAATGCATACCTAGAGAATATTCTCACAATTTCGTATGAGGCGAGCCTTTTTTTGTCAAGCCGAGGGGAGGGAACAGGGCTCTCATATTCCTGTGTTTGTAAGGAAAACTGAATTTTTATGAAAATAATCGGTATCTATTATGTATCATATCTATTTATGGTCCGCCGTGATAAAAAGCCGGCCGTCCCGTTGCGCATTCGCGCTCATCGTGGCACGATGCCGCTATGCGTGACGCGAATGGATCGTATTATCACCCCAACCCGGCGGACCTCAAAAGCCGGGTCTATGTGCGCAGTGGACCCGCCGGAGCCGAATACAGGCTATGGCACGCGGACTACCCTGAGGTGTGGGAAAAACACGGCTGGCTGGCGCAAGAGACGCTGAACGCGGCCGCGGCCTTGTACCGCGAACAGGGCAGCGGCGCGAACCCGCTGCTGCTTTACGACGCAGGCGTAGCCGCAGCGCTTCTTAAAGAGGAAGAACGCCATGTCTAAACGCTGGCTGGAAGCGAACGCCACCCGGTTCGCGGCTGATATCCTGCGCGATTTCTGCATGGTCAGCCGCACGCTGGAAGAGCAGTTCGAGCGTTTCGACAGCGCGGGCAACCTCTCTTTCCCCGTGCTGCGCGACCTTTTGGGCGATCCCATGAACAAGGGGCTGCTGTGGCGGCTTAAAGACCTGGCGCACCACCTGTTGCGCGACGCGCAGGGGGCCGGGTCTTCTCCCCGCCTGCTTGACTGGGCCATCGGCTATATTTTTCACGAAACCGTCAAGCTGATGGAAGACGCCCATCAACACCAGTATTACGCCCCCAGCCTTTTCGCGTTGACGGAAACCGCGCCGCCCATGATCACCGATACCGCGACCGACGCTTTTGCCCGGGTGGTAAGAGAAAACAGCGCCGACATGGGCCGCGGGGTAAAGCGCGTCCGCTTGCTGCTGACCCACGCCCGCAGCATTTTCCACCGCTATTACGAAGGGCAGGCCGACAATAAACATCTGGCCCGCCTGCTGCACGACAGAGAAGACCTTATCCGCGCGGTCTTTCGCGAACGCTACGATTCTTTCATCGCCGCCATATACAACGGCGAGCCGGAACGGCTGTACCTGGAAGCGGCTTCGGCCTTGTTGCAGGGCGGGCACGCGAATGCCGCCGTCAACGCGGCCCGTAAAGCTGCGGAAACGGCTCCCGGCGCTCCCGGCATAGCCGGCGCGGTGCGCCGCATTGAAGAAGCGGCCGGCCTCGTTCAAGATTGAGACAATACCTGTGGAAACAATACTGAAACCGCAAACGAACCCGCATGAACAACGCCGCCCCCTCCCTTTCCCGTAAAACCGTCCTACACGTAGGCTGCGGCGTATATACGCCCGACAAACTGCATGCGACCTTCCACGGGCCTGAATGGAAAGAAATACGCCTGGACATCAATCCGAAAGTCCGGCCGGATATTCTGGCTTCCATCACCGACATGGCCGCTGTGCCCGACGCTTCGTGCGACGCGCTCTATTCTTCGCACAACCTGGAACACCTGCACCCGCACGAGGTGCCGCTCGCCCTGGCGGAATTCAAACGCGTGCTGCGGCCGGAGGGCTTCGCCCTGATAACCGTGCCCGATTTGCAGCAGGCGGCGGAACGCATCGCGCAGGGCGGCGCCGAGGAAGCGGCGCTGATGACCGACAAAGGCCCTATCACCCCGCTTGATATCCTCTATGGCTTTCGCCCCTTCCTGGCCGCAGGCAATCTGTTCATGGCCCATAATTTCGGGTTCACGGCCGCCACGCTGGAAGAAGCCCTGCGCCGGGCTGGGTTCACGCACGCCGCTGTGGAACGGGACGGCGCTTTTACTTTGTGGGCCACCGCCTCGTGCGCGACGACCCCTTTTCGCCCGGAGGAACGATGACCGACGCCGCGCCGCACGTTACCCTTACCCCGTTGGGGGGACTTGGAGAAATCGGTCTCAACTGCATGACCCTTGTCACGAACGAAGGCATGGTCATGCTGGACTGCGGGCTTATGTTTCCCAGCGACTATCACCTGGGCGTGGATATCATCATCCCCCGTTTCGATTCCGTGCTGGAACGCAAAGAACAATTGCAGGGCATAGTCATCACTCACGGGCACGAAGACCATATCGGCGCGCTGCCCCACCTGCTGGCGCACGTCAAAGCGCCGGTATACGGCTCGCCCTTCACGCTGGCGCTTATCGAGCACAAACTCAAAGAGCACGGCCTTGCGGGCAAGGTGCCGCTCATACCGGCTCTGCCGGAAACCCCGGTGCGGCTCGCCGGCTGCACCTTCCATTTTCTGCCGGTCTGCCATTCCATCATCGACGGCTATGCCGTGGGCATCGACAGCCCCGTGGGCAAAATTTTGCACACCGGCGACTTTAAAATTGACCCTGACCCGCTGGAAGGCGCGGGCACCAATCTCGATTTGTTCCGCTCTTTTGCCGGGCCGGACGGCGTGAAGCTGCTGCTTTCAGATTCCACCAACGTGGAGCGGGAAGGACGCAGCCTGACGGAACGCCAGGTGCTTGAATCGTTGCGGCGCTTTTTCGCCCAATGCCCCGGCCGCATCATCGTGACGCTCTTTTCCAGCCATATTCAGCGCATTCAAGAAGTGTTCGACTGCGCCAAAGAATACGGGCGTACCGTGGTGGTCAACGGCCGGAGCCTGGTCAACAACATTGAAATGGCCTTCGCCCTGGGCAAGCTGCGCCCGCCCACCGGGCTGTTTCTGGACCCCGCCGCAATGCCCCCCCTGCCGGATGAAGAAGTCGTGCTGCTGGTCACCGGTTCACAAGGCGAACCCCTGTCCGTGCTTTCGCGCATCGCCAGAGGCGACCACAAGCAGCTTGCCGTGCACAAGGGCGACGCGGTCATCATGTCCTCACGGCTGATACCGGGCAACACCACGGCCGTGACCGAGCTGATCAACACCCTCTATCGCCAGGGGGCCGAGGTGTATTACGAAGCCGTGCGGGCCATACACGCCTCGGGCCATGCCCATAGAGAAGAGCTGACCGCCATGATCGACGCGGTCCGGCCCGAATATTTCGTGCCCGTGCACGGCGAATACCGCCACCTGGTCAAACACCGCCGCCTGGCGGCCGCCTGCGGCGTCGCCGACGGCAAGGCCCTGCTGCTTGAAGACGGGCAGCCCGTCACGTTGCTGCCGGAAGAAGTGCGCTTTGAAGAACCCATTGACGCCGAATCCATTCTGGTGGACGGCAAAGGCGTGGGCGACGTGGGCCAGGCCGTGCTTAAAGAACGCCACCTGCTGGGCGAAGAAGGCATGGTCGTGGCGGTCATGGTGCTGGACGGAGCTTCATGGGAAGTGCTGCACGGGCCCGAGGTGATCTCGAAAGGCTTTGTTTTTGAGCAGCAGTTCAGCCATGTGCTTGAAGACGCCCGCTGCGTCGTTCTGGACGTAATGGAAGAAATCGAGCCGGGCGACGTGGAAAAGTTGCAGGACAAAATCCGTTCCGGCCTGCGCCGCTTCTTCCGCAAAATAATGGGACGCGATCCGGTTGTCGTGCCCGTGGTGACCGTTATTTAGGAAAAAACATGACTAAAAACATGACAGAACACGAACTCCGCCAACTTATCACCGCGGAAGAAAAACATAACATAGAGCGCAAAGAAAGCTTCACAACAACAGAAAATGTTTGTGAAAATATTTGTGCTTTCGCGAACAACCTTTCCGGAGATGGAAAGTCCGGCTATTTCATCATAGGGGTCACAGACTCCGGAAGCATATGCGGAACTAATGTTACTGATGAACTTTTGCTTAAACTGGCTGATTGCCGCAGTAATGGCAATTTACTTCCCCAACCGTCTATTACTGTAGATAAAATAACAGTCGATGATAAAAATATCGCAATTATAAAAGTTACGCCAAGCCTTTTGCCACCAGTACGCTACAAGGGAAGAATCTGGGTACGCATCGGGCCCAGTTGCCGTGTCGCCAACGAACATGACGAGCGAATTCTTACAGAACGTCGTTTGGCGAATACAATACACTTTGACGCATGCCCTTGCCGAGAAGCCACCCTAGATGATCTCAGCTCACTTGAATTTACCGCGTATAGGCAGTCCGCCGTAGATTCTGAAGTCATAGAGCAAAATCATCGCCCGCTCGAACAACAGTTAGCCTCTCTCAGGCTATATCATTCCGGCCTCCATGTTCCCACGAACGCGGGACTTCTCCTGTTGGCGCCCGACCCGAGGCAATGGATGTTTGGCGCGTATATTCAATTTTTGCGATTTGCAACCGAAGATCAAAGCGATCTCCCCATTATGGAAAAAGAAATAGGGGGAAATCTCCTGACAATGCTGCGGCAGATGGACGAATTGGTCTCTTTGAATATACAAACTGCACCCGTTCCCGCATCAGCTCTTAAAGAAAAAACTTACGCCGACTACCCGCAAGTTGCTCTGCGCGAGTTATTGTTGAACGCAGTCATGCATCGTGACTACCAAAGTTCGCGGCCAATACAATTTTATTGGTTTTCGGATAGAATAGAGATACATAATCCAGGGGGATTATACGGTGAGTCCGTCGAGAATTTTCCCCACAATAGTGCGTATCGCAATCCGGTAGTGGCTGAAATTTTAAAAAACCTTGGTTATGTTAACCGGTTCGGGTATGGTATAGCACGAGCGCAAAAGATTTTAAAAGAAAACGGAAATCCCCCTCCTGAGTTCAACCCTCAACTCAGGGCATTCGGGGTCATCATCCGGAGAAATACATGAAGTTCTTGACTCTATTCAACAACAAAGGCGGCGTTGGCAAAACGACTTTAGTGTATCACCTTGCTTGGATGTTCAGCCAGCAAGGATATACTGTACTCGCTGCAGATGTTGACCCGCAATGCAATCTAACATCTATGTTTCTCTCTGAAGATGACCTCGAAGAGTCGAACAATGAAAATACTATTTACACCTCAATTGCCCCCTTACTTAAAGGCACAGGAGATATCCATCTTCCTAATCTTATAGATGTAACAACATCTCTTAAACTTATTGCAGGTGATCTTCGTCTTTCTCTCGCTGAAGATGAGCTCAGCCGATGCTGGCCAAATGCCTTAGATGGCGACGAACGCGCCTTCAGGGTACTCTCATCTTTTTATCGCATTATTTCTGAATGTGCGCACAACATAAATGCAGATATCGTTTTTGTTGACGTAGGACCTAATCTTGGATCCCTTAATCGGACAGCTATTATAGTCAGTGATTTTATTATCACACCGCTTGCTCCAGATCTTTATTCATTGCAAGGCTTAAAGAACCTCGGCCCTAGAGTTAGATCATGGAGAAAAGAATGGAAAGATCGCAAAAGGAAAAATCCCGAAAAAGACCTGTTATTGCCTTCCGGAGAAATGGTACCCTTAGGGTATATTGTCATGCAGCATTCCGAACGAATAGGAACTCCGACAAAATCGTACCATAAGTGGATCGATAAAATCCCCCCTGTCTTTCATGCCGATGTCCTTGGAAAAACACGGAAAGACGTATCCATTGATAACGACACTTACTTGCTAGCCAAGCTGAAACATTACAGAAGCTTAATGCCCATGGCTATGGAAGCCAGAAAACCGATCTTCAATTTAACCCCTGCTGATGGAGCATTCGGCTCCCATGCCGAGTCCGTCGCGAATTGCAGAAAAGATTTTAAAGATCTCGTTAAGTGTATTGCAGATCGTATCGGCCTATCTGCCAATTAATACCCTCGAGGACCAGATGAACCACCCCATGCGCCGTAAAGACAGACAGATTTCCGCCGAAGAAGCCCGCGCCCTTTTTGAAAAAGGCGAATATATTTTCATGGCCACGGCGGACAAAGACGGGCAGCCGTATACCGTGCCCATTTCCTATGCGCTGGTCGGCGACGTGGTGTACATTCACTGCGCAACCGAAGGCCGCAAGCTGAAAAATCTCGAGCAAAACCCCAAAGTCTGCCTGAACGTCGTGGGGCCGACCCAGCCCGTGTATGACGGCGGCTATTCCACCTATTATGAGAGCGCCATCATTGAGGGCAAAGCCCGGCCGGTCACGGACGACGAAGAAAAACGCCGCGCTCTCGCGATCCTGGCCGAACGGTACCTGCCCGACCACCTGGACAAGCTGGAAGCCAACATCACCGGGCACTGGAAGCGTACCCTGGTCTACGCCGTTTCCATAGACACCATCTGCGGCAAGGCCAAACGGAAAAAACCGGCGACCAAGGGCGACTAGCCCCGCATAAGAACTGAAGCCTG
Organism: Desulfovibrionaceae bacterium; assembly: GCA_031551515.1. Taxonomy (GTDB): domain Bacteria; phylum Desulfobacterota; class Desulfovibrionia; order Desulfovibrionales; family Desulfovibrionaceae; genus FLUQ01. The sequence goes on from JAVBNL010000001.1 coordinate 101,655, forward strand.
CCGAAAGCGCCGCCGCCGTTATCTGTATGGCCGCGGCGCTTTTGCTCCGGCGTTCAGCGTCAAATACATCGCCTTCGGACCGGTAAAAGCCCACTACCCCGCCGGCTACAGGAGTAAAACCATGAACCGTCCCATGCGCCGTAAAGACAGACAGATCTCCGAAGAAGAAGCCCGCGCCCTTTTCGGCAAAGGCGAATACCTCTTCATGGCTACTGTGGGCGAAGACGGCAAACCGTACGTCGTGCCGCTCTCCTACGTAATTCTAAATAATTTCGTGTACTTTCACTGCGCGGCGGAAGGACGCAAGCTGGACAACCTGGCGTTTTGCCCCTCGGTCTGTCTCAGCGTCGTCGGGCAAACCCGGCCCGTCTACGCTTCCAACTTCACGACGTATTTTGAAAGCGCGATCATTGAGGGCGAAGCCCGCAAGGTTGCGGATGACGCGGAGAAACGCCGCGCGCTGCTAGCCCTGGCGGAAAAATACCTGCCGGAACACATGGACAAGGCGGAACCCGACATTGCCCGCTCCTGGCAGCGCACCGACGTCTACGCCGTTTCCGTCGGCAGCATCACTGGCAAAGCCAAACGGCCGAAGAAGACGGAATCCGACTAAACCGCATTTTTTTACAGAATTAGGATTGTTACGCCGGTTCTACCGATCAACCCCATCAAACGTATTGCACATACTGGGGTTGCCCGTGTCAAAACCGCGCTTGAACCAGTTGTAGCGCTGTTTCGCCGTGCCGTGGGTAAAGCTGTCAGGCACCACCCGGCCCCCGCTCTGTTTTTGCAAACGGTCGTCGCCGATAGCCTGCGCCGTTCGCAACGCCTGCTCCAAATCGCCCGCTTCCAGCACGTTTTCTTTCTGCATGGCTTTGCCCCAAACCCCGGCAAAGCAATCCGCCTGCAACTCCATCATTACGGAAAGCCGGTTAGCCTCGGTCTTTGACGCGCCCTGCTGCGCCTGCCGAACTTTGCGGTCAACGCCCAGCAGGTGCTGCACGTGGTGCCCCACTTCGTGGGCAATGACATAGCCTTGGGCGAAATCGCCTCCGCCGCCCAGTTTGGTCTTCATATCCTGGTAAAAGGCGAGGTCGATGTACACTGTGGTATCCGCCGGGCAATAAAAGGGCCCCATGGCCGACTGGCCATAGCCGCAGGTCGTTTGCGTCGAGCCGCTGTAAAGCACCAGCTTCGGAGCCTTATAGGGCTGGCCCGACTTACGGAAAATATCCTGCCAGGTGTCTTCGGTGGTTTTCAAAATGACGGAAGTGAAGCGCGCCAGTTCCTGCTCTTTCGCCGTGGGGGTATAGGGCCTGCTGACGGTGGACCCCATGCTCGTGCCGCCGGTCAAAAGCGGCGTCAGGTCGATGCCGTAAAAACCCGCCACCACGACCACCAGCAAAACCACCATGCCGGCCTTGCCGCGCGGCAGCCGGATGCCCCCGGGCAGCCCCCCCATGCCGCCGCCTTGCCCCCGGCGGTCTTCAACGTTGCCGCTTTCTTCACGATTTCGCCAGCGCATGTATGCTCCCTTCGCCACAACGGCGCGATATTTGGTACCACCCCTGTCATGCCGCGTCGATGCCGTCGGCCATACGGGCTTCATGCCCGGTATGCCGCAGAAAAAGCAGCAGATCCTCAGGGGCAAGGCTGACCGTGGCCGTATTCACCAAGGGGTGAAAACAAACCAGGTCCGCTTGCAGCAAGCTTTTTTCAATAACCACTGTAACGCGCCACGCGCTGTCGTTGGCCGCGCCGAAAACACTCACCGCGCCGGGCAGCAGGCCGAGGCACTCGTGCATCAGTTCGGGCGGGCCGAATGAAAGGCGGCCGCAGCCAAGAGCGGCGGCCAGCGCTTTCAGGTCCACCCGCATGGCCGAGGGCACGGCGGCAAGCCATAAGCTGCCGCCCTTGTCGCGTAAAAAAAGACACTTGCAGGCCAAGCCCGGAATATCCTCATGAATGAAGGCGGATTCCTGCACCGTCATGACCGGAACGTGCTCCGCCACCTCAAAACGGATGCCCAGGCGCGCAAGCAGTTCCAGAAGCTCGTTTTTTCCGAACGCGACCACAGCGTGGTAAACCCGTTACAGCGCCTTCAGCGCCGCGTTGACCGTCTCTTCATAGCGCCGGACGTTGGTTTTCAGTTCCGAGGCCATGAGCTGATACAACTTGCGCGGCAATACGCGCAGCAACTGTTCCGAACGGCCGCGCAGGCGGCCTCTGGCCGTGAAATACGCGGCGCATCCCAGGCCGATGCCGCCGAGCATGGCCACAGGCGGCATGCGGGTCAGCAGAATCAGCCCGAGAAAACCTATCAAGCCGATTGCGGCCGATTGCGTCGCGGGCGCAATGCCCTGCGCCACCAAAGGCAGCGCCTCATGGCTGAACGCATCCTTGGCGGGCAGGCTGAAGGTCGCTTCCGCCGCGGCCAGGGTCGTTTTGCGGCACTCTTCATCCACCTTCTGCCCCTGCATGTGAGCAAGGGCGTCGGCGTAGAGCGCGGCGCGGGCCGCCTGAAAAGCCGCCGTGCCTTCGGCATAAAATTCCGCCAAAATCTCGCCCCCGACCGCTTTGAGGTCCAGCCCCTGGCCCAGCGAGAAGGTTCCCGCTTCCAGCGCGCCCTGGCCCATGCGCATGAACCAGGGGCCGCCGCTTTCCATGCCCGCTTCAAAGGCGCGGGCGGCCGTTTCTTTCATGCTCCGCATCTTGCCCCGGTCATGCGAGATGTCAAAGCCGATACTGCCTGAAACGCGGCGCATGGCGTTTTCCACCCGTTCATCCAGGTCGCTCAGGCTCAATTTCGAAGTCCACGGCACGGGTTTGGCCCCGGCGTTCACAGCGGTCATAGGATCCCCCGATTTTCAAAATCCTATACAGCAAGCCGCCTGTTCTGAAAAGAATTTCGCACAAGCTTTTTTGTCACTTTTTGCTTGCCTCTTGCGCAATTCAAGTATACGTAAAGTCGTTTCCCCAATGAAGCACACTCTCGGTTCAGGCCCGGGGTGCCCGGCGGCGTTCGCCGGGTTGAAGGGCCGTTTGCCGAAGTGGAAGCAAAACCCAGGAGCATGACATGCCTTATGTTTCTATGAAGCAGATGCTGGAGACCGGCGTGCATTTCGGTCACCAGACCCGCCGTTGGAACCCCAAAATGCGCCCCTACATCTTCGGCGCCCGCAATGGCATCCATATCATTGACCTGCAGCAGACCGTGAAGCTGTACCGCACCGCACACGACAAAGTGTCGCAGACGGTCGCTTCCGGCGGCCGGGTCATCTTCATCGGCACCAAGCGCCAGGCGCAGGAAGCCGTCGCCGCCGAAGCCGGCCGCGCCGGGCAGTTCTATGTGACCAACCGCTGGATGGGCGGCACACTGACCAACTTCTCCACCATTCAGAAAAGCATCGACCGCATGAAGAAACTGGAAGCCATGTTTGAAGACGGCTCCATCAATAAATATCAGAAGAAAGAAATTCTTTCCCTGCAGCGCGAGCTGGACAAGCTGCGCCTTGTGCTGGGCGGCATCAAAGACATGGACCGCCTGCCCCAACTGGCTTTTATCATCGACCCGCACCGCGAAGCCATCGCCGTCAGCGAATGCCGCAAACTGGGCATTCCCATCGTGGCCGTGACCGACACCAACTGCGACCCCGACGTTATTGACTATATTATCCCCGGCAACGACGACGCCATCCGCGCCATCAAGCTCTTTGTCGGACACATCGCCGACGCCTGCCGCGAGGGCGAAGCCATGGGCAAAGACGGTCTTTCCGACGCCGCCATTGAAGCGGCCATGACTCAGGAAAAAGCGGCCCCCGCCCCTGTGGCGGCGACAGAAGGCGACGACACGATGGAGGACGAAAAAAATGGCTGAGATTTCCGCCTCGATGGTTAAAGAGCTGCGCGAGCGTACCGCCGCCGGCATGATGGACTGCAAAAACGCCCTGGCCGAATGCAACGGCGATATGGAAACGGCCATTGACTGGCTGCGCCAGAAGGGTCTTTCCAAGGCCGCCAAAAAAGCCGGCCGCGCCACCTCTGAAGGTCTCGTCGCCTCCAAACTGCAGGCCGACAACCGCGTTGCCGCCATTGTCGAAGTGAAGTGCGAAACCGACTTTGTTTCTCGCGGCGACAAGTTCCAGACTTTTGCCAAAGAAGTGGCCGAAGTGGTCTTCACCAAGGCCCCGGCCGATTCCGCCGCGCTGAACGCCCTGCTGGGCGACGCGGTCAGCAACCAGATCGCCACCATCGGCGAAAACATGTCCGTCGGCCGCTGCGCCCGCTTTGAAGTGAAAGGCAACGGCATCGTCGGCTGCTATATTCACGCCAACGGCAAAATCGGCGTACTGGTCGAACTGGCCTGCGGCAAAGCCGAAACCGCCAAGGATCCCAAGCTGCTGGAACTGGCCCGCAACATCGCCATGCAAGTGGCGGCGGCCTCTCCCGCTGCGCTTGACACGGCCAGCCTTGACCCTGCCCTGGTGCAGCGCGAACGCGAAGTGTTCCGCCAGAAAACGCTGGATGAAGGCAAGCCTGCGGCCATCGTCGACAAAATCGTGGACGGCCGCATTCAGAAATACTACCAGGAAGTTTGCCTGGTCGAGCAGGCCTACATCCGCGATGACAAGCTCACCATCAAAGCTCTGCTCGCCGAGCAGGGCAAAAGCTTCGGCGACACCGTAAGCATTACGCGCTACGTGCGCTTGCAGCTCGGTGAAGAAGGCGAAAGCGAATAAAGCAAAAGGGGGGCATTGCCCCCCTTTTTTCAAACCATATGGATACCGAAGCGTCACACGACTCACGCCCCACGCTGACCGGCGTTGTTTTGACCAACGACGGCGAGCGCATGCTTGCCGCCTGCCTTTCTTCCCTTTCCTTTTGCGATTCCATTCTAGCCGTTGACTGCGGCAGCAAAGACGCCACGGTAGACATCGCCCGGGCCGCGGGCGCGACGGTGTTGCACAACCCCTGGCAGAGCTTTGCCGCGCAATTCACCTTTGCCGCCTCTCAGGTGAAAACCGACTGGTTCTTCATTCTCGATCAGGATGAAAAGGTAACGCCCGAACTGGCGCGCGCCATCCGGGCGACCCTGGACCAGACGGTGAACGCTGAAAACGACATGGCAACGCCCCATGCCGCCTTTTCCGTCGGCCGCCGCTCTTGGTACTTCGACCGTTTCATGAAGCACGGCGGCTGGAGCCCGGACCATATCCTGCGCCTGTTCAAAACGGGATTCGTCACCTTTTCTCAAGACGCGCACATCCATTACCACCCGCAGGGCCCGAAGGGGCACATCGCGGAAGGGGAAATCATCCACTACCCCTATACCGGCTTTGACCATCAGTTGGCCAAGCTGAACGTTTATGCCGAACAAGGGGCCGAGGCGCTACGCGCCAAGGGGAAAAAGGGCGGAATCGTGCGCGGCATAGGGCACGGCCTGGCCCGTTTCTTCCGTATTTACGTTTTGAAAGCCGGTTTTCTGGACGGCCGCGCGGGCTTCATGGCCGCGGCCCACGGCTCGTTTTACGCCTTTTTGAAATATGCCCGGGTGCCGCGCGCAAGCTGGGGCGAACCGTTTGATCATCAATAACGACAGGAGTGGCTATGCCGAAGTACAAACGAATTTTGCTTAAATTGTCCGGTGAAGCGCTGGCCGGCGAACAGAAATACGGCATTGACCCCGCAACTGTTTCAGAGATATGTAAAGAAATTCTTCAGGTTGTGAATATGGGTGTGCAGGTTGCCCTGGTTATCGGCGGGGGCAACATCTTTCGCGGCATGGCGGGCGCGGCGCGCGGCATGGACAGGTCCACCGCGGACTACATGGGCATGCTGGCCACGGTCATGAACTCCGTCGCCGTGCAGGACGCCATGGAAGCGCTGGGCCACCCCACGCGGGTGCTCTCCGCCATCACCATGCAGGAAATTTGCGAACCGTATATCAAACGCCGGGCCGAACGCCACCTGGAAAAAGGGCGCGTGGTCATCTGCGCCGGCGGCACGGGCAACCCTTATTTCACAACGGATACCACGGCCGCCTTGCGCGGGATGGAGCTGAAATGCGACATCATCATCAAGGCCACCAAAGTCGACGGCGTGTATGACAAAGACCCCGTCAAACATTGTGATGCCGTGAAATACGATTGCGTATCCTTTCAAGAGGCGCTGGGCAAGCGCCTGGGCGTCATGGACGCCACGGCCATATCGCTGGCCATGGAAAACAATTTGCCTATCGTCGTCTGCAACATGTTCGGCGGCGACATTTGCCGCCTGGTTAAAGGCGAAGCCGTGGGCACCATCGTACAAGGAGGCTGAAAGCTATGGATACCGTCAAACGCGACGCCGAAGAACGCATGGGGAAAGCCCTTGCCGCCCTGGATAAAGAGTTTTCCAAACTGCGTACCGGCCGCGCCTCCACCGCGCTGGTGGAAGACATCAAAGTCGACTATTACGGCACCCCCACCGCCATCAGCCAGTTGGCTTCGGTGGCTGTTCCCGACAGCCGGTCGCTGACCATACAGCCGTGGGACAGGGGCGCTTTCGCCCTGGTTGAAAAGGCCATTTTGAAGTCCGACCTGGGCCTCACCCCCATCAACGACGGCAAGATCATCCGCATCAACATACCGCCGCTGACCGAAGAACGCAGAAAAGAGCTGGTCAAGGTCGCGCGCAAATATACGGAAGAGACGAAAGTCGCCATCCGCAACATCCGCCGCGACGCCAACGACGCACTGAAAAAGCTGGAAAAAGACAAGGCGCACAGCGAAGACGAAATCAAAAAGGCTACCGAGCAGGTGCAAAAGTTGACCGACGCGCAAATAGCCAAAGCCGATCAAAAATGCCAGTCCAAAGAAAAAGAAGTTATGGAAATGTAGCAGAAGACGCTGTAAAGCCGCCCTTTTGCTCCTGTCTGCATTGCCAAACGAGCTTCGCCTGAACTTTCAGGCGAAGCTCGTTTGGCAAAAAGCCGAGATAAAAATCACACGCAAAACCCTTCATTTTGCCCTGTCGCCCCTTCCTTCCAGCTTGGCGAGCAGGGTTTTCCGGTTAATGCCCAGGCGCCGCGCGGCCTCGCTTTTGTTTCCGCCCGCCTGTTCCAGGGTATCAAGTACGGCCATGCGCTCTATTTCTTCCAGGGTCATGCTGGCGAAATCCCTTTTGGGCGTTTTGCCGGCATCGCTCTCTTCCGTAAGGCTAGGGGGAAGTTCGCGTTCGCTGACATACTCGCCCACCAGCAAAACCACGGCTCGCTCCACAGCGTTTTCCAGTTCACGCACGTTTCCCGGCCAAGAGTATTTCAGCAATCTGTCCATGGCCGCCGGAGTGAATCCTTTGATTGCCTTGGCGTTCTTTTCCGCGAACATGGTCAGAAAGTGCATGGCAAGAAGGGGGATGTCTTCCTTGCGGTCCCGCAAGGAAGGCAACTGCAGCGAAACGACATTGAGCCTGTAATACAGATCCTGCCGAAACCGCCCTGCTTCCGTTTCCCGCTTGAGATCCCTGTTGGTCGCCGCCAGAATGCGCACGTCCACCTTGAGGGTTTGGTCGCCGCCGACCCGTTGCAATTCTCTCTCTTGTATGACGCGCAACAGTTTGACCTGCATCGCCAAAGGAATTTCACCCACTTCATCAAGAAAAATCGTACCCCTGCCCGCCGCGAGAAAACGGCCTTCCCGTCTTTTTTCGGCGCCTGTAAAGGCTCCTTTTTCGTGCCCGAACAGTTCTGATTCCAGCAGCGTTTCCGTCAGAGCGGCGCAGTTAACGGCCACGTACGGCCCCTTGCGCCGGTTGCTGTTGGCATGGATCAGCCGCGCCACAACCTCTTTGCCCGTTCCCGACTCTCCGGTGATCAGAACGGTCGCTTCCGAAGGCGCTATGGCGGAAACCATGCCCAAAAGCTGCCGCATGGCGGGGCTTTTGCCGATGACATTCTTGGCGTCAAAAGAAGAGGAAAGGGTATCGCGCAGCACGCGCACTTCATCGCGCAGCGTGGCATGGTCTAGGGCCCGTTCCAGGGCCAGCTTGAGCGCATCAAAGGCCAGGGGTTTGGTCAGGTAGTCGTACGCCCCGCTTTTGAGGGCCTGTACGGCGTTTTCCACATCAGAGTATGCCGTCATGATCACAATGGGGATGGCGGGGTTGTAGGCCTTGATGGCGCGGGTGGCTTCGATACCGCTCATGCCGCTCATGCGCACGTCCATCAGAATGAGGTCGAAAGGCTGCTCCCGGCAGAGCGCCACAGCCTCTTCTCCGCTGCCCGCGCCGACGGCCAGGTATCCCCATTCCTCAAGGATGGTGCGTAGCGTTTCGCGGTGGTTCTGGTCATCATCCACCACAAGCAGTGTTATGGCCGGTGCCGCGCTCATGCGCCCTCCTGTATCATGCCGTTCAAGGGCAAGGTGATGGTGAATTCCGCTCCGGAACCCGGCGCGCTCTCCACGCGAATGCTCCCGCCGTGTCCTTCGACGATCTGATGAACAATGGCAAGCCCCAGACCCGTGCCGGAAGGTTTTGTCGTGAAATACGGGGTGAACAGGGAAGCTTGCGCGTCTTCGGGAATACCTTTCCCGGTATCGCCGACCGAGAGGCTGAACGTGCCGGCGCCGGGCTGCCGCCGGACCGTGATCCGCATTTCTCCACCCGGTTCCATCGCCTGCACCGCATTCAAACAAAGGTTCAGCAAGGCCTGGGTGAAGCGCTCCGCACTGATGAGCACCGGGGGGAAGCCTGGGTCTTCCTCAATATGAACGGTGATGTGCTTTGCCTTGATATCTGCCTCCGCAAGCCGCAGCGCCCGGTCAATGACTTCCCGAAGAATGGTTTCAGACACCGTGATCGTGGCTGGACGCGCGAAGTCCAAAAGCTCCGAAACAACCCGGTTCAACCTGTCCACTTCTAAGACCATGGTATTGGCGGCTTCTTCCTCACGGCCCCCCGGTTGCGCCCGTTTCGCCAGATACGTGGCGACCCCTTTGATGGTGCTGAGGGGGTTTCTTATTTCATGGGCGACCCCGGAGGCGAGTTTGCCAAGCGCGGTCAGGCGTTCGTTGCGTTGCGCTTCAGCCTGCAGGCGTTTTATTTCAGTGGTATCGCGCACAATGAAGAGATTGCCCAAAAACACCCCGTCATCGTTTTGCATCGCGGCCGCGCTCAAACTGACGGGTACCGGTCTTTTACCGGGCAGTTGCAGCATCGCGCCGCGCTCAAGAACCCTGCCCTTCTGCGCGAGCTCATCGCTGACGGCGCCCCAATCCAGACCGGGGAGTTGCGCCAATGGCGCTCCAAAAGCGTCTTTTTTCTGGATACCAAGCAATTTCAAGGCGATATTATTAACCGTGGCGACATTTCCCGCAGGATCTCCGGCCAGAAGTCCGAGAGGCAGGTTCGTCACCACTTCTTCGGCCATGGCCTGAGAATCTCGCAGCATACGGCGTGAAAGACGGTAGTTGTGCGCCCAGAACAAGGAAACAACCCCCGCCAGTCCCATGGCGGCAATCAGGCAGGCGGAAAAAAGGCTGTTTTTGAAATCCTGAGCCAGGGCCTCTTCAAAAGGCCGCCGGTCCAGGCCGACAAAAACGATGTCCGATGCGGGCGGTGCGCTCGAATCGCCTCGCATCATGCCCATGCCTCCGCCCATGCCTCCACCCATGCCTCCGTGAGACCGGCCGTGCCTGCCGGGCCAATGGGAAAAAGAATGCTCCCCGCCCTGGACCGGTGCAAAGGCGCGAAACACCTCAAAAACCTTTGTGTCGTTCCACTTCCCAATACGCCAGGCGGGCGCCCCGGTCGTAGCCCGTAACGGCAGCTTTTCCAATTTATCGCCGACCCGCGACGGATCGCTGTGCGCCAGTATGGTGCCGTCCGTATCGGCAACCGCCATGAACACGATACCGGGTTGTTTCGCTGTCTCTTCCACTAAAGATTGCAGCAGCCCCGGGTTTTCCGCGCGTATGCCCATCCATGTCCTCGTTCCGGCCTCCAGAGCCCAAATCAGGGCTTCCGCTCGATCCATCATATTCTGCGTCATATACTCCTTTTCTCTCCGGGCGTTTTTGACGGAAAGCACGGCTATGGCCAAGCCGAGAATGACCGCCATGCCCATAATCAGCCAGGGCGAGAGCCCCAGAGAAAACCGCCGGGAGAAAGGAAATGATGCCTGTTTGGTATTATTCATATGCGCCTGCGTTTTTTGAGATGACTCCATAAAAATATATACTGATTCGGCAAGGGCCAACACATGGTGAGTAAATTTCGGACAGGTTTTCCGTTCATGGGTAAGTTTCGGACAGCCTTCTGGAATCTTTCGGTCGGATTTTTTTTGTATGTTTGAATTTTAGATAGTAATTTCATAGCATTGCCGGTTGATTGTGTGCGCTGGCACGCGCTTTGCCTTAAAGATGACATGCGCGGTCAGCTAAAGCTGATGAACGCGTTGCAAACACAAGACCAACTATTGCCTTAAGGAGAAAAGAAATGAACGCTATCGTATCAAAAACCACCCTGTTCGCCGCCGCATTGGCGCTTGCCTTTGCGCTTACCTTGGCAACCGCGTTGCCTTCTTTGGCGCAATCGATTGACAACACAACCATTTCCCAGGGCTGGTGCAGCGGGCACGGCGGACATGGGGGATACGGCGGGCATCGCGGCTGGTAAACCGCACAATCTGAAGGAAACACGGAGGAGCATATGAGCCTGAAAAGAAGCGCCTTGATCGGCCTGTTGCTTATCAGCACACTGTTTCTGCTGACAGGTTGCGGCGCGCACTGGAGAGGCTGCTGGCACTAAACTGCCCGTGTATCCCTCTCAAATTCAAGAACAAGAGAAAAAAACATGAAAAAGACATATATCACTTCAACGGCGCTGGCCCTGGCTTTTGCGGCCCTGCTCGGGGCCGCCGGCATCGCAGACGCCCACCCCCACCAGGCGGGATATCAGAACATGAGTCCCGAACAATACAAGGCCGTGCAGGATAGCTATGCCGAGTTCAACAAAACGGTGACGCCGTTGCGGCAACAATTGTACGCCAAGCAGGACGAGCTGAACACCCTGTATTCCCAGGGCATGCCGCGAAATGATCCCAAGGTCCAGTCGTTGATAAAAGAAATCGGAACCCTTGACGGCCAGCTGTATGCCGCTCGCCAAAATCTGCGCAAGCAGATGAATGACACGGGCGTGCCCTTTCACGGCCGCGGCATGGGCGGAGGCTACGGATGCCCGATGATGGGCCAGGGATACGGCCATTGTTACGCTTGGCAGTAAACAGCTCCACAAGATGCGAAACACACCGGAACGGCTTGGGGGAAACTCCAGGCCGTTTTCCGTCTGATTTTCTTCTCATGGTCGCATTCTTTTTCTTGCTATTTTTTTTTTACCGGAATATTTATTTCTGTTCGTAAGAATGAAGGGTCTCGTCGTCGCCCCGAAGGTCCGGTGGTCCGCAATCCGCCGCCATGCACCGAAGGAAGCGCTCCGACGCCCAGAGCATCAGGATTGCGTCAACCCCACGTTTCCTTGGAAACGGACATTTACGTTGTGCATATTCGTATGTGACACTCGCCGTCAGGCATAACGGCGGGCGCGTTTTACGCCGCCCGCGTTTCGCGTTTTGTCTCCGACCCGTGCCGTTTTGCGGCCGCCCCATGTGGGGTACGGCGCATGCCAACAGTATTTTCCGCCACCTTGAGGTGTAGCATGAATCAGATCATGAAACAGTTCGGCAAAATCGACGTGACGCTGCCGATCCCCCACCTGCTGAATCTGCAAGTGGATTCCTACAAAAAGTTCCTGCAGGAAGGCATGACCGAACGCAGGCCGGATGAAGGCCTGGAAGGCGTATTTCGTTCCGTCTTCCCCATCGAGGACTTCAACCGCACAGCCAGCCTGGAATATGTGGGCTACGAAATCGGCGAGCCCAAATACGACCAGGCCGAATGCATCAGCAAAGGCCTGACCTTTGAAGCCCCCGTGCGCATCAAAGTGCGCCTGGTGGTCTATGATGTGGATGAAGCTTCGGGCAACCGCACCATTCGGGACATCAAAGAGCAGGACATCTATTTCGGCACCCTGCCTTTCATGACTGAAAAGGGCACCTTCATCATCAACGGCACCGAGCGGGTCATCGTCAACCAGTTGCAGCGCTCGCCGGGCATCATTTTCGAACACGACTCCGGCAAGACCCACTCCAGCCGCAAGGTGCTCTACTCCTGCCGGGTTATCCCCATGCGCGGCTCCTGGCTGGATTTCGACTTCGATCACAAAGACATTTTGTACGTGCGCATCGACCGCCGCCGCAAAATGCCCGCCACCATTCTGTTCAAGGCCATGGGCATGACCAAGGCCGACATTCTGAACTTCTTCTATCAGAAGGAGTTCTACCGCCTGGAAAAAGGCGGCGCCCTGTCCTGGGAAGTGGACAAAAACATGTACCACAAGGACAACGCCTATGCCGACATCGCGACCAAAGACGGCACGGTGATCGTCAAGGCGGGCAAACCCATCACCAAGCGCGCCTGGCGCCAGATCTGCGAAGCGGAAATCCCGGCCATACCCGTTGCGCCCGAGTCCATCGAAGGCCAGTTCCTGGCCGAAGACCTGGCTCACCCCAAAACCGGCGAAGTGCTGGCGGAAGCGGCGGATGAAATCACCGGCGCCCTGATGGAACAAATCCGCGAAGCCGCAATCAGCCGCGTCGCCGTGCTGCACACCCGCGGCACTGACACCTCTTCGTCCCTTCGCGACACGCTGATTCTGGACAAAACCGCGGATATGGAAAGCGCTCAGGTGGAAATTTACCGCCGCCTGCGCCCCTCTTCGCCGCCCACCCCGGAAATCGCGGCCGGTTTCTTCGACAACCTGTTCCGCAACCCCGACTATTACGACCTTTCTCCGGTCGGCCGCTACAAGCTGAACCAGCGCCTGGGGCTTACGCTGCCGCTGGAAACGCGCGTGCTGAGCAACGAAGACATTCTGAAAGCCATTCAGGTGCTCACGCTCCTTAAAGACAGCCACGGCCCGGCCGACGACATCGACCATTTGGGCAACCGCCGCGTGCGGCCCGTGGGCGAACTGGTGGAAAACCAGTACCGCATCGGCCTGGTGCGCATGGAACGCGCCATCAAAGAACGCATGAGCCTGCAGGAAGTGGCGACGCTGATGCCCCACGACCTGATCAACCCGAAGCCCGTCTCCGCCGTGCTGAAAGAATTCTTCGGCACCAGCCAGCTTTCGCAGTTCATGGACCAGACCAACTCCCTGTCGGAAGTGACGCACAAGCGCCGCCTCTCCGCCCTGGGACCCGGCGGCCTGACCCGCGAACGCGCGGGCTTCGAAGTGCGCGACGTGCACACTTCGCACTACGGCCGCATCTGCCCCATTGAAACGCCCGAAGGCCCGAACATCGGCCTTATCGTGTCGCTTACCACCTACGCCAAGGTCAACGACTACGGTTTCATCGAAACGCCTTACCGCGTCATTAAAAACGCCAAGGTCACCGACGAGATCATCTACCTCGACGCCTCGGCCGAAATGAACGAAGTCATCGCCCAGGCCAACGCCAAGGTGGACGGCAAAGGCATGCTGGTCGACGAATTCGTCACCACGCGTATCAAGGGCGACGTGCTCATGCAGCCCAAAGAAGACGTGACCTTGATGGACATCTCGCCTTCGCAGATGGTTTCCATCTCTGCCGCGCTCATTCCCTTCCTGGAACACGACGACGCCAACCGCGCGCTGATGGGTTCGAACATGCAGCGCCAGGCCGTGCCCCTTCTGCGCAACGAAGTGCCGCTGGTGGGCACGGGCATGGAAGGCGACGTGGCCCGCGACTCCGGCGCGTGCATCCTGGCGGAAGGCGACGGCATCATCCGCTATGTTGACGCCGACCGCATCATCGTCACCTATGACGGGAGCCTGTACCCCGAATCGGGCGGCACCCGCGCTTACAACCTGTTGAAGTTCCACAAGTCGAACCAGAACTCCTGCTTCGGCCAGAAACCTACCTGCACCCCCGGTCAGGTCGTGAAAAAGGGCCAGGTCATCGCCGACGGCCCGGGCATCGAATACGGTGAGCTGGCGCTGGGCAAAAATCTGACCGTGGCCTTTATGCCCTGGTGCGGGTTCAACTTCGAAGACTCCATCCTGATCTCCGAACGCTGCGTGAAAGAAGATACCTTCACCAGCGTGCATATCGAAGAATTCGAAGTGGTCGCCCGTGACACCAAGCTGGGACCCGAAGAAATTACTCGCGACATTCCCAACGTTGGGGAAGAAATGCTGCGCAATCTCGACGGGTCGGGCATCATCCGCATCGGCGCGCCGGTGCGGCCCGACGACATCCTGGTGGGCAAAATCACGCCCAAGGGCGAAACCCAGCTGACCCCCGAAGAAAAACTGCTGCGCGCCATCTTCGGCGACAAAGCGCGCGACGTGAAAAACACCTCGCTGAAAGTGCCGCCCGGCATCGAAGGCACGGTCATCGAAGTGCGGGTCTTTAACCGCCGTTCCGGCGAAAAAGACGAACGTACCGTTTCCATTGAGAACTACGAACTTGACCGTCTGGACAAGAAAGAAGCCGATCATGTGTCGGCCCTGACCGAAGCCACGCGCGGCAAGATCCTTACCTTCGCCGCCGGCAAGCAGCTTGAGGGCACGCTCTCCGGCAAGAAAAAGGGCGAAGTGCTGGCGGAAGCGGGCCACGTGGCCACAGCCGAAATTCTGGCCGACGTGCCGCTGAAGAAACTCTCCGGCCTGTTCAAAAGCCGTGAGGTCAACGAACAGGTCGCGGCCCTGCTGGAAGAGTATAGCCGCCAACTCGCGTACATCAAAAACATCTATGACTCCAAACGCGGCAAGGTCACCGAGGGCGACGACCTGCCCCCCGGCGTCATCAAAATGGTGAAAGTTTACGTCGCCGTGAAGCGTAAGCTGAACGTGGGCGATAAAATGGCCGGCCGCCACGGCAACAAGGGCGTCGTCTCCTGCATTCTGCCGGTTGAGGACATGCCCTTCTTCGCCGACGGCAGGCCCGTGGATATCGTGCTGAACCCGCTGGGGGTTCCTTCCCGTATGAACATCGGGCAGATCATGGAAACGCACCTGGGCTGGGCCGCCAAAGAGCTGGGCCTGCAACTGGCCACGCTGCTGCAAAGCGGCGCGGCGCTGAAGCAGGTGCGCACCGAAGTGAAGAGCGTCTTTGACAACAAGGTCACGGCAAAACTGATTGACGAGCTGTCTGACGAAGAGTTCATCGAATCCATCAAGGCCATGGAACCGGGCATCGTCACCAAAACGCCCGTCTTTGACGGCGCCACGGAAGACGAAATCTGGGATTGGCTCAAGCGCGCGAACCTGCCCGAAGACGGCAAGACCGTGCTTTATGACGGCCGCACCGGTGAGCCTTTCCACAACCGCATCACCACCGGCGTCATGTACATGCTCAAACTCCACCACCTGGTGGATGAAAAAATCCATGCCCGCTCCACGGGCCCCTACTCTCTGGTTACCCAGCAGCCGCTGGGCGGCAAGGCACAGTTCGGCGGCCAGCGGCTTGGGGAAATGGAAGTGTGGGCGCTTGAAGCCTACGGCGCGGCTTACCTGCTGCAGGAATTCCTCACCGTCAAGTCCGACGACGTGGCGGGCCGCGTGAAGATGTACGAAAAAATCGTCAAGGGCGACAACTTCCTTGAAGCCGGGCTGCCCGAATCCTTCAACGTGCTGGTCAAAGAGCTGATGTCCCTCGGCCTTGACGTGACCCTGCACCAGGAAGAAGGCAAGAAAAAGCCCAAACGCATCGGCAGCGCCTTTACGGAATCTTCGGAAGCTCAGGTTGAGCGGCCCGAATTCTTTATCGGCTCTGACGACGAAAACGAATAAATTCAGTTATAATCGAGGTAGCTATGTCACTCGACGATCTCTTTACAGTCCGTGGCGCTTCAGCCAACGTTGCGAATATCCGCAACCTGAAGGCCATTCAAATCAGCATCGCCTCCCCCGCGTCCATTCGCGAATGGTCGTACGGCGAAGTGAAAAAACCTGAAACCATCAACTACCGCACCTTCAAGCCGGAGCGGGACGGCCTTTTCTGCGCCAAGATCTTCGGCCCGGTCAAAGACTATGAGTGCAACTGCGGCAAATACAAGCGCATGAAGCACCGCGGCATCGTCTGCGAAAAGTGCGGCGTTGAAGTCATCGCTTCCAAGGTGCGGCGCGAACGCATGGGGCATATCGAACTGGCCGCCCCGGTCGCCCACATCTGGTTTCTGAAGACCCTGCCCTCCAAGATCGGCACCCTGCTTGACATGACCATGGCCGACCTGGAAAAAGTGCTCTACTTCGACTCCTACATCGTGCTGGAGCCGGGCAACACGGGCCTCACCAAGCTACAGGTCATTTCCGAAGACCTGTACCTGCAGGTCATCGACCGCTTCGGCGAAGACGCTCTGACCGTGGGCATGGGCGCCGAGGCCATTCGCTCTTTGCTTGAGGAAATGAATCTGGAAAAGCTGCGCGCGGAACTGCGTGAAGAATCGCAGGCCACCCGCTCGCAGACCAAGAAGCGCAAGCTGACCAAGCGCCTGAAAATCGTTGAAGCGTTCATCGAATCGGACAACAAGCCCGAATGGATGGTTCTGGAAGTCATTCCGGTCATTCCGCCGGAACTGCGCCCCCTGGTGCCGCTCGATGGCGGCCGCTTCGCCACATCCGACCTGAACGACCTGTACAGAAGGGTCATCAACCGCAACAACCGCCTGAAGCGGCTGATGGAACTGGGCGCGCCCGACATCATCATCCGCAACGAAAAACGCATGCTGCAAGAAGCGGTGGACGCCCTTTTCGACAACGGCCGCCGCGGCCGGGCCATCACCGGCACCAACGGCCGCCCGCTGAAATCCTTGTCCGACATGATCAAGGGCAAGCAGGGGCGCTTCCGTCAGAACCTGCTGGGCAAACGCGTGGATTACTCCGGCCGCTCAGTCATCGTTGTGGGCCCCAAGCTGAAACTGCACCAGTGCGGCCTGCCCAAGAAAATGGCTCTGGAACTCTTCAAACCCTTCATCTATGCGAAGCTTGAAGAAAGAGGGCTTGCCTCTACCATCAAATCCGCCAAAAAAATGGTGGAACGTGAAGAACTGGTGGTCTGGGATATCCTTGAAGAAGTGGTGCGCGAATACCCCATCATGCTCAACCGCGCGCCCACCCTGCACCGCCTGGGCATTCAGGCTTTCGAACCGCTGCTGGTCGAAGGCAAGGCCATTCAGCTGCACCCGCTGGTCTGCTCCGCCTATAACGCGGACTTTGACGGTGACCAGATGGCCGTGCACCTGCCCCTTTCCGTTGAAGCCCAGATCGAATGCCGCGTGCTGATGATGAGCACCAACAACATTCTGTCTCCGGCCAACGGCAGCCCGGTCATCGTGCCCAGCCAGGATATCGTGCTGGGCCTGTACTTCATGACTGTGGAACGCGACTTTGAGAAAGGCGAAGGCAAAATCTTCTGCTCGCCGTGGGAAGTCATTACGGCTTACGACCACAAGCAGGTGGGGCTGCACGCCAAAATCAAAGTGCGCATGGACGGCCAACTGATCGAAACAACCCCCGGCCGCGTGCTCATTCACGACGTGCTGCCCAAAGGCGTTGATTTCGAACTGGTCAACTGCGTGCTGAACAAAAAGAACATCGGCCGTCTGGTGGGCACCGCCTATCGCGACGCGGGCACCAAAGCCACGGTTATTCTCTGCGACCGCCTGAAGGATATCGGCTACGAGTTCGCAACCCGCGCCGGCATCACCATCGGGGTCAAAGACCTGCAGATTCCCGAGGCCAAAAAGGGCATCATCGACAAGTCCCAGGCCGAGGTCGACGACATCGAACGCCAGTACCGCGACGGGATCATCACCCGCACGGAAAAATACAACAAGGTCGTGGACGTCTGGACCAAAGCCACACAGGACGTGTCGGCCGAAATGATCCGGGCCATATCCACCGAAGAGCTGGTCAATGAAAAAACCCAGGAAAAGAGGACCAACGCCTCTTTCAACCCCATTTTCATGATGTCCACCTCCGGCGCGCGAGGCAACCAGGACCAGATGCGCCAGCTGGCCGGCATGCGCGGCCTGATGGCCCGTCCTTCCGGTGAAATCATTGAAACGCCCATCACTTCGTGCTTCCGCGAAGGCCTGGACGTACTGCAGTACTTCAACTCCACCCACGGCGCGCGAAAAGGCCTTGCCGACACCGCGCTCAAGACGGCGAACTCCGGGTACCTTACCCGCCGCCTGGTGGACGTGGTGCAAGACGTGATCATCACCGAAACCGACTGCGGCACCGTGGACGGCATCGAGATTTCCCACCTGGTCAAAGCCGGTGAAATCAAGATGCGCCTTATGGAACGCGCGCTCGGCCGCGTGCTGCTCTATCCCGTGTACGACCCCGAAACCCGCCAGGAACTCTTCCCCGCCAATACCCTGGTGGACGAAAAAGTGGCCTATGCGCTTGACGCGGCGGGCATCAACTCCATCACCATCCGCTCCGCCCTGACCTGCCAGTCAGAGCGCGGCATCTGCGCCTGCTGCTACGGCCGCGACCTGGCCCGCGGGCACAAGGTCAACATCGGCGAAACCGTGGGCATCATCGCCGCCCAGTCCATTGGTGAACCGGGCACGCAGCTGACCATGCGTACCTTCCACATCGGCGGCACGGCTTCGCGCGAAATCGAACGTTCCAACATTGAGGCCCAGCACACGGGCCGGGTCGTTCTTTCCCGCGTCAAAGCCATCAAGAACCGCGACGGGCAGTTCATGGTTCTCGGCAAGAGCGGCCAGATCAGCATTGTGGATGAACAGGGCCGCGAACGGGAAAAATACATCCTGCCCAACGGTTCGAAACTCTCGGTGCAGGAAGGGCAAGAAGTCAAAAAAGGCACCCTGCTGGCCGAATGGGACCCCTTCAACGAACCCTTCGTGGCGGAAGTGGACGGGGTGGTCAAGTTCACCGACATCATCGACGGCAAGACCTACCAGGAAAAAGTGGACGAAGCCACGCGCCTGTCTTCGCAGTCTATCATTGAATACCGCACCACCAACTACCGGCCTTCCGTCTCCGTCTGCGACGAGACGGGCACCGTGAAAACCCGGCCCGGCAGCCAGATGGCGGCCACCTACCAGTTGCCCGTGGGCGCGCTGCTCATGGTACGCGACGGCATGGAAATTCAGGCCGGCGACATCATGGCCAGAAAGCCGCGTGAAACTTCAAAGACCAAAGACATCGTGGGTGGTCTGCCCCGCGTCGCCGAACTCTTTGAAGTGCGCAAGCCCAAAGACATGGCCGTGGTTTCCGAAATCGACGGCACCATCACCTTTGCCGGCGAATCCAAAGGCAAACGCAAGATCATCGTTACCCCCGAAACCGGCGACACCAAAGAATACCTGGTGCCGAAAGGCAAGCACATCACCGTTTCCGACGGCGACTTTGTGGAAGCCGGCGAACTCTTGACCGAAGGGCACCCGGAACTGCACGACATTCTGCGCACCAAAGGCGAAAAATTCCTCGCCTCGTACCTGGTGGAGGAAATTCAAGACGTGTACCGCTTCCAGGGCGTGTCCATCGACGACAAGCACATCGAAGTCATCGTGCGGCAGATGCTGAAAAAGGTCACTGTGCTTGACTCCGGCGGCACCAGCTTCCTGGTCGGCGAACAGGTGGACAAGCAGGACTTCAAGGTTGAAAACCAGAGGGCCCTGACCGAAGGCCGCAGCCCGGCCACGGCGGAACCCCTGGTGCTGGGCATCACCCAGGCTTCCTTGACGACCTCGAGCTTCATCTCGGCGGCTTCCTTCCAGGAAACCACCAAGGTGCTGACCGAAGCCTCTCTGCGCGGCAAGTCAGACCCCCTGCGCGGCCTGAAAGAAAACGTCATCGTCGGGCGCCTGATTCCCGCCGGGACCGGCTATCGCGAATACGTGAACACCGACATCGTGGTGCCCGAGCAGAAGGAACGCCCGGACAAGTTCCTGGAAGACCTGGAAGACGATCCCCTGCTGGTGGACATTAACGGATAGCATCAAGAATACCGGGCCGCCGCATGCATACGCGGCGGCCCGGCTTTTTGTCTGGAGAGTTCATGGCCCGCCAATCCCAAGGCATCCAATCCGTAGAGATCGCTTTTGCCATCATTGAAGCCTTCATCACTGCCGGCCGCCCCCTCGGCCTGGGTGAGGCGGCCGGCCTTTTCGGCATGCCCAAAAGCAACCTGCACAAGTATCTGGTCAGCTTGGTTCGCGTTGGCGTTCTGCGTCAAGGGCCGGACAGTTCCCGCTACAGTCTGGGACCCAAACTGCTCGAATCGGGACTGGGCATACTCAGCGGCATCGACGTGTACAGCCTGTGCGAACCGGAACTTTACGATCTGCGGGCCAAAAGCGATGAAGCGGCGGCCCTGGCCCTATGGATGCCCGAAGGGCCGATGATAGTCCGTTTTTTGCGTAGCGCCCGGCCCGTTTACCTCGATATGCAAGTCGGATTTTACGCTCCGGTGACTGAAAGCGCCGCCGGAAAATGTTTTGCCGCCCATCTGCCGGAGCAGGCTTACGCCGCCCTTGCCGCGCGCGAGTGCGACCCCGATGGGCTGTCCCGCTTTCGCCTTTCTCTGGAAGAAATTCGCAACAAAGGATTCGCCCTGCGCGAGCATCCTAACGAGCGTATTCCCGGCTCCCGTTCGCTGGCCTGCCCTGTCTTTGACGGCAGAGGCGTCATCACCGCCTGCCTTTTGCTCATCGGGTTTGAAGATTCCGCCGCCCCATTCCCCGATCCCGCCGCCGTTTCTCTGCTTCGCGAATCGGCGGAACGCGTCTCCGCTTCTCTTGGTCATACTCCGCGCCGCTAAAATCCTTTTTTAGCCTCAGCCTTATCTGCGATCCACCGTTTTGGTGTTTCGTGCATTTTTAGTTTAATTCACTTATAGTGTATAAAATATATTTATAGTGAATTTTTGTTGACCCAAAGTCACTTTAATTATACTCCATTCCTAAATGGTGACCTGGCGACTATCCCGGGCTGTCGCCTGGGTCTCCTCAACCCTAAAAGGAGGGCATATGGAGTTGGGTTCAGTTCATCCAACGCAAGCGGCAACGCTGCAAACGAACGTCCCCCAAGACGGAACGGCTACGCTGTCAAAAAGTGAATTCAAAACCGTTGTGTGGGCCAGCACCTTGGGCACCATGGTGGAATGGTACGACTTCACCATTTACGGCACCGCCAGCGCGCTGGTGTTCAATAAAATCTTCTTTCCTTCAATTGACCCGTTTCTCGGCACCATCGCCGCCTTCGGCTCGGCGGCCGTCGGCCTTTTCGCCCGGCCTTTCGGCGGAGCTTTTTTCGGGCATTTCGGCGACAAGCTGGGCCGAAAAAACATGCTTATGGCCACCATGCTGATCATGGGGCTGGGCACTTTTGCCATAGGTCTGCTGCCCAGCTACGCTGTTATCGGCGTATGGGCTCCTATCCTTCTGGTGCTGTTGCGCATCTTGCAGGGTATCGGCATAGGCGGCGAATGGGGCGGCGCAGCCCTCATGGTTATTGAGAGCACGCCTGAAGCGCGGCGAGGCTTCTTCGGCTCACTGGTGCAGTTCGGCTACCCCCTTGGATTAACGCTATCGACCATTATCTTCGCTTTGCTGTCGCAAATGCCCGAAGAGCAGTTTCTGGCCTGGGGCTGGCGCATTCCTTTTCTTCTCAGCATCGCCCTGGTGTTCGTCGGCATGCTGGTACGCGTCAAAGTGCGCGAATCGCCGGTTTTTGTCAGGGCCAAGCAAAAGAAACAACTGGTCAAGCAACCTCTGCTTGAAGTGTTCCGCCAGCATCCCAAAGAATTTTTTTTGGCCGTGGGCCTGAAAGCCTCGGAAGTCTCGTGGATTTACGTATTGACCATTTTCATGGTGGCCTACGTCACCAATACCTTACATCTGCCTCGCACTGTGGCCCTTGACGGCGTCTTGCTGGGCGCAGCGTGCGAATTGTTCACCCTGCCTTTCTTCGGCTGGCTGTCTGATAAAATCGGCCGCCGCGTCTTGTATCTTATGGGAGCCGGCGCCAGCATCTTCTGTGCCTACCCCATTTTCATGCTGGTCAATACAGGCAACCCCACCCTGATCGTTCTTGCCATCGCTTTTTTCATGAATATTTGCCACGCGCCCATGTACGGGCCGCAAGCCGCCTATTTTCCTGAACTATTCGGCACAACCGTGCGCATGTCCGGCGCATCGTTCGGCGTGCAGGTTTCCGCCGCGGTATTCGGCGGCCTTTCTCCGCTTGTTTGCGCTTTTCTGTTGCGCATGCTCGATGGGTCCAACGGCATATCCGTCTATCTCATCATGTTGGCCACGCTCACGCTGTTTAGCGCCTATTGCGCCCACGAAACCAAAGATAAAGATATTTTTAAATAGGAGGATGCTATGCGTTTCGGGATAGTGCTTTTTGACGGCGTAGAGCCCATAGACCTCGGAGCGTATGGGGTGCTTTCCATCGCAACGCGGTTTGAACCTTCCATCTCTATGTGCACCATATCCACCACCGGTAAAAAAGAGATGCTCCTGGCCGGCGGCCTGCGCGTTGTGGCGGACTATCTGACAAGTGACGCGCCGGAATGCGACGTGATTATGGTGACCGGCGGACCTACTTGGCCGCAAGAGATAACCCGTGCAGAAACATTGAATTTCTTGCGCGCTCGCAAAGGCAAAGCCATTCTGGCCGCCGCGTGCATGGGGGTTATGCCTCTTGTGGCGGCGGGCGTTCTGGACGGGTGCGAAGCCACAATACGCAATCAAACCGTGGGCAATGAGAAAAACCCCATTGAACGCATCAACAGCGAATGGCCGGCGGTACGGGCGAAAGTGGCCCGCATTGTCGACCAGGGTGACGTTGTGACCGGCGGCGGGGGCATTTTGAACGTGGACGTGGCCTTGTACCTTTTAGAACGTCTCCATTCAAAGCAGCTGGCCGACGACACAGCGCGTATTCTGGAATACCGTGAATCAGCGCAAGGCAACAAAACCCGGCTGGGCGATTTCGCCAAACATCATATTGAGGGATTGTGATGAGCAAAGAAAAAAACCGCAACACACTGCGGTATTACGGCTGGTCAACTGTACTTGTGGAATCGGAGCGGGCGGGCGATCTGGTTTTTGACCCTTTTTACTCTTCCGACTACAGCACATACTGGGCCGATCTGCGGGACTTTGAAAAAGTTTCAGTAATCTGTCTCAGTCACGGACATCATGAACATTATACGGACGCCCACAAAGTCGCCTCGCGCAGCGGCGCGTCCATTGTGGCCCCGCCTCGGCTGTGCGAACATCTGGCAAGCTATTTTCAGGTCCCCAAACAACGCCTTGTGCCTGTCAACCCCGGCGAAACGGTCGACGTCAACGGATACTCCATCACCGCGTTCCCCTGGTATCACCGAAAAATAAACTATTTCAAATTCTTCGCGGGCCGCTTTTTTACCGGATGCCGTTTTGTGCTGAACAACCTGCTGCATACGCCGCTGGATACTCCTTTCGCCGGTTTTGTGGTTAAGACCCCTGACGGGTTGACCCTGCTGAATATGACCGAAGGCATGAATGATAAAATGCCCTCCGGCGAAGTGGCTGCTCTGGCTAAAATCCATCAACCCGATTTGCTGGTAGGCGGCTGGCAGCTTCAGTACGAATCGGATGTGGCCCGTTGCGTGAAAGAAAGCGGAGCGCCGCGTTGCCTGCTTTACCATCCGCACGGCAAGTTGTTTGACTTGATGCGCATTCCGTCAACGCCCATTGAAATCGTACGCGCCAAAATTCATGAAGCGGTTCCGGGTATGGAGATTTTCACGCCCGAACCTCGAGAGGGCATAGCTCTGTAGCTTCGTGCCATCCACCCAACCAGGGCCGCCCCTTCAAGGGGCGGTCCTCATTTTGAAATGAAAACGCATGGAGTCCCTTGAGCAAGGACGCCTCTGATCCGGGTTTGCAATCCCGTTCCTACTTGGCCAGCACTTGGGGTTTACCCAGCAGCATGGCGGACGTGGGCCTGTATTCCCCATCCGCCTTTTGCACATACGGGGTGATCTTGATGGGCGCATCCGGGTCCGGACCGCTGATTTCCAGCAGCACAAAATTGCGCCCCACAAAGGTATCCCACAGCGCCTGATTGGAACGTACGGATTTTTTCGACGCCAATTCCCCGCCCACGGGACCGATGACCAACTGGGCCACGGGCCGCCGCGAAGCGGGATACAGCGCGCCGTCCACCACGGCGAATGAAAAGACATGCAGGTGCGCGGCGATGAGCAGGTCGACTTTCTTGTCTTCCAACGTTTCCCACAGCCGCTGAAAACTCTCGTTGGCAAAACCCGGATGTTCCTTTTTGACGTTGAAGGCCGGGGCGTGCGTCAGCACAATACGATGGGCCGCCCGGTCCAAACCGGGCAAAGCGCGCAGCCAGTCCAACTGGACCTGACTGATGTAGCCGTACGAACCGTAAGGCTTTTTCTCCATATCCCGCTCAAGATAGTACGAATCCAGCGCCACAAATACCGTTGCAGTCGCCTTGTCGGTTACCGTGTAGGCCAGGTGCTCATAGCCTTTGGGACCGTTGGCGGGCATGGTGGAAAAAGCTTTTGCGAACTCCTCCTGATTACGGAGGAAATAGCGGACGGACGACGGGTCGCCCTTTTCTCTTGCGCGCGTCAATTCGTGGTTGCCCTTCAACACATACAACGGAATGCCCGCTTGCGTTATGGGCCGCATGAGATCCTTCCAGGCTTCAAATTGCCAGCCGGCGCTTTCAGTAAAGCCCCGACCGGCCAGGTCCCCCAGGCAATAAACCATATCCGGCCGGGGTTTCATGGCCAGCACGGCCCGCACAGCAGCCGTGGTTTCCTCGGTATTGATGCCGTTATACCCCGGCCCTTTGTCCCCTTGCGTATCGGAAAGAAAGACCGCCCGCAAGGCCCAGGCCGGCTGCGGAAGAACCAGCAGGAAAAGCAGGCACCAAAACGGCAAAAACATCGCCGCGCAGCGCGGCTTGATAGCGCCATATCTTTGGGACATACATGATCCTTTACCGCACCGCCCTTACGCTGGAGCAGCGCGAGCCTTCGGTTACACTAAAAAAACAGGGGCAAGGACAGTTTCGCCCTTACCCCTGCAACATACACCGTTCGCAAGAATCAAATCAATGTTTTCCCGACCTGATACACGGCCACGGCCACGACATACGCAAGCGCCGTACTGAATACCAGGCTGAAAATGGGCCAGCGCCAGCCGCCGGTTTCCGCTTTCATGGCCACGATGGTCACCACGCACGGCGCATAAAGCAGCACAAAGATCATCAAGCTGGCCGCATTGGCCTTGTTCCAGTGCGGATCGGCCTTGATTTGGTCCGCCAGCGGTTCCGCTTCTTCTGGGTCGACTTCGCCCAGCGAATAGGCGGTGCCCAGGGTTGAAACCAGTACTTCTTTCGCCGCGAAACCGCCCAGCAGAGCGATGTTGGTGCGCCATTCAAAACCGGCGTATTTCGTCACAGGCTCAAGAGCGGTGCCGATGCGCCCCGCCACGGAATGGCGCAACGAGGCCGAAAGGTGCTCATTCTTCAGCGTATCCAGCTCTTCTTTGGCCGCCGCGACAGCTTCTTCCTCAGGGGTTTTCGGCGTTTCTTTCTCTTCGCCTTTCTCGCCTTCCTTGCCCTTTTCCTCTTTGGCTTCAACGCCGGAACCGGCCGTTTTCTTGATCGCGGCGAGCTCGTCTTCAGCGGTTTTCAGCTTTTCTTCAGCCACGGTACGGGTGGCGGTGAATTGTTTTTCCTGCACGTCAGGCAGCGCGGGAAAGGTCATGGCCGCCCAAAGCAAAATGGAAATAGCCAGAATGATGGTCCCGGCCTTTTTGATATACTGCCAGCCGCGCTCCCAAGTGTGCAGCAACAGGCCGCGCAGCGTGGGCAAACGGTAGGGGGGCAGTTCCATGACAAAGGGTGTGGGTTCACCTTGAATCACGGTAGAGCGTAAAAGGCGCGCGGAAAGAAGCGCCAGGCCCCACCCGGTAAGGGTGATCAGCAGCATCACCGTGGCCTGCTTGTCTTTGGCGAAAAAAGCGCCCACCAGCAGGGTAAAGACCGGTATTTTCGCGCCGCAGGCCATAAAGGGCACCGTCAGCAAGGTCGCCAGCTTTTCTTTGGGACTGCGCAAGGTGCGCGTGGCCATGACGCCGGGCACGGCGCAGCCGCCCGCGATGCCGCCGCTGATAATATAGGGCATGACCGACGAGCCGTGCAGTCCGAAAAGGCGGAACACCCTGTCCAGCATATAGGCGATGCGGGCCATATAGCCGCTGTCTTCCAGAAGCGCGATGAGCAGAAACATGATGAGAATAAGGGGCACGAAGGTCAGCACCCCGCCAACCCCCTTGATAACCCCGGAGGCGAGCAGCGATTTCAGCATGCCGTCATCCAGCGCCCCGGCCACCGATTCGCCCAGCCAGCCGAAAGCGTCATCCACCAGGTCCATGGGAAACGAACCAAGCGTGAACGCGATTTGATATATACAATAAAAAATACCGACCATGATCAGCGGCCCGAACAGCGTGTGCGTCAGCACCCGGTCCACCCGGTCGGAAAAATCGCGGCGGTGGTGCACATCCGCATGGCGGCTGATGACGCCCTGCCGTAAAATGGAAGAAATATAACCGTAGCGGAAGTCGGCGATGACCGCTTCCGGATAGCTTTGCAGCGTGTCGCTGAGATGCTTGGCCGCGCTTTGGCACAAAGCGTCCATACGCGCCGCCGTTTCTTTGGAAAAAAGGGAAGACTCTCGAATGACAAGATCGCTTTCCAAAAATTTCAGCGCGATCCAGCGCGGAGGAAATGCCGTTTCAGCCTGAGCGCCCTGTTGTTCGGCCAGGCTTTTTTCCACATCCGCCGTCAGCTCGCTCAAAACCGGGTCAAGATCGCTGCCGTATGAAATTTTCAACGGCTGCCAAGTCTGGCCTTTTTTGGCCGAAGCCTGGTCCAATGCCGTCTTCAGCGCGTTTTGCACTCCCACCCCGGTACGCCCCACGGTTTCAACGACCGGCACGCCCAATCGGCGCGAAAGCGCCTCTTTGTCTATGCTGTCCCCCCGGCGGCGGACTTCGTCCATCATATTGAGCGCCACGACAACGGGAATGCCCAGTTCCATCAGCTGTACCGTCAAGTACAGGTTGCGCTCCAACGCGCTGGAGTCCACGACATGCAGCACCACGTCGGGTTTTTCTTCCGACAGCATGCGCCGGGCCACAACTTCTTCTTCGCTATAGGCCGTCAGCGAATAGGTGCCGGGCAGGTCGACCAGCAGCACGCGCTGCCCGTCAAGCGTGGTTTCGCCGACCTTTTTGTCGACGGTAATACCGGGATAGTTGCCCACATGCTGCCGCGCGCCGGTAATGGCGTTAAAAATCGTGGTTTTGCCCGCGTTGGGGTTGCCGGCCAAAGCTACTACAATCGGTCGTTCCATAGATACCTCTGGTTCAGAGTTCGGAGTAATACAGCGCCCGTTAATCCAGAGGAGTCACGGTTATCTTGTCCGCTTCATTGTTGCGCAGCGTCAGGGTGAACCCTTGCAGCCTGAGAGCGACCGGGTCTCGCAAAGGCGCGCGCCCCACAACCTCCACCTCCGCGCCGGGGATCAGCCCCATATCGCGAATGCGGCGTCCCAACTCACCTTGCGCGGTTATGGATGCAATGGTGGCTTTCTGCCCCACTTGCAGCTGACGCATGGAAATGTCTTGTGCCATATCCCCTCCCCGCCGGATTTTCATACAAAACGGCAGTTTTGAATTTCGTTATCAATTGCCACGCAAAAAAAACACGCTTTCGCGCGAAGCCTGTCACAGCAGGAGTCCGGCTACTTCCCGCAGCCGCAGCCTCTGTGCTGCCCCGCGCACCCACTGCCGCTTCCGCAACCGCAACTGTCGCCGCACCCGCACGAGCCGCCCTTGCGGCTTTTCCAAAAATGGTGCGCGACATAGACAAGCGCGGCCGCCACAATGGCACCTGTTATAAGAGCATCCATACCGTCCTCCGTGACGCGCTCTTAGAGCAAATTCACATTTTCAATGATCATCCGCCCTAGGCCGACTGCTCCACGGCAACATCACAACGGATATTGCCCGCAAAGCCTTGGCACAAAATTACGCAACAGTCGCGCAACTGCACCCGGCATTCGCCGCCGCAAGCGCCGCAAACCTCTACTTCGACGCCCGGGGTAAACCCCATGGCGCACAGGCGGTTTCTGGCTGCCGGGCAACCGTCTACCGAGCGCACTCTAGCTTTGGTCCCCGCGGGCAATTGCGATAATTTGCATTCCCTGCTCATGGAACCTTCCTTTATCGATTTCGCCAATTGAAACCTGCAGTCATTTTCAATGCGCAATGATAATCGATCTCAAGAAGATATATTCCCTGACCGCGCAGCTGTCAACAGCAGATTCTTGTTTCAATCACGCATGGCGCGCGTGGCGTTCAAAACCGCCAACAGAGCCACCCCCACGTCGGCGAACACCGCTTCCCACAGCCCGCTGACGCCCACAACGCCCAAGGCCATGAACAGCGACTTGACCCCCAGGGCCATGAATACGTTCTGCCAGACTATGCCGCGCACTTTGCGCCCCAAAGCGAACAAGTCTGCAACGCGTGCCGGGGAATCGTTAAGAATCACCGCATCCGCCGCTTCAACCGCCGCCTCGGCGCCCATCCCGCCCATGGCGATGCCCACCCTGGAAAGCGCCAGAATGGGCGCATCGTTGATGCCGTCGCCCACAAAGGCGGCCCGGTCCCTGGCGGCGAGGTTGTTCAACGCCTCCACCTTGCCTTCGGGTAAAAGGCCCGCGACATACTGTTCAATGCCCGTTTCCCGCGAGACGCGGGCGGCGGCTTCTTCGCGATCACCGCTCAGCATGATCACGGTAAGCCCCTGGTCTTTCAGCGCCGCGACCGCCGCTTTTGACTCCGCCTTGATCACGTCCGCGACCTCGATATAGCCCAGGTATACGGCGTCCCGCGCGATATGCACGATTGTTCCCAAGCTTTCAGGATCGCTCGCGGCAATGCCGAGGTCGGCCATCAAGGCCGTGTTGCCCGCGGCATAACTGCTTCCCGCACTTTCGACCAGCATGCCTTTGCCGAAAACTTCCCGCGCGCGGAGATCGCCGGGCCGCGTGAAAGAAGCCCCGACTTTGCGCATGACAGACCGCGCTATGGGGTGGTTTGATTCGCATTCCGCCAAAGCGGCCGCTTCCAGCAAACGCTCTTCCGTAACGCCGGGGGCCGGCTCGAGACGGGTCACGTCAAAAACGCCGTGCGTCAAGGTGCCGGTCTTGTCAAAAACAACGGTATCGACATGCGTAAGCCCGTCAAGAACGGTACCGCCCTTGACCAGAATGCCCTTGCGCGAAGCGGCCCCTATGCCACCGAAGTAACTGAGCGGTATGGAAATGACCAGCGCGCAGGGGCAGGAAATAACCAGCATGACCAGGGCGCGATAAATCCACGTGCTCCAGTCGCCCATGCCGAAAAGTGGCGGCAAGATGGCCACCAACGCGGCAATGGCAACCACGGTCGGCGTATAATAGCGCGCGAAGCGGGTCATAAACCGTTCCGTGGGCGCTTTGTGACTCGCCGCGTTTTCCACCATATCCAAAACCTTGGCCATGTGGGTGTCGGCAAAAGCGGATGTGACGCTGATGGTCAGCACGCCGCCCGTGTTGATGGCGCCGCCGTAGACGATTGACCCTTCACTGACGGAAACCGGCACGGATTCGCCGGTCAGGGGCGACGTGTCGACCTGTGAAGAGCCGGAAAGCACCGTGCCGTCCAGGGGTATGCCCTCTCCCGCCCGAACAACTATGACCTGCCCCGGGGCCACGCTCTCCACGTGAACCGTGCTGGTCACGCCGTCTTGCAGCACGTTGGCGGTGGTCGGTTTTGAAGCCAGCAGATTCTTTATGGACTTGCGCGACTTTTCCGTCGCAAGCTCCTGAAAAAATTCACCGATGCGATAGAACAGCATAACCCCGGCGGCTTCCGCCGGTTTATCAAGACCGATCGCCACCAAAGTGGCCCCGGCCATCAAGGTGAATTCGTTAAGCGCATCACCTTTGAGAATCAGCCGCCAGGCAACTTGGAAAATGGACCACCCGCAAATGGCATAGGGCACGGCGAACAGGCAGCGCACGGCCCAGGGACCGAAACGGCTCGCCATCGCGTCTTCGCCAATCATAAGGGCGGCGAACAATACCCCGCAGACGGCCAACAAAATGGCCTCGCGCTTGGCGGATGCGCCTTCGTCATCTTCATGGCAGTGGCTATGGTGGTCATGGCCGTGGATCAGTTCTTTTCTCAAAGCAAGACAAGTCTCGCACATGCAATCAGGGCCGTGGGTGGGGGAAACAGGACTTACAGCGCAACATCCGCAGGCGGAACTCATTATTGCATCTCCGTATCGTCGTCATCCGCCGCTTCCGCGTCGGAAACCGTATGAATCTCAAGTGAATGGTAGCTGTCGGCATCAAGAGCGCCGTCTTCGCAAATGCTCTTTTCACGTTCCAGTATGCGCGCGATGCGTTTCGCGTCCTCTTCAATAACCCGCGACGTTTCCACCCCGTGCTTGGCCCAGGCCAGGGCTTGCAGCACCAGCGATGAAGTGGAAGGCCCCTCGGCCGGGCGGTAATAAACCCATTTGCCCTTTTTGCGGCTTTCAATCAGCCGGGCGTGGCGCAAAATAGATAAATGCTTTGACGTCGTTGACGGCGACAAGTCGAGAAAAGCCGTCACCTGGCAAACGCACATCTCGTGATCGCGCAAGGCCATCAGAATGCGCACCCGGTTTTCATCGGCCAACGCCCGGACAACGGTCATAAACTCCAGCATATTCATCTCCTACATTTCGTTATACGACGAAGTATGCTCCATGATAAAAATTGTCAACTACCCCAAACAGGCCGGTTGCGGTATCATCTTACTTTCTTTATCGATATGGGCTCAGATAAATTGCTTTTACGAACGGGCCGCTCTATACTGCCACTCTCACCAAGCCTGCAGGAGGCCCCATGACGCGTGTGATATCTTTCCTCTCCCTGCTTTGCTTCCTCCTTTTCGCCGGACAGGCGTCCGCCCTTGAGAGCGGCGCGGGCAGCTATGTCATGCATGACGGCGAAACGGGAAAGAACGTGACCATCTGGTATTTCAAACCAGCCACGTTCACCCCGGCCACGCCTGTTCTGTTCGTCTTGCACGGCCTCAACCGCGACGCGGAAGACTACCGCGACCAATGGAAAACGCACGCGGAAAAGCACAATCTGATGCTGCTGGTGCCCTGCTTCAGTGAAGAGCTGTTTCCCGGCACCAACGGCTACAACATGGGCAACATTTTTTCAGCCAAAACCAAAGAAGAGCGCGAGGGGCTCGCCAACTCCGGGTTCATCAATCCCAGAAGCCTCTGGAGCTATCGCCTGCTGGACAAAGCTTTTGCCGATTTCAAAGCCAACCGTGAAAAGACGAGGTCGGCCAAATACTACCTCTTCGGGCACAGCGCCGGCGCCCAATACGTGCACCGGTTGATAGAGTTTGTGCCGGAAGCGAAAATCAAGCTGGCTATAGCGGCCAACGCGGGCTGGTATACCCTGCCCGACCTGGACAAAGAGTGGCCTTACGGCTTGAAAGGAACCGGGCTGCGACAGGCGGACGCCAAACGGTTTTTGGCCTTTCCCTTGACCGTGCTGCTGGGCGAGAAAGACAACGACCCCAAACACCGCAGCCTGCGGCATACGCCGGAAGCGGACGAACAGGGCGACAACCGCCTGGCACGGGGTAAATTTTTCTTCGCCTATGGCGAGGGGCTGGCGAAAAAATTAAAGACGCCTTTCGGCTGGAAGCTGCAAACCGTGCCCGGCGTTGCGCACAGCAACGAAGGCATGTCCGCCGCCGCGGCAGAAATTATTGTGAAAGACGCGGTTAGGCAGGCTCCCCGCATGTATCGTGGAAAAACGAAGAAATAATTGAGTCTATCGGGAAATCCGCAACGTTCCGTTCTCCAAACGGCAGAATAGAGAGCCGGCCCAGGCCGGGTCTGTTTCCGGATAGTCCTCCCGATAATGCGCGCCACGGCTTTCGGTACGCGCCAGGGCACTTGCGGCCACAGCTTCGGCCAGCAGCAGCGTGCGGGCAAAAGCCGCTTCCTCCCCCTCCAGGCTGGAAGGCAAAGCTGAACGCAATGCGGCGATGCCGTTCAAGGCAGTGCGCAGACCCGCTTCGTTCCGCACAAGAGAAACATGATCCCACAGTAAATCACGCAACGTGCGCATGGCTTCGGTCAGATGCGGCGTAGCCGGAGCATCCTCCGGACTGCACACGGGACCGGCTTTGCAAGGTCCCGGTTTCGGCAGACTCTCATCGGCCGCCGCCAGCCCGGCCCGGCGGCCGAACATGGCGGCCTCCATCAACGCCGCGCCAGAAAGGCGGTTCACGCCGTGCACGCCGCCGCAGACCTCACCGCCCGCGTACAGGCCGGGCACGCCCGTGCGGCCCCATTCGTCAATGCAAATACCGCCTATCGTGTAGTGCACGCAGGGGGTAACCGGAAGCATATCCCGGCGCGGGTCTAGACCATGTTTCGCCAGAGTGCGACATAAGTAGCCGAACTGACTGGATAACACCTCTTCGGAAATGCCCGTGCAGTCCATGTGAGCGCAACCGTCAATACAGCGGCCGGCTTGTGATTCCAGAAAAATTGCTCGCGCCATGATGTCGCGGGTCCCCATGTCGCCCGCCGGGTCGTAACGGGACATAAAGCGCTCGCCATCGCGGTCGCGCAACACGGCTCCTGCTCCGAACAAAGGGCTGGAAATGGGAATTTTCGCGGGGTTGAACATCATGGAAGGATAATACTGCACCATTTCCAGGTCCCGTAGCGTGGCCCCCGATTCCAAAGCCAGAATCGCCCCGTCGCCGAGCATGCCGGATACGTTGTTCGTGCGCCGGAACAGGCCGCCGTATCCGCCCGTAGCCAGCACGACGCTGCCCGCGGACAGAGTGCGGCACATTCCCGTCGCGCGTTCCCAGGCGACCACCCCGGCCACGCGTCCTTCCGACAGCAGCAGGCGGAGCGCCCGCAATCCGTTCAGTATGGGCACTCCGGCTGCCGCCAGTTTCGCCGCCAGGGGCTGCATGAAGGTCAGTCCCCGCGAGGCGTACGCCACCCCGCTCCAATCCGTGGGAATATTGCGCGGCACGCTGTGACCCGGCGGACGGCGACGCATGAAGCCCGCGCCCTCACGCTTCAAGGCGACGCCCTGGCTCTCCAGATACAAAAGTATGGATTCGGAATCACGAGCCAGGCGGGCGGTCAAAGCCGGATCGGAAAGCCCCCTGGCGGAACGCAGCAGATCTTCCAGAAATCCCTCCGCGCTGTTGCCCGGATCGCACGTCGCCCCGGCAATGCCGCCGCCGGCGACCACGGTATTGCCCGAACGCCCGGCCGGTCCCAGACTGAGAACCGCCACAGAACGTTTTTGTTCCAGCACGGCCAGTGCGGCCGTCAACGCGGCCAGGCCGCCGCCGACAACCAGGACATCAGGGTGAAGCGAGGAAAAGTCGGCGGCTCGGCTCATGGAGTTATCCTTTGCTTATGCGGCGCTCCGTAGCCAAAAAAGACCCGGTTACCGATTTGGGATCTTTCAAAATAGCTTCCGGCGTGCCAGCGGACACGATCAGCCCGCCGTTTTCGCCCCCCCCCGGTCCCAGGTCGATAACGTGGTCCGCGGCCATAATCATGTCGGTATTATGCTCGATGACCACCACGCTGGCTTCGCGCTCCACAAGCTGGCGCAACACGGTGATAAGCTTGCCCACCTCGTGCATGTGCAGGCCGGTGGTGGGTTCATCCAGAATATACAGTGTGCCGGGCAGGCTTTTTTTGCCCAGCTCGCGCGAGATTTTGATACGCTGCGCCTCCCCGCCCGAAAGCGTGGGCGCGGGTTGCCCCAGGCGCAGATATTCCAACCCCACTTCCTCCAGCACGGCCAGCCGCCGCTCCAGCGCGGGGTAGTTGCCGAAAAAAGCCCTGGCCTGACTGACGGTCAGGTCCAGCACATCCGCGATGTTCAGCCCCTTGTAGCGTACCTCCAGGGTTTCGTGGTTGTAGCGCTTGCCCTTGCAGACGTCGCAGGTCACGAACACGTCGGGCAGAAAGTGCATCTCCACCCTGATCTGTCCGTCGCCGCCGCAGGCCTCGCAACGGCCGCCGCGCACGTTGAAGCTGAAACGGCCGGGCTTGTACCCACGTTTTTTGGCGTCCGGGGTCATGACGAAAATGTCGCGGATCTCGTCAAAAATCTTGGTGTAAGTCGCGGGGTTGGATCGCGGCGTGCGGCCAATGGGCGTTTGGTCGATGGCCACGATGCGGTCGATGCCCTCTGCCCCGCTTATGCCCGCGATAGTGCCGGGGCTTTCCACCTTAATGCCCTGGGCCAGGGCCAGGTGTTTGTACAAGGTATCCACCACCAGCGAACTTTTGCCGGAACCGGAAACCCCGGTCACGCAGGTCAGCACGCCCAGCGGGATGCGGCAATCCACATCGCGCAAATTGTTGGTGGTCACGCCTTGCAGCAGCAACTCGCTCTTACCTTTGCGCCGTTTTTTGGGCACTGGAATGAACAGGTCGCCGCGCAGATATTTGGCCGTGAGTGACTCTGAAGAGCCCAGCAAGGCATCCACCGTGCCGTTGAAGACCATCTCGCCCCCCAACTGGCCGGAACCGGGCCCCAGTTCGATTACGGTATCCGCTTCACGAATGGTGGCTTCGTCGTGTTCCACCACCAGCACGGTATTGCCGCGCTTTTGCAGGCTGCGCAGGGTGCTCAGCAATCGTTCGTTGTCGCGCGGGTGCAGGCCGATAGAGGGCTCGTCAAGCACGTAGGTCACGCCCACCAGGCCGGAACCCAGTTGCGAAGCCAGGCGGATGCGCTGGGCTTCGCCGCCGGACAGAGTAGCCATGTTGCGGCCCAGGGCGATGTAATCAAGCCCCACGTTGACCATAAATTCCAGGCGGTGGGTCAGCTCTTTGAGCAGCGGCTCGGCCACGGGCGCATGGCGCGCGTCAAAGACCCGGCCGCGCAGCCAGTCCAGAGCGCGGGCGACGGAAAGCGAGGTGAACTGGTGCAGGTTCAAATCATCCACGCGCACGGCCAGAGCTTCCGGCTTTAGGCGTGCGCCGTTGCAGGCCGGGCACGGCATGACCTGGCGAAAGCGCGAGAGCTCGTCGCGCCAGGCGTCGCCGTATTGCATGCCTTGCTCCAACACGGCGATCAGGCCTTGCCACTCGCCTTTGGCTTCCACCCGTTCTTTGGCGGCTTCCTTTTCCAGCACGGAACCGCCCAGCCAGTTGCGGCGCAAAGATGAATCCAGGTCGCCGCCCGCCGGAGCGCCGTCGGCCGTTTCGCCGTAAAAAAGGGCGTTCAGGGCGTCAACGGAAAACTCCGTCAAGGGCGTCGTTAGAGTGAACCCCCAGCGCCCGCCGAGGCGAACGAGTTTGTCGCGGTAGCGCTCAAAAATTTTCGGATTCTTCCAGGGCAGCACGCCCCCTTCCGCCAGCGAGAGCCCCCGGTTGGGGGCCAGCAACGCGGGTTCGAAATACTCGACGGAGCCCAGACCCAGGCAACGGGAACAAGCCCCCTGCGGGCTGTTGAACGAAAAAAGCTGCGGCGAAAGCGGCGGCAAACTGATGCGGCAGGTGGGGCAAACGGCCTCCGTGCTGTGCATGGTTTCATGCAGCTTGTCCGGGTTCTTCGCATCTTGAACAGCGACGGAAAGGCGCCCTTCGCCATATTTCAAGGCCAGCTCGACAGAATCCGCCAGGCGTCCGCGAATGCCTTCACGCAAAACCAGGCGGTCCACCACCAGGTCAATGGAGTGCTTTTTGTTCTTGTCCAAAGCCGGGGCGTCATCAAGGGTCGTCATCGTTCCGTTGATGCGTACCCTGGCGAAACCTTCGGCTTTCAGTTTTTTCAGGCGGTCCTGGTGGGTGCCTTTCTGCAAGGTCACCAGCGGGGCCAGCAGCAGGCAGCGGGTACCTTCCGGCAGGTCCAGAATATCAGCGATAATTTCGTCCGTGGCCCGCGATTCGATTTTCTCGCCGCAGACCGGGCAATACATGGTGCCCAGCCGGGCATAGAACACGCGCAAAAAGTCATAGACCTCGGTCACCGTGCCCACCGTGGACCGGGGGTTGCGGGTCGCTGTTTGCTGCTCCAGCGAAATGGCGGGAGAGAGGCCCTCAATTTTATCCACTTCCGGCTTGTCCATCTGGGGCAAGAACTGCCGGGCGTAAGCGGAGAGAGACTCTACGTAGCGGCGCTGCCCCTCGGCGTAAACAAGGTCAAAAGCGAGAGTCGATTTGCCTGAACCCGACGGCCCGCAGATGACGACCAGCTCATCGCGGGGAATATCCAAAGTCAGATTTTTCAGGTTGTGCTGGCGTGCGCCTTCGATGTGAATATGGGGTTTTGTCATAGCGAGAGGGAATATAAACTCTTTCCTATAGTATGCAAGACGGGTGGACATCACCCGATTCTCGCGTATATTGGGCCAATCCTTTCAGGGGGGATCATGACCACACGCGCGCGCTTGCTATTTGCGGCATTTTTTCTTTTGGTGCTGACAACCCGGGCCGCGGCGGCCTATGTGCCGCCCTCCGCCCTCGACATTTTCAAACTGCTGCCCGCGACAATCTTCGACAATACACCCGAAGGCCTCAGCGAAGAAGAAAAACAGACGCTGATCGAAAACAGCCGCACCCGTCTGTGGCGGCTTATTTCTATCGACGCCGACGAATTGCGGGTTGAATCGTACCCCGTTGAAGGCAGCAGCGTGACCGTGCGCCTTTTTCACGGGCCGGAAAACGTCGTGGCTGCCCAGGGGGCAGAGACCCGCGATTCCTGCGCCGTGGAACTTTGGAATTACGACGCCAAGGGACGCCTGGTGCCTTACCCGTTGCCGCCCGCCCCTGCGCTGCGGGATTTTTTCGCGCCGGACAAAACGCCGCCCGCCGGGCTTGACCATTCCATCCGTATTTGCCTTGCGCTTGGCGTGTTGCGGGCCTGGCCGCTTTTTGCGGGCCCTCAGGGGCCTGTGACCGTGCCGTTGGATAACGCCGTCATTTACCGCTGGACAGGCGGCGGTTTTGACAAAGCCCTGTTGCCGCTGGAAGCCCTGAACAAGGCCCCGCGTGAAAACCAGGCTCAGACGCCTCCGGCCGAGCCGACCCCCGAACTGCCTCGTTAGCATCTTTGGCTTGACACAAGGGGGCCAGGTACCCTAGAGCTTTTCGACACCCTGCCGGAGTGGTGGAATGGTAAACGCACGGGACTCAAAATCCCGCGGTCGCAAGGCCTTGAGAGTTCGAGTCTCTCCTCCGGTACCAAAAATTTCAGGCGGTTACGCAATGCGTGACCGCCTGTTTTTCATTGACGGGGGATCCCCGTGCCAATTATAGGAGAAAACAAAGAAAGTACATTTCCGGTCCGTTTTCTTTTTTTGCTTGTTTTCCTGTGCCGTCCTGCCTGACGGATCTCCCTCTCTGCTCAGGCGACATTCAGTAAAGAAAAATTTCCACATTGATGTTTCCAACAGGAGGCCATAATTGTGAAAACGTTTCTGGAACAGGCCCACTCTCTTTCCCCCCGTCTAATTGAGACTCGCAGAACATTGCATGCCCACCCCGAAGTTGGGTTTCAGGAGAAATGGACCTCCGCGTTCATCTCTGACTATCTGCAAAAACTGGGAATCGAAATACTCCCATGGGAAGGCGAAACAGGCGTTGTCGCGCTGTTGCGGGGCGGATCCCCGGGCCCTGTGGTCGCATTGCGCGCCGACATAGACGCGCTGCCGGTGCAAGAAAAAAACGACGTTCCCTATCGTTCGACCATCGACGGCCGCATGCATGCGTGCGGCCATGACGCGCATACGGCATGCCTGCTCGGCGCGGCGGAACTGCTTGCGGCCGAGCGCGCTTCGTTGAAGGGTTCAATCAAGTTCATTTTTCAGCCGGCGGAAGAATTGCTGTCCGGCTCAATCCAAATGATCGAAAAGGGCGTTCTGAAAAACCCGGATGTGGATTTCATTTTCGGCTTGCACTGCATCCCTGAACTCGAAGTCGGGCAGGTCTATCTGAACGCGGGACCAGTCATGGCTTGCGTCGGCTCCACCAAGCTGACCATTCAGGGCAAAGGCGGACACGGGGCCATACCGGACAGATCCATCGACCCCGTACTGGCCGCCGCCGGCGTCGTTCAGGCGCTGCAAAGCATCGTCAGCCGCCGCGTCCCCCCGCTTGAAGCCGTGGTCATCACCTTCGGCAGCATTCACGGCGGTACAGTGGGGAACGTCATTCCCGACACAGTGGAACTTCTGGGAACCGTTCGCGGCTTTAACACCGACATTTTCGACACCCTGCCGGAAAGCATGAACAATCTGATAACGCATACGGCGGCCGCTTACGGCGCAAAAGCCGATTTCACGTTCACCAAAGTTGTTCCTTCCGTCGTTAATCCCGCTGCTGATACAGACTGGATTCGCGGGCCATTTGCCAAAGTTTTCGGTGAATCCGGCATCATTCCCGCCATTCCGACCATGGGCGGCGAAGATTTCGCCCTCTATCAACAGCAGGTGCCGGGCGTATACTGCTGGTTTGGCACGGGCAACGCGGCCAAAGGCATTACCTGCGCCTGGCATAACCCGGGGTTCGATATTGATGAAACGGCCCTGCCCTACGGCGCGGCCGCGTACGCTCAGGTCGCATACGACCGACTCCTGCGCTGACTCTCGTTTCTTCAAACACTTAAGGAGTGGCAAACATGGCTAACGGATTCAAATGGAAACATCAGCACACCGCTCTTGCCGCCGTTTTTATGGTCTGGATGGTCTCGTACCTTGACCGCATGGTCATGTCCACAGCCATCCCCTATATCGCCACGGAATTCAAGCTCAGCCCCGTGGAAATGGGCGCCGTCATGAGCGCCTTTTTCGCCGGATACGCCCTGTGCCAGATCCCCGGCGGGATTTTGAGCGACAAATTCGGGGCACGCAAGGTCATGACCTTTTCCATCATCTGGTGGTCCATTTTCACCGGCATCACCGGTATGATGGGCTCGCTCGCTTCCATGATCTGGATACGGGTGCTTTTCGGCATCGGCGAAGGGCTGGCTCCGGCAGCCACATGGAAGTCGCTGGCCATCTGGACCCCGCAAAAAAAACGCGGCTGGGCCAACGGCATCATGATGTGTACCAACTCGCTGGGACCCGCCCTGGCCCCCCTGTTCGTCATCGCCATCATGGCCGCCTGGGGCTGGCGCACCGTATTTTACGCGCTGACCATTCCCGGGGTTATTCTGGCCTTGTGGGTCTGGTTCAAGATGCCTGACAACCCCGCCGAAAAAAAGGGCATCGACCCCGAAGAACTGGCGGAGCTGACTTCGGAACAGCCCAAGGTGGCGAATTCCACCGCCGCTTCCAGCATGACCTTCTGGCAGGTTTTTGCCGTGCCTGCCGTCTGGAAGACCTTCGTCATTCTTTTCTTTTCGAACACGGCCTGCTGGGGCTTCACCACCTGGGTGCCTTCGTACCTTGTCAAAGCCCACGGCTTTCAGTTGACCAAAATGGGCATTGTGGCCTCTTTGCCCTTCTTCGCGGGAACGATAGGCGCGCTGCTCGCGGGCTGGCTGCTGGACGGCTATTTCAAAAACAACCGGCGCTACCAGTTGATTCTCGGTGAAGTCTGCGCCGCGCTCTTTTTGTACCTCACCTATACGGCCACATCCACCACGGCCATGATCATTTACCAGACCATTACCGGCTTTTTCATGTATTTCTGCGTGATCACGGTGTTCAGCCTGCCTATGGCGGCTATTCCCGGTGAAATCGCCGGACGGGCCATGGGCATCGTCAACACAGCCGGACAGATCGCCGGTTTTCTCGCCCCCATCACAGTCGGTGCGCTGGTCATCACCAATCCCGACGGCACGCAAGGGTTTACCATCGCTTTCGGTTACCTGGTCTGCACAGCGCTCATAGCCGCCTTTTTAAGCATTTTTTACAAGCAACGTCGGGAAGAAAGCGCGGCCGACTAATCAGGCATAATAAACGCGTGGTTCATTCGGCATGCAACCCGGCAACGTTGGAAAACGTTGTCGGGTTTTTTCCTTTCTCCCCCAAGGGCTGCAGGGCCGCATTAAGGCATTCGATTTGCCGCTTTACTTTTTCTCTGATAGTGTTATCTGTACACGGTTTCGCGAATGGCCTCAGGTAGAATAGTCGCGTTCGGAGGACAGTATGGACCAGAAAGACCTTGAATACTTCCGCAATCTGCTGAACGAGCAGTTGGAAGAAGCTCTGAAGCAGGGCGACCTGACCTTGGAAGATATGACGGATAATACCGAAATTTTTGCCGATCCGGCCGACCGGGCGACTATGGAGTCCGACCGGGCCTTTACATTGCGCATTCGCGACCGTGAGCGCAAACTAATCAAAAAAATCCGCGCCGCGTTAACCCGGCTGGATAACGGCACCTTCGGCATCTGCGAAGATTGCGGCGAAGACATCGGCGTGCCCCGTCTGAAAGCCCGCCCTGTCACCCGGTTGTGCATCAACTGCAAAAGCAAACAAGAAGAAGACGAACAACTGCGCGGCGAATAAAGCAGCCGCCTCGGGCGTCCTAATGAAGGATGCCGCTGCGATGTTGCCCGCCGGCAAAAACCGGCGGGCTTTTTTTACCGCGCAAATACGATATGGACGCACATCTTTTCCGGCGCATCGCTCCCTTACTCGCCGCGCGCCTGCGCGGAGCGCGCATTGAGCGCATACATCAGCCCCTGCCGCATCTCACGGCCTTTTCGCTGTTCACCGCCGCGAGGCGCAAAGAGTGTCTTCTCCTTCTGGCCGGGCGCGCTGACCCGCTTTTGTTTCTCGCGGAAAAGAACCCCTTCCCCAATCCCGCCTTTCCGCCCGCGTATATCATGCGGCTGCGCAAGCATTGCGAAGGCAGACGCATTGCGGATACCCGCCTTGACTGGATTTCACGCCGCCTTGCCCTTGCCGTGCCCGGCGAAGGCGGCTTACGCGCGGGCTGGCTGCTGCTGGACCTGAAAAAAGGGCCGGATTTTATGCCCGAGCTGCCCGCATCGTTCGGTGCGGAGCCTGAATGGCCCCCGGCCGCCGCTCTGGCGGAGGTTCTCTCCGGCGCTTCGCAAACAGCGTCCGGCGATTCCGCCCCCTGGCGGCGCTACCCTGTGCTTACCCCCGCCCTGCGGCGCGTTCTGGCCCTGCTGGAGAGCCCGGAAAAAGCCGCCCTGCTTGTGGACCTGGAAGCGGGCGACGGCGGGCTTTTTCATTATGCAACCGGCGCCGCCCCCCTGCTCAGCGCTTGGCCTTTGCCGCCGGGATTGCGGCCGGAAAACTCCGTGGAACGCTTTCTCGCGGGGAGCGAAGCGGATCTGCTGGAAGCGCTGCGCGATGCGCAAATGCCTTTTCTGCTGGCAGGCGCCGAGAACGCGCTCAAAACGGAAGCCGGAAAACCGGAAGCGGCCGGGCGAAAACGCCGCGAACGCCTGGCGGCCAAACTACGCGAAGAGCAAAAAAGGCTGACCGCAAACTACGCCTTGCGCGACGAGGCCCTGCTGCTGCAAGCCAACCTGTGGCGTTTCGCCCCTGACGCCCGCCTTGAAAGCGTGAGCATTGAGGGCAAGAC
This sequence comes from Desulfovibrionaceae bacterium, assembly GCA_031551515.1. Classification (GTDB taxonomy): domain Bacteria; phylum Desulfobacterota; class Desulfovibrionia; order Desulfovibrionales; family Desulfovibrionaceae; genus FLUQ01. The sequence continues at coordinate 143,451 of JAVBNL010000001.1, forward strand.
CATCGTGCTCAACTCGTTTCTGACCGTCACGGAGAATATGCAGGCCTTGTTCAAGCAGGCTGCCAGAGCGGCCAGGGGGCTGGCCATACTTGAAAAACGCCTGGCAGCCCTGGATGACCCTGCGGCACAAACCGTCCCTGCGCTTCCTTCACCCGGAAAACCGGCAAAAAGCAATCTGGCTGTCAAACAAGGCGACACGGGCGGCGCGCTGAAAGGCATTCAAGAATTCCGCTCTTCCGACGGGTTCATTCTGTGGCGCGGCCGCAACGCCGAGGGCAACCGCCGGGCCCTGAAACTCGCCCGGCCCTTTGACATCTGGTTTCATACCGAAGACGGACCAAGCGCCCATGTGATTTTACGCCGCGACCATGCCGAACAGGTGGTTCCCGAACGCACCCTGCTGGAAGCGGCCGCGCTGACCGCCCTGAAAAGCCGTTACAAAGACGACGCGAAAGCGCCGGTCATGGCCGCTTTTGCCAAGCATGTTTCGCCGGTCAAGGGCGGGGCCGCCGGCACCGTGCGGGTGCACGCCGTCTGGCGCAGTTTTTTGGCCGCTCCGGACGCCGCACTGGAAACAGCGCTACGGCACGATTCCGTCTAAACACCCCCGCGCCCCTTGCGGGGCACTCCATTTTCCAGCATACTTCGTCCATGTGAGCCTTCTGATACGGCAGAAACCCGCAACCAAAGGCCCGTCTATGGAAAGCATCGCTCAAATTCTCGCCGGCGCTAAAGAAAAACTTCAGGCGCGCAAAGAGTTCCTGAGCAAGGAACAAGGGCACAAAGCCTTTGCCGCCGCAAAAATTTTGCAGCAGGTCACTGAAACGCGATTTGAAGAATTGTGCACGGAGATCAAACAGGCCCTCAGCGGCGCGGGTGAGCCCGTTGCCTGCAGCGTTAAATCCAGCGACAGCAAATCCAGTCACTATTACCAGCGCCAGGTGCACCTCACGGCGCAGCATTTTTCATATGCCGCCGACGTCAAAACATACCGCGCCTGGGTGCGCCTGCGCATCGAAGGCGAACGGCACGCGGATGTCATCGTGTTCTTTCACTGCGTCGGCCCGACCTTTACCGGCCTGATGGCCGCATCCGCTTTTCTGCAATTCGTTGACGTGGTCAACGGGCAGCGCCGCCCGGCCACGGAAACACACGCCCTGGGCGTTTCCGCCTATCGCTTCACCGGCCGTGAAGAAGAAAAAAACCTGACCGCGACCTTTGGCGATTGGCTGAACGCCACCCTGGCCCAGGCCCTGACCATGTGGCGCGACCAATTGTAAACGGCAAAACGGGTCCGCGCCGGGGGCAGCTCCGTCTACGCGGACCCGTTTCACCTTGACAGCGGCCGCGTTGCTCTATAGTCAAACACCCGTGTCCTCGTAGCTCAGTTGGATAGAGCGATAGCCTCCTAAGCTGTAGGCCGCAGGTTCGATTCCTGCCGGGGACACCAATAATCAAGAACTCATGCGCACGACGCATGGGTTCTTTTTTGTTTTTTTGGCAAAAATCGGTTAAAAATGCCGCATGGATTTCTTAATGTCGACAAACGGAGATATCATGCCGAATATGATCGCAAAAACAACTGAGGCAATGGTTGCTTTTTATTCCGGCAACATACGCCGCATCAACCACTTCCTTTGCGTCCACGGGTTGGCAAAGACAATCGGCGAGTTTGAAGCGCTGCCGCCCAACCTGCAAGAGATCCTTGAGATTGCCGCACTCACGCATGATATCGGCATAAAAATCGTTGAAGACAGAGAAGGATCTTGTTCGCATGCGCAACAAGAAAAAGAAGGGCCGCCCGCTGCGGAAAAACTGCTCAGAGGCATCGGTTGCCCAGAAGACATTATACTGAGGGTATGCACCCTTATTGGGCGGCACCACACGCACACAAATATTGATGGCCTTGACTGCCAAATTTTGCTGGAAGCGGATTTCCTGGTAAATGTCCATGGCAGGGGGATGAAAGAAGATGCGGTCCAGAGCTTCAAACAAAATGTATTCAAGACCCGGAGCGGACTGCATTTTCTCAACTTGATGTACGGCGCTTGAGGTGAAAAAACGTTACTTCACGCCTCCTGTACTTTGAACGATTTCCACCACTCGCTGGAGGGTCTCCGTGAGGTAGGGAATGTTCATACTGATGAGGCGGGCGACGATCTTGTATACGATCGCCAGAACAAGCGTCGTACCGAGGGTGAAGCCCAGCCCTTTGGCGGCGCCGGAAATGAAGTTCAACCACAAAATCTTGCCCGTGCGCTGCTGCAATTTCACATAGTCGGCAACGCCGCTGTTCTCCAGGCGTTTCGCTAACTGGTCCAGTTGTGCAATTTGGCTTTCGTTCATCCCCCCTCCCGCATTACGGCAACTGGTCATACTGACCATCGGTATCCAAGCGTATCTCGTACCCTTGGATTACATATCTGTTTCCCGGAGTCATATTGATCACGACGCTTCTCTCAAACGACGTCGTTTGGGGGTACGTTGTTTTCTGGATCCTGACATTTCCGCGCTGCTCATAGGTCGTTTGACCTGGTGTATATCGGTAATAGTTAAACCGGATCGTATGAATTCCGGATGGAATTTTTATTGCCGCTGCCGTGCTCGACAATGATATGCCGGCGGACGTATTCATCCACTTGACAGCTTCTCTATCAAAATTAGTAACGGTATATCCACTCGGTATAATTAATACTGATGCTTGATTCTCTTGAACGGGTTTATCATATGCCAAAGTTTGCACTTTTGTTGTACAACCTTGAAGTAGAATAATCGCAAGAACAACTACTATTCTAATGATCTTTCTTGCGCCTACCTCTTTCATTATATCAGCTCCTGTTTTCTTGCTAAGCTAAAATAGCCATACGCCCAAGATATATATTTTTTCGTGCAACACAACGAATATTTTCGAGGCAAATCAACTTTTTTCTAAAAACAGCACCAATCCACAACAGAAAAATTGATTTAAAAATACATGAAAGTCAATCAAAGCATTTTTTCCGCCGGGCATTGCGCCTTCCTCCGAACGGGCTTATGGTTACAGCACGACCAGGCATCAGGAGGCAGTTATGAGTGAAAATAAATGTTCCGAGACCCAAAAAGACCAGCATCAACACAGCCACCCCGACGGCAAACGCTGCTGCGGCAGGCCTATTTCTGAAAAATGCTCTCCAGAAGAAGAAGCATCCAAACTCCATCCCATCACGGGCTTGAAATCATGCTGCAAAGGGCATCAACAATAATCAACCAAAGTTTATCATCATAGTCTGGCCGAAAACCCCGCTCTGGCGGGGTTTTTTCTTTATCGGCGCACGAGCGCCGTGCTCTGCATTTATGCGGCCCAGTCCGGCACCTTAACGATATTCACCTATCGGACGCGGATCGGCATAGTATAGCTCTTCTTCACCCGCAGCCCCCCAAAACCCTTCGTTTGTCAACGAAGGGTTTTGGGGAGGGAGGCTGAAAAGAGATGCCGTTATGGCCGCATAATCATGCAACTAAGGAATAATAAAGGTTATTTTAAACCTGTTTATATGTTTATAGGAAAAAAAAACGCGAATTTCCCGCTAACGTAGGATGTTATTTTTTCGAGCCAAAGATATTTTTTCGTCACAGAATGGGAATATCCCTGTATACGCGGCCGCTTAGACGCATCAGCATGCAATCGCGCAGGTATATAAAATAAAATCAGCATATCGATTGCAAAAGGAGATCGTATGGGTGTCGGAATAAAATCTTTCGGAGTTTATTTGCCGTATTATTATATGGCGCGGGAAAGCATAGGAGCCGCTTGGAGCGCGCGCGGCCAAAAAGGAAAAAAGAGCGTCGCGAACGTTGATGAAGACACGTTGACCATGTCCGTTGAAGCGGCAATGGGCTGTTTCCGCTTTATAAGCAGAGAAGAGGTCACCGCATTATATTTTGCATCCACTACAGCCCCCTATGCGGAAAAGTCACACAGCGCGCTGGTATCCGTTGCTTGCGATCTTGACAACGCATCCGTTTTTACAAGCGATTTCGCGCAGAGCACCCGGGCAGGCACGAACGCCTTGAAAGCAGCCTACGACGCCGCCTTGGCCGAGAAAAAACAGAACGTGCTGCTTGTGGCTTCGGATATGCGCAACGCATACCCCAAATCTTCGGAAGAGCAGACCTTCGGCGATGCGGCGGCAGCCCTGGTCGTGGGGAGTGGCGAAACGCTTGCCGCCATTGACGGCATCTTTACGTTAAACGACGAGATCGTCGACATCTGGCGCAACGCCGGAGATGCCTACGTCAGAACCGGCGAAGGCCGTTTCGTCGTGGACAAGGGCTATATGCGGGTCATGGGCGATGCCGTCCGGGGCATTCTCGCCAAGTATTCTCTAAGCCCCAAAGATCTGGCCAAAGTCGTCTTTCCGGCTTCCAGCGCGGGCAATGCGACGCGGCTCGCCAAAAAATGCGGTTTCGCCCCGGAACAGCTGCAAGACACCCTGCTCTCTTCCGTCGGCAACAGCGGCGCGGCGCAGGCGCTTCTGGGCATCATTGGCGCGTTGGAAGAAGCCAAGCCGGGCGACAAAATCCTCGTTGTCGATTACGGCAGCGGCGCCAACGCCTTCTTGCTGACCGCCACGGAAAATATAAGCAAAATCGGCGGCCAGAACACAACGCAGAATTTTTTGTCCAGCCGGCGGGAATTCGACTCATACGCGCGCTTCCTTTCCTTCCGCGAAATCGCTCCGGCCCAGCCGGGTTCTCCCTTCAAGCTGCCGGCTTCCGCGTCCATGACCTGGCGCGAGCAGAATCTGAACCTTCGCCTGCACGGCAGCCGCTGCAAGGCGTGCAGCGAGGCGATCTTCCCCGTGAACAGGATATGCCATTCCTGCGGCTCTAAAGACAATTACGAAGAATTTCGGGCTTCCGACCTCGTGACGCGCGTCTACACCTATTCCGTGGATAAATATGCCGGCCGCAGCGACGACCCCGTGCTGGTGCAAACAGTTTCCGAAGACGACAAAGGGGTCCGCTACTACACGATCATGACGGATTTTGCCGTGGAAGACGTTGCCGTCGGCATGGATGTGGAATTTACCTTCCGCAAAATGCACACCCTGGGGAATTTCAACAATTACTATTGGAAACTCAGGCCGTTGCGCCGGGGAAGAGGAGCCAAAATATGATTAAAGACAAACTGGCCATTGTCGGTATGGGGTGCTCGAAGTTCGGCGAACGCTGGGATTGCGGCATTCCCGACCTGATGATTGAAGCGGCTTTCGAAGCTTTCGAAGATGCCGGCATCGGCCCCAAAGACGTGGAAATGTGCTTTTTCGCCAACACCAACGCCCCGAACAACTGCTCGGGAACGCCCGTGGCCGACACGTTGAAAATGCACGGCATCGCCATACTGCGTAATGAAAACTTCTGCACTTCCGGACATATAGCTATAATCGAAGCCTGCCTTGCGGTGGCCAGCGGCGTGTGCAACGTGGCCATGGCCATCGGCGTGGAAAAGCTGAAAGACACCGGCTTCGGCGGCCTGGGCACCGGCCGCGGGCTAAGCACCGTGCGCGAAGCGCGGCGGACCGCCCCCGGCTCTTTCGCGCTGGGCGCCACGCGCTACTTTGAAAAATACGGCCTTTCCTATGAGGAAGGCAGGCAACTGCTGGCCAAAATCGCCGTGAAAAACCACGCCAACGGCATGCTGGCCCCCAGAGCGCATTTTCACAAAGAAATTACCGTCGAAGACTGCCTGAAAGCCGAGATCATCGCCACTCCGCTGGGCCTGTACGACTGCTGCGGCAACAGCGACGGCGCGGCCTGCGCCATCATCACCCGCGCGGATATGGCCAAAAGTTTTCGCGACGACCCCATCTACGTCAAAGGTTTCGGCATCGCCACGGATTCCATTCTGCCGCACTACCGGCCCGGGTTTGACTGGACGAGCTTCGAGGCGCTGCGCGCTTCTTCCTCCCGCGCCTATGAGATGGCCGGGATCAAAAACCCGCGCGCCGAGATAGACCTGGCCGAAGTCCATGACTGTTTCACCATCACTGAAATGCTGATTTACGAAGATTTCGGATTCAGCCCGCGCGGCAAGGCCAAAGAAGATATCGAAGCGGGCTTCTTCACCCGCACCGGCGGCCTGCCTGTCAACGTGGACGGCGGCCTCAAGTGCTTCGGCCACCCCGTGGGCGCGAGCGGCATCCGCATGACCTACGAGCTGTACAAACAGTTGCAGCACAGAGTGGACAACCCCAAACGGCAGTTGGAAGACGTGCATATCGGCCTGTCCCACACCTTTGGCGGCCCGCCCCAGATCAGCGCGGTCCTGATCGTGGGCAATGAAAAGTAATAGACGAAACAAGCTGTAATAACAGGAGAACAATATGCAACCAGGTGCATTGGAAGGAGTAAGGGTTCTGGATTTAGGCCGGGTGCTGTCGGCGCCGTTTTGCGCCGCCATGCTGGGCGACATGGGCGCGGACGTCATCAAGCTGGAGCAGCCGGGCAAAGGTGACGACAGCCGCGGCTTCATGCCGCGCAAAGACGACATCAGCACCTATTACATAAACTTCAACCGCAGCAAGCGAGGGGTAACGCTCGACCTCAAAAAGGGAAAAGAAGTTTTTCTCGAGCTGGTGAAACATGTTGACGTGGTCGTCGAGAACTTTCGCCCGGGCGTCATGAAAAAGCTCGGCCTGGATTACGAATCCCTGAAAAAAGTGAACCCCGGTCTCATTTACGCCGCGATTTCGGGTTTCGGCCAGACCGGCCCCTACGCCGACAGAGCGGGCTACGACACCATGGCCCAGGCCATGAGCGGCATCATGAGCGTCACCGGCTGGCCCGGCAGCGAACCGACGCGGTGCGGCGCCTCCGTGGCGGACATAATGGGCGGGCTGCAAGCCGTTATCGGTATTTTGGCAGCGTTGCGCTACCGGGAAAAAACCGGCAAAGGCCAGATGATCGACATATCGCTGGTCGACGTTTCCGTTGTGGGCCTTTCCAGCGTGAACCAGGTGTATCTGACCAACGGCCGGGTGCCCCAGCGCCTGGGCAACAGCTATGAATCCTCCGCGCCCGGAGGCGGCTACCACACCAAAGACGGGTACTTCATCATGAACGGCAGCGCGCCCAAATTCTGGGCCATTTTGTGCAATGCCATGAAAAAGCCGGAACTGATCGAAGACCCGCGTTTCGCTACCAACGCGCTCAGGGTCACCAACAAGAAGGAGCTTGACGCCATCGTTACGGAATGGACCAAAACGATGAACACCGACGAGGTCATCAACCTGCTGCTGCCTCTCGGTTTTGCAGTCGCGCCGGTGCTGAGCATCGACCAGGTCGCCGCCGATCCGCACATAGCGGGGGAGCGCCAGATGTTCGGCGAAGTGAACCATCCGCAGATCGGTAAAATACGGGTCACGAACCAGGCAGTAAAAATGTCGGAAACCAACCCCGAGATTCGACGCTCATCGCCGCTGCTGGGCGAACATAACGAAGAAGTATTCATTAACGAGCTCGGGCTTACGAAAGAACAATTGGACACCATGCGGAAAGACGAAACCATCTAACTCGTCGGCGGGTATATATGCTGCGCAGTTTAACCGAAAGTTACGTGCTGCCGTATATATATTGCGAAAACCACAGAATCGCGCTGCGTAAGGAGTCCACTATGGCAACCACGGCAGAAGCCAACGTATTTGAACCCAAATCTTTAGTCCCGACCCACATGACAACTCAGTCGTATGCAGTTGTTACCGTCTGCTTTTTATGCTGGATGTTTTCCACCATCGGCAACGGCGTGTATTCCGTTGCCAGCCCGATGCTGAAACAGATGTTCGGCATGGATAACGCCATGGCCGGCATGGTGGTCAGCGCCTTTTCTCTGGGCGGCTGGGTGAGTACCTTGGTCATTCCCAAAATCGCCGACAAGCACGGCAGAAGACTGGGGCTGGCCCTGTGCGTTTTGATCGTTGTGTTGTGTAACGGAACATACGGCCTGATAGGCAGCCTTGGCGTGCTGTTCGTGGTGCGCTTCTTCTGCAACTGGGGCAACACCTGCATCTGGGCCATCAATGCGTCGTATATCTCGGAAATCGTGCCCGCGGAAAAACGCGGCCTGTGCACGGGGCTCATGCAGTGCGGCACCCCCGTCGGTAACTTCACCTCCTCTTTCCTGATCAGCTTGCTGATCGGCGCGGGCCTTACCTGGCAGACCGTCTCGTATGTGTTCTTCGTCGCTCTGCTCTTGCTGGTGCCCATCTTCTTCCTGCTAAAAGAAACGCCTTCCTGGCTCAAGAACAAAATAGAGCTCAGCCGGCAGAAGCAGGAACAGCAGCGCCAGGTGGAAGCCGCAGCGAATCTTACCAAAAAACAGAGCTATTCCGAACTGTTCAAGCCGCAGTATCGCAGAAACGTGATCATCGGCATCTTGATCGCCATGGCCGCCGCGGTTCTTTCCTGGGGCAACTCCGCATACTTTGTTCTGAGCCTCAGCGACATGGGCTTCCCGCCCGCCGTGCGCGTCAAGATGCATATGTGCCTGTGGAGCGTCGCCATCATCGGCTACGCCACATCCGGCCTGGTTGCGGACAAGATCGGCCGTAAAAAGGCTATGCTCCTGTTCCGCACGCCCATGTGCATCGCGCTGGGGATCATGTGGTACATGCACATCACCCAAAACGTTAACATCGGCGTCGTGTACGCCATGCTGGCCATCGCCGGACTGGGCATGGGCGGCATGACCATCTCCATCACCTACACCAACGAAATGATGCCCTCCCACGTCCGCACGATGGGCACGGGCTTCGCCATCGGCATTGGGCGCATAACGGCCATGGTCGCCGTTCCCTTGCTGGGGTATCTGGCGGACTTCACCTCCGTCCCCTTCGCCTGGTTCCTCTCGTCCGTCATCGGGTGGCTGATGGTGCCCATGATCTATATGGGCGTTGAAACGGCGGGCAGAGATATCGACGCCATAGCGGAGAAATAGCGGTGCGTATCACCTCTACGTACATTACGGTGGACGGTATAAAAATATACTGTGAAACCAACGGCGGACCCGCAGAAAAAGGCACTATCGTCTGCCTGGGCTCGGCCGGGCGCGATACAAGGCAGTTTCATGGCCTGATGGAAGCGCTACGGGAACATTTCGAGGTTGTGGCGTTCGACATGCCGGGGCACGGCAAGTCATGGCCGCTTAAGGGCAACAAGGCTATCGACGAGTTTCATGCCTATGGCGATTTCATACTCAAAACCGTTGATGCGTTGCCGGTGAAAAATCCCGTCTATGTCGGCTGCGCACTGGGCGGCAATATGGGGTTTTACCTGGCGCAGCGCCAGCAGACCAGGGCGGTAGTCGCCATGGCGGGTTCCGATTATTCGCCGAATGTGAACCCGGCGGTAGCGGAACTGCTTAACCACCCCTATTGCAGCGTGCAGCATTCGCACCTTGACTTTACCGACTCTCTGATCGGCAACGCCGCGCCGCCGGAAAACAGAGACTTTATCCTGTGGGGCGTGTGCACGGAAATAGGCGTCGCCAAAGCGGCGGATTACGCCGGCGTGTATAACGGCTTTGACGTCAGGGCTGACATGGGCAGGATAACCTGCCCTGTCCTGATGCTCAGAGGCGCGGAAGACTGGACGACCCATGATGAAAGCCTGCATGAAACCATGAGCAGGCTGACGGCGGCGGCAAAGCTGGACTACAAAGTTTTGCCGGGGGTCGGGCACTATGCGGTGCAGGAGATGCCGCAATTGATTGCCGAAACCATACGCGACTTTTTGCGGAACTCCTGAAGCGGCGAATAAATTTAATAATGTCCTATGTTTATCATAAGGAGAGCACTACGATGATCGATACCAACGCCAGGTTGCAGCAGTTCAAAAAAGTGCAGGAACTGATCAACGGGCCTGAAGCCGAACTCTTCAAGACCCGCTATCTTGCCCGCTATTTTAGCGGCGACATCACCTTCGTGATGGACAACGCGCCGTTTACCCTCACCTTTCACAAAGGCACGATGATCGCTGTGGAGCTGGGCAAGCCCATCAACGGCATTAATATCGGCCTTGGCGGCAGCGAAGAGCAATGGAACGACTTCTTCAAACACAAGAATTTTCAGCTCGGCACGTCGCCCAAGCACAACCCGCTCTGCTTTGAAACCCTGGGCAGCCCGCTGGCCTATCGCCAGAACAACAACACCATAGCCCAGCTGATGCGCGTCATGGCCAAAGTGATGGAATAACGTCCTTACCCGCGAAGGAGAGAAATATGGCAATAACCGGCAGCTATATCAATGTGAAAGGGATCAAGGTCTATTACGAAACCAACAACGGGCCTGACGACAAGCCCGCCATCGTCTGCCTGCACACGGCGGGGCGCGACTGCCGCCAATACCACTGGATGATGGAAATATTCGAAGGGCGCTATAAAATGGTGGCCTTCGACATGCCCGCCCACGGCAAAAGCTGGCCCTTGCCCGGCAACAAGGCCATCAACACCCACAAGGACTATTGCGAGTTCGCCTGGGCGTTCGTGGAAGCTTTGGGCATCGTCAAGCCGCTCGTCATCGGCTGCTCCGTCGGCGGCAACATGGTGTATTACATCGCCCAGCACTTCCCGGTAGGCGGCATCGTGTCCATGCAGGGCTCGACCTTCATCAAGGCGCTTTCCGGCTCGTACGGCACGGTGGTCGACCTGCTCGACCACCCGTACATCAGCGTGCAGCATTCCCACTTTGATTTTTCGGAAAGCCTGATCGGCCGTGAGTGCTCGCAGGAAGCCAAGGACTTCATCCTGTGGGGCGTCGCACAAGAGTGCGGCGTGGCCAAGAAAGGGGACCTCAGCATTTACAACAACTACGACGTGCGCGGCGATCTGCACAAGATCACCTGCCCCGTGCTCGTCATTCGCGGCGAAGACGACTGGAACGTGCCCGAGCACTATTGCCGCGAAGCCATGGACGGCCTGGTAAACGCAAAAAAAGTCGTATGGAAGCCCATTCCCGGTTACGGGCACTTCATCATCGTGGAAGCGCCAGACATTGTGTGCAAGGAAATCGACGATTTCATGCAATATTTGTAATAAGATAAAGGAGATCTGCCATGAAAATAAAGGCGATAGAACTCTATCCCCTGCAGATGCCGCAATTCAAGACCACGAAGTGGGCCACCGGAAGCGTCAGCGTCACGGAGCACATCATCGTCAAAATCATCGCTGAAGACGGCACCTATGGCGTGACCGAGGCCATTCCGCGTCCGGGGATATACGGGGAAACCCCCGCCTCCATCTACTACGCGTTGAGCAAGATCATCATTCCCAAGCTCATCGGCATGGACTCCTTCAACCTGGAAGCCATCTGGGAAAAGATGAGCGAGCTGCCGTACAACTACGCGACCAAGGGCGCCGTCGACGTCGCACTGCACGACCTGAACGGCAAGCTGCTCGGCATTTCCTGCGCGCAGATGATGGGCGGCCCCTACCGTACGGAAGTGCCTTTGAGCTGGGTTTCGGGCGGCACCTGGTTCAGCGAAGACATGATTATGGAAGAAACGAAACAACGCGTGGCCGAAGGCTACAAGATGTTCAAGGTCAAGGCCGGCTACGTGGACAAGGACATCGACCTGCTGATCAAAATGCGTAAAGCCTGCCCGGACGACGTGAAGTTTCTGATCGACCCCAACCAGCTTTACTCCCGCGAAGATATGTACCGCGCAGGCTATGCGCTGACGGACGTCATCGACAGCATCGAAGAGCCCACCCCCGTGTGGGACGACGAAGGCCGCAAGTTGTTTACGGAGCGTTTTCCCAAAATCATGCTCCTCTCCGACGAGAGCACGTTCACCTTCGCGGATACGCAACGTCAGATGAAACTCGGCGCCATTCAGCGCCTGGGTCTGAAAATTCCCAGAACCGGGTACACCATAACCAGAAAACTTGTGCATCTGGCGGAAGCCAACAACATGCGCGCGCAAATCAGCACGCAGGCTGAAAGCGACCTGGGCAGCGCCGCGTGCGTGCAGTTTGCCGCGGCTTTCAAACAGATCGATTTGCCTTGCGAAATCGGGTATTATAAGAAAGGGATACAAGAGAGCTTGCTGCTGCACGGCGGGCTGACTATTAAAGACGGCAAGATGCTGCTTCCGGAAGGTTCCGGCATGGGCGTCGAACCCAACTGGGATCTCATCAAAAAGTACACTGTTTCACTATAGCGGAAAGCTCCTCGAAGCATCGCCGCTTCGAGGAGCTTTTTTGCTTCGCGGGCCGGTCCGGCGGTGCGGCGTGCGCAGTGAATCCACCCACAGGATGGGCGCCGATGAGCATGACTGTAACAAACCTGCTGACTCTCAACCTCTTTCAAAGCGAGTGCACGCTGCTCGCCGGAAAGGAAGGGCTCGGCAACGCGGTACGGTATGTGACAGTGATGGAAGCGCCCGACTTCAGCGTCCGCAGCCTGACGGGAAACGTCTTCGTGCTGACGACTCTGTCCAGCCACAGCGAAAGCCTGCACTCGGTCAACAAGATAGTGAAAGAGCTTTGTGAGCAGAAAGTGTCCGCCATCGGCATCAAGCTGGGACGCTTCATCAACAAGATAGATCAAAGCACTATCGACATTGCGCAACGCTATCGCGTTCCCCTTTTCGCGCTCAGCAAGAACGTCCTGTTCCGGGAAATCATCAGCGACATCATGTCGGCGGTGGTCACGGAACAGCAAAGCGTCATCAACGAGGTGAACAGGCTTAACGATCAGCTGCTTAAAGCCATCTTGCACAACGCCACGATGGAAAACATCCTCTCGCTGCTGACGGCCAAGGTGGGGTGCCACTGCTGCTGCCTGAACCACAGGGGCACCACGCGGGCCCAGCACGCTTCGATCACGTCAAGGCCCGATCAGGCGCTTGTCGAGAAACTGCTGCAGAAATTCCTGAAAAAGACGACGGAAAAATATTCCAACATTGACGACCTCTACCTGTTCCCCTGCATCGCGCACGGCCAGATCGTCGGCTATCTGATGGTGTACGCGGAACAGACTCTGTTCGAAAAGGAGCTGCTTCTCATCACGCAGCTGGTTTCTTTTTTGGCCATCAAGTTTCTTGAAGAGCATCTGCGCATTGAAACGGAACAACGCATGACGGCTTCCATTCTGGATGAAATCCTGTTCGTGCAGCACGCCGACGAGGCCCTGGTGGCCGACAGGCTGAAGCTGTTGGGGGTTTTCCCGAAAGACCGCCATATCGTCATGCTGCTGTCCGGCAGGGGGGAGGAAAACACGTTGCGGGCCAACAGCCATTTGGATTACTGGAAAAATTGGCTGCGCAGCCGCTTCGAGCAGTTCTCCATCTTCATCAAGGGCACGGATTTCGTCGTGCTTATCTCGTGCAGCGAAAAAGCGGCGACCGATTTTTCTGAAATCGCGTCGCAGATGCGCCAGTCCCTGCCCGAAAGCGCCCGAAAGCGCGTGGATATCGGATACAGCCTGCCGGTCGACGACCTCAGAAAACTGCCGGAATGCTACGGACAGGCGAAACGGGCCGTCAGCTACGGCCGGACCATCGCTCCGGACAGACACATCTACCCTTACGCCACGTTTGTAGAAATCGGCCTTGTTTCGCACGGCGTCATCAGCAGCGACGGCGAGGCCATCAGGCAGCAAATCATACGGCCGATTAAAAACTATGATGACCAGTGCAGCGCTGAATTGTGGAATACGCTCGAAAAATGCCTGATCGCCGAAAGCCTTGATGCGGCGGCGAAAAATCTGTTCATTCACATCAGCACGCTACGCTACCGTCTACAAAAAATACATCAACTCACCGACGCGAACTTCTTTACCCCAAAAGGAAGGTTTTTATTGCACCTTGCCTACATCCTCTTCAAGGCGGATTTGCAATAATTTTGCTGGCGTCGTTCCCGCGAGGTTACTCTATGGAACAATCGACCATTGCTATGATCATACTGGTAGTTACCTTGATTTTGTTCGCAACGGAAAAATTGCCTGTCTGTGTTACCGCGATACTCTCTTCCATGGCCATGGCCCTGACCGGCATCATCTCCTATTCCCAAGCCGTAGCCGGCCTGTCCAACAACGTCGTCATCTTTGTTTTCGGCCTTGCCGCCATCGGCAACGCCATGAGCGAAACAGGCGCCGCGCAGTACCTGGGCTATACCATCATGCGCCACTATCGCGGCGGCGAACGGATGCTTCTGGTTCTGTTGGTCATCATGGCCGCCGTTTTCTCCATGTTTATGAGCAACACGACCGTTGTCGTGCTCTTTATGAGCATTGCCGGGTCCATGGCCATCGGCTCCAAGGGCCGGATCACCCCCAAAAGCAGCTTCATGGCCATAGGCATAGCCACCGTCGCCGGGGGCGGCTGCACGCTGATCGGTTCCACCACACAACTTGCCGTGCAAAGCCTGCTGCCGGGATACGGCGTGCGGCCCCTGGCCATGTTCGATCTGATGTTTCCCGGCATTTTCGTAGCTTTGGCTTTGGTGCTGTACTATTATTTCATCGGCTACAGCCTTCAGAAGCGGGTGTTTATCGAGGACGCCGACTTCAGCGCAAAGTCCGGCGGCGCAACTCAGGCGACGGAAAAAGAAATACACCCGAAAAGCCTGAAGATGTGGCTGCCGCTGATCATTCTAGTCGCCTGCATCACCCTGACCATCGTGGGCTGGGCCAATATCGGCATCATCGCCATTCTGGGCGCGTGCCTGTGCGTTGTGACCCGCTGCATCAGCGTGCAAAAGATGTTCGAACAGACCGACTGGAACACCATAATCATGATTGTCGGCAGCATAGGGTTCGCTGCCGGAATAGAAAAAAGCGGCGCTGGCGCGCTGATGGCCTCGACAGCCATCAATATCGTCGGCAGCAGCACCCACCCCTGGGCCTACCTGGCTGCGATCGTGATTATCGGAACGCTGATGACCAACGTCATGGCGAATATTTCCACGGTCGTCATTCTGCTTCCCATAGTCGTCAGCATTGCCAAACAGATGGGGTGCAGCCCCATGCCTTTCGTCATCGGCGCCATCTGGGCGGCGAATATGCCCTACAGCACGCCCATAGGCGCATCCGTCATCACCATGACCATGACCGCCGGATATCGTTTCACGGACTACACGCTTGTCGGCTTGCCCTTCAACATCATCGCCTGCCTTATTGTCATCGCGGCGACGCCGTTTTTCTTCCCCTTTTACTGAAAGACGGCGGACATCACCGGGCCGCAAGGCAATTTGCATCAAAAAGCCCCTTTGCTCATCGCGAAGGGGCTTTACAGGTATCATTTTCTTACCGTCAAGCGGCTATTTCAAACAGTAATCACACTGCCGTTCAAGAAAAGATAAGCAGCTTGGCGTCTATGGGCAGGCCCTGGCGCAACGCGCTGTTCAAAAGATGCATGCGCGCGGCGATGCGCGCCCTGTGCGCGTCCCGGGCCATGATGGCTTCTGCTATGGCTCTGTGCTCGCCGCATACGTTTTTCACATAGGCTTCGTCGGCCACGTTGCGGCTGCGCCCTTGGTGCACGCCGCGCCAAATTTTGATGGCGATGGCCTTGACCAGATCGCGTAAATACTCGTTGCCGTTGACCGTGCCCAGCAGGCAGTGAAACTGAAAGTCCGGCTCCAACCCGGCCTTGCCCGCCAAAAGCTCGCGCTCCAGATCATTCGCAAGTTTCATGAATATTTGCGCTTCTTCGGCTGTCGCGTTTATGGCGGCAAGGGCGGCGCTCTCTCCTTCGACTATCAGGCGGAAGCTGTTAAAGGCCACATAGTTGTCCACGGTCACTTCTTCAAATTCGAAATTGTGGCCGGGGGCATGTTCGTGCGACGCCGTGACCAGAGCGGGCAGGCCGCGCCGCGGACGTATCTTGTCCTGTTCTTTCAGGCGGGTCAGCGCTTCGCGCACAACGGTTCTGCTGACGGAAAAAGTTTCTGCCAGAGCTTGTTCGGAAGGAAGAGACTCTCCCGGAGCATACTCACCGCTGTCTATCTTCTTCGCCAGAATGCTCGCGAGCTCAGAGGACAAACTTTGCCTCGGGCTCAAAGCATACAATTGTGGAGCTATGCTCATAGATGTTCCTCGTATATCCGCCATCCGCAAGGGGTGACGGCGGGAAGCAGAGCCTCCGCCCGGCAACATGCCGGGCGGAGGCTCACAGTCCGAAAACCCGTTACAGCTGAGTATCACTCGTCATCATACATCCACAGGGCGCCTTTTTCCGCGCCGGAGACAGCTTTGCGATAGGCGGCGAGAACGCCGCGCAAAGGACGGTCAGGTTTCTTTACATCCGCCCGGCGTCGTTGCAGTTCCGCCTCATCGACCTCCAGATTGAGCGTCTTCTTATTGAGGTCGATTTCAATGATATCCCCATTTTTAACAAGAGCCAGCGGGCCGCCGTCCCATGCCTCGGGTGCGATGTGCCCCACACAGGGCCCGCGCGTCGCGCCGGAAAAGCGCCCGTCCGTAATCATGGCCACGGAAGTGTGCAGCCCCAGGCCCACAAGCATGGCCGCCGGAATGGAAAGCTCGCGCATGCCCGGCCCGCCTTTGGGGCCTTCATAACGGATAACCAGCACGCTCCCCTTGGCCACGTTGGCCTGCAAAAGATAATCGCGGACTGACTCTTCCGAATCAAAGACCACGGCCGGTCCTCTATGGTGGAACATGGAAGGCTCCACGCCGCTTTTTTTCACCACCGCGCCGAGCGGGGCCAGGTTGCCCGAAAGGATGGAGAAACAGCCCCCTTCGTGCATGGGATGATCCATGTCATGGATGATTTCCCGGTTGATGGCGATGGGGTTGTTCGCCAGGTACTCTTTCAGCGTGCCGCCCATGACGAGTTTGCCTGAAAGATCCAGCTTGCTTTTGATGGTCTCAAGCACGGCGGGCACCCCGCCCGCCTGGTGATAGGTGTATATGTTGGGTTGGGCGGAAGGCTTGAGCTTGGTGACGACCGGAACCTGCGCCTGAATCGCGTCAAAGTCCTGAATGTTCAGCTTGCTGCCCATGGCCTTGGCCAGGGCCAGCGTATGCAGCACCGCGTTGGTTGAACCGCCGGTGGCGGAAACATATTTGATGCCGTTGGCCAGGGTCGAATCGGTGAGGATGTCGGAGAACTTCGTTCCATCCTTGACCAAAGAGACGATACGCTCGCCCACGTCTCTGGCCTGGCGCGTTTTCGCGGCGGCCGCGAACAGCATGGTGCTGGAATAAAACGGAGCGAGGCCCACCGCCTCAAGAAAAGTGCCCATGGTGTTGGCCGTGCCGTACATGGCGCAGGTGCCGCCGGAAAAACAGATATTCTCGCGCCAGCGTTCAAAGGTCGCCTGGTCGATGATGTTGCCCGCACGCTGGCCGATGGCTTCTTTCACGTCGGGCGTGACGAACTCGCGGCCGCACTCCTGGTAGGGAATCATGGCGCCTGCCGTAATGAAGATGGAAGGCATGTCAAGCGAGGCGGCGGCCAGCAACATGCCCGGCACGATTTTGTCGCACGAACACATGAAAACCAGCCCGTCAAAACCATGCGAACGCACCATAGCCTCTATGGAACCGGCGATAAGGTCACGCGAAGGCAGAATGCTGTGCATCCCCTCGCCCTGGGCGATGCCGTCGCAAGGCGCGGGCACGGTAAACTCCGCCGGGGTGCCTCCGCCGGCCCATACGCCTTCGCGAACCGCAAGCGCCAGTTCTTTGAACGGCTTATGGCCGGGGTTGACGTCGTTCCAAGAATTGACGATGCCGATGACGGGGCGCAGCAAGTCTTTCTTGCGATACCCCACGGAGTTCATCAAGCCGACGTAATACGCTTCTGTTTTATCTTCGATGGTGCCTTTTCTGGGCATGCTGCTCTCCTTATTATAACACACTTGTCAGGTTGTATGACAGCCATGTATTGCTCTACACAGCGCGCCTGTTTCTGTCAACGAGACTCACTGGTGGTTGACTTTTGCAAGCGTCTCGCCAATGCTCCGGCACATGAACCTGTTTTCCATACCCCAAGCGGCGCGGTCACCCGGCGCCGAAGAGTTGTTTCAGCCCCTGCTCCACGGCGCAGGCGGTCTTTTGGTTGAGCGCATCGTCTCCAACGGCCAAACCACGCCCGAAGGAACCTGGTATGACCAAGACCGGGACGAGTGGGTGGCGGTTCTTGAAGGAGAAGCCACGATTCGCTACGAAGACGGCAAAGAGATTACCCTGTGCAAAGGCGATCATGTTTTCATACCGCGCCGCGCCAGGCACCGCGTCGTGCACACCAGCGCGCCCTGCGTCTGGCTGGCCGTACACGGCGACCTTGGCGCCGCCGTTGCCGCGCGGTAAAAAAACGTGTTATCGTTATAGGACAAGGAGTGTTATCCATGGACGTACTCACCGCCATACATACCCGCCGCAGCGTACGCGCCTTTACCCCTGAGGTCGTATCGGAAAAAGACCGTGCCGCTTTACTTGAAGCCGCCATGAGCGCCCCCAGCGCGGGGAACGCCCAGCCCTGGACTTTCGTTGTCGTCGACGGCCCGGAACTCTTGCGCCGCGTGCCGGAACTGAATCCCTATGCGGGCATGGCCCCTCAGGCGCCGCTTGCCGTTCTGGTCAGCGGCGACCTCAGCCGCGAAAAGTTTCCCGGCTATTGGGTGCAAGATTGTTCCGCCGCCATTCAGAACATGCTGCTGGCCGCCGTCGGGCTGGGCCTGGGAGCCGTGTGGACCGGCATTTACCCCCTTGAAGATCGCGTCACGGGTTTTCGCGCCCTGTTCGGTCTGCCGGAAACCATGGTTCCGCTCGGCCTTATCGTCATCGGCCACCCCAAAACGGAACAAACTCCCAAAAACCGTTTCGACGCGGCCAAAGTGCGGCATAACCGCTGGACCTCCTGACCGGAAAGGCCGCGCGCATTCCACCTTGCTCCCCGCGTGCGGCTCTGATAAGCGATACAGACTTTCGCGGCCATGAAAGCCGCGTGCAGAGACTGCCATGATCCAGGTTCAAAACTTGCGGAAACAATACGGCGCCCTTCCGGTGCTGAACGATCTCACCTTCGGCGTGGATGCGGGCGAGATCTTCGGCATTGTCGGGCATTCCGGCGCGGGCAAATCCACCCTGCTGCGCTGCTTTAACGGCCTGGAAGGTTATCAGGGCGGCAGCGTACGCGTGATGGACAAAGAGGTGCGCGACCTTACAAAAGACGGGCTGAAAGAGCTGCGCCGCGACATGGGCATGATCTTTCAGAATTTCAGCCTGATGTCTCGCAAAAATGTCTTTGAAAACGTGGCCTTTCCCTTGCAGATATGGAACGCGCCCAAAGCCGATATCACCGGCCGGGCGATGGAACTGCTGGAACTGGTGGGCCTGGCAGACAAAAGACATGAGCGGGTGCAGAACCTTTCCGGCGGGCAAAAGCAGCGAGTCGGCATTGCCAGGGCTTTGGCGTTGAATCCAAAAATTCTGCTCTGCGACGAAGCCACTTCCGCCCTCGACCCCAAGACGACCATCGCCATTTTGGACCTGCTGCAAGATATCAACGCGCGCTTCGGCCTGACCATGGTGGTGGTCACCCACCAGATGGAAGTGGTCAAGCGCATCTGCCACCGCCTGCTGCTGCTTGACGGCGGCGTGGCCCAGTGCCTGGGCAGGACGGAAGAACTCTTCATCTCGCCCACGGAAAACTTGAAAAAATTCGTGGAAGACGAGTATACGCTTATCCCCACCGGCACCAACATCCGCCTGATGTTTCCGCGTGAGATCTCGCAGCAGGCCGTCGTCACCACCATGGCCCGTGATTTGGACATCAGCTTTTCCATCGTGGGCGGCCGCCTTGAACGCTATCTGGACGACGTGCTGGGTTTTCTGATCATCAACGTATCGGACGAGCACAAGGAAACCGTGCTGACCTATCTCAAGGAGAAGAAGCTGTACTGGGAGGTGCTGGACCGTGGCCTTTGAAATTCTGGAAGCCCTGGGCGAAACCTTGTACATGGTATTCTTCTCCACCGTCTTTTCTTTGCTGCTGGGCTTTCGCCTGACCTGGCAAATGATACTGACAGGCCCCCACGGACTGCGCCCCAACCTCAAGGTCTATGCGGTGCTGGACCTGATCGTGAACCTGTTCCGCTCGTTCCCCTTCATGATCCTGATGATTGCGCTCATCCCTTTCACCCGCCTTGTGGTGGGCATTTCCATCGGCAGCACGGCGGCCATCGTGCCCCTGACCATCGCGGCCACCCCCTTCATGGCGCGGCTGCTGGAGGCGAGCTTTCTGGAAGTGGACAAGGGCGTGGTGGAAGCGGCCCGCTCGTTCGGCGCATCCGACAGACAAATCATCTTCCAGGTCATGCTTAAAGAGGCCCTGCCTTCCATCGTGCTCAACATCGCGGTGCTGGCCATCGCCCTTCTGGGCTATTCGGCCATGGCCGGGGCCATAGGCGGCGGCGGGCTGGGCGCGCTGGCCTACAATTACGGCTACCTGCGCGATCAATCGGACATCATGATTTACTCCGTCGCCATTCTCATCCTTATTGTCCAGTGTATTCAGAGCGCCGGAAATTATGTATACAAGCGGCTTCGCTAAAGACTTTTACCGAGGTGTTCCATGAAACGTCTGCTCACGGCTTTTGTCATCGTCATCGCCTTTGCCGCTACAAGCGCCGCCGCTGATGCGAAAAAAACCATCGTCATCGGCGTATCCCCCGTGCCGCACAAAGAGATCATGCTGGTCGCCAAAGACGTGCTGGCCAAAGAAGGCTATGACCTGCAAATCAAAGAATTCACCGACTATGTGCTGCCCAACGTGGCGCTGGCCGACAAATCGCTGGACGCCAACTTTTTTCAGCACATTCCTTATCTGGAAAACATGAACAAATCCAAAGGCTGGACCCTGACCTGGGTGGCGAAAGTGCATATCGAGCCTCTGGGCCTGTATTCCAAAAAAATAAAGACTCTGGACGAGCTGAAAAAGGGCGATTCCGTGGCCGTGCCCAACGACCCCACCAACGAAGCCCGCGCCCTGCGCCTTTTGGAAGCGCACAAACTGATCAAGGTCAAACCCGGCGAACTGGTCACGGCCCGCGACATCACCGACAACCCCAGGGGTCTGAAGTTCATTGAAATAGAAGCGGCCCAACTGCCCCGCACCTTGAACGACGTGCGCGCAGCGGTTATCAACACCAACTTCGCGGCGGCGGCAAAGCTCATCCCCTCGCGCGACGCCATCATCATCGAAGGCAAAGACTCTCCTTACGCCAACGTGGTTGTGGTCAGAAAAGAGGATGCGGACAGCCCGGCCGTGAAAGCGCTGGTAAAAGCCGTGCAGTCGCCGGAAGTCAAGGCGTACATCATGAAAGAACTGGAACCCAAGGGAATGCTTCCCGCTTTTTAGCATGAACTTCTTCGTCATCGTTCCCATCGTTTACGCCTGCATGCACGCCTACATTTTCTGGAGGCTGCGCGCCGCCTTCGGCTCCGGCATGTGGCAGGTGGGGGTGGGACTTTTCTTTTGCGCCATGATCGCGGCTTTTTTCTTGCGCCGCATGGCGCTCAGCGGGCCTATCCTCACAAGCCTGCATTGGGTGGCGATGGTCTGGATGGGCCTGGTGCTGATCACCGTCAGTTGGATCTTTTTTCTGGATTGCGCGCGCATTCTGGCCTGGCTGACCGACTGCGTCAGCGGCCTGTTCGGAAGCGGAACGCGGTTTTCATACGCCTTGCGGCTTTCCCGCTCGCTCCCCTGGGTGCTGGGGTTCTGCCTTGTTCTGGGAGTATACGCGTTTTACGAGGCCGCAGCGGTGCGGCCCGTGCACCTCACCATCCCCACGGCCAAACTGCCGCCTGGGGTCAAGCGCCTGCGCCTCGCCGCCATGACCGACATTCACCTGAGCAGCATCGTCGGCACCTGGCGGCTCAAGCGCATGGCCGCCGTCGTGGAGGCCGCGAAACCCGACATTCTGCTTATGCTGGGCGATCTGGTCGACACGGACATGAGCCGCAGGGGTGAAGACGCCGCCCTCTTGCGCGCGGTCATTCCGGCCGGAGGCGGCTTTGCCGTGCTGGGCAACCATGAGGCATACGCCGGCCTTCTCAATTCCCTGAACTTCACGGAAAAAGCCGGATTTCAGGTTTTGCGCGGCCGGGCCGTCAGGGTTATGGGCATCACCATCGCCGGGGTTGATGACCCCATGTTCATACGCGGCAGACAAATGGGCGACCCGGACCTGCCGGACAAAGTGGATGAAGAGCTGATGCGCTCTTTGGCAAACGACCGGGAACAAAAACGCTTCATCCTCTTTCTGCGCCACCGCCCCGGCAGGCCGCAGCACATTGCCGGGCTGTTCGACCTGCAACTTTCGGGGCACACCCACGGCGGCCAGATTTGGCCCGCCCGCTTTATCGTCTATATGGTTCACAAATTCATGCAGGGCATGACCGTCATCGACGGCGGCCGGGAAAAGAGTCTTGTATACGTCAGCAACGGCACCGGGTTTTGGGGTCCGCCCATGCGTCTGTTCACCCCGCCCGAAGTGACCGTTATCGATTTAGTTCCGGCGCAGTAAGCAAATTTCATTATTGCCTCATCATATTGCTTAGGGTATAACCACACCCATGACTGGACGCACCCAACCCCACATTGGCCCCGGTTTCCGTTCACTTCGAGCTGTCACTTCCTTGCCCCGGTTTCGCCGGTTCTGCCTCATTGTGATGATGCTGTGCCTTGGGGCTGTACTGAGCGTGCCTGCCGACGCGGCGGCGGCCCAGGACACCAAAAGCGCACCGGTGCAAAAAAGCGCGGCAAAGAAAAAAACGCAACAGCCCAAAAAAGCAAACTCTTCTTCAAAAGCCACCCCTGCCACTTCCAGCTCTTCTCCGCAAAACCGCGGCAAATCCCGAACGAAAAAGACCGCGCAAAAATCGCGCAAGTTGTATGTACGGTCTCTTATGCCTCAGGATGAGCGCGCGGCGCTGATGGAGCGCGGCATTTATTCCGGTTACGGCCCCCGTGCCGTTTCCAAAAGACAGGTGCGCCTGCACAAGGGCATTGACGTGTGCGCCCCCCAGGGCAGCCTGATCACCGCCTTTAACCACGGCAAAGTGCTGTTCAGCGGGCGCAAAGGCGACGGATACGGCATCAGGGTGCTGGTTGAGCAGCTTGACGGCCGCATTGCCTTGTATGCGCATATGAAAGAAACCCTGGTCAAAACCGGCGACGAAGTCCGCCGGGGCGACCATATCGGCCTTGTGGGCCGTACCGGCAGAACCACCGGAGCCCACCTGCATTTTGAGCTGATCGACGACGGCGAACATCTGGACCCTGCCGATCATGTCTGGCTGGGCTCGGAGCTGGTTCTCGGCCCGAACGATCTCGACCCGACGAACACCGAAGGCCGCACGAGCTTCGCCTCCACAAACGGCACTGTTAACGTGCAGTAGGTCCTGACCGGGGCTTGCTGTCCGCGCGCCGGAGCAGCTATAAACGGAGCGTGGCGCAGCCTGGTAGCGCACCTGCTTTGGGAGCAGGAAGTCGCTGGTTCGAATCCAGTCGCTCCGACCAATAAAAACAGACGCTCAGCCATACATTGACTGAGCGTCTGTTTTTATTGGTAATTTGTCGTAACAACGGAATTTTACCGCCCTTCCGCCTGATCGCGCAGCTTTTTGGCCTCTTCGTTTTTGGGGTCCAGGCCCACGGCCTGGTTCAACACGTCAAAGGCTTTATCTTTTTTGTTCCATTCCAGGTACAATTTCCCAAGGTTGATCAGGGTGCGCGGGTGCCGGCCGAACTGGGCGATGGCCTTGAGATACACGGCTTCCGCCTTTTCATGCTCGCGCAGGGTCACATAGCAACCGACCAGTTCCGCGTATACGCCGCTTTCTTTGGGAAAGGCTTCCAGAGCCTGCTCCAGAAACTCCACTGCTTCATATTGCAGGTTTGCCTTGGTCAAAATGGAACCTATTTCCGCCAGCACGCCGGGTTCCGTGCCGAACTCCTCCGCCAGCCGTTTCAGCACGGCTCTGGCTTTCGGCATTTCTCCGGCCGCCAAGTGCTCTTTACCCTTGGTCAGAAGCGAGGCTTTTCTATCAGTGGCCTTGCCTTCTTCCGCGCGAATCTTTTCCGCCGCCGTTTCGGCCAATGCTTTACGCAGCACCTTGAGCACGGGTATAAGCTTGGCCTCTTCGCCCGGCGTATAGGCGATAACCGCCGTATTGGAACGGGTCAGCTGCGTCAGCAGCGTCTTCACCGCCGGGTGGCGGCTGAGGTCGGCGACGCACTCCAGAATGTTGACCTCTATCTCGTACCGGGCCTTGCCCAAAATCTTGGCCGGTTCAAACAGCTCCAGCGCGGTCACCAAAGAATCGATGGCGCGCACGGGCTCGTCACGCTTGACCAGGCTTTTGGCTCTGGCGACATTCTGCGGCACCGCCAGCGGGGCTGAGAACTGGGTCATGAAGCCTCCTCAGCGATAGGCGGCCATGGCCTTTTTCAAACCGTCGGCCGCACGGCGGATAACGCGCTCATCCACACAGAAGGTCAGACGAAAATGTCCCGGACCGGCGAAGCCGGAACCCGGCACCCCCAGCACGCGCTCTTGCAACAGGGTATTCACAAAGGCCACGTCGTCGCCGCCGGGCGCTTTGGGAAAGAAGTAAAAAGCGCCTTTGGGCAGAAAGAATTCATAGCCCGCATCTGTCAGCACCTCGGCCATGGCATCGCGCCGGGCCGCATAAACGCCGACATCTACCTGGGAACCCAACGCGGCGGCCATTAGATGCTGCCCCACCACCGGCGGGTTCACAAAGCCCAGAACCCTGTTGGAAAGGATAAGCCCGGCCATCAATTCTTCCCGCCCTTCAAGGGCCGGAGAAAGAGCCAAGTAGCCCACGCGCTCGCCGGGCAGCGAGAGGTTCTTGGAAAAAGAACTCGCCACAACGGCATAGGGATACAAGGGCAGAACAGGCGGAACAACCACGCCGTCATACACCAGATACCGATACGGCTCGTCAGACACCAGAAAGATCGGGCGGCCGTTTTCCTTGCTCTTACGGCTCAGAAGCGCGGCAAGGGCCGTCAGTTCTTCACGGGTATAGACCCTGCCGGTTGGGTTGTTGGGCGAGTTGATAATCAGGGCCCGCGTCTTCGGGCCGATGGCCGCTTCCAGCGCGGCCAAGTCCAGCGCAAACGTGTCGGGCTGCGAAGGCACTGCGCGCAAAACGCCGCCGTGGTTGCCCACATACGCCCCGTATTCCACGAAATACGGCGCGATGGCCAGCACTTCGTCGCCCGCTTCCAGAACCGTCTTGAACAGAACGTTAAGCCCCCCGGCCGCGCCGCAAGTCAGAATGACGTCGTCGCCGGTCAGGGTCATGCTCTGTTCTTTGCTCAAATGAGCCGCGAGCTGTTCGCGCGCCCAAGGGAAACCGGCGTTGGGCATATAGCCGAAAGCAAAGGGTTTGTCGGCCATCTGCAACAGTTTCTTAAGTCCGTCGGCGACAGCGGCGGGCGCGGGCAGGTCGGGGTTGCCCAGACTGAAATCGCACACGGCGTCTTCACCGTATTGTTTCTTCAGGGCGGCGCCCGCTTCGAACATGCGGCGTATCCACGACGAACTCTGCAACTGCTTGGCGACGGCGGCGGTAACAAGACTCATGAGCATTCTCCTTTACGAAGCGACGATACGCCTGCGAGCCTTGGGTTTTTCGCTCTCTTTCGCGACCGCGGCCGCCGGTGTGGCTGGGGGGGTCGGCAAAGCGTTATACAAAGCCCAAAACGAAGGCATAAGTTCCGTCATCACGGCCGGGTTGGTCAGCCGCAGGTTGGGCTGCACGTAAGCGCACAAGGCATAGCCCAAAGTCCAATACGGCCCCGGGCTGGTCCACGGAATTTGGGGGATTTGGGAAATTTGCGCCGGCGGCGAAGCCGCTCCATCGGCGGCAGGGGCCAGCATGCCCTTTTCGTTCGGGCAAAGGCCGAACCGCGCGTAAAAATCGGCGGCCAAAGCGCTTTCTTCCTCACCTTCCAGCAGCGGAGCAGGCAGCAAGACGCCGCGTTTCGCTTCCACAACAGCCAAAGCCAGCCCCAGCGGCAACAAGGCCGGGTCACAGCCGCGCAAATCAAGAGGAGTCGCCGCGCGAGAGGCCGCGCCATCGCATGCCGCGCGCAATTTACCCGCATCCAGTTGCACGCCGAGGCCCGCCGCCCGCAAAATATGAGCGGCTTCGTCCGCCTGGGGGTTGGATGGAGGCCAAACGCCGTTCAGGTTCACGGTACCCCCTGCAAAAGCGGGCAAGGCCAACAGATAGGCGCAAATCACCGGGTCCGCGGCGAGAGCGGGATTTGCGGGCACCCGCGCGCTTTGCGGATTCAACGTCAGCACGCTGCCCCGCAATGCATCGTCAATGCCGCAGGCGCGCAGAATGGGCAATATTTCGGCCAGGGCGCGTAAAGACACACAGGCAGGCAAATCGGCTAGGTCCACTGTGACGGGCTTGTTCCAGGTGCAGGCCGCGCACAGAAAAGCCCATATCCCTTCAAGGGGAAGATCTGCGGGCAAATTTACATGGTCAGGCAGCTCGCCGGAGATTTCCAGGCTGGCCGGTAACCCGCAAGAACGCGGCACCGCGTGGGCCAAGCGCGCGCCAAGTTCGGGCAAAAAACGCCGCAAGGGAGAAAGGTCGGCCATTTTCAAACCGGCCCCGCCGGTGAAACGGACCTTACCGGTCCGCGCCAAGGCGAGAAAAGCCAGCAGATGCAAGGTCAGTGAATCTTCGCCCGCATAAAGCACCGCGCCGGGGAAAAGCAGCCCAGGCGATTCATCTTCACCTTCCGCCGCATCCCGCCGCGCATGGCGAAGAGTCCCTTCGCCCGATCTGCCCGTCACGGTCCAGGTGAACAGCGCGCCCGCTTGATTCAACGCCTTGACGCATTCAAGCAGCGCATCGTTCAGCACCACGTTTTCAATAACCGTTTCTTCACCCCGAGCCGCCGCCAGCGCGGCCCACAGCCGCGTGGACACGACGGATACGGGCGCGGGCAGGTCAACCGCCACGGGCCGTCGCGAAGGCGCCAGGTTAAAGCTGCTGCGGCTTTCCGATTCGTCGCGCGAATCAACACTCAACTCTTGCAGCAAAGCGAACAGCCTGCGAGAAAATTTTTCGTCCCGGCTGAAGCGCACGGCGTTCTTTTCCCAAGCCGAGCGAACCTCTTTCTCCGCCTTGACGGCGGTCGGGGTCGCGGCGTGGTCTTTGCCGCCGCGTAGGCGGGTGACCAGCTTGGCCCTGCGGGCCAGCAGTTTCATAATATCCAGATCGAGCTCGATCAGGCTCTCGACGGGGTCACTTTTCTGAAAAGCGCGGGTAGGAGCGCTTTTGGGGGGTCTGCTATCCATAGGGCATCACTCTTTGATTGTGCACAGGCTTATTAGCCCGAATGCGGCCCTTCAGCAAGCAAAAGCCGCGTCAGCGCGTCAAGAACCGCTTCAGGCCGGATGAGGGCAAGGCATTTGCCCGCATCAGGGCACGGTTTTTTGCCGTGCAACGAGCAGGGTCTGCACGGCAGGTCCTGTTCCAGCACGATATCGCGAGGTCCGGAAGGGAAAAAACCCCATTCCCGCGTGGTGGGGCCAAAGAGGCCCACGACCGGCGTGCCTACGGCCGTTGCCAGGTGCATCGGCCCGGAATCGCCCGTGACCAGAACCGAGCAGGCCGCGAGTAGCGCCGCGCTTTCGCGCAGTGTGCTGCGGTCCGTAAAATCTCTTGCATCACCGGGGAAAAAACGGTTCCCCCGGCCGATCAGCACCCAGGGTATACCGCGCGCGTCAAGCATGGCTGCCAGCTCTCGCCAGTGCCCTTCGGGCCAGGCTTTATGGACATGCGCCGCATAGGGATGCAAGGCAACGCAGCCTTTCGGGGCCCGCGCCCTGCCCCACTCGAGTTCCGCGTCACTCAGATACAGACGCGGCAATAGCGCCGCCGCATCAGGAGCGGCAGTGCCGGCGGCCAACGCATACCGTTGGGGCACGTTGGCCGCAAGCAAACGGGAACGGCAAAGCCGCCCGCCGCTTTGCAAAAAGAGCCGACGGGCCATGGCATGTTTGGGATAGCGCAACACGGGCCCGCGCCACAACGCGCCGAGCAGGCGGGAGCGCAAAACCCCGTGCAGGTCGATAAGGCCCCAGCCCTTGTATTCGAGCGCCAGCTCTCGAAACCACGGCACAAGGCGCGGCATGCGTAAATCGTCTTCCCCGGCGGCGATCACCGCGTCAACAACGGGGTTACCCTCAAATACCGGAGCGAAAGCCTGCTTCGTCAACACGTGGAAACGCCAGTCGCGCATCGCGCTCCAATGCGCCAGCACGCCCGTGGTCAGCACGACATCCCCCAAAGCCGACAATCGAAAGACAAGCCATCTCTTCTGCATATCGCGCATAATCCGCTACTATCCCTTAGCGATGATTCATGATATGTCGGCACCATACCACGAAAAAAAAATGACCGAAACCAACGAACAAGCACCCGCAACCGCCACGGAACCGGAACGACCTACGTTATTATCCCGGTTCTTTGCGCTGTTCCGTGGCGGTTTTCGCACCACGGGCAAAGCGCCCGCCCGCCCTTCTTTTTCCCGCACCAGCGGAAATTCTTTCGCATTGTCCGACTACGCGCAAGAGGGTATGGCCGTTCTGCGCGAGTTTCGCCCCATTTTCTGCAACGCCAGCTTCGCCTATATGCTGGGCTCAACGCAAGAACAACTGGCGCAAACAGACATCAACTCCTTTATTCATGCCGAAGACCGCTGTCGCTTTTCAGACGCCGAAAAAAGCCTGTCGCGCCCTGACGAGGCCTCTTCTCGCTTTCTCATACGGTTTGTGACCCTGCCCGGTGACCTGCGCTGGGGAGCCTGTTCCATGCGGCCCATATTGTGGGAGGGTGAATCCGCCATTTTGCTGTATGCGCTGGATGTCACGGACATGCGAAAAGAGCAGCAAGAAAAAGAAGGGCTGTACGCCGGTTTTCGCGCTATCATGGACTATTCTCCGGCCGGCATCGCGCTTTTCGACGCTTTCGGCTCGTTGCGCGAAGCCAACCCCCGCTGGCGCGAGATGTGGTCCACGCCGGATACGCACGCCAATGTTCTCTACGGCAACCTTTCCTTTACACCCGCACTGACGCGGGCTTTCAGCGAAGCGTTCACGGGCAAGGAAAAAACATTGCCCAGCCTGGAATTGCAAGCGCCTTGGGGCGACGTGCGCCGGTTGCATATCGGCCTTTACCCGCTGACCACCGGCGACGACAAGGTGATCGGGCTTTTGATGATGCATGAAGATATCACTGAAAACGTTCGCCACACCCAGGCGGAACTGGAACATGCGGCCCGGTCCGCCCAGGCCCGTTACGAGCTTTTGCGCATGCGCGACCACGTCGCGGCGGTCATGGATGCGACGCCTTCCGTTATGATCGGCATTGACGAAGCGATGGTCGTCACGTTGTGGAACAGCGCGGCTGAGCGGCGCTATGACCTCTCGCGCCGCAATGCCCTGGGCCAACCCCTGACCAGCGTATGCCGCCCCCTGGCCCGGCACGAAGCTTTGATAGAAAAAGCATTGCGGGAAAAGGTCTCTTCTCAGTTCAACCTTATGCCGTATACGGAACACGGCCGCATCGAATATGAGGACATGACCGTCTATCCCATTGAAACCAATCTTGAAACCGGTGCGATTATCCGGGTGGACAACGTGACGAAGCGGATGCGCCTTGAAAACGATCTGGCGCAGGCCGACCGTTTTTCATCCGTCGGCATGCTGGCTTCAGGCATGGCACATGAGATCAACAACCCCCTCAGCGCCATTTTGCAGGGCGTGCAAAACCTGGAACGGCGTCTTTTGACCGAACTGCCTGTCAACGCGGCCGCAGCCCTGGCCCTGGGCACCACATTCAAATCTGTCCAAAGCTATGTGGCGAAACGCCAGGTGCCCATGCTGCTGCAGCAGATGCGCGGGGCAGGCGACCGTATCGCCCGCATCGTTTCAAACATGCTGCATTTCAGCCGGCAGCGCGACATGGTGCTTGCGCCCATAAAAGTGAGCACCCTTGTCCGCGAGGCGCTTGACCTGGCCAGTACGGACGGCGAGCTGAAAGAAATGATCGATTTTTCGGCAATCACCGTCCACTTCGACCCGGCGGAAGATTTGCTGCGCATCAACTGCTCGGAGACCGAAATTGTGCAGGTACTGCTACAAATCCTGCGTATTCTGGTCTATTCCATGCAGCGCCGGCCCGCCCCGCCCACCAAGCCGAGCCTGCATATCGACATTTTCCCGGAAGACGATTACGCCGCCATCGCCATTCGCAGCCCGGATTCGCACTTGCCGCCGGAAGTGTGCAAACGCATTTTCGAACCCTTTTACACGACCCACGGCATGGGGCAGGGCAGCAACGGCATAGGCCTTTCTCTGGCTTTTTTCATCGTGACGAGCGTGCACAAAGGCTCCATGCTTTGCGAATCTTCACCCGACCTGGGAAGCGTATTCACCGTCCGACTGCCTCTGGCCAATCAATAAATCCTGCATTGACCATCTTGTAGGCCGCCAAATTTTGGTCTACAGTTTTTGAATACGCATCAATGTCGCTGGAGGATATATGGAAATTTCGTATAAACTGGTGGACCCCTCTAAACGGGGCACCTTGCCGGGCGGCACCCTGCCGTTCGGCGCGTTGCGTACCGACCACATGTTTGTGGCGGAATATCGCAACGGCAAATGGCAAGACGCTCGCATAGAACCTTATGGCCCCTTTTCTTTGATGCCCGGCGCCGTCGTACTCCACTATGGCCAGGCCATCTTTGAAGGCGCCAAAGCCTATCGCCACGCTGACGGCGAAATTTACGCGTTCCGCGCGGACAAGAACTTCGCCCGCCTGAACCATTCGGCCCGCATCATATGCATGCCCGAAGTGCCCGTCGAATTGCAGCGCGAAGGCCTGCTGCGGCTGATCGACGTCGAACGCGACTGGTGCCCCACCGTACCCGAGTCATCCTTGTATATCCGGCCCTTTATGTTCGGCTTGCAAGACACTCTGGGCGTAAAGTCCAGCGACAGCTATATTTTCTGCATCATACTTTCGCCCTCGGGCCCCTATTATCCCGGCGGGTTCTCAAAGCCACTGCGCCTGCTAATCACGCAGAAATTCCACCGCGCCGTATCCGGCGGCACGGGCTCGGCCAAGTGCGGCGGCAACTATGCCGCTTCCTTGCGCGCTGCGGAATACGCGCACGAGCACGACTGCGGCCAGGTGCTGTACCTTGACGCCGCCAACGAGTACCTGGAAGAAGTAGGCACCATGAACCACTACCACGTGCTTAAAGACGGCACCTTCGTTATTCCGGAGTTCAACGACTCACTCCTGCGTTCCGTCACTTCCGAATCAGTGCTGGAACTGGCGAAACACGGCAAAATCAAGGCCAGAACCGAACGCATCCGCCTGGATGACTTCCTGGGCAAAGTGCGCAGCGGTGAAATTGTTGAAGCCGGCGGCTTCGGCACCGCCGCAGTGGTCAGCCCCGTGGGTTCATATCTGCTTGAAAGCGGCGAAGAAATCCGCGTGGGCGACGGCCAGATCGGGAAACACTCGCGCGCGCTGTATGATATGTACTCCAGCATGCAGATCGGCAAAACGCCCGCCCCCGAAGGCTGGCTGATGCACGTCCCCAAAATGCGCTGATAGCGCCATGCAAAAGCGGCCCGAACCGAAAGGTTCGGGCCGCTTCATTGTGCGGACCGGCGGCGCTCACGCATTTACCGGTAAAGCACCATAAGCGCCGTGGTATAGTTGTGGTACGTATTGCGGCCGTTCAGCCGCGCATATTCGCCGAAACCATACATGCCCAGCCACGGCGGCACCGCGCCGTCCGCCGAAAGCGCGGTTTGCATCATGGCGATAATTTCTTCTTTCATAATCTTGTTAAAAAGAAAGCGGCCGCGGGCAAAGCAGTCCGTCTGAAAAACGGCCACCGGCACATGCCCCTCAAGCTGTTTTGACAGATATTCCAGGCTGTTTCGCTGCTCGGAAAAAATCAATTCTTCGTCACGCTTGGTCAACCACAACTCCCCCCCTTCCCTGCAGGTGACCGGGTAATGGATGGTGCCGTCCGGGTCGCGCCCGGTGACAACGCGAAGAATATGCGTGTTGCCGTATTCTTGCGCGGCATCTTCAGGCAGCTTCTCCGCCAGCGCGCCCATGGCGAGCATTTGTGAAAGTTCAGTGTCCGGGGGCAGTGAAAGCCGTCTGGAATATTCCTGCCATGCGGGGTATCCATCCAGCTCCAGTATTTTATTGCCCTGAGCCTTTGTAACCGTCATCGGGCGCCCGTAAGCCACAAAGCCGTGCGTGGCCCTGGTTGCGACCTGCAAACTGGGGTCGGCGAAAGTGACCGCCCAGGCGGTGTGCTCATCCACCCGGCCATCGTAATACTGGGCGTTTACCAGCCCGCGCCTGACGCCCGACGAAGTCCCGCCGAACAGGGTGAAGCCCGGGTCGAACACATCTTCAAAAGCTTTGATGACCAGGTCGTTGGCGATATCGAGGCCCGGGCAAAGCAGATAGGCCATGCGCGCGCCGGGAGTTTTCCTTTGCAGCTCTTCGGCCAGTTCCCGGCCCTTTTCATAGGCGTTGTGCCCATGAATTTCGCGCACCCCGGCCACGGCGTATTCTTCCGCCGGACCGCAAACCGCCATCAGCGCCACTTCGTTCAGCGTTTCGCCAACCCTTTCGCGGCCGACAATGCCGCTACACGAAGCCCCAAGCACTATAGCGCCCGGAACGCGCCTGCTGACAGCTGCCCCAAGAACAGGCAAATCATGCCCAATGGTGCCGTGGATCAATATCAGCCCGCAATCGTCGGGCGGCGTGCCGCCACCGAACGCCAAATCAAGGCATTCAGAGGCGGCATACTCTGTATTAACCAAGCGGGCGCTGCCGGAATGAAATGAGAGCATCACTCCCCCCTGTTTGGCATCCACTACCAAATTTGTCCACTTTGCGTCAATTAATAAAGAAAAAACTAAATTTTACATTACTTTAATAAATTCTATCGGCAAAAATTACAATTTTCTTTACAGACCATCGCGAAGTTACAACAAATATTAAAAAAACATACCGCGACGCACATGCCGCACAGTAAGTACAGCTGTTAGCAGCAATGGCTGAACAAACAGCAAATACTCAACCTCGGCCAGGTTATATTCTACAACACAACATGAAAAAGGGACCACATATATCGACGTTACTGGCAAGAGCGAGGAAAAGCGCCTTTCGCTCTTGCCGGCGAAAGGCGCTTTTCCTCGCTCTTTTTTGGTGCCCAGGGCGGGACTTGAACCCGCACACCCTGTTAAGGGCCAGGGATTTTAAATCCCTTGTGTCTACCAATTCCACCACCCGGGCGGGTGCGCGTTATTTTCTGCGTTCCGGGCCGACGTGGGGAAAAGAGCCCACGCGAACAGGCGTCGTTTTCTCAAGATATCCCGCCAACGGCAAGGCCAGGGTACCCTCCTGCCACGTTCCTTTGCCCAAAGAGTAATAATGGAGCGTGTACAGGTCTTTATCCACAAAAAGCAGGCGGCCCGCCAGACCGTTATCCATCATCGGGCAAAGGCCGTCGCAAATCTGATGAAACAGGCTCTCGCCGCCGTCCGTAAAGACGCACTGAAAACGCAAGGCATCGCCAACGGCCTCAAAATGAATGAAATCCGCGTCCACCCCCGAAAGCAGCACTTGCGCCTCAAGCTTCAATTTTTCTTCACGGTCCAGAACGTCCTGGTACGACAGGTTCGGACTGTACGTCACATGACCGAAAAGTTCAATTTGATGGGTCGCCATACTCTTCATCCATACAATACTTGATTTCCAGCGTAGACAGCGCCATTACCCGGCACGTTCAAGGGGTATTTTTAGCCTTTCTGGAAGCTTGCTGTCAACGCAAGCCGCATCATCGCGCTTTGCAAAGCGACAGGCCAAAACAAAACAGCACGGCATTGCTGCCGTGCCTGCCGGTTCCCGATCAAGTGCACTTGATCGGGAACCGTTGCTGCGTTTTTTTTATCTGCGGCGACGACGGGCAACCAGCCCCATGCCGGCAAGGCCGAGGGCCAGCAGTGCTACAGTGGCGGGCTCCGGCGTGGGCACGCTCATAGTTTCATGTCGCACTTGCAGCTTGGTAAGGAAGCTGGTGGTGCCGTTTTCCGCCGTGGTCCAGCCGTAGATCGGCACATCCGCGCCCCAGCCGAGCTGCTGACGGGCATAATCGGCGTAAGAGCCGGTTATTTCCTGAAAAGAAGCCTCAAAGGTGAAATCATATTTTATTCCGCCGTATTCAAAGTATTCATGCCCGACATAAGGGTTACGCACAATAAAAATATCCCGTTCCGTGGCTGCGCCGCCGTTGGGCGTTTCAAAAAAGAAGTACTCAAGCGTCGTGGAGAACACGGGCAACGCCGTGGAACCCACCGGAGTCAGGGCCAGGGTGGCCAAAATCGTGCCATAGGCGAGCGTGGGGTAGCCGCCGCTCAGAGTTTGGTTGTTATGGTACCAGCCCATGCCGTTAACAGCGGCTCCGTCGGTATACATGGTTCCGGAAGAGCTTGTCAGGCCGATTGAGCTATAGGTAAGCTCATTGAAGAGGTTCTTCCCGCCCCAGCGCAGTTCGCCATATCCTGTCTGAGAGCCCGGAGCCAGGACCCCGCCGGAGTAAGCATAGGAAAGTGTTCTCTGGTTCACTCCCCAGGAACCGGACCCCAGCCACCCGGGTTCACCGGGATTGTTGGCCGCAGTGTAAGAACGCTCCTGGTCGTCCTTCCAACTGGTAAAAATACCGTCAACCGCGTAATTCCATGCAGAAATCACCTCCGCTTTTGCAGTGCCGGCGGTGCACACCAACAGGATCATCAGGCCGAAAGTTGCAAAGAATCTGTTCATAACGTTCTCCAGTTGAATAGGCGGTCACGGAATATATATTCGCCCAAGCAAAAGGCATTCCAACTGTAAGACGCTATGATAACAAGATATTTTTGAACAATATTTCTATATAATGTTGTACTTTCCGGCAGGCAGTCGAAATTTTTTACATAACAACCCGGATGACCCACCCGTTCATTCGAATTCTTCGGATTCTTCCGCGGAATAGAAAAGTTTTCGAACGTCGCTTCCCATTGGCCCCTCAGGGCTGTGGCGAAGCAAATATTCTTGCCCGGCCGCGCGGAAAGCATGCGCCTGCGCCTCCAGGTCCTCCAGCTTCTGCGTGATGCCCTGATCCTGAAGCCGGAGCTTGATGTCGCTGAACATGGCCGCACTGCCATGCAGCAGCACGCCTTCATGCAGTATTTTGCAGGCGACCATGCGTTTGAAGGTGTCAAAACGCAACTGTTCTTCAACCCGCGCCATTTTTTTCACCACGTAGTCAATTTCTTCCCTGACCGTGGGAGTGACCAGGGCCATGTACTTGCTTTTGTAAATCGCGTCATCAAGCCGTTCGACAAGGCTGTCCGGCACATCGTCAGCCAGGATGACGACCAGGTCGATGTCGGAACCGTCCACCAGCCTTCCCGTGCTGCGCTCCGGCCGCGGAACCCTGTGCGCCATGTGATAGACGACATCTCCGGCCAGAATGACGCAGAGATTGTCTTCCGGCCAATCGCCGGTGAACCGTTCGCGAACGTTTTCGATAAAGCTGCGGGCCAGGTCGTGCTTCTCACGGCTGATAGCTTCGATGCGCGAGGCGATTTCCTGCCCGCGCCTTTCCAGCGGTTCCAAATCGCCCGCCAGGCCGATGAGCGAATAGGTGAAAAATTCCCTCAAGATGGAAGGCGAAAGGCGGGCGTACCCCTCCACCTGCGAGTCAAGGCGCAGATAGAGCCGCCCCAGCGTTATGGTTTGCAGCGCGCTTGAAGAACGGCAGGTTTGCCATAACGCCAAGCTGTCGCCCTTGATATGCTGGTGTATTTCGGCCCCCGTGAGGGGGCCTTTCATACGGATAAGCTCTGTAATACAATCTTCAAGTTCGCTCATGCTACGGTTTCGCGTCCGCCTTGGGGGTCAGGATTTCTATGCCTTTCTTTTTCAGAGCGGAACGGGCGGCCAAAAGCTCTCGCGCCGCGATTTTGTCGACGACGTAGTAAAGCTCGCCTCCGTTGGCCGCGTACGTCTGGCCATACGAGATGGGCACGTCCGGCGTCGGCGCATCAAGCAACGACCTGGTTAGCGATTCGACCTTGCGTTCGCCGTTGGCCAACAGGACGACGGTTTTCGCCTGATAGACCAGTTCGGCCCCCATGCTGATCGCGTAGCGGGGACTTTCTTTTATCGAAGCGAAATGGCCGTCGGCCACGGCGTTGGCCACCGTGTTGTCGTCGAGCTTGACCAGCATTACCTTGCTTTTCTTGAACGGAATGCCCGATTCGTGAAAAGCCACATGCCCGCGGCCGCCGACGCCGATGATTTGCAGGTCGATTCCGCCGGCCTGTTTGATCTTCTTCGCATAGCCTTCGAGAATTTCCTTGCGAATCCAGGCCAGATACGGCGAGACAGCCGTGGCCTTGATGACGATGGAGCGGCCGGCATCCGTGCCTTCTTCGCTCCAGTCTTCCGGGTTCGCCTTCAGTTCTTTAACCAACCGTGCCTGCTCGATCAAGGTTCCGTAAGGAACGCTGGTTTCGATGAATTTGTGCTCAAGGCGGCTGAAGAGCCGTTCGATCATAAACGTGCAGTAGCTTTCGCGATGCAAAACGCGCTGCTGCGCGTTCTCACCCGGCAGGCCGACGTATTCGTCCAGGTTGAAACTGCGAAGGCGACGGCTGTCCACCTCGCCCGCGTTGGCAGCCTGGGCCAGGTGGCGGTAAAGGCCGGTCGGCGAATTCCCGGTGGCCAACCCCAGCACCATTTCGTTTTTTTGTTTAAGGGTCTGAGTAATGCGCGCTTTGACGATATCGGCGCCGACTTTGCTCATGTGTTCAAAATCGTCCGTGACATAGACCGTGATCGACATAATGTATCCTTCCAGATGAAATACAGACCAGCTACTGAGCTCTTTATCAACCGAGAGCTTTTTTGATCACATCGGCAATCTGCGTGCAATATTTGTCGGTCAATTCCACGCTCGGCCCTTCGACCATGACGCGACACATGTTCTGCGTGCCCGAGTAACGAACAAGCACGCGGCCTTCGTCTTTCAACTCCGCTTCTACCTGTTTAATGACTTCGGCGACTTGCGGCACGGTGCTGAGATCGGGCTTGCTCTTCACATCCAGATTGATCAGTTTCTGGGGATAAATGTCCATCTGCGCCGCCAGTTCGGAAAGCGGTTTTCCGGACCGGACCATGGCCGAAAGAAGCTGCAGCGCGGTCAGGATGCCGTCGCCGGTGGTATGGTGATCGAGAAAGATCATGTGCCCGGAGTCTTCACCGCCGAGAACGCCGCCGAGTTTCTGCATGTCTTCAAGAACGTAGCGGTCGCCGACCTTCGCGGCGTGATGTTTGAAGCCGTACTTCTTGCAGGCCACGCGCAGGCCCATGTTGCTCATCACGGTACTGACCAGCAGGTCGTTTTTCAAGAGCCCCTGCTCTTTGAGCATGCGCCCGCAAATGAGCAGAATCTGATCGCCCGAAATCTCACGGCCCTTTTCATCGACGGCAATCAGGCGGTCGCCGTCGCCGTCAAAGGCCAGCCCGATGGCGGCGCCGGATTCGACCACGCGCCGGGACAAGTCCGCCGTGTGCTGCGAGCCACAGTTGTCGTTGATGTTCAGGCCGTTCGGGGTGTTATGAATTGTTTCGACTTTGGCGCCGAGCTCCCAAAACAGTCTGGGAGCGACCTTGTACGTCGCTCCGTTGGCGGTATCCAGAATGATCTTCATTCCTTCCAGCGACAGATCGCGGGAAAAAGTGTCTTTCAAGAAAAGAATGTAGTGGCCGGGCATGTCGTGCAGGCGATAGGCCCGCCCCATGTCGGCGGCGGCCGGCACCATCTGCGGCAGCTTGCCGCCGGTTATCAGCTCTTCAATCTCGTTTTCCTGCTCGTCGGAGAGCTTGTACCCGCCCCCGCCGAATATCTTGATGCCGTTATCCTGAAAAGGATTGTGCGAGGCGGAAATGACGATGCCGGCATGGGCGCGCATGCTGAACGTGGCAAAGGCGACGCCGGGGGTGGGCAGCACGCCGACCAGATAGGGGTCGCCGCCCATCGAAGTGATGCCCGCCTCAAGCGAACTTTCCAGCATGTAGCACGAAATGCGCGTGTCCTTGCCGATAATCACCCGGGTGCGGTGCTTGTCGCTGCGAAAAAGGCAGGCGATCGCCTGGCCCACGGCGAACGCCGTGGCGCTGTCCATG
Source organism: Desulfovibrionaceae bacterium (assembly GCA_031551515.1). Classification (GTDB taxonomy): domain Bacteria; phylum Desulfobacterota; class Desulfovibrionia; order Desulfovibrionales; family Desulfovibrionaceae; genus FLUQ01. The sequence goes on from JAVBNL010000001.1 coordinate 181,802, forward strand.
GGATAGCGGTTGGCTTCACCTCGTATTCCGTCTGTTCCGAATAATCTCCCCATACTCTTTCCTTATTGCTGATGATCGTTGCTTCAATCTTGGGTCAATTGCAGCGCGGGCGCCTGTGACGCCAAAAGCCGGAAGGTCTCGCCGACGATTTGCTCAAGCCACGCGGTTCCTTCCCGCACTGCTTCTTCCGGCAGATGCTGTATGGTATCGATATATCCCGCGCCTTTTGGGCGGCTCTTGTGCAGTCCCGTCAAAAACAGGTCTTTTTGCCGCGAACCGGCCTGGCTTGTCGCGCCGTTGGCTAAAAGCTCACGTATCTTGGCGGCGTTTGCGGCCAGCTCACGCCGCCCCGGCTCGTCAGAACCGGCGTTTGAAGAGGCCGCCGCTTTGCCGGCCATGTCTTCCAGCCGCTTGCAACGCTCTTTTGTCGCCATGCCCAGTTTTTCAAGCGCGCCCTGAAAGATGAGCTCGCCAAACTCCTGTTCCTGGAAAAAGCTGTGGCGAACGTGGATATACCACTGCTCAAGCGCCGCCAGATTGGCAAGGTAGATGAAGTTGTTGCGAACGATACGGGCAAGACCGAAATACGCCTTCGGCAAATACGTGGTCGTTTTGCCGGACACCGGTTTGGCGAAAACCAGCTGGCCGTCGCCAAGAACGTCCTGGCGCAGAATGCTTCCCGCGGCGACCACGTTGCCGAAACCCATCCGCAGCGGGCCCACGATGCCGCCCTGGCCGCCGAGAAAAATCGGCGGCTGGTTCAGCATCACGCCGCGCGGCACGTCGCCCAGCAATGAAGCCGTGGTCTTGTCCGCGTCAGGAGTGAAATTGAAATGAATGTACGAGCTGCCAACTTCACTGTGATTCTTCCGGCTGGTCCCGCCGGCCATCAGGCAGTCGCAAAAGTTGACCAGGCTGCCCAGAGTGACGAAGGGAAAGAGGATCGTCTGTTTGAGTCCGACGCAGTGCGCGCCGCCCGCCTCTTCTTCGAGAATGCAGGCTTCCCTGATTTGCGCCCCCAGGCCGAGGTTCGCTTGTTCGAAGAAAACCGACTTGCTGCAATATCCCCCTTTAAGCTCGACGCGGGGGCCTATCTGGCAGTCTTCGATGGTGACCGGGCCTTCGCGGCCGATCTGCGCGCCGGCCGAAATGACCGTTTTGTTCCCATAAATCCGGCAACCGGGATAGATTGTGACACCGTCGCCTGAAATCCGGTCAATGCTGACATCGTCGCCGATATCAATGCTTAAAGGGTTGCAAAAAACCACGCCTTTGTCGGTCAGGCACCTGATCTTGTCTCGTAACGCCGGCCTCAGTTCCACATGTTTTACTCCCTTAGGGATATAAAAATTAATTTGTCGCCGTTCGGGTGTCAACGGGAAACTGAAAAGCGCCCCGCGGAGCATGTCCACGAGGCGCCTGTTTACGTTTTATGTACCAGGTAAACCTCAGAAGGGCACGTCATCCATGCCGCTGGCTTCGGAAGGAAACGCCGGACCGAGATCTTCTTCCTGGCTGCGCCGGGGCTGCTGCCGCTGGGGCGCGCCGTTGGCGGGCTTGCCGCCGCCTTCTGCGGGAATGCCGGTGCCCATGTTGCCGTCGGCCCCGGCGCCGCGCCGGTCAAGAAACTGGACTCTGGCGGCCTTGATCTCGGTGCTGTATCTATCCTGGCCCTGCTGGTCCTGCCATTTACGGGTCTGCAGGCTGCCTTCCACAAAAACCAGGCTGCCCTTGCCCAGATAGTTGGCGCAGTTTTCCGCCTGCCGCTGAAACACCACCACGGTATGCCATTCCGTGCGTTCGACCTTGTTGCCGTCACGGTCGGTATAGCTTTCGTCCGTCGCTATGCGCAGGTTCGCCATGGGCGTGCCGTTGGCGGCGTAGCGCAATTCGGGGTCGCGGCCCAGCCGCCCGATGATCATCACTTTATTCAGCATCTCATTTCTCCTCAGGCAACAGCGTCTTCTGCTGCCGACACAGTGTGTGTGGACAAACCAAGCTCAGAGCCTTTGCAAAGCTACTCCGCTCTGATCAACCTTTCAATCCCATCCAAAATATCTTCCAACGCCGTGCTCGCCGCGTGCGCGGCCTGCGGCTGCCAGTCGCCAAGGGCTTTTTCCAGGGCGCCCAGCTGCTTTTCCAGCGCGTTCAGGTCATTTTCCAGCGCTTTTTTGCGCGCATCCGGCCAGTCGCCAAGGGCGGCTTCTTCCGCCAGCGCGCGGGCCAGTTCGACCACTCCACGGCGCGCGGGCTGCGCCGCCACCGGCGCGGCCAAAGCCGCGGAAACGGCCGCCGGTTTCCACTCGCCGCCGCGCATCTCTCCAACGCCGGGCCAGGCCAGCGCGCACAGCGAAGGCCAGGCGCGAAACACTTCGGCCTCGTCGTAGGTCACGGCGCTGAGCCGGATGGCCAGAATGCGCCCCATAGGCTCATTCCTCCTCACGCCACTCCGTTTGGACGCGCATCACAACATCCTCGATGGAGCCGACCATGTCGGGCGGGCACACGCCGATCAGCGGCTGCCCCGCATCCATGTTCTCGTTGTGCGAAAAATACACGGCATAAATCACGCCTTCCGGCCCGGCATAGGCCAGCGGGCTTTCGCGCTTCATGCGCGACATGATGAACAGCTCCATGCCGTCATACACCGAAACGGCCTTGGGGCCGGAAACGTTGATCTTCACGTCCACGGCCGGAACGAAATAATACTTGGCCCGTTCCGGCGCGACGAAAAGAGACAGCGCCTTTTTCAAAATGACGTTCAGCACCTCTTCTCGCGACAGGTAATGCCGCAGGCGCAACAGTTCCGTTCCCGCCTGCACGAACGTGCCGGAGAGCTCTTCGTGCACCAGGGTCACTTCGCCTTTTTCCGCCGCGTAGATCGGCCGGGGGTTGCGTTCGCGTTCCAGCGTGGCGAGCAGCGTGCCCTGCTTTTCTTTCCAGGGGCCATAGGGCCCGCGCACGCGGTCGCCCGCTTTCAGTTCGGGAAAGGTCACCGTGCCGCTGTGGGGCGCGTTGATCACGATCTCCGCATAGGGCGAAGCCTGTATTTCTTCAAGCAGCTTGCTTACGTCCAGCATATAATTCTCTCTTACCGGTAATACAGGTTCCTGCCGCCCATGGTTAGCAGGGCCTGCTGCAGATTGAAGCGCGCTTCGCGACGGTCCCAGATGCCCTGAATATGTCCCCGGGCCAACGCCTTGTACACGTTATGGTAATGCGGCGGCAGCACCATGCCGGTGGTTTCGGTGATGACCCCGGGCCCGGCAAAGCCCACGTTGGCCGAGCGGATGCCGAACTGATACGGCGAACAGCCGAGGAAGCTGGCCACCGGACCCGCGTAGGAGTTGGTGTCGTACATGACCAGGTACAGTCCCCCGGCATCAATATAGCGACGCACGGCCATGGTGCAGCGCGGCATCTGGATGACGCCGTTGGTGCCTTCCTGAATGCGGATGCCGGCGGTGCCGTGCACATAGGCCAGGAAGGGGTAGCGTTTTTTGCGCGCCCGTTCGGCAGCGCGGATGAACTTTTCGCCCTCGGCCGCGCCCACGGTGCCGCCGCGGAAATCGGCCATCAACATGGCCACGATCATTTTTGTATCGTTGATGCGCGCCTCAAAGGTCATGCAGCCCGACTTGTGGCCGGTGGCTTTTTTGGCCTGTTCCAGCTTGACCTCAAAACCGTCGATGCCCAGCGGATTGGTTGATTCCACCTCGCCGTTGAATTCGTAAATGGAATTCGGGTCAAAGACGTTGTTGAGGTACCACTGATATTCCATGGGGAAATGGTGGCCGCAGTTGGGGCACACCCCGGCGAATTCGCCGAACAGGTCCGGCGCCCACAGGTCCAGGCAGCCGTGGCTGGAAGAGTTGGGGCAGGTTATGGCCCGGTCTTCTTTGGCTCTGGGGCTGATATAGGCCCAGTTGCCGCCGCGCGCGTCCTGCTCGTCCCATTCCGACAGTTCCGTCAGTTGGCGCTCGGTTTCCGCGGTCTTGCGCCGCGAAAAGCCGGGCATCAATTTGCGGGCCAGGCGCTTCCAAGGCGCAAGCAACCGGCCGGTCACCACGCGCACTTCGCCGTCGATGTCCTCCAGCGCGTTGGAAACGCTCTGCTTATGCCGCCCGAAAAAGTCATATTTGAAATGCGCGTACCAATCCCAGATCGATTCGCGAAAACGCTCGCTCATTTTGCTGGTGAACGGCCGTTCGTCTTTGGCCGCCGTGAGCGAAAGCTTGCGGAACTTGGCGTGCCGCTTTTCCACCAGGCGGTCGCGGGCCGCGCTGGAAAGCGACCAGCGCACGTGCACGGAGTCGAAGTCGAAACTGTCGACCCGCTTTTTGCGGCGGCTGCGCAAAACCAGCGGCCGGAAAAGAGCCATGCCCCGAACCCCGAGCACCACTTCGTCCGTGGCGCGCAGGATTTCCTGGCGCAAGGTACGGAAAAAGTCATAGTGGTACGGGCGGGCGCCCAGTTCCGGCTCTTGAATCACGTGGTCCACATACCCCATTCTCAGGTTGTCGTCCGCCGTGATTTTCATTTGTTTGGCGCAGCGCTCTATCAGCTCGGGCGTCGCCCGCTGCCCTTCGCGCAGGCGGCCTTCAATGGCCGCAGCCCCTTCCGGGGATATGACGGAATAATAGCCGTGCGAGAACATCAGCCGCCGGTCCGCCAGGCCGATAGCCTCCGCTCCGCCGGAACCGCCCTCGGAAATAACCGAAATGATGGGCACGCGCAGGCTGGCCAGTTCGTAAATATTGCGGGCGATCTGCTGGGCGGCCCCTGGCGGGTCTTCCACGGGATACGATCCCGGCGTGAAAATGTAGGTGTGGATGGGAATGTTTTCCGTCTCCGCGACCTGCATATAGTGCTGCGCTTTGGCGTTGCCGAAAGGCGTGACCGAACCGCCGTTGCGGAAATCTTCGCCGTGGCCCTTTTCCTGGCCGATGACAAGCACCGACTGGTTATAGACCTTCTTGCCCTGGCGGCGGGTGATGTACGCCCGCGCAATGACCATGGCGGGGTCGATGGAGTGCTCGTCCTTGCTGCCTATTTCCGTGTAGTTGTCATAGACGTTCTCAAGGATGTCGCGCAGGCAGATGCGCTGCGAATGGCGCACGACGCGGACCTTGTCCATGGGGGTCAGGTCCGCTTCGAGCTTGCGCTCCACAAAACCGAACAGATCCTCAAGCGTAACTACGGCTTCGCGTTTTTCCGAAGAAGAGAGGCTTGCCTCCCGCTGGCGGTAATCCGCCATTTTCGTCTCCAGCAGGCGCACGTTTTCATTGTGCTTGCCCGCGAAAACGTCACGAATATAGGTCAGACGCTCGGTCAGGTGCTGTATTCTTTTTTCTCTATCCATCTGTTGTTTGACCTTCGCTTAGAACAGCAGAATCCGGTTGGTCTTTTCCCGCAGGAATTCGACGTTGGATTTCAAAGGGTTGCCGGCGTTATCGGCGCCTTGCAGCACCAGGTTGTCCAGAAAAGAGACGCCTCTGTCCCGCACTTCCGCGATATCCTTGCCCCATATGATGCCCAAGGCCAAGTTGGGGTCAAATTCCGTCGGAATGTCATACGCCTCCGTGGTGGGAACGTGGGTGTGCATGGAAAGCCACTCCCGCTCCTGCCAGGAGAAGCCGTCGATGCGGCCGACCCAGGGGGTGAAGCGTTTTTTGGGATCTTCGGCGATAATGCGGTATTCGATGCCCGCGCCTTCAAAGGTGATGTCTTCTTGGGTATAGCCCAGCGGCGCGCCCAGGCCCAGGCGGATCTGCTCCGCGATGAGGTCCACGCCCTTCTTGCCCTTGATGCGGGCAATGGCGGCGGAAACGCCGTTTTCCACCTGGATGCGGGTGTTCACTTCCATCAGATAAGGGCGGCCGTCGCGGGTGACGATCCACTCCCAGGTGCCCACGTTGTCGTATTTGACCCTGCGGGCCAGCGCCAGCGAGTGGCGGGTGATGTCGTCAAGCAACTTTTGGGCGTCAAAGTCGTACACGATGGTGCCGGGGTCGAACCCGGGCGCCACTTCCAGCCGTTTTTGCAGGCCCGTGCTTTGAATGGAACAGTTACGCGTGCCAAAGTGCACGATATTCTTGCCGCCCCGCTCCGCCACGATCTGCACTTCCAGGTGGTTGAAGTCGCGTATGCGCTGCTCGATAAGCACGCCTTCGTCTTTGAACTGACGCGCGGCATAGTTGCGCACCCGGCGGTACACGGAACGGAAAAGGTCCGGGTCGTGCACCTCTTCAATGCCCATGCCCCCGCCCCCGGCGGAAGCCTTTACCAGCACCAGGGGGCTGGTAATGCCGTGTTCCGCCTGGAACTCAAACAGACTGCGGGCTATTCTTTCCGCTTCCATCTCATCATAGATGGGCCGGTCAGAACCGGGAACCGTCGGCACATCAAGACTGCGGGCCAGACGTTTGGTGTTGATCTTGTCGCCCAGTTCGCGAATGACGCGCCAGGAGGGGCCTATGAAGATCAATTTGCGGTTGCGCTGTGAAACGCGGCGGGCGAAGCGGTAATCTTCCGCAAAAAAGCCGTAGCCGGGGTGCACGGCGGTTGCGTCCGCGGCGTCGGCCACGGCCAGAATTTCGTTGGCGTCGTGATACGAAGCGACACGATATAGGCTTTTGGGGCCGCCGAATTCGCGCGCAATCTTCACGTGGCCGGAAGAAGCATCTTCCGCCGTGTGCACGCAAACGAAATCGATCCCCAGCTTGCGGCAAGCTTGTACAATACGAACAGCTATCTCGCCCCGGTTCGCCACCAGGACTTTATGAGTGGAATTGCTCACCGGATTTTTCAACTCCTTACGATTACAGCGTCTTCTCTCGCACAATGGCCCGCCTTGCCTATCCGGTACAAGGCGGCTAGGATGCCGGAGCGCGGAGCATCCGCCCGATACCAAATTCCAGACCGGGCGTAAAGCGCGTCAGTGAAGAGGGGAATTGTATGCAAAATTTCACAAAAGTCCAGAACGCCGCAAATGCCGTTAACCGCGCCCTTGGTACCGGCACGCCCAGGCCGCGCGTCGCGTTTGTGCTGGGCACCGGCCTCGGCGCCGTGGCGGACGCGGTTGAAAACCCCGTGACCGTGCCCTTCGCCGGGTTGCCCGACTTTCCTCTCGCCGGGGTGGCCTCACATGCCGGGCGCTTTGTAGCGGGAACCCTTTCCGGCGTGCCCGTTATTGTGCAACAGGGCCGCTGCCACCTATACGAAGGGTACAGCCCGGCCGACGTCTGCATGGGGGTCAGGCTCATGGCCCGCCTGGGCGCGGAAATTCTTGTGGTCACCAACGCGGCGGGCGCGCTCAACCCTACGTTTGCCGCCGGGTCCGTCATGGCCATCACCGACCATATCAACCTGACCGGCGCAAGCCCGCTGACAGGCCCCAACGACGATACGGCCGGGCCACGCTTTCCCGACATGAGCGCCGCCTATGATGCAACGCTGCTTGCCCTTGCGGAAAAAGCGGCCATGAACGGCGGCATACGCCTGGAAAAAGGCGTATACCTCGGGCTGCCCGGGCCGCAGCTTGAAACCCCGGCGGAAACCCGCGCCTGCCGCGTGCTGGGCGCCGACGCCGTGGGCATGTCAACGGTGCTCGAGGTTATCGCCGCGCGGCATATGGGCCTGCGGGTTCTGGGGCTGTCTTGCCTCAGCAACAAGAACCTGCCGGACTGCATGGCCGAAACCTCGCTGGATGAAATTATCCGCATGGCCGGTCTTGCCGGGCAAGACCTGGCGCGAATCATCAAAAATATGATGCCGCTTGTAAAGGAGGCGTTATGAGCATGTTGTTTTCCCCCATATCGCTGGGCAATCTGGCCCTGAAAAACCGCATCGTCGTTCCGCCCATGTGCCAGTATTCGGCGGAAGACGGACTGCCCGGCGACTGGCACCATATGCATTACGGCGCCCTGGCCGCTTCCGGCGCGGGCCTGTTGATCATTGAAGCGACCGCAGTGGAACCCATAGGCCGCATCTCACCTTACGATCTCGGCCTGTGGTCGGACGCGCACGAAGCGGCCCACGCCCGCATGCTGGCCGCCGTGCGCGGCGTGTCGAACATGCCCGTGGCCGTGCAGCTCGGCCATGCCGGGCGCAAAGCCTCTACCAAACGCCCCTGGCAAGGCGGCGGCCCCCTGCTTCCCGCCGAAGGCGGCTGGGTGGCCGAAGCGCCTTCCGCCCTGCCTTTCGGCCCCTGCGAAACGCCGAAAGCGCTGGACGATGCGGGCATCAAGCGCATCAAAAGCGCTTTTGCCGATGCCGCCGCTCGCGCCGGGCGCGCCGGGTTTGACGCCGTTGAGGTGCATTCCGCCCACGGCTATCTTGCGCACCAGTTCCTCTCGCCCCTTTCCAACACCCGCACGGACACTTACGGCGGCAGTCTGGAAAACAGAATACGCCTGCCGCTGGAGCTGCTTGACGCGGTCCGCGCGGCCTTTCCCCGCGAGCGGCCCGTTGGGGTCCGCATATCCGCCACGGACTGGGTCCAGGGCGGCTGGGATCTTGAACAAAGTCTGGTCTATGTCAACGAGCTGGAAAAGCGGGGCTGCGCTTTCATTCACGTCTCCGGCGGCGGGCTTTCGCCGGATCAGAAAATCACCCCCGGGCCGGGCTATCAAACGGCTTTCGCCGCCCGCATCAAGCAGGAAACGGCCATGCCCGTCATCGCCGTGGGGCTTATTACCGAGCCGGAACAGGCGGAAACCATTCTGGTAACCGGCCAGGCGGATCTTGCGGCCATAGGCCGGGGCATGCTTTACAACCCCCGCTGGCCCTGGCACGCGGCGGCGAAACTGGGCGTGCGCGCCGATGCGCCGCCCCAGTACTGGCGCTCAGAGCCGCGCGCTGTTAAAGGATTGTTTCAATAACCACAAACCTATGGGGCTCCGCCCCATACCCCGCAAGGGGGCTGAGCCCCCTTGACCCAACAATACTAAGGGTTCCACGGGACTTGTCCCTTGGCGGGGTTTCAAAGGGGCAGCGCCCCTTTGTCACACTAAAGGCAAGCAGTGATCACAATTACATCCTGCCCCAAGGGGCATACGAAAGAATTGGACAAAGCGGTTTCACCCGCGGATACCGTGGCCCGCGTGCGCGAACGTCTGGCCGCGCTCGAAGCCACCGGCGTGCGCATTCTGACGGAAACCCGCCGCGCCGACGTGGGGCGCCTGGGCATACCCGTATTCATGAGCGTGGTGGGCAAAAGCGCCGGGGCCGTGCTGCCCACCCGTAAACAGATGGGCAAAGGCGCTTCCGAAGCGCAGGCCGAAGCCTCCGCCGTGATGGAACTGATGGAGCGCTTCGGTTTCTTTACCTACTGGAAAAAAGAACCCGCCGCGCGCCTGACCTGGTCCCAGGCCAAAGAGCGTTTCGGCGAGGCCCTGCTGCCGTCGGCGGCCATCATCAAATCCGTCGGCGACCGCGTCAGCGTTGCCCAGGCCGAAGCCATGCTGAACCTGCTGCAATGGGATTTCCGCCCCGCCACCGACCTAACCCACGGCCGCGAAGTATTCGCCCCGCTGGGCTGGTTTCGCAAACTGGGCGAGTTCAACGGCTCCTCAGCGGGCAACACGGCGGAAGAATCGCTGCTGCAGGGACTTTGCGAGCTGATCGAACGCCACGTCTGCGCATTGATCGCCAAAGACCGCCCCACGCTGCCGACTGTCGACACGCGGACAATAGACAGCCCGGTTCTGGCCGATCTGGTCAAGCGTTTCGCCGATAACGGCATCGCGCTGGTGCTCAAAGATTTTTCTCTGGGCATGCCCGTGCCGACCATAGGCGCGCTGGCCTGGGACCCGGCCACCTTCCCCGGCCGGTCAGAGATCGTCTTTACCGCCGGAACCGCCAGCAGCCCGGAAAAAGCAGCCATCCGCGCGGTGACCGAAGTCGCGCAACTGGCGGGGGATTTCATCACCGGCGCGTGTTACGAAGCTTCGGGCCTGCCCAAATTCTCCGGCCTGGAAGAAACGGCCTGGCTTTTGGAAGGCCCTTCCGTCGTCCTGGAAGCGTTGCCCAGCGCGGAACTTCCGGATATAGCCGATGAATTGCGCGCTGTGGTCAGCGGCCTCGCCGCCAAAGGCATCACCACATACGCGGTGGAGACCACCAGCGCAGTGACCCAAGTGCCCAGCCATTACTCTTTCGCGCCGGGCCTGGCCTTTCGCGAGCGGGACGCCAACGCCAGCATCGGCCTTTTTGTCGGCCGCATCTTGGCCGAGGAAGAAGAAGACCCGGAAAAAGCCCGGGCGGGGCTGACTCTGATCGATTCCATTTACGGCGGCCTGCACAGCACGCCTTTCTTCAGGGGTCTTGTCAGCCTGCGTGAAGGCGATATCGCCTCCGCCAAAAAACACTTCGCAACCGCCCTGCCGGAACAGCCGGACGATGATTCTTTCGCCCTGGCCGCCTTTTACCTGGGCTATGCCTGCACGCTGAAAGAAGAGTGGGCGGAAGCCTTGCCGCACCTCGCTGCCGCCAGAGACCGCTGCCCGGATATGAAAGAATACCACAACCTGCGCGGGGTGGCCCTGTTCAAACTAAAACGCTACGCCGAAGCGGCGGAAGATTTCGGGTATGTGCTGACACGTCTGGATAAAGGTTCGGTCACAGACATCGCCAATCTGGGGCTGTGTCATAAATTCATGGGGCATGCGGACAAGGCCCGGCACTACCTGACGGCCGCCCTTGAACTGGACCCGAACCACGAAGCCGCCTGCAAGCACCTGGCGGAACTGGAGACTCCCCCCAATGCTTGAACTGCGCCGCATCAAAACATCCGCCCTCACGCTATTCAAGGACGCCGCCGCATATGAAACCGTGGTGGTCATGCCTTCCATCGACATGCCGCTGGCGGAAAAAGCCGCGGATGTCATGGCCCGGCGCACGGACCGCCCCGGCCTGCTGCTGCTGGCGGAAGACGACAGCCGCCTTGGTTTCATCATGACGGTAAATATGCTCTATGCGCGAACGAAGTCGGACTATTTCGTCTACGTTGCGCAAGACGCCTACCCCGGCTATCACTGGCTGGATTACGGGCTGGAAACGCTGGAGAAAACAGGCTCAGGCCTGCTGGCCTTCAACGACGGCAGATTTTTCGGCAAACTCGCGGTATTCGGTCTGGCACGGCGCGCCTGGGCTCAATCGATATACCGCAACTTCATCTTTTACCCGGAATACAAGTCGCACTTTGCAGATACGGAACTATCGATGATTGCCCTGCAAACCGGGCAACTATCGCACAACCCGTACAGCATTCTTATGGAAGTGGATTACGAGAAGCACCTGCACGGCAACAACCCTGTGGATCACGAGCTGTACAGGAAACGGGCCGCGTCAGGCTTTGACGGCAGAATAGCGCCCTTCAACCCTGATTGAGCGGCGCTATTTGCGAACCTTTACCTCCAGCAGCTCTTCAAACACCTGCACCATGGCCCCCCGACCCGCACGCCCCAGACCTTTGCGCAACGCGGCCTGATAGGTAGTTGCGGCCGCCATGACCACGGGCAGGGGCACGCGCTTGTCAGCGCTGATCTCAAGGGCCTGGGCCATATCCTTATAGGCGTCTTCCATCGCCTGGCCGGGGTACTGCCCTTTCAGCATATGGGAGAGAAAATATTCAGAGGCGTAGCTGCTGCCCATGCCCGCATTGATCACCGACGCGGTCTGGGCCGGGTCAAGTCCCAGAACGGCGGCCAGCGGCATCACTTCAGCCAGGGCCGCCACGGCGCTGTCCAGAACAAGCTGGCTGACCAGCCGGATCAACTGCCCGTTGCCCACCGCGCCCACGTGCAAAATAACCCTGCCCATCTTCTCGAAATAGGGCAAAAGCTTCGCGAACAAGTCCGCATCGCCGCCCGCCGTGACGGTCAGGCTGCCTTCTTTTGCCGACGCTTCAGAGCCGGAAACGGGCGCGTCCATAAACGCGATACCCGCGCCGGACAAAGCGGCCGCCATTTCCAGCGTCACTTTATGGTTGATGGCGCTCATGTCCACCACAATGGCGCCCGGCTGTAGGTGTCGGATCAGGCCGTTCTGCCCGAGAACGGTTCCCCGCACGCTGAGCGTGCTCGGCAAGCAAAGAAAGACGAGATCGTACCCGGCAAAATCCGCGAAGTTTCGCGTGGCGGTTGCGCCCAGCGTCTTGAATTCGGCGAATTGCCTGCCGCTGCGCGAACACACGGTCAACGGCACCCCGGCCTTGCACAAATTGACGGCCATATGCCGCCCCATCTGCCCCAGGCCGATGAACCCCACCCGCGAAAATTCCGATTGCGTCATATCCCTGCTCCTGTATAGTCCTGAGCCGTTCCCGGCACCAATTTTCATTCAGCCTGAAAAAATTGGAACTGTCCATAGATTTCCGCATGGAAGATCAAATGCCGACTAAAGCAAAATATATTTTTACCCTTGTCGTTCTGTTGGCCCTGGCGGCCGGGGCCGTCTGGCACTTCACGAAAGAACCCGCCCTGCTGCACGCTGCAAAAGAAGCCATGGCCCGGGTGCAGGCCCCCTATGTTCTGACCGCGACGAAAATCGGCCTGGGGCAAGACGGCAAAACCCTTGTTTTTGAAGATCTGGAATTCCGCACCGGCCGGGGCGAAAAAGACTGGACCGTCAGAGCCGACCGGGCCGAAGCCCTGGGCCTGAATATCGCGGCGCTGGCCGGCGCCAAACCCGGCGCGCAGCCCGTGGCCGACAATATCCTGCTGCGCGGCGTGCGCTTGAACGGTCCCGGGTATTCCGAAAAAAGCGACGAATATATTTTTGAAAACATCAGCGGCGACGTGCCTGCCCTGCTGCGGACGTGGAGCAAACTGCCGAAAAAAATCATTCTGGAAGAAGGCGCGCAGCAAAGCGACCCGGCAGCGCTTGAAGCCGCTGCGGCCTTTGCTGATGCCGTGGGCACGCTAAGCATCGGTAAATGGATCATCAAAGATACCGTTTCCACCTCTTTTGAAAAGGACGCGCCCTATACGCTGACCACGGGGTATTGGGAAAGCCGCGATATGACCGCCCGGCGGCTGGGGGCAATGGAAATCAAAGATCTTGACCTGCGGGCGGAAAGTATAACCTTGCAGAGCAAGGAAGCGCGGGTGGAACAAATCCTGCTGCCCGATTTTGCCGCCATTTTCCGCGATCTTGCGGCGCGGCACGGCAAAGAGCCTGACAGGCCTTTTTTCAAAGGCCGCAAAATCGCTCTGGAAAAAATCCGGCTGAACGATTTCCGCTTGCGCCCCACGGGCGACCCGACGGACATGCTGCGGGCGGGCAGCCTGGAAACCGGCCTTGTGGCGGAAATGACCGATGAAGCGGTCATCAAGGCCAGGGTAAGCTTCGCTTACGACAAGGCGCAGCTTGGCGAAGGCTATATGATGATGCTGATGCTGGTCATGAAGTCCAAAGGCTTGCCCCTGCCGCCGGATATCAGCCTGTCCGGCAGCCAGGTCTTCACCGTCGTCAGCAGCAAAGACGATTTTTTTGATTCTATGACGCTTGAAAGCAAGAATTCGCTGGGGGGCGTCTTTGACGCGCAAATGGAGATGGAAGCGGGCAGTATCCCCACCGGCAATGCCGACGATATCGACAAGGGCGAGTTGCGTCGCCTTGCCTTTACCGTCACGGACATCACCGCTTCCGACCTGCTGCTGTCCTGGTATTCGCAGGCTGACCCCCAGGTGATGCGCGCCACCATCGTCAAAGAGCTGCAAAAAGAACAGGCTACCCTGCCCCAGGGAGGCGAGTTGCATAAGGTTCTCGGCGACTGCATCGCCTTTATACGCGCGCCCGGCGGCACGCTGTCGCTTTCGTTCACCCCTTCGCCGCCTTTGCGCCTGAAGCGGGAAGACAAAGAAGCGTTCAAAAAGCGGAAGAACTACGGCCTCAGCTCTTCATTCACGCCGGGGAAACAACCCTGACCCGGCGCGGTTTGGCCGGGTGTTTCATTTGGCCGTGCAGACGATAATCCACTCGCTGTCGCCCACATAAGGTTCGCCTTTGCGAATGTATGGCTCCAGCGTGCGTTTGTATAAATCCACAATGTTGAAGGGACTGAACAGCTCACGCAGATGCGCCTCGTCAAGCAGGGTCACCCAGGCCGCGCCGCCGAATACCGGGGCGGTCGGGTCGAAGCAGGTCGCGTCCTGTTCCACACGCCCCATAAACCGCTTGTCAGGGTGGTCGGACGCGAAGAAAAAGGACACGAAGTAGCCGCCGGGTCGCAGCAGGCCCGCTATTTTCGGCATGATCCGGACCAGATCATCCCACTGGTTGTGGGCCAAGGCCTCACGGTCCAGAATCAGATCGAAGGGACCGCCGGGAACCTGGTCCAGCTCCAGAAAAGTCTTCTGCAAAAAGGTGCCGCACAGTTTTTCTTCGGCAAACCGTTTGCGGGCATATTCCAGGCAGTGCGGGCTGCCGTCCACGCCGGTGACGCAGAACCCTTCACGGGCCAAAAACCAGGCGTTGTTCCCGGCGCCGCAGCCCACTTCCAGCACCTTCGTTGCCGCCCGGTCGCGGCCGGCCATCAACTGGTACATAAACGAAACGACCCCGTCCGCGGGGTAGCGGTTCAGTTGCCCGCCGCCGGCGTATGTCGCATTCCAGCTCGTGCCATCAAACCCTTTTTCAGACATACCGTTCTATCCTTTGCCGCTGCCGGCGGTGTAATCATCCTGCGCAAGAAACCGATATATATTTTGCGTGTCCGGTGCGCCTGTTGTAAAGGATAAGCCATGAGTTCTTCCAGACTTTTTTTCGACCGGCATGACCACGCGCTGCTTGAGATGGTCAACCGCATGCTGGAGCACAACCGGCGCAGCCGGGCCGAACGCCAGGGCCCGAGTGACCGTCGGGCTCTGCGTTTGTTCGCGCCCGAGCTGCACCCGCACGGCATCAAAGAACTGACCGTTTCCCGCGAGCTGCGCGTGGCCTATGCGGTCGTCAACCTGCTGGACTCGCTGGAAGCGGGCAAAGCTGCCGACCGCATCCTGGCCCTGCGCTCTTTGCACGACGAGGTGCTGTACACGGCGGCTTCTCCTTTCCGGCGCAACACGGGCCGCGTGCTGATTCAAATAATGAAGGATCTGGTTCGGGCCTATGGCGACCCCGAGCGCCAGATTATGCTGGCCCGCGACTTTCGCGAAGCCGCGACCGGCAGGCGGCGCGTCGTACGTTCCATGCTGCGGCGTTATCATTTGCTGGAAATGCCGGAAGAATGGGACCAGCTGACCTTTGACAATCATGTGCACGACGCCAACACCAAGGGCCGCAAAACCCCGACCCACCTGATCATGGATGCCTGGATCAAGGGTATTCGCTCGCTGACGGTCATCTATTACAATTTCGTCGAGCCGCGCGCCGTGCAGGAACTGATGCAGGCGGCGGAGGTTATGGGCATCAACACCCGCATCGGCGTGGAGTTCCGCGCCTGCTTCCGGGGCAAATATGCCGAGCTGATATGGGAACCGGCCGGGGTGGACGACGCCCAGTCAATGGCGGCTTTTCTGGAAGAAGAAGCCATGCGCCTTTTGATGCGCGACGGGCGCGAAGCTTCCGATTACCGGTCCCTCTATGTCTTCGCCATGCTTGACCGGTACAACGAAGTTCACCGTTACAAAATCGCGGCATCCTTCGGCATCAGCCTGCCGGAAATCGACAGGCAGGAATTTCTGGCCTTTGTGGCCGCCGGGCAGCCGTCGCTTCTGCATCTGGCGGAACTGGTCTACAAGCGCATGCTGCCGCTGATGACGGAAAGGCTGCCGGAGTTGCGCGCCGCGCACGCTTCCGGCCCGCAAGATGAAAAGGAAGCCGTGGAAGCGCTTGTCGCGCGCATGCACGGCCTGCATCCCGAAACTATACTCGAAACATGGTTCACGACCAAAGCCAACCCCACCCTGCCCGACCCGGAAATTCCCCCTTCCGACCCGGCGGTGCCCGATATTTTGCGCCTTTCGCCGCGAGAGCTGACGGAACGGCTGCGCGCGGTTCGGCCCATGAGCCGCATTACCTTGACCCTGTCCGGCTTGCGGACCGAAGACGTGCTGGAAATCATTTATGACTGCGAAGGCAGGGTCAGCCACCTGGAACTGTTCAACCTTAAAGATTACGTAGCGGGCAAAATGCCCCACTGCAAAGCCATCAACGATTTGCAGATCGCCGTCAACCAGGGCAGCGCCGTGGCCCTCAAACGCATCTTGCGCGGCATCATTCGCGATTACGGCTGCTCTTTGGCGGCGGATGCGGAAGAACGCTGCGCGCACCTCACCCATATTCTGCACAACATACCTAAATTGCAGGAATTATATAAGCAAACGCCGCTCAAGGCCAGGGTGGGCAGTGATTCTACCAGCCGTTCTTTCCGGCTGCACGGCATGGGCTTCGCTTTTGTCGAAACCCTGCCGGGTTCCGCGCGCAAAAGCATACACGACCCCAAGGACCTGTTGCGCCAAATAATCCCGCTGCACACGGATATCGAGTCGCGTTACACCTATACGCCGGCCGGTCAGCACAGCTCTTTGTCGCCCTCGTTAACCCGGTTTATCCGCAAGCTGCCCTTCTGCCGCTATTTCGGCTATGCCCAAACGCACACCTGGGCCGCGAAAACCGCCACCGCACGCTATACGGAAACCGAAGGAAGCCTCGCCACGCTGGGCGGGTTCCAGCGGGAAGAACCCGACCGCATCACCCTGCACGAAAAGCAAAATGCCCGTGCCGGGTGCGACCTCGCCTACATGAACACCGGCATAGCCAACGCCCTGAAAGTGCTGATCGGATTTTTGCTGACCATGGGCACTTTTTTGCACACGCAAGAGTGGTGGGTGCTGGTCTGGTTCGGCGCGCCCATCTGGTTCGCCATCACCGGGCTGCGCAACATTTTGCAGTCCGTGCTGGGCGGCGGCGGGCTGCACCGCACGCCCCTGCTGAAATGGAACGACTACGTCAGCTGGACCCGCATTTGCGATTCGCTCCTGTATACGGGCATCTCCGTGCCGCTCTTGGAACTCGTCCTGCGCTGGTGGATTTTGGGGGACATGTTCGACATAACCGCCCTGAACCGCCCGCTGTTTTTCTACACCGTCATCAACGCGGCCAACGGGCTGTATATCGCCTCGCACAACATTTACCGCGGGCTGCCCAAAGAGGCGGTCGTGGGCAACATTTTCCGCAGCGTGCTGTGCATACCGCTTTCCCTTGTCTATAACGTCCTTCTGCTGCAAATCCTTATTCTGCTGCAGGTAGAAGGGGCGGCGTCTTTGCTCGACGCCAGCGCGGCCATCATATCCAAGGCCGCTTCCGACACCATCGCCGGCATCGTTGAAGGCATAGGCGACCAGAACACTAACCTGCGCATGCGGAGCTGGGATTACACGCACAAATTGCAACAGCTTTTCGCCTGCTTCGCCCGGCTGGAAGTGCTGCTGCCTGAAAAAGACGTGCTGGAGCTGCTGCAACAGCCGCGCGACCTCCTAAACTCGCGCGTCGCAGAAGTGGCCAAGCTGGAAAAGGCCATCCTCATCCATTCGCTTGATCTCATGTATTTCTGGATGTACCAGCCCCGCGCCCGGACCATGCTCGCCCGGATTTTGCGCGGCATGACCGCTGACGAGCGCGCCTTTCTGGCCAACTCGCAACTGGTGCTGGCCAGAGAACGCGAAGTCAGCATGCTGATCGTGGACGGCATACTGGGCCGTGATTTCGCCCGCCCGCTATCCTTTTACCTGAGCCTGTACCGCGAATATCTGGCCGACACGGCGCGAGTCACGGGCGTTGCACTTGAGATTCCGCGCCATACCATATAACATGCGTCACATTTCGTGGGTATTGTCGATACGTTAAAGGTGTTTCATGCCGCAATCCGGACTTTTTTTCGACCAACAGGACCATGCGCTGCTCGCCATGGTCAACCGCGTGCTGGAACGCGGACGAAGCGACAGCCGCAAGGCTCGCGCCCGGCAATTTTTCGCGTCCGAGCTGCACCCGCACGGCATCAAAGAGCTGGCGGTCTCTCGCGAGCTGCGCATAGCCTATGCTGTCATCAACCTGCTTGATTCGCTGGAAGCCGGGGAAGCGGCCGACCGCATTCTTGCCCTGCGCTCTTTGCACGACGAGGTGCTGTACACGGCGGCCTCGACATTCCGCCGCAACACGGGCCGCGTGCTGATTCAAATAATGAAGGATCTGGTGCGCGCCTACGGCGACCCCGAGCGTCAGATCATGCTGGCGCACGATTTCCGCGCGGCCGCTACCGGCAGGCGGCGCGTCGTGCGCTCCATGCTGCGGCGCTACCATTTGCTGGAAATGCCGGAAGAATGGGACCAGCTGACTTTTGACAACCATGTGCACGACGCCAACACCAAGGGCCGCAAAACGCCGACCCACCTGATCATGGACGCCTGGATCAAGGGTATCCGCTCGCTGACCGTCATCTATTACAATTTCGTCGACCCCGGCGCCGTGCAGGAACTGATGCAGGCGGCGGAGATAACGGGCATCAACACCCGCATCGGCGTGGAGTTTCGCGCCTGCTTCAGGGACAAATACGTTGAATTTATCTGGGAGCCGGTCGGTGTGGGCGACGCCCAGACCATGGCGGCTTTTCTGGAAGAAGAAGCCATGCGTCTTTTGATGCGCGACGGGCGAGAAGCTTCCGATTACCGGTCGGGCTATATATTTTCCATGCTTGAGCGTTACAACGAAGCGCACCGCCACGATATATCCACCCAGTTCGGCATCAGTTTGCCTGAAATCGGCAAAAAGGAGTTTCTGGCTTTCGTGGCCGCCGGGCAACCGTCGCTCCTGCATTTGGCGGAGTTGATCTACAAGCAGATGTTGCCCCTGATGATCGACAGACTGCCGGAATTGCGCGCCACGCACGCAGCCGCTTCACAGGAAGAAAAAAAGACGGTGGAAGCGCTGGTTACGCGCATGCACGGCCTGCACCCCGAAGAGATTATGGAGACCTGGTTCACCCGTGAGCGTAACCTCGCGCTGCCCGACCCGGAAATTCCTTTGCCCGACCCGGCCATGCCGGATATTTTGCGCGTCACCCCGCGCCAGCTGGTAGACCGCCTCAGCGCGGTCCGGCCCATGAGCCGCATCACCCTGACCCTTTCGGGCCTGCGCACGGAAGACGTTCTGGAGCTGATCTACGACTGCGAGGGCAAAATCACCCACCTGGAGCTGTTCAACCTCAAGGATTACGCGGCGGGCACAATGCAGCACTGCAAAGCCATCAATGCCTTGCAGCTTGCCATCAACCAGGGCAGCGCCATCGCCCTCAAACGCCTGCTGCGCGGCATCATACGCGAGTACGGCTGCTCTTTGGCGCCGGATGCCGAAGAACGTTGCGCGCACCTGACCGACATCTTGCGCAACATTCCCCGGCTGCAGTCGTTTTACAAACATGTTCCGCTGAAAACACGGGTGGGGAGCGACTCCACCAGCCGCTCTTACCGTCTGCACGGCATGGGCTTCGCATTTACCGACACCCTGCCAGCTTCCGCGCGCAAGAGCATCCGCGACCCCAAAGATGTTTTGCGTCAAAGCATTCCGCTGCATTCGGACATCGATTCACGCTACACCTATACGCCCGCCGGCCAACACAGCCCCTTGCCGCTGCCCCTGATCCGGCTAATCCGCAAATTGCCGCTGTGCCGCTATGTCGGGTATGCGAAAACGCACACCTGGGCCGTGCGCACTCCCACCACGCGCTATTCTGAAACAGACCCCAGTATAGCCACCCTGGGCGGCTTTCAGCGTGAAGCGCCCGACCGCATCAGCCTGCAGGAAAAGAAAGCGGCCCAGGCCAAACCCGGCATGCCCTATCTGAACACGAAAATTTCCAATTCGCTGAAAGTGCTGCTGGGCTTCATCCTGGCCATGGCCGCCTTCGCGCATACCCAGAACTGGTGGGTGCTGGCCTGGTTCGGCGCGCCCATCTGGTTCGCCATTACCGGGCTGCGCAACATTTTGCAGTCCGTGCTGGGCGGCGGCGGGCTGCGCCGCACCCCGCTGCTCAAATGGAACGACTACGTCAGCTGGAACCGCATTTGCGATTCACTTCTGTATACCGGCATATCCGTGCCGCTGCTCGAGCTTGTTCTGCGCTGGGGCATCTTGGGTAAGGTGTTTTCCATCACCTCGCTGGACCACCCCGTTATTTTCTTTACCACGGTCTCCGCGGCCAACGGGTTGTATCTCGCCTCGCACAACATCTTTCGCGGGCTGCCCAAAGAAGCCGTCATAGGCAATATTTTCCGCAGCGTCCTGGCCATTCCCCTCGCCCTGTTTTATAACTATGTCTTGGTGCATCTTACGCTGGCGCTGCAGATCAGCGGCGGGCTTGAGATGATGGCCGCCAGCGCGGCTATCATCTCAAAAGCGGCATCCGACACCGTGGCCGGGGTTATTGAAGGCGTGGGCGACCAGAACAACAACCTGCGCCTGCGAAACTGGGATTACACGCATAAATTGCGGCAACTCTTCTCCTGCTTCGCCCGGCTGGAAGTGCTGCTGCCCGAAGACGATGTGCTGGAGCTGCTGCAACATCCGCGCGACCACGGCAACGCCCGCGATACCGAGGTGGCGGACCTGGAAAAGGCCATCCTTATCCACTCCCTCGACCTTATGTATTTCTGGATGTACCAGCCGCGCGGCCGCACCATGCTGGTGCGCACCATACGCGGCATGACCAAAGATGAACGGACCATCTTCGCCCGCTCGCAAACGGTGTTGGCCAGAGAACGGGAGGTCAGCCAGCTTTTTGTGGACGGCATTGTGGGCCAGAATTTTTCTCGTCCTCTGGCTTTCTTTTTAGACCGCTACCGCGAATACCTTGCCGACACGGCACGCATCACCGGCGTGACGCTTGAGATCCCGGCCTGAACGGAACATTCGCGAGACACCAGGAGCATATCATGGATAAAGCATGGGTAACGCAAGTGCTTGAGCACCTTTCAACTATCGGCAGAACGGATCAAAACGGATCGAACCGCCTGGCCTTTTCAGCGGAAGACATGGCCGCGCGCGACTATTTCAAGGGCCTGATGCGCGAAGCGGGCCTTTCGGTGCGCGAAGACCCCTTCGGCAACATCATCGGCCGCATGGAGGGCACAGACCCCACCCTGCCGGCCGTGGCGACCGGCTCGCACATCGACACGGTGCCCAACGGCGGGCATTACGACGGCATGGCAGGCAGCGTGGCCGCCCTTGCCGCCATAAAAAGCATTCGCGAGCGCGGCCCTACCCGGCACCCGCTGGAGCTGATCATTTTTCAGATGGAAGAATCCAGCCGCTTCTCCATGGCCACGCTCGGCAGCAAGATCATGGTCGGCCGCGCCAAGTTGGACCTGTGCCGCACGGCGAAAGACAAAAACGGCATAACCATGCCCCAGGCCATGGCCGAGCAGGGTTATGATTTCGAAAAACTGCCCCAGGCCGTGCGCAAAAAGGGCGAGTTGGCCTGTTTTCTCGAACTGCATATCGAGCAAAGCCCCACGCTGGAAGAAAAGAATCTGGCCGTGGGCATCGTTACCGCCATCGCCGCGCCCATCCGCACCCATGTGGTCATAGAAGGCAAAGCCAGCCATTCGGGCGGCACCGCCATGAACAACCGGCGCGACGCGCTGGTCAGCGCTTCGCAACTGGTGCTGGCCGTCAGAGCTATTGGCAACGCCTATGCCCGGCAGGAAATCGTGGCCACGGTCGGCAACCTGACCGTATCGCCCGGCGCCATGAACGTGGTGCCCGGCAAGGTCGAATTGTGGGTGGACCTGCGCGGCACGAACCGCGCGGTTATGGATGAAGCGCAAGAAGCCCTGCGCAAAGCGGCTGAAGGCATCGCGGCGGTTAACAGAACGCCGGTCACCTTCAACAACCTGGGGGCCGAAGACCCCGTGGCCATGACCCCTCGCGTTATATCGCTGATGGAAAGCGTCTGCCGCGACCGCAATGTCCCGGCCATGCGCATCGTCAGCGGGGCCGGGCACGACACCATGAACATAGCGGACATCACCGATGTGGGCATGGTCTTTATTCGCTGTAAAGACGGGCTGAGCCACAACCCCGGCGAATACGCCTCCATTGAAGACATCATGGCGGGCCTGGATGTGTTGACGGAAACCCTGTACCGGCTGGCGGTATGATCCTTACGAGACTGGGGGACGCTGTCCCCCAGTCCCCCTGCAAGGGGCATGATGCCCCTTGACCCGCATTATAGGCATCAGAGCGAAGAGGTAATTTTTGATATGGAGCCCCTGTCCGCGATATGGGTAGGTAACCCCTTTTTTTACCCCGCTCTCGCCGATTCCGGCTGGCGCATCCACCATCTGAACCCCGGCCCGGACCAGGTTTTTGACTGGTCCGGGCTTCTTGCGGCCGCAAATTTCACTCCCGACCTGGTCGTGGTCGCCGACAAAAGCACCCCGCCCATGGTCACGGGGATGGAAAGCTTTCCCTGCCTTACCGCGTTTTATGCCGTGGATACCCATATCCACAGCTGGCACCCATACTACGGCCAGGCCTTTGACGCGTGCCTGGTCAGCCTGAAAGACCATATCCCGCTGTTTACCGGCACGGGCCTGCCCGCCTGCCTGGACCCCGTCCGGGTCTGGTGGTCGCCGGCCTATTCGCACCCGCTCGATTCCCCCTGCCCGCCTGAACCCGGTACAGAACTGTGGGACTGCACCTTCGTGGGCACGGTGGATGCGGTCGCCACTCCCGAACGCCACGCCTTTTTGACGGAACTGGGGCGGCATGTCCCTGGCCTGCATATCACGCGGGGCGGATATCGCGCCTTGTTCGGCCGCTCACGCCTGGTGCTGAACCATGCCGTGAACATGGACCTGAACTTCAGAGTATTCGAAGCGTTGGGCTGTGGCGCGTGCCTGGTAACCCCCAGGGTGGGGCACGGGCTCGAAGAACTCTTTCGCGACGGCGAAGAATTGTTTTTATATGACCAAAACGACATGCCCGGCCTGGTCCGCCTGATAGAAGCGTTGCTGAAAAACCCGGGCCAACGGTCTCACGCCGCCGCCAAAGGCTATGCCGCGGTCAACGCGAAACACCGCATGCGGCACAGGGCCGAGGCTTTCATCCGGGGTGTCGCCGCCCTGCGCGGCCAGGACAGAGGCGAAAGCCGTATCGCCGCGCGGCTGGCGAACGCCGCCGCCGTGCATGAGGCGAAACTGCGGTTCATGTACCTGCTGCACGCCGAGACAGCCCCCTTCCCCGCTGCCAAAGAAGCCTATCTGCGCGCCGCGGCGCGATATAAAAACCGACTCTGACGCGATTGCCAGCCACAACCGTTTGCGGTACATGTACGGCTTGCCCCTGACCCACAGAGAGTTGCATCTACAGGAAAATATATGAGTGACGACGCTTTAAACCTCGTGACGCAGCACGCCGAAGCCGGCGTGCGCCTGCGCGAGACTTTTTTCGCTCAAAACGCTCCGCTGGTTGTCGAAGCCGCCCGCGCGCTGGCCGTATGCCTTGCCAAAGGCGGCAAAATCCTCTTTTGCGGCAACGGCGGCAGCGCGGCGGACGCCCAGCACCTGGCTGCCGAATTCGTTAACCGCTTCGTACTCGACCGCCCGCCGTTGGCGGCCATCGCCCTGACCACCGACTCTTCCATTTTGACCGCCATCAGCAACGATTTCGGCTATGACCAGATTTTTTCCAAACAGGTGCAGGCGCTCGCCGCCCCCGGCGACATTTTGGTGGGCATTTCCACCTCGGGCAACAGCGAAAGCGTGATCAAAGCCTTTGAAGTCGCGCGCCAGAACGGCATCACCACCTTCGGCCTGACCGGGCGCGACGGCGGGCGCATGGCGACGCTTTCGGACATTCTGGTCAACGTGCCGGAGCAGACCACCGCTCTGGTTCAAGAGATTCATATTACCGTGGGGCATTTACTTTGCGGCCTGGTGGATTATTTTCTGTTCCAGAACGCCCTTGCCCTTGCGCCGTATCTTGACGGCGATGATTAAAAGGAAAAAATATGCCTATTTTTGAATACCGCTGTCAGCGCTGTCACGCCGATTTTGAAGAAATAGCCGGAGTTAACGACCCCGCGCCCAAATGCCCTTCATGCCAAAGCCCCAAGACGGAAAAACTCGTTTCCGCCTGCTGCCACAGAAGCGGCGGCGGGGGCGACGGGGCATCGTACGCCGCGCCTTCATCCTCTTCCGGCAAAGGTTGCGCCGGCTGCTCGGGAGGCAGTTGCGCCTCCTGCCACTGACATCATGCGCACATTGACCATCGCCACCAGAGGCAGCAAACTGGCCCTGTGGCAGGCGGAACACATACAGTCGCGCCTGCTCGCCCTACACCCCGGCCTTGCCGGGGTGTATCTGCTGGTGTTGAAAACCAAAGGCGACATCATTCAGGATGTGCCGCTGGCAAAAGTCGGCGGCAAAGGGCTTTTCGTCAAAGAAATTGAAGAGGCCCTGCTTGACGGCCGGGCGGACCTGGCCGTGCACTCCATGAAAGACGTGCCCATGCTGCTGCAACCGGGGCTGACGCTGGGCGCCGTGCCCGAGCGCGAATCCGCGGTGGATCTCTTTCTTTCCTTCCGTCACGCCTCGTTTGACGCGCTGCCGCCCGGGGCCCTGGTGGGCACCAGCAGCCTGCGCCGCCAATCCCAAATTTTGAGCCTGCGCCCCGACCTGACCGTCTCTTCCTTGCGCGGCAACGTGGATACCCGCCTGCGCAAACTCACCGAAGGGCAGTTCGACGCCATCATCATGGCGGAAGCGGGCATGAAACGGCTGGGCCTTTCCGCCCCACACGCGATCCCTTTTTCGGCCGGCGCTTTCATCCCTGCCGCAGGGCAAGGTGCTTTGGGCATCGAGCACCGCGAAGACCGGGTCGATATCGCGGCCCTGCTGCGCCCCCTCGACCATGAGCCCACACGGCTGTGCGTGACCGCAGAGCGGGCCTTTCTGGCGGAGCTTGAAGGCAACTGCCAGGTGCCCATCGCCGCCCACGCGACTTTGGATGCTACGGGCGCGCTGCATCTCACTGGTCTGGTTATGGACCCCGCGGGAAAGCGCGCTGTGCGTAAGAACGCGTCCGGCCCGGCAAGTGACGCCGCGCGCTTAGGGCGTGAGCTGGCGGCGGCGGTGCGCGCCGACGGCGGCGCCGAACTGCTGCGCGCCGAAACGCCGTGAAAAATTTTTCACAGCCGTTCGCCGGGCTTTGTCCGCCACGTCCCTTCGGCATGGCGGACATCGTCATTTGATAGCCGATCATTTTGCTGGTATCCGGTAGAAACGCGCAAAACGCGCAGGAGCATATCTTTCCATGAAGCATTCTTCCCTCAAGCCCGAGCAATTGCGCGCCGCGCTCGACCCGGCGCGCATACCCTATGAAGACAGCGGGCGCATACCCCGCAGCGGCAACCACCGCCCCCCGCAACCCAGGGCTTTGCAGGCTCTGGAGCTGGCCATTCATATAAAAGACAGCGGTTACAACATTTATCTTTCCGGCGAGACCAACCTGGGCCGCACCCATATGCTGACGGATTTTTTGCGGCCGCGCTGCAAAAAGGCTCCCACGCCGCCCGACCTGTTGTATGTGAACAACTTTGACGACCCGGATACCCCCCGCCTGATGGCGGTGCCCGCGGGCCAGGGCAAAAAGCTGAAAAAGGCCCTTTCCGCCACGCTCAGCCGCATCCGCAAGGAAATTCCCTCGCGCTTCGACAACGATGCGTACACGCACCGGCGTTCCGGCCTGCTGGACAAATTCCAGAACAAAAAAGACAAACTGTTCAAGCAGATGGATGCTGTCGCCGTAACTCAGGGCTTCAATCTGGACATGGATGAAGCGGGCAGCATGACCCTGTACCCCCTGGTTGAAGGCAAACGTCTTAGCGAGCAGGAATTCGCGGGCCTTGAGGCCGACCAGCGTAAAGACCTGCGCGCCAAGGGCGACAGCCTGATTCAGGCCATGTCCGGCCTGGTGCGCAAGCTGAGCAAGGCGGAGCAGGACTTTCTGGATGACGAGCGCAGCCTTGAAAAAGAAGTGGTCGCCGAGGTTCTGGACCGCCAACTGACACCGGTTGCGGAAAAATTCAGCAAACTGTGCGGATCTGAAGCCCTGACCCGGCATTTCGCCGATATTCGCGAGCATATTCTGGAAAGCCTGGACTTTTTTCTGCCCCGCGACCATGCACCGGGCGGCTTTTCCGGCCAGATGGACGGCCCGGGCCAGCCCGGCGGCGGCCCTTCCGGTTCTGCCGCCCCTTCCGGGTGGGCAAGCGGCGCCGGCGGTCCCGGT
Organism: Desulfovibrionaceae bacterium; assembly: GCA_031551515.1. Lineage (GTDB taxonomy): Bacteria > Desulfobacterota > Desulfovibrionia > Desulfovibrionales > Desulfovibrionaceae > FLUQ01. Next base: position 208,094 of record JAVBNL010000001.1, read on the forward strand.
TACGGCCCCGACCCTCAGGGCCACGCCGACGAAGCCGGCGACAAATGCGAAATCAACCTGTTCGTGGATAACAGCGCCACCCACGGCGCGCCGCTGGTTCTGTGCGACCACCCCACCGCCGCGCATCTTTTGGGCTGTATCGAACGCGAAGCGGAAATGGGCGCCCTGGTCACCGACTTTTCGCTGATAAAAGCCGGCGCGTTGCATAAAGCCAACGGCGGTTATCTGCTGCTGCACATCGACGACCTCATGCAATACCCCAACGCCTGGGAGGGGCTTGTCCGCGCGCTGCGTTCGGGCATCGCCCGCATTGAAGACGCGGGCGACGGCGACGGCGCGAAAACCAAGGGCATCACACCGGAGCCGGTCCCGCTGGGACTGAAAGTCATTCTGGTCGGCAGCGAAGAGGTGTACGAGCATCTGCTGCTGGCGGATGAACGTTTCGGCAAGCTATTCAAAGTCAAAGCCCAGCTTACCGAATACATGCCCCGCGACGCCAAGGGCGTGCGCATCTATCTTGCCCACATGCGGCGCATCATCGACGAAGCGCAGCTGTTGCCTTTTGATCGCGAAGCCATGGCGGGCCTGGTGGATGCCGGTTCGCACCTGATCGAAGACCAGAAGAAACTTTCGCTGAAATTTCCCCTGCTGCGGGAAATCATGATCGAAGCCTCCGCCCTGGCCGCCATGCAGGGCAAAACCCTGGTCGACGGCGACGTGCTGCGCGAGGCCATGCGGGCCAGGCTCTTCCGGGTCAACCTGGTGGAAGAAGCCTTCATGGAAGAGTATGACCGGGGCGTCATCAAGGTTGAAACCAGCGGCGAAGCCGTGGGCAGGGCCAACGGCCTTTCGGTCACCTGGTACGGCGATTTCGAATTCGGCCTGCCGCATCAGATCGCGGCCACGGTCGGCGTGGGGCATGACGGCATTCTTGACCTGGAGCGCGAAGCCAAACTGGGCGGCCCCATCCACACCAAGGCCATGCTCATTCTGAAGAGCTACCTTGTGGGCCAGTTCGCCCGCAACAAGGCGCTGATGCTGACCGGCAGCCTGTGTTTCGAGCAAAGCTACGCCGGGGTCGAGGGTGATTCCGCTTCCGGCGCGGAGCTGGCGGCGCTGCTTTCCGCCCTGGCCGATGCGCCTTTGCGGCTTTCGCTGGCCTTTACCGGCGCGGTCAGCCAGTCGGGCGACATTCTGGCGGTGGGCGGCGTGACCCGCAAAATAGAAGGCTTTTTCGAAGTCTGCCGCCGCCACGGTCTGACAGGCAAACAGGGCGTCATTCTGCCCCGCGACAACCTGGACCACCTCATGCTTAACGATGAGGTGATCAAGGCGGTGAGCGACGGCAAGTTCCACATTCATCCCGTGGGGCATATCACGGAAGCCATGGAGCTGCTCTCCGGCATGCCAGCCGGCAAGATGCGCAAAGACGGAACCTTTACGCCCGGCAGCCTGTTCGCCCGCGTGGATGGCCGTCTGGCAGAGCTGGGCAGGCTGGGCATGAAAAGCAAGGGCAGACGCTAGGGTTAGTGAATATGTTCTAAAAACGCGGCGAAAGGTGCCAACGCCAGGCGCTTTCAAGAATGCTTTCGATATCCGCGTATTGCGGTTTCCAGCCTAGTTCGGCCCGCGCCTTCGCGCTGTCGGCCACCAGAAAAGGCGGATCTCCCGCCCGGCGCGGGGCCGTGTCATGCGGCACGTTTTTGCCGGTCACGCGTTCCGCCGCGCGAATAACTTCGCGCACGGAAAAACCCCGGCCGTTGCCCAGGTTGTACGCCAGCGCCCTGCCCGCGTTCCCCTCTTTTTCCAGAGCGTCCAGGGCCAGCAGATGCGCGGCGGCCAGATCCTGCACGTGAATGTAATCACGCACGCAGGTGCCGTCCGGCGTGGGATAGTCTTCGCCAAAAACTTTCAGGCGCGGGGCCTTGCCCAGAACGGCCAGCAAAATGTTGGGGATCAGATGCGTTTCCGGGCTGTGCGATTCGCCCAACGACCCGTCCGGGTGCGCGCCGGAAGCGTTGAAATAGCGCAGGCTGACGCAGGACCAGCCGTAGGCGGCGGCATAATCGCGCAGCACCTCTTCCGCCTGGCGCTTGGTTTCGCCATAGGGATTTACCGGGCGCAGAGGTTGCTTTTCATCCAGCACCTCGCCGTCGGGCAGGCCGTACACGGCGGCGGAAGAAGAAAAAACTAAACGCGAAACCCCGGCTTCGCGCATGGCGGCAAGCAAATTCAGCGTGCCCGCGACGTTGTTTTCATAATACAAGGCCGGGTTGAGGACCGACTCGCCGACCTGTATTTTCCCCGCGAAATGCATGACCGCGCGCACGGCATGCTTGCGGAACGCTTCGCGTAAACCCTCCCGGTCCGCAAGAGATGCCCGGATCACGGAAAAATCGCGCACCGCCTCGGCATGCCCGGTGGAAAAATCGTCCAGAATGACGGGAGCGTATCCGTTTTCCACCAGAAGGCGCGCCATGTGCGAACCGATGTAGCCCGCCCCGCCGCAAACAAGAATGGTTTTAGAAGCCGCGCCCATACTCCGCCCTTGGTTCCGTGCTTGTTAAGCAAAAAGAAAGTTCGCCGATAAGTCCGCATACGGGCCATTGCCCCGGCAGCGGCTTTCGCCTATAAGTTACCGAGAAGGTATCCCATGCAACCAGCATTCATGCCAAGACTTTTCGCATTGTTACCGCGTTCGCGCCGGCTGCGCAATGCCGCCATCGCGGGCGCGCTGCTGCTTGCCTGCTGCCCGGCAACTGAAGCCCTGGCGGCAAAACTGGATGTGCCCCCCCCGCCCAAAACCAGCTTTTCGCTGGAACTGCTCAAAGATATGGCCCAAAGCATCACCCGCACAGGCGTGGGTTCAGACGCCATACCGGCCTTGTACCGCCCGAAATTTCTCAGCGTATCAGACGCAAGCCTGTCCATGGAACACGACGAACCCGTGTTCATCGTCACATACCCTACAGGGCTTGTGCGCATCTACCCCCAGCGCATCCTCGTCTGGCACGAGGCGGTCAATGACGTGCTGCCTGACCCCACCGGCGCCACCATCACCCCGGATACGCCCCTTTCAGCCCTCGACGCCTTTGTCATCACCTACAGCCCGTTGACCGGCACGGTCGCCGCGTATTACGCCATGGCTGGCCGCTATGCCAGCACCTTCGGCGTGACGGGCGAGCTTTTGAACGCCAACACGCTGCTTTACGACCGCCTCAGCCGCAGCACCTGGTCGCAATTGACCGGCACCTGCATAGACGGCCCCATGATCGGCAAACGCCTTACCCCCATTCAGGTCGTCTGGGCCAACTGGCAAGGCGCCAGAACCCGTTACCCGAACGCGCAAGTTCTTTCCCGCTCCACGAGGCATAAACGCAATTACGGGCGCGACCCTTACGGTTCATATATTCTGCCGGGCAACTATTATGACGACTTGCGCCTGCTGCACCCGTTGCGCCGCCTGGACAACAGACTGGCGCCGAAAAAACGCATTCTCGGACTGGAGCTTGAGGGCGCTTTCGGCGCGGTGCAGATCGACGCGGTCAGAGACGCCGGCGTGCTCAACCTGACGCTGGGCGTTACCCCGCTGGCCGCCATATACGACACCGTGCTGCACACGGTGCGCATTTTTGATCGCCGCCTGCCCGGCAAAGCAGAACCGCTGACCCTGTCGGTTTTTGAAGGCAAAATCATCGATAATGAAACGCGCAGCGAATGGAACAGCGAAGGCGTCTGTGCGTACGGCCGCCTGCGCGAACAAAAGCTGACCCCAGTTCTTTCCACCAACGCCATGTGGTTCGCCTGGTCGGCCTTTTATCCGCAAACCGTCATCCTGCCGGAAAAAGGGTTCGTCCGGCCCGCCCCTTGAGCGCATATGCACCCGCTATATAGAGAAACGGGCATCAAAGCCCTGGTTTTCGACTTCGACGGCACGCTGGCGTTGCCCACGCTCGATTTCACCGTCATGCGCCGGCGGGCGCTTGAGGCCATGGCCCGGCACACGGCGGTGCCCGACAGGCCCGACTTGCCGGTCATGGAGCTGCTGGCTCTGATAGGCGACGCCACAGCCGATGCGCGCGCCGCCAGAGACGCCGCGTTGACCGCCGTGCGCGACGTGGAGGTTGAAGCGGCGAAAACCAGCGCCCTTTTTCCCTTTGTGCGGCCCCTTATCGCGGCCATGCGTGAAAGGAACCTGGGTTTCGCCATCTTCACCCGCAACTGCCCAGAAGCGGTGCGCACCGTGTTCCCTGACGTGGATGCGCATTGCCCTTGCCTTTTGACCCGCGACGACGTGCCCCGGGTGAAACCCGACCCCGATCATTTGCTGCGCGCGGTCGCGCACTTGGGCTTACCGCCGGATGCGGTGCTGGCCGTGGGCGATCACCCCATGGACGTGCTTGTGGGCAAACTCGCGGGCACCCGCACAGCCGCCGTGGCCAGCGGCGAAAAAAGCGCCGACGTTCTGCGCGAATGCGACCCCGACTTTTTGTGCGCCGACGCCGGAGAACTGGCGCGGCTGCTGGGTATTTTATAAAAGGAGCACAACATGTGCCGCATCACACAGTCCTGTTTTCTTGCCTTGACGTTGCTTCTGGCCGGCTGCGCCGGTTTCGGCGCGGACAGCGACCCGTACAGCAAGCGGTACAGCGCTCAAGAAATCAACGCCAACCCCGCGATTCTTAACGGGGTGCTGCTCAAAGACAGCAACCTTGACGGCCTGCGCCTGGAAAACATCACCTTGCGCAACACCGCGTTCATGCGCACCACCGGCAAAGGCGCGCATCTGAAGAATGTGGTCTTTGAAAACTGCCGTTTCATTAACGCCGTTTTTGATCAGGCGAGGTTTGAAAACGTGACCTTTCGCGGCGGGCTTATCACCTGCGAAAACGATGCGGACAACCTGGCCGCGCAGTCGAAATTCGTCAATTCCGCGTTCAGCGGCCTGACGCTTGACGGCACAAGCCTGGACAACGCGCTGTTCACGGGAAAAAACGGCTACATAACCTTCCGCAACATGCAGAGCATGCGCAGCATCCACCCCATAGTGCAGGGCGAAAACTTCCGCCTGGTCTTTGAAAACTCCGTTTTCCGCCACATGACCATAGCGGAAGTCTCCGGCAATTCGACCTTGCAGGCGACAAAATGTATCTTTGAATACGCATACTTCGGCAACAGCGTTTTCAAACAGGTCAATTTCCAGAACAGCGTGTCGTATAGCGGACCGGTGTATACGCCGCCCGCTACACGCAAAAGATGAGCATCAGCCCTCTTGCAGCAGGCGCGCGCAGGCGTTGACCGCTTTCCAGGCGCTGACCAGCGAAATGCCCGCGCCCGAGCGTTCGCGCACTTGATCGTGCCCGGCCAGAATGGCCCCGGCGGCGAACAGGCGGGGGTGAACATGCTCTTTTTTCGCGTTCACCGGCCGAAAATCCGCGTCGGTCAATAGCCCCGCCTGGTTGATGCGGTGCCCGCACACGGTGAAATAATCGTTGTCATGCCACATTTCACGGCCGGCGGGGGCACTGACCGGCAAATGCAGCAGCCGTTCCCGCACCTCTCCATTTTCTTCGGCCGCAAGGCCGCCGCTGCGAAACCGCCCGCTGGCGAGCAGCAGGGAGCGGGAACGGATGGTGCGCTCCGGCGCATGCCCGCCAATATCCAGGCTGAAGCCTTCCACATCCATTCGCACGGCAAAAACCTCTTGCTCCAAGTATAAGGAGCCCCCCTTGCCCTGCACGGCCGCTTCCACGTGCGCGGCAAGACGCAACCCCGGCACGCCGGCGGGCAGGGTGGGCACTTCAAAAACCGGCATGCCCAGGCGCGCGGTCAAGTCCGCAAGGACGACCGAGCTTTGCCGCAGCCCCAACATGGCGGGCAAACCGACGCAACGCGGCGCGCCGTCAGGGGCGGAAGACGCGACGGCAAGAAACCGGCGGAGCTCATCGGCAAGAGCGGCGCGCGCTTCCGCCTCTTCCAGGCGCAAAGCCATTTCCAGCGCTGAGCGCGCGTCGAAAGAAAGCGAACAGGTCATTGGCGTCAGGGGCCAGATGTCGCGCATCAACCCGGCGACTTCCAGCGAAGAAAAGAAAGGCAGCCCGGCAAAATCCGCCAGCAGGCACGGTGTTCCGGCGGCAAAAGCCTCCAGCCCCGGCAACATGGAGGCGGGAACCGCATGCGTGCACAAAATGCCGCCGATGGGCGACAGCGCCAACATGTTGCCCCGGCCGCGATGGTGCGGCAAACCCGCATCGGCGAGAAAGCCGAGAAAGGCGTCAAAAGCGTCAGAGCGGTCTTGCGCCGTGCTCTTCATGTACGGATGATCGGGAAAAGCTTTGCTGAGCCCCGCCATGCCGCTTTCAGGGTCATGCAGATACCCGCTGCCGGTGGATGACCTGCCCAGCATATCCAGATAGCCTGTCATGGAAGACAGCCCTTCGCGCGTGCCCACTCCGGCGAAACGCACCCCTTTGGTCGCCGCGAACACGCCGGCGGCCAGCCCGGCGAAACCGCCCCCGACGATGGCAAGGTCATACACGGCGGAAGAAGCGCTTTTCTCAGTCATGCCCCTCTCCTTCCGCCTTGTCCTGCGGCAACGCCTGCCGGGCGGCTCGTTCCAGATCCCAAAGGCCCGCGTGCACCTCTTGCAGCAGTTCCAGACGGCCCAATTCCGCTCCCCACAAAATCGGGCGCTGTTCCACAAAGAGCTCGCGCAAATACGCCATAACAGCGGATCTGGCCTGAGCCGGCGTAAAAATACCACCCGCGCACAAGGCGGAAGCGACGCGGGTGCAGCAAAAGTTGCCTCCGGGCTTGTCTTTGCCCAAATTGCTGCGCAGTTTGATGGCGTGCAGCATATTCGGCTCATGCCCCGTGAGCGTGGTGGCAAAATCTTCCACGAACGCGGTATTCACGCTGCTGCAAAAACAGGCGGTTTGCGGGCCCAGCGGCGTGGGCCCCGGCCATGACGCGGTCGCAACGGAGGGCACGGGCGTATCGCCTGTGCGGCAAGGCACGTTGACGCCCAGGCGCAGGCAGGCAAGGTCGGAGGTTTTTTCCGCCATCAACCGGTGCGTGGTGATTTTACCGCCCGCGGCGGTGATGAAATTTTCCAGTTCGGCATGCGGCAGCAAGGCGAAATGACGGCTTATTTTGCGGTCTTCTATGCCGCCGCCCAAAAGCGGCCGCACCCCGGCGTATGAGCGCACGAAATGCGCCCCGGCCAACGCGGGAACCATGCCTGAACCTTCGCGCACGTTTTCCTCAACCTCGGCGATGGTGGGTTCAGCCATATCCGGGTTGAGCAGGCGCACGGAGGTCGTGCCCAAGACCGAAGCGCCGCCGCAAGGCACAAGAATGTCTCCGTTGCCGGGCGGGCGCAGCCGGTTTATGACCCGCATCGCCAGGCGTTCTTTGGTCACCATGAGTGTGCCTTTGGAATACACCATGGGTATATCCAGACCGGCCAAAAAAGCGATGTGCGGAGCCCACGCCCCCGCGGCGTTGATATACTGCTCCGCTTCAATGCGGATGCTACCCCGTTCGGGATGCTGCGCCAACGCTGCCACAATTCGGCGGCCGCGCATTTCAAAGCCGGTTATGCGCGTTACGGGCAGAAAACGGGAATTGCCGAAAGATGCGGCATGGGCGAGGGTGTCGAGGCACAGGCGGCGCGGGTCCACCGCCGCATCGGGCACGGAAAAAACCCGGACGATATCCGGTGAAAGAGCGGGTTCCGCAGCAATGGCGGCGGCAGGGGCAACGGCTGAGGCTTCTATGCCCGCGGCCGCGCAGGCGCGGAAAAACGATTCGGCATACGCGGGGTCGTCTTCAGGGCGGGCGACGAAATAGCCGCCGCACTCTTCAACGCAATGCGGGGCAATGCGCTTGATTATGGCGCTTTCTTCGCGACATTCCACAGCGGCTTCTTCATCCGCAAGAACATAGCGCGCGCCGCTGTGCAAAAGGCCGTGGTTGGCCCCGGTAGCGCCGGATGCGCAATCACGCCTGTCGACAACGATAGAAGAAACGCCCCGCAATGCAAGATCCCGGGCAATACCGGCGCCGGTCAAGCCGGCGCCTATAATCAGCACTTCCGTTGAATACAAGGAAGATCCGGCGGATGCGAGCGCGTTGTACATTTTCTTGCATTCCCCCGCAGAAAAACTATAGATGGAAACTCTATATAGAACAATTCGATAAAGGACAACACCCCCCACACCGTGATGGCGCAGGGGGTGGTGCCGGGCCGGAGGCGCGGCCCGCTTAGAGGTAATCGCCGCGGTTGAGTTTGACGGTCTCCGCTGTGGTTATGACCGCAAGCTCGTTGACCATGGCGGCAAGGCCGGCGTGGCGGCTGCCCAAGTCCGGGGCTGACTGGCGCAGCGTTTTGATGTCGCTGTCCATATCCTGCAAGAGCGAATACGCTCCGCGCAGGTCGGGTCCCCCGGGTTTGGCCAACGACGCAGCGTACGCGTCCAGCCTGCCCAAGATGCCGTCTATGGACTGCGAAAGCTGCCCGAGCGCCGACGCATCGGCCGCATCCACCGCCGTGGCGGCGGTGAGGCCCGCGACATCCGCCGCCAACGCTCCGGAAACGTTCCCGGGGCCTTGCGCGGATGCGGCCTGTCCCTCCGTGCTTTGCGCCGTCCCCATCTGCTGCGCGAGAAGAGCGGTAAAGTCGCTCTCCGCCGCTTTGGGTTTGGCGCGTGCCTCACCTTGCTGCTGCAAGGCCTGGAGAGAATCATTGCGTATTTTCATAACGCCCCCAGGGTTGAGGTTGGCGTTGCCTGAAAGAGGAAAAAAACCGCTTTACTGCAACGCGAAAAAGATAAAGCAAAATCCCTGCCAAAATCTCTAGACTTTTTACCACCCTGAAATATAAGTATATTCATAAAAATGACTCGGCAAAATCTGCCGGCGCCGCACGCTTGCTCCTTTCGCCGAAAAAAATGCAAATTTAGTGAATGTAGCGCCTTGTCTATTTGTTTTAAAAAATATATCTATTACATAAGAGAAGGTAAACCCCTGCCTACAAGGAGGATAACTATGCCTGCCATCAAAAAGATTCTCTGTGCCGTTGACCTCTCTGAGCACAGCAAAGCGGTCGCCGAATACGCCATCCTGCTTGCGAAAGGACTGGGGGCGGAAATAACCGTGCTCTACGCGGCCCCTTCCCTCAGCCAGTATGTGGGCTTTCATGTGCCCCCGAGCTCTATTGAGAACTTTGTGGGCGAAATCGTATCCGGCGCTGAAAAATCGATGGAAGCCTTCATCGCCGAAACCTTCACCGAGGTCAAAGCCGAAGGCAAAATCATCAGCGGCTATGCCGCCCAGGAAATTTTGTCCTTCGCCATGAACAACCACATAGACCTGATCGTCATGGGCACCCACGGCCGCACGGGCATTGACCGCATCCTCTTCGGCTCCGTGGCTGAAAAGGTGGTCAAATCCGCGACCATACCGGTTATGACGATTCGCCCTGCCGTCTGATGAATCCCCGCGGCCGCTTTTTCCTTGTGAAAAAGCGGCCGGTTTCCTTAACGACGCCGTGAATGCCTATGGCATGTTGCGGCGTTTTCTGTTATCGCCTTTTTTTCACAAGTTCGCACAAAGGATATGCCATGTCTGTTTCACCTACTGATGTTCGGCCGGAAATAGCGAATTTCACGCCCTATTCCCCCGGCCTTGCCATAGACGAAATCCGTGAGCGCTACGGGCTGCCTCAGGTCGTCAAACTGGCCAGCAACGAAAATCCTCTCGGCACGTCCCCCCTGGTGCAAAAGGCCATCCAGAAAGCCGCGGCCCTTGCTTTTCGTTATCCGCAATCGGATTCGGCGCGCCTGACAGCGGCCATCGCCCGGCACCATAATGTTTCTCCCGACCTGGTCGTGCCGGGCAACGGCTCCGACGAGATCATCGACATGTTGATCCGCATCCGCGCCGTGGCCGGTAAGCACAATATTGTTACCTGCGCGCCCTGCTTCAGCATTTATGTCACCCAGACCCGCCTGTCCGGTACCGAACTACGCCAGGCGCCGCTCAAAAAAGATTTTTCTTTTGATTGGCAAGGGCTGCTCGACCTTGTAGACGACAACACGGCCATCGTCTTTCTGACCACCCCCGACAACCCTTCCGGCTTTTGCCCGCCGCGCGCCGAAATCGTCGATTTCGCCCGGAAACTGCCGCCGTTCACACTGCTTGCGGTCGACGAGGCCTATATGGATTTCGTGGCAAATGAAAGCGAAGCGTCTCTTATCCCGCACCTCGGCGAACTGCCCAACGTCGCCATCATCCGCACTTTCTCCAAAAGTTTCGGTCTGGCGGGCCTGCGCATCGGCTACGGCATTCTGCCTTTTGCCATGGCGGACTATATGCGCCGCATCCGTCTGCCTTTTTCCGTGAACCTCATCGCTCAGGAAGCCGGGCTGGCCGCTCTCAGCGATCCGGCTTTCCGTGAAGAAACGCAAAACGCGGTGCGCGAAGGCCGCGCGTATCTCGCAGCCGAACTTGCCGCCCTCGGCTGCGTGGTCTACCCCTCTCAAGCCAACTTCATCATGTTCAAACTGCCGCCGGACAAAGGGTACAGCGCCCAGAACGTGTTCGAGGCGCTGCTGACCAGGGGCGTCATCATCCGGCCGCTCAAAAGTTACGGGTTACCCGACCATCTGCGCGTCAGCATCGGCAACCCCACGGAAAACAAGGTATTCATCACCGCCATTGCCGGTCTTTTGAACATCAAGGCCCGCTAGGCATGCCGCGCATCGTCACCCTTGACGGCCCGGCCGGGGTCGGCAAATCGACCTTGGCCCGCCGCGTGGCCTCCGCCCTGGGCATTGCCTACCTTGATACCGGGGCCATGTTTCGCACCATCGCCGCCACATTGGGCGCAGAAGGGCTCACCCTGACGACGGATGAGCGGGAAAAGGCTCTGGCGGCGCTCGCGTTCAGCCTTTCAGGCTGCGGCGAAACCTCGCGCCTTGCCTGCAACGGCCGCGTGGCCGGGCCGGAAATACGCACGGAAGAGGTGGGGCTGCTCGCGTCGCAATACGCCGCGCTGCCTGAAATACGCGCCTGCCTCAAACAGGCCCAGCAAAGCCTGGGCAGCCAGTTTTCGCTGGTGGCCGAAGGCCGTGACATGGGCACGGAAGTCTTTCCCGGCGCGAAGCACAAATTTTTTCTGGATGCCCGGCCGGAAACGCGCGCAAAACGCCGCCTGCTGCAATTGCGCGAAAACGGCGAAGAGGCGGATCTGGCCGTCATCACCGAGCAGATACGCAAGCGCGACGAGCAGGACAGAAACCGCGCCATCGCGCCGTTGCGCCCCGCCGACGACGCGGTTATCGTCGACACCTCCGACCTGGATGTGGACGGGGTTTTCGCCGCCATCATGGCGTATCTGCAATAGCGCCATAACGGCCGCCGTACGCGGGATTGTTTTTTTTACGCCGCATATTGACATTTGCCTCGCGCGCATATAGATATCCGCATCATTTTTTTACACATCGCACGCGATATGCGTGAAGGAGTTCTCATGAGCGACATTCAGACCCTGCCCGGCGCGGTAAAGACCGACGCCGGGGTCAAAGTGAACGGCGTTGTCTGCCAGACCGTTGTCGACAAATGCGAAGGCTGCGACCGCATTCGCCTGTTCGAAGATCAGAAATACTGCCTCAGCTATCCCGTTCCCGCCGGCAAATGGCGCATGGGCGGCCGCTGTAACTTCGCCACCCACCTGCAGAAAGAAACTGCCAAGGCGGTGAAGGTCAACCCCCTGAAAGCCGCCAAACGCGCCGCCGCCGGCAAATAGCGCGACAGGCTCGATTATATACGGATAAAAACTCCGGAACGGGGCGGCCTGCGGCTGCCCCGTTTCGTGTTTCAAGGAACGGGCATGACGAAGAATTCCGCGGCCTTTGACTGCATCATCGTCGGCGGCGGGCACGCCGGAGCCGAAGCTGCCGTCGCGGCCGCAAAGATGGGCCTTGCCGCCCTGCTGATAACCGGCAACGTCGACCATCTGGGGCAAATGTCCTGCAACCCCGCCATCGGGGGGCTGGCTAAGGGGCACATGGTCCGTGAAATAGACGCCCTGGGCGGCATGATGGGGCTGTGGGCCGATGAAGCGGCCATTCAGTTCCGCATGCTGAACACCAGCAAGGGCCCCGCCGTGCGTGCGCCCAGAGCCCAAATGGACCGCGAGTTGTACGCCAAAGCCGTCAAGCGCGACCTTTTCCGCACCCCCGGCCTGCGCATCATACAAGATATGGTCACTGGCCTCGTGCTGGAAAATGGCCGTGCCGCAGGGGTCACCACATATCTGGGGCAACGTTTCCGTGCGAAAGCCGTCTGCCTGACAGCCGGAACTTTTTTGCGCGGCGTGCTGCACCTGGGCGAAAAATCCTACCCCGGCGGCCGCCTGGGGGATGCCGCATCGCAGGCGCTGTCGCTCTCTCTGGAAAAAGCGGGCATCAAACTGCGCCGGTTTATGACCTGCACCCCGCCGCGCGCGCTGGGGCAAAGCATCGACTTTTCCGCCATGCAAGAGCAGCCGGGCGACAACAACCCGAGGGGCTTCAGCTTTCACGGACCGGGCGTGACCTTGCCGCAACGCTCTTGTTATATGACCTGGACGAACGAGACTGCCCACGCGGTCATTAGGGAGAACCTACATCGTTCGCCCATGTATAACGGCGCCATCCCCGGGCCCGGGCCGCGTTATTGCCCGTCCATTGAGGACAAAATCGCCCGCTTTCCCGAAAAGAGCAGTCACCAGATATTTGTAGAGCCGGAAGGGCTGCATGACCCCGTCTTTTACCTGAACAACCTGCCCACGGGCCTGCCGCTGGATGTGCAGCAAGCCTTTCTTGCCGCCGTGCCCGGCCTTGAAAACTGCCTTATCGTGCGGCCCGGCTATGCCATTGAATACGACTGCATCGACGCGACCAGCCTGCACCCCACCCTTGAAAGCAAAGTCGTGCCCGGCCTGTGGCTGGCCGGGCAGGTCAACGGCACGTCTGGCTATGAAGAAGCCGCCGCCCCGGGCATTTTCGCCGCGTGCAACATTGCCTGTTCGCTGACCGGCCGTCCGCCCTTTTTGCCGGGGCGCGACGTTTCGTACATTCATGTGCTGACCGACGACCTGACGGGCAAAGGCACGGATGAGCCCTATCGCATGTTCACCTCAAGGGCCGAGCACCGGCTGCTTTTGCGCGACGGCAATGCGGATGCGCGCCTGACCGGCCTGGGGCACGAGATGGGGCTGGTCGGGCCGCAGCAATGGAATGCCCATTGCGCGAAAATGAGCGCCATAACCGCACTGCTGGAACATTTGCGCTCCATCCGCATCCAGCCAGACGCCGAAGCGCGAACCCGATTCGCGGAACTGGGCGAAAACGTCCCTTCCAACACACGCAGCCTGGCCGAGCTTCTGCGGCGGCCCGGCATGAACATGGAAAAACTGGCTCTTTTTTCTCCCGCCATCATGAATTACGACGATGAAACGCGCTTTGAAGTGCAGACCATGCTCGTATACGAGGGCTATTTGGAACGCCAGAAAGAGCTGGCCGGGCAAGCTTCCGCCCTTGAGAAAACGCCCCTGCCCGCCGATATGCCTTATAGCGACGTCGCCGGGCTGACCCTGGAGGCGGTGGAAAAACTCAGCGCCATCCGCCCCGCTAGCCTCGGGCAGGCGGGCCGTATCCCCGGCATCACACCGGCCGCGGTCGCCTGCCTTGACATACACCTGCGCAAAATCCGCGCGGCGGACAAAAGAACGCTGTGATTTACCGCCCTTGCGCGGCATACGCATTTGGGGTAAGCAACGGACTTATGGTTTTTTCATTTTAGCATGAGGCTCGCATGGCCTATTTGACTGACGCCATATCCGCTCTGACGCCGCTGGCCGCCTCCATCTGGGAGGTGAAGCGTTTCTTTCTGGAACGCAACATGGATATCGCATCCATGAAAGAGGCCATCATCGTTCTTGGCGCCATTGTCGTGCTGCTTTGCCTGCTGATTGCCTATTTCAGCTTTCGCAACCGCCACCGCCCCTATGTGCCGCAAGACTGGATTATCGAACCCAAAGAAATCCAGGCTGTCATACAAAATGCCCTGGACCAGCGGGCAAAATTCGAATTGCAGTTCGCGTCGCACGACGGCAGCCGCCGCCCTGCCTTGCGCTGCTCCGGCGTGGATATTCAGAACAAGCTTCTGGTGGTGGAAGCCACGGGCCTAACCTCGCTTTCCGACCGCTGGGCAGGCAAAACCGTTGACTGTTTTTTCATGGTGCTGGGCAGAGAGAACAATATCTTCCATGCCTTTACCACCACAATCAGCAGCATCCAGGTGGTAAAAAACCTGTGTTTCATCCGCCTGCACATGCCGCAACGAATCGAATCGCGACAGAAACGCTCGTACCTGCGCATCATACCGCCCGACGAATACCTTTTGGGTTCCGCCATCTGGCGCGGCCCCGACCTGCCCGAAGAAACCCAACGTGACTCGCTGGCCGTATGGTCCAAACCCTCCATGGTCCTGCTGCCGGGTACGCGCACCGACTTTTCGGTCAGAGACATTTCATCCGGCGGCATGCGGGTGCACCTGCCCCGCCAGGCGCTGGCCGAAGAAATGCCGCATATCAGCGTCAGCAACCAGCTTATGCTGATGCTTGACCTGTGGGATCCGGATAAAATGCAGCGACTGCGGTTCTGGCTGCTCTGCCGCGTACAAAGCCCCGTGCTGGATTTTGAGACCAGGGGCATGGATATCGGCCTGCAATTTCTGGCCTGGGCAAAACCGCAGGAAACCGATTCCGGCAGTTCACTCGTCTGGCTGCGCCTGGCCTCTTCCGGCGAAGTGGAGCCTCTGGGCAACTGGATCATGCGGCGCCATCTGGAGTTTTTCAGAGAGACAGAGCAAGCCGCCACCGCCGCCGCCAAAGACCGGGGCGACGACTGACGCCTTTTTCTTGCATTCGCAAAACGACACAGGTATCAGAAAAGAGGACGCCATAATAAACGGCACCATATAGGCCCTGCCCGCGACGAACGCGCGGGCGAAAAGCGCCGGTGCCGGGCGCACAACCCACAGCGAAGGAGCATACATTGGACGGGGGTTCGGAGAGTAGACTCTGGACACGCATTGCCAGATTCTTTCACAATAAAAACAACGACAGCGTGGAACAGGCCATCATAGAGGCCAGCGAAGAGGGAGAGCTGCAAAAGGAAGAGGGCTCCATGCTCCTCAGTGTGCTGCACCTTGACGACATGCAGGTGCAGGACATCATGACCCCCCGCACGGACGTGGTCTGCGCCCCGGTCAGCACCACGGTCGCCGAAATCGTCAACCTTATCCTTTCTTCAGGCCATTCGCGCATTCCCATCTATCGCGACAACCGAGACAACATCGTGGGCATCATCTACGCCAAAGACCTGTTGCGCCACGCCATCGACCCCTCCATGCGCGACGCGCCCGTCGCGGATCTTTTGCACACGCCCTTTTTCGTGCCGGAAACGAAGAACGTGCTGGACCTGTTGCACGATTTCAAATCCAACAGAAAACACCTGGCCGTCATTCTTGACGAATACGGCGGCACGGCGGGCATCATCACCATTGAGGACGTGCTGGAGCAAATCGTCGGCGACATCGAAGACGAGCATGATGCCCCGCGCCAGGAAGACATTCTGATGCACGAAGGCGGCAACGCCACCCTTTCAGGCCGGGCTTACCTGGAAGATATCGCCGAACAGCTCGGCATCGTCATCACCTCGGACGAAGTCGACACCATCGGCGGGTTTCTTTGCCACCTGGCCGGGCGCGTACCCCAGGCGGGCGAAAGTTTTACCGTTGACGGTACCCGGTTCACAGTGACCGAAGCCGACGCCAAGCAGATCAAAACCATTCGCGCCGAAAATGCGCCGGGTCCCGACGGGGACGCCGCATCGCAAAACGGCGTGAGCCTTGGCCCGACGAACCAGAGCAGTTCCGCACTGTGAACGCCGCGCCGGTCACTCTTACCGTGCCGGAGCGCAAAGCTCTCAGGCTGACGGCGGCCGCCCTTGTGGCCGCTGGCGGCCTGGGGCTTTTCATGGGCTATGCCAACCCCGTCGCCCAGGTGCCGCCTCTGGCCCTGTTGCTGCCCGCCTGTCTGGCGGCGCTCTCTTCTCTTATGCCGACAAACCGCGGCGCTTTTTACGCGGCCTGGTTGTGCTCCGCCATCGGCCATTCGCTGTGTCTGTATTGGCTTGCCGTGCCCATGCACGATTTCGGACAGATTCCCTGGGTGCTTACCGCACCCTGCGTGCTGGCTTTGGGCGCGTATCTCGGCCTGTATGGCGGCCTATTCGCTTTGCTGCTGCGATTTTTTCGCGCCTATTTGCCTTTCCAGGTCATGTTGCTGCTTGTCGCGCCCTTGTGGGCCGGGCTTGATATCGCCCGGGGCTACCTGTTTACCGGCTTCCCCTGGGTTTCGCTGGCCACGGCTTTTGTGGCCTGGCCGGTATGGATACAAGCGGCGGCGCTGGTCGGCTCATATACGCTTTCCGGCCTTTTCGCCCTGACCGGCGTGGCCCTGGCGGAAGCGGCCCCCCCGCGCATCATTTACGGCGGCGGCACGCGCGCCGTGCCCCGTGGCAGAAGACTCTGCGCCCTGGGACTGGCTTTTGCGCCCATATTGTGCATCTACGCCTACGGCATGCAGGTGATGAACAGCCCCTTACCGCAAGGAAAGCCCTTTTCCGTGGGGCTGGTGCAGGGCAACGTCAATCAGGACCAGAAATGGGTTCCCCTGTATCAGCAGCAGACCCTTTCACGCTATCTGACCTTGTCGGAACGGGCGGTGAACCCGGCGTTGGGCGCCGTGCAAAAACCCGTTGATTTGCTGCTTTGGCCTGAAACTTCCATGCCCTTCTATTTTGAATCCAACCAGCATCTGGCGGAACAAATCACCGCGTTTTCCGACCGGTTCAAAACTCCCGTCGCCTTCGGCGCGCCGGGCAAAAGCATTCAAAAAGACGGCGGCACGAACTACCATAACCGCTTGTGGCTCTATACACCGCAGCCGTTCAGCCTGCAAAGCTACGACAAAATACACCTTGTGCCTTTCGGCGAATACGTGCCTCTCAGCCTGCCCCTCTCGTTCATCGAATACTATTTGCAGGGGCTTGACTTCGTGCCGGGCACCAAAGGCGCCATTTTGCGTGCGGGCAACCTTGCTCTGGGCCCGCTTATCTGCTATGAGGCCATCTTTCCCGAATACGCGTGGCAGCGGGTTGAAGACGGAGCCACGGTACTGCTTAACATCAGTAACGACGCATGGTTCGGCCGCACGGCCGCGCCGGAGCAGCACCTGCAGCTTACCGCCATGCGCGCGGTTGAAGAAGGCCGCTTCATCGTGCGCTCCACCAACACCGGCATCAGCGCGGTCATCGACCCCAGAGGCGTCGTTATTACGCGCGGCTCGCTCTTCCGGGCTGAAACGGTCATCGTCCAGGCCCTTGCCCTGACCGGAACAACCGTGTTCCATAGGCTGGCCCCGTATTTCCTCTGGCTGTGCCTGCTGCTTCCCGCCGGAGCCGCGCTGTACTGCTTGCGGCAGCGCGGGTTGCGGAAAAAATTATAACCTCGGTATCCACCATGTATCATCTTGCTGAACTTCGTTCCCGGGCAGCCGCCCTTTTCGCCCAATTCGACGCCATTTGGGGGCGTCTTTGACCATTCCGGCTATGAGCACCGGCTGACGGAAATAGAACGTCAGCTTGCCTCCCCCGGCGCCTGGGACAACCCCGAAGGTCTGACCCCCGTGTTGCAGGAAAAACGCCAGCTCGAAAGCGAAATAGAACGCACCGGTAAGCTGCGCGCCCAGCGCGACGATGTGGCGGACTGGCTGGCGCTGGCCGAAGAGGAAGAAGCCCAGGAAACCCTGGCCCCTCTCGCGGAAGCTCTGGAAACGCTGGAAGCCGCCCTCTCACGGGCGGAAATGGATATGCTGCTCTCGGGCAAGGAAGATCACCAGGACGCCATTCTTGAAATTCACCCCGGAGCGGGCGGCACGGAAGCGCAAGACTGGGCTTCCATGTTGCTGCGCATGTACCAGCGCTGGGCCGACCAGCACGGCTGCGCCACCGAGATGATGGACTATCTGGACGGCGATGAAGCGGGCATAAAAAGCGTAACCCTGCGCATTTCCGGCACCAACGTTTACGGCCTGCTCAAAAACGAAAAAGGCATTCACCGCCTGATCCGCATTTCCCCCTTTGACTCTTCCGGCAGGCGGCACACTTCTTTCGCCTCTGTGGACGTCATTCCCGACGTGGGCGAAGAAATCACCATCGAAATCAACGAATCCGACCTGCGCATCGACGTGTTCCGGGCCAGCGGCGCGGGCGGCCAGCACGTCAACAGAACCAACTCCGCCGTGCGCATAACCCACCTGCCCACCAACATCGTCGTGCAGTGCCAAAACGAAAAATCGCAGCACCGCAACAAAGACACCGCCATGCGCATTCTGCGCGCCCGGTTGTATGAGCGGGAATTGCGCATTTTGGAAGAAGAGCATAAAACCCAATATCAGGAAAAGGATGCCATCAATTTTGGCAGCCAGATTAGAACATACACGCTGCAGCCCTACCGGCTGGTCAAAGACCACCGCACCGGCACCGACGTGAGCGACGTGGACGCAGTGCTGAACGGCAACCTGGACGGAATAATCAAGGATTTGCTGCTGTATCGCCATGCATCAAAAACAGCAAGCTGACCAAATGGTCTCCTCTACGCCAAATTCGCTGGGCAACGACCTGGAGCTGGTGCTTCAGAGCTTGCGGCAACGTATCGCGCAGCAGCGCGACCCGGGCCGGTACCTGGCCCTTGTGCGGCTGGTGGAAGGGCTTAGCCTTGACGAATGGCAAAAAATAGCGGCTGGCCTTGACCAGCAGGGCTGGCTGGCTCTGCCGCTGGATGTGGCCGACGGTCTGCCCTTGCAAGCTCTGCAAGAAACCTTGGAAAATCTGGCCTATCAGCGCGACCATGACACGCTGACCGGCCTTGCCAACCGACGCGCGTTCGACAGGCACCTGAACCTGGAAATGCAGCGCTCCATCCGCACCCAAACCGATCTTAGCCTGCTGATGCTCGATATCGACAACTTCAAGCAGATCAATGACACTTACGGCCACCCTGTCGGCGACCAGGTTTTGATCCGGCTGGCGGGGCTTTTGAAACGTTCGGTGCGGGCCTATGACCTGGCCGCCCGAGTCGGCGGCGAAGAGTTCTGCGTTATTCTGCCCGGCGCTTCGGCCTGGCGGGCGCAAATTCTCGGCAAGCGCATTCTTGAAAAGTTCCGGGCGGAAATGTTCACAACCCCTGAAGGCGCTTCTTTTTCCGCAACCTTTTCCGCCGGAACCGCAACCGCCGCCTGCCACCTTGACAGCATGGGCTGCGAAGAACTGTTCACCCAGGCCGACAACGCCATGTACCTGGCCAAGCGCGAAGGCAAAAACCGCGTCGCCACAGTGAAATCCAACCGGCTTATCACAGAGAACCCCGCTCTGGTTAAACCGGACGAAAAACTCTTTTTGTTTACCGGAGACAATTGACGCCCTATGGCCAACAAAACGTTAAGCATCGCTATCTGCAGCGGCAAAGGCGGCGTGGGCAAGACAAACATCGCCCTCAACCTTTCGTACGCCCTGTACAAGGCGAAGCAAAAAGTACTGTTGATGGACTGCGACCTGGGTCTTGCCAACCTTGACGTGCTGCTCGGCGTCACCCCCCGCCTGGGCGTTGAGGAAATGCTGCAATCGGAAGCGCAAGTGCGCGACATCTGCCTTGATATAGAACCCGACGGGTTTTCTTTCATTCCCGCCGCTTCGGGCGTTTCAGGGCTGGGCGATCACGGTTCCGCCATGCGCGCCCTTTTCGTGGAAAAGCTGAATCCCTTTGCCAAAGATTACGACTATCTCATTCTGGACATAGGCGCGGGCATCAACGATTCTGTGCAAAGTTTCGCGGTGCTGTCCACCATGCGCGTGGTGATCGTCACCCCTGAACCGACCTCGTTGACCGATAGCTACGCGTTGATGAAGATTCTTTCATCCCGCCACGGCGTGCGTGATTTTTATATTCTGGTCAACCAGGCGGAAACCCCGCAAGAAGACAAGGCCGCTTACGAGCGCCTTGCCTCCGCCTGCGACAAGTTTCTGGGTTTTGTGCCGCAAAAACTGGGCGGCATACGCGCCGACCCGGCCGTAACGGCCGCCGTGATCCGTCAGAAACCCTTGTTGCAGTTAAGCCCTCACACCAACGCCGCCAAAGACATTATCGCGGCGGCCGTGCGCTTGCACCGGCTACGCCAGGAGATGGACGCAGACCTGGTGGAAGGCCAGGCCCTGCGCCTCGCGCCTTCGGACGACTAACCGGGCTGTAATTCCCCTATGCCCCAATGTATGACGGACGGCTGTCTGGCGTCCGTCATTGTATTTTGTATTCCTTGCCCTTGCCGTCGAGCAGCACTTCTTTCTTGTCCGCCCTGCCCCAGACAAAGGGGCCTTCCGCCTTGAATACGTCGTCATAACGAAAGGGGGTGAGCTGCTTGCCGTTTTTGTCCAGCAGGGCGTATTTGCCGTCCCGCTTCGCAGCCAGCGCCTGCGCGCCTTCGAACCATTCCGCCCGCTGGTAACGCCCAGTTTCCTTGCCCTTTGGATCCAGCAGGATATACAGGTCTTTGTTATTCTCCGTCGTATAGGCCAGAAAAAAGCCGGGATATGTCCGCACAATGCCGTATTGCGGCGGAATAATCTGGCCGGTGCGATAATTGACCAGCCCCCGGCCCTTGCGCCCTTCGCCTTCCACATCGACCCAGCCGGGCATCAGGTCAGGCATGTCCATATGAATGAAGCCGTAGCGGATGGGAATCAGCTCTTTGCCCGCACCGTCGTATAGCCCCCAAAGTTCGCCGCGCTTCACGCGGAACAGCGCGTCTTTGGGCTCGGGCTTCACGGCCTCTTTGGCGTCATCGGCGGCGCTTCCCTGGCCTTTCGCTCTTCTGCGGCTTTTGCCCTCGCTCAGGGAGAGTTCGTCAAAAACCGTCTTGTACTCGCAGGGCAGCACTTCTTTGCCCGTGCGGTCTATTACGCCGTATTTGCGGTCCCGCCAGACAACGGCCAGCCCGGCGGCATTGAAATAGAAATGGGAATCATAGACCGGCTGTACGATGACCGTGCCTTCCGCGTCTTTGTAGCCGTATTTGTCGCCCTCTTTGAACGGCCGGGCAAAGCGTTCCTGAACAGCCTGCATAACGCGTTCCGGCACGTCCTCCCCGGTACGGGCGTTGACCTTGTGGTCAACCCCCTTGCTTTTATAGCTGTAATTTTCTCCCGACACATTGGGGTTGTAGCGGGCACGGAAAGAACGCAGCACTTTGCCGGTGGCGTCATACACATCCACGGTCAGGATGTCGTCGCTCTCTTTGATCTCCGGAGCTTTTCCGGTCAGAAACGCGGCCACCGCCTTGGCTTTCACAGAGGCGTCCCCGCGCGAGGCCAGCCAGATTCCGGCCTTGGGCACGGCCTGCACATCATGATACTTTACGGGCACCAGCAAACTGCCGTCCCGGCGCATGACGCCTTCCAGAGACTCCATGCCCTCTTTCTTCTCGCGCAGGCGCAGCATGCCCGTTTCCGGCTCTATATAGCCTATTTCGCAGCCGGAGGGAGCTTTGTGCCGCTTGCCGTCAGGCTCGTAATAATCCCCGTCGCAGAACACGCCGCCGTCTTCCGTAAAGCGAATTTTTTCATGCTTGCCCGCCGGCACGATAACGCCCTTGTCGGCATGAAAGACAATGCTCTCGCCCTTGCCGCCCTTGATCAGAAAAAGACGGGGAATGAACGTGCCCTTCCAGGTCGTGTACATGTCGGAGTTGGCCCGCGAGATAGCGTACCTGGCGGGCAATATTTCGCGGCCGTCGCGGCCGACCAGACCCTGCCGCTGCGGCGTCACGCGCACGGTTCCGCCCTCGTAGGTCTTGGCGTCGTATGCTTCATCCGGATAGGCGCGGGAAACGATGGCCACCCTGTCATGGAAAAAACCCGCCGCGCTGAACTGCGGCGCGATCAAGGTCTTGCCGGTCTTGGCGTCGACATAGCCCCACCTGCCATCTGCATCCGGCGCGGGCAGGATGGACTCATCCATCACAGACATGGGCACAGACATGAGCACAGACACAGGCACAGATGGAGGCGCGGAGAAAACAGGGCAGTGCAACAAAAAAACAAACGCGCTCGCGGCAACAAGGCGGCGCACGGCCGTATGGATCATGGCGGTTTTACCTTCCAGCAATCAGATATTGTCGGATGTATATTGCTGATGGGGAACTGTATAAAAAGGAGCAGTCTCACGCCATATTTTTATGCGCGCGGGCCGCGCCGCGCCCGCTGTTTCCAAAACACGGCGAAAACAGCGCCGATGCAGCCGCCGACAAGCCAGCCCGCCACGACGTCCGAAGGGTAATGTCTACCGAGGTACACGCGGGAATAGCCGACACAAGCCACGACGAGAGCGGCCGGAACGGCAGCCGCCGGCAAAACCGCCGTCGCCGTAACGGCCAACGTCATTGAATTGGCCGCATGCGCCGAATAAAAAGAACGGCCGCCTGTGGAAAGCGCGGTAAAAGCCGCCGGGTTGCGCTGCCACACGCCGCCTTTACAGTAAACCACACCCGGCAGGGCGGCGAAAGGCCGCGGACGTTCGCTGCCGTCTTTAACCCGGCCCGCCACCTGGTCAGAAACGCCCGTGGCCGATGCGCAGAGCAGCACGGCCAGCGCCGCTTCCCGCAGGGACAAGCGCCGCAGCATCCAGATCAGAAGCAGGCCCAGCACGAGCACTCTGAACGCGAGGCTGTTTGAGACCCAGGGCATCAGCGCATCAAGCGAATCAGCTCGCCATTGCTGGTTGACGGCCGTCAGCAGCGCCCTATCCGCCTGCTCGAAAAGTGCGAACATAGTATCCCGCCTTAACGGGGCGCGGCGCACGCGGCAAAACTGCCGCTGTTCACCGACTGCTCTTTCAAACCGCCTTCCACAAAAAGATCATACGCGCACTGATAGGATGCGATCGTATCGCGGATCAGCGGATCATTCTTCTTCGCTTTGACGCCGGGGCGCAGCACGGCAAGGCCGCGTGCGTCCTCGTACCCCAACAATTGATAGGTGGAAACCCAGGCCCGGCCCTGGTCCGGGGGTAAAGTCAAAATATCGCGGCCGAAAAATTGCGAACGATATTCCCAGCCCAGCAAAGCGAACAGCGTGGGGGCCATGTCTATCTGGCTGCACAGCGTGGGCACCTCTCTCGGCGCTATGCGGCCGGGGGAGTATATAATGCTGATGACGCCGTACTTGGCGGCGGGAAGATCCGATTTGCCCGCAATGGCCGCCGGGTGGTCGCCCACAAACACAAAGACGGTGTTTCTAAACCAGGGTTTTCTCGATGCGTCCGCGACGAATTGGCCGATGGCGTAATCCGCGTATTTCACCGCGCCGCGGCGGCCGGTTCCGGAAGGAATGTCGATTCTGCCCTCCGGATAGGTATAGGGGCGATGGTTGGAAGTGGTCAGCACCACCTGGTGGAAGGGCTTGCCCGAAGCGTACGCCGCATCCGCCCGGTCAAGGCTGACGTTAAAAAGATCTTCGTCGCACTGGCCCCAGGCCGTGGCAAAGGTACGGCGGTTTCTCGGAAAATCCGCGCGGTCCGTTACGCTATACCCGTTGCCTTCGAAAAAATCGTTCATGTTATCGAAATAGCCGTACCCGCCATACAGGAAAGTCAAATCATATCCCTGCGCGTGAAACAAACTGCCCATGCTGAACAGATGATCGTTATTCGGCCGCCGCACGATGGAGTTGCCGGGGGTGGGCGGAACGCTCAGAATGACCGCTTCCAGCCCCCGCACCGTGCGGGTGCCTGTGGATTTCATGCCGGAAAAGTACAGTCCTTCCCGCGCAAGGCTGCGCAAATGGGGCGTGTTATCCCCCATAAAATCGCTGCCCATGCTTTCCATAATCACGACGATCACGTTGGGCCTGGCGGCAGAGGCGCTTTGGTACGGGTGGATGGTGCGCCGCAAATCTTCGCCGGCAATGGAAAGAAAGTCCGCGCCTTTTTCGCGCAACCCGGCCTTCACGGATGCAAAGGCTTCCGTTTTGTTGATGACGGGATAAAAGGCTCTGTAATCTATTTGGTTATGGCGGTAGGCGGAAAAAAGCTCGTACACGCCGCTGCGCCCGAGCTCGCGCCAGTAGCGGTCTTTATTCCCCGCCACGGGAGCAAACAAGGTAAAGACCAAAACGGCGGCAAGGACATGGCCGCCCATGACCGCCAAGCGGCGAGGAAAGGCCAGATCCTCTTCCCCGGCGGCGCCTCGGCACAGCCGCAGCAGCGCGGCGCTAAGCAGGACTGAACTCATGGCAAGCGCAGCGAGCATGCGGCCGATGGGATATGATTCCCATATATTGCGTGACACTTCCGTGGTATAAATAAGATAATCCACCGCAATGAAATTGAACCGCGAATGAAACTCATCCCAAAACAGATACTCGGCGCACCCGGTAAAAATCAGGACCCCGCAGCAGGTGAAGAACAGCGCCGCCACAAGAATCCGCCCGCGCCGTTTGGCGAAAAAATCTTTGGGCGGCAGCATGACGAGCAAAACGGCGGGCAAAGCCAGAAAAGAATACGTGCCGAGGTCGTTCAGCGCCCCTGACGCCAAAGCCCGGGGCAAATTCCACAAGGCGGCTTGAAAATCGTCGCGGAAGGACAAAAGCAAACACAGGCGCACCAGAACGCCACTGATGAAAAATAATGCCATCAGGGAGGCAAGGCAGCGGATTCTCAAGCATACGGGTGAACCAAACACGGTACGGCTCATGGCGACTCCCAGCGGCGGCCTATCGAAAAAAACCGCCCAGTTTTGATTGTCGCTATTTAGCACGCTATATGTAACCGTACTGTCGCCATAGGTAACTAAGTGTCACGTTTCCGCCCGCCCTGTTTGCCCCGGCTCGGATTTACTGTACTTTCCCCCTGTATGCTCTATGAGGCGCACGATATGCACAGCATCCTTATAATTGACGACGACAAAGAACTTTGCGCCCTGCTGACGGAATATCTGGAGGCGGAATCCTTTTCCTGCCGCTCCGCGGCGACGGCGGAAGAAGGCCTCTCCCTTGCCCGGGCCGCGCGCTGGGACATGGTCATTCTTGACGTCATGCTGCCGGGCAGAAACGGCTTTGAGGTGCTGCGCGAGCTGCGAGGCGATGCGTTCGCCCGTGATCTGCCGGTTCTGATGCTGACCGCCCGGGGTGAAGAGATAGATCGCATCGTCGGCCTGGAACTGGGGGCGGATGATTATCTTTCCAAACCCTTCAGCGCGCGCGAACTACTGGCCCGCATGCGCGCCGTGCTGCGCCGCGCTCAAGGCACGCGGGCCGATGCGGCTGATTCTTCCGCGCCCCGCGTCGTGGGAGACCTTCGCCTGTGGGCCGGGTCGCTACGCGCCGCCATCGGCGAACGCACAACGGAAATCTCGACCGTCGAACTGCGCCTGCTGGAGCAATTGCTGGAAAAACCCGGCGCGGTTATCAGCAGGGAACATTTGTACCGCACGGTTCTGGGGCACAACGCGTACCCCTTTGACCGCAGCCTGGACATGCTCGTCAGCCGTTTGCGTAAAAAGCTTGGCCCCAGAGCTGACGACGGCGAACGCATCCGCGCCGTGCGCGGCGAAGGCTACATGTACCTTCTGCCCGGAGGCAAGCCGTGACCCTTGCGGAACGCTGGCGCTCCCTTCCCCTTTTCTGGAAAATATACTGGACCACGGTTCTGCTTTTCGGAGGCATCGCCGCGTCCGTGGAGTGGACCGAAGACCTCGTCGAGCCGTTGCTGGGGAGCACTTTCGGCATCCCCTCCGTATGGCAGGAAGCGCTACTGTGGCTGATCGGCATTCTGGGCCCTTCATTGCTCAGCGGGTATTTACTGTCCCGGTTTATCAACCGCAGCTTTGAAAGCATAGCCCGCACGGCCGCGCGCCTGGCCGGGGGCGACCTTTCCGCCCGGGCCGAAATGACGGGCAACCCGGACGACGCCTTCGGCAAGATGACCGGCAGCTTCAACGCCATGGCCCAAAGCCTGGAACGGCTTTTGACCAATGAACGGCGTCTTTTGGCCGACATCTCGCACGAGCTGCGCTCGCCCCTCACGCGCATGCACATGGCCATAGCTCTCGCCCAGCGTGAAGACGCCCCCGCCATAGCCCCCCTTATCGAGCGCATGGAAAAAGAGACCGCGCGCATGACGCAAATGGTGGCCCTGCTGTTGCAGCAGGGGCGGGATAACCTCTTGCCCGACGCTCCAGAAGAAGTGGATATGGCGGACCTTATCCGTGAAATTGCCGCCGATTTCCGCTTTGAAGGCCAGGCAGAAGAAAAAACCGCGGAAAGCTTTCTCACCGAGCCTTTGCCGGTCAGGGGCAACGCGTCGCAACTGCGCACCATGCTTGCCAGCGTGGCGGCCAACGCCCTGGCCTATACGCCGCGAGCCAGCACGGTCACCATGCAGGGCTTGCGCGACAACGGCGATGTCATCATCATTATCCGCGACCAGGGTCCCGGCGTGCCGCCCGATGCGGTGGAAGACATCTTCCGGGCTTTTTACCGGGTGGATGATTCACGCGCCAGAGACACCGGCGGCGTGGGCCTGGGGCTTGCCATCGCCCGCCAGGTCGCCCGTTCGCATGGCGGCGACATCACCGCGCGCAACGCCGACCCCGGCCTGGCTGTCGTCATCCGCCTGCCCATTTTTGCCTGACAGGCCCGCGGAGAACATTTTTTTTTCACATACCCTGACCACCATGTTTGCCGCCCGCTGCATCATTCTCTTGCTGGCCCGGGCTGTCGGGCTGAACCCACTATCTTCGGCGCAAAACGGATAATCCTGGCAAAATGCTTCCATCCACTTGCCTTTCTTCCTTTTTTCTGCCATTCTCTCATAAGACAATGAAATTTTTGCCAACATAGAGGAGGCTGCGCATGAACAAGAGCGAGCTCATTAAAGCGCTCTCCGACGAGTGTACGCTGTCTATTGAAGAGTCCACCACGGTGGTTAACATTTTTTTCGACAGCATGAAAAAGGCGCTCTCCGAAAACAGCCGCGTTGAAATTCGCGGCCTCGGCAGCTTCAAGCTGAAAAACTACGACGGCTACGTCGGCAGAAACCCCAAAACCGGCAAAACAGTGACCGTTGCGCCGAAAAAGCTGCCCTTTTTCCGCGCCGGCAAAGAACTGAAAGAATTCCTCAACGAATAGGCGGCGCAATGCGCGCATGGCTTATTGTCTGGCTTTGCATCGCAGGCCCGACTGTTTTTGCGCCCGAGGCCCGGGCGGCACTGTTTTCCGGCGGCCCCGCGTTGCGTATCGTTTATACGGCCGACAGCCTGGGCTATCTTTATCCCTGCCCTGTTTGCGGCGGCTCCGCCACCGGCGGGCTGGCCCGCAGGGCGGGCGCGCTTGCGCGCCTCGCCTCTGAAAAAATCCCTACTCTGATTTTGGCCGGGCCGGGCGAATTTTACGCTGACAGAGCCCTTCCTGACGCGCCGGATACGCGCGCCCTGGCCGCCGTGCAGGCCAAAGCCTTTGCGGCCATGCCGTATGCGGCGGTGTATGTTTCGCCCCCGGCAGCGGCCTGGCTGCATAAAAACAACGCGCCGCCGCCCGCCTCCGCCGTGCTTATGCGCGATGTTCCCGTCAGCCGGACTTTCACCTGCGGCAACGTGTCGGTCGGGGTCGTTTTTTTCCCCCCTGCCGCCGGCCAGGGAGACGCCCCCACCCCGGAGCAAACGGACGCCGTGCTTGCCGCCGCCCGCACCATGG
This sequence comes from Desulfovibrionaceae bacterium, assembly GCA_031551515.1. Lineage (GTDB taxonomy): Bacteria > Desulfobacterota > Desulfovibrionia > Desulfovibrionales > Desulfovibrionaceae > FLUQ01. The sequence goes on from JAVBNL010000001.1 coordinate 236,008, forward strand.
CCCAAAAGCACGCCCTGATAATCGGGGTTTCTTCTTGGGGCATGCTGGCTGAAAATATGTTGATGCGACGCTTTGCCGGCGTTTTCCATATTATATTGGGAGCGGGCACGGGCATGGGCCTTCCCGGCCAGGTCATGCTGCCGGGGCAGGCGCTGGGCCCCATCTGGGCGCGCGCCGAAAATAAAGGCCGCTCCATCGTGGTACTTGAAATTTTGACCCCGCCCGGCCGCGACCCGCAATTTCAGTGGGTTGAAGGCATCAATTTCAACATTCGTGAAGTGCCGCTCGCCGGGTCCGTTATCGAAGACCCGTCAATCAAATCCTTGATGAAGTCCGTTCCACAGGATATTGAATAAGGATCATTGCAACATTGGAGCCCGTAGTATGTTTGAAGCCCTTTTGCCTAAAAGCGCGCCGTTTTTTGAACTTCTTCTGCAGCAAAACGAATTTCTCTGCTCCATCTCAGCCAAAATTGTTGATATTTTTGAGAGCAAACCCAACGACGAGGCAGCACGCAAAGAGATTTCCACCATTGAAGCCGACGCCGACCGCATCCACCTGACCATAACCCGCCACCTTTCTCACACGTTCATCACCCCCATCGATCGCGAAGACATCCTGCATATCAACAAAGCCCAAGAAGAGGTCATCGACCTTTACGACAACCTGGCCAACAGGTTTCAGCTGTTGGAACTGACGAGCATTCCCTTCCCCATGCTGCAGCTTGCCAAGACGCTGAAAGAGATGGCGCCTCTGATCCGCTCGATGCTTGAAGGGCTTTCGCAGAAAAAAGACAGCCACAACACGCGGCAATTCCTCTCCTTGCGCGGCGAATGCGAAATGCTGCTGCGCATGGGCATCAGAGAACTGTACGACCTGGAAAAACCCGAACCGGAAGCGGTGCTCGCCATTCTCAAATGGACGCGCGCCTATGACCGCATGGAACAAATCGTTGACCAGATGGTCACGCTGTTTGAGGCCATTGAAGAAGCGGTTCTGAAAAATGTTTGATATTCCCTTTCTGCTGATTCTCATCGTTCTCGCGGCTCTGGCCTTTGACTTCACCAACGGCGCGCACGACTGCGCCAACGCCATCGCATCCGTGGTTTCCACAAAAGTGCTCACGCCGCGCACGGCCGTCACCATGGCCGCGGCCCTCAATTTGCTGGGAGCCCTTATGGGCACGGAAGTCGCGCTGACCCTGGGCAGCGGCATCGTGCGGCCCGAAATAGTCACCGGCAGCCACATTTTAGTGCTCGCGGCGCTCTTCGGCGCCATCGCCTGGAATACTATCACCTGGTATTTCGGCATCCCTTCTTCTTCTTCGCACGCGCTGATCGGCGGGCTGATGGGCGCGGCCTTCGCCTATGCCGGAACGGATGCTCTGAACGGCCTCTCCATCGTGAAAAAGGTGATCCTGCCCCTGCTCATTTCGCCTCTGGCCGGTTTTGCCGTGGGTTTTGCGCTGATGACGCTCGTCAGCATCGTGTTCTTCAAGATGCGCCGGCAAAAAGTGACCCGCGTTTTTTCACGCCTTCAGATATGCTCGTCGGCTTTCATGGCTCTCAGCCACGGCCTGAACGACGCGCAAAAAACCATGGGCGTCATCACCCTGGCCCTGCTTATTTTCGGCAAAATCGACGCCGTCCATGTGCCTTTTTGGGTCAAGCTGTCCTGCGCTTTGGCCATGGCCGCGGGCACGGGTGTCGGCGGCTGGAAAATAGTAAAAACCATGGGCAACAAAATTTTCAAGCTTGAGCCGGTGCACGGCGTTTCCGCGGAAACGTCTTCCGCCCTGGTTATCGGCTGCGCCTCGCTGATCGGTGCGCCCATCAGCACGACGCACACCATCACCGCCTGCATTTTTGGAGTCGGCTCCACCAAACGCCTCTCGGCGGTGCGCTGGGGCATCGCCGGCAACCTGATCATCGCCTGGGTGCTGACCATACCGGCTTCCGCCCTGGTGGGCGCCGTCAGCTTCTACATTCTGGATATTCTTTTCAACGGCTTCTAACCGATATCCCGTACCGGCCGATAAGACCCGTATGAGCCGCTTGCCCGTCCTTGTCATTCAAATGCAGCGCCTGGGCGACCTGGTGCTGACATACCCGCTGCTGGGCTGGCTGGGGCGTCTGTTCCCCGGTCACCCCCTCTGGGTGGTCGGCGAGGAACGCTTTTTCTCGCAATTGATGGACCTCTCGCCCCAAGCCGTCTATTTTCCCCACTCCGCCGCGCCCAACCTGCGAACGCAGCAATTTGAGGCCGTCATCAACCTCAGCCACAGGCCGGAAGCGGCGGAACTCGCCGGGTCGCTGCACTGCGGGCAACTGATCGGCCCCTATCGCACTCCGGACGGCAGCACGCATATCAGGGGCAACTGGCAGCTGTACCGGGCGTCGCTGACGCACAATAACCGCTATAACCGCTATCACTGGGCGGACATGAACGGCCTGGACCTTGTGCCGCCCAGCCAATTGGCCGCCACAAGCTGGCCGCTGCCGCGAGAGGTTCGCGTCAGCTCTTCCGCGCATATCGGACTCTTTTTAGGCGCGAGTGAAGCAGACAAGCATCCTGACGCCACCTTTTGGGCCGATCTGGCCGCCCGCCTGCTTCAGGCCGGCCATCGGCCCGTGCTGCTCGGCGGCGAGGCGGAAAAACCCCTCGGCTTTGCCGTGGCAAAAGCGTTGCAGGCGCATCCGCTCAACCTGACCGGGCATTTTTCCATCCGCCAGCTTGCGTCTTTCATTAAAGAACTGGACCTTCTGGTCACGCCTGATACCGGCCCCATGCATATCGCCGCCTGGACGGGAACTCCCACGCTCAATCTATCGCTGGGGCCGGTCAACGCTTGGGAAACCGGGCCCTTTTCGCCGGGACACCTGGTGCTGCGCGCCGCGCTTACCTGCGTGGGGTGCTGGCACTGCTCGCAAAAACGCGTGACCTGCAAAGAACGCCTTAGCGCGAAACGGACCGCCTTTCTGGTGCATGAATACGTCGCACACGGGCGGGAAAACCTTTCACGCATCCGCCTGCCGGGGCAGGAACTTTTCGTCACCGCCCGGGACGGGCACGGGCTGTACTGCCTCCATTCCATATACGGCAAAACCTTGCCCCGGCATCGCGCCGCCGCGCTGTGGCAGGCCTTTTTCGGCCATCATTTCGGACTGCTGCCGGAGGCAGGCCTGCAGACCGCCTGGCGTGATTTCACCGCCGCCGGGGGCCGGAACGGGCCGGATCTTATCCGCGCGCTGGCTTTGTTCAGCCGGGAAATGTCCGCGGGACTGCGGGCTAAAGGCGCGTTGGCCGCCGACCGCCCTGACTTCTGGTCTTCTTTCCCCGCCATTATCCGTCCGCTGACCGGCTATAGCCAGATGCTGCTGCAAAACGAGCTGTTCGGCAAAACCGCGTTCGCCAAAGTTCTTGGGCTTATCGAAAGCCTCGCCTCACTCCGTTAAGATCAGAAACAGCCCCCCAAGGGAAAATCCTTCCCCCTTTTCGTAGCTCTCTTTTCTTCTGAAAAAATATTTAGTCATATTTTACATATAGTTATGTAAAATTTTTCTGCACTTCTCCTGATTGGAACGGTCTTTGTATTAAAGCCCGCCAAGGAGATTACCATGCAGTTTTTACCCTATTCGGTCGCGGTCAGCAGCGTTAGCGCCATGGGCGGGGTAGCCGTAAAGAAAGTTTACGACGGCGTTACCGGCCAGGCCAACGAATTTCTGAACGCGTTCAACGAGCAGCTCGCCTCCAGCGGCATCACCTCGGTGGTGGACCCGGAAGGCGACTATTCCACCCCTGCAGGTTTCAGAACCGTCAAGCAGGATACTGGGAACAAACTGGATGAAGAAGACATCGCGACCTTGCGCGCCAGCTTGAAAAAGCGCGGCATAGACGACGAACAGCTCGCGACGCTTGAAAATATGATGCGTTCCGGCCAGGTGCCCACTCTGGGCAGCATCATCGGAACCTTGTCCGGCCAAAAGCGCCTGACAGCGCAGCTCACTGACGACGAACGCCTGCAGCTTACCGGCGCGCTCAAAAAGATGGGCTTTACTGACGACGAAACCGCCGGAATGCTGAAACTGATGGACGGCGGCCACGGCTATGAAGCGCTGCAGGCCATCAACATGCGCCTCGGCAAAATGGACAGGGGCCAAACCCTGACCCTGGACCGTAGCGAGATGCAAAGCCTGATCCGGGGGCTGGAGCTGTCTGACGAAGCTTCCAAAAAAATCGCCGCCATGTTCGGCAAGAACGAGAGCATAACCGCCGACCAAAACGGCATGATGAGCCTTTTGGCCCAGGCCAACAACGACATGGCCGCCAAAAGGGAAAACCAGAAACTGCTGGCCAAAGAACTGCATGGCGCCATCAACGACGTTTTGAAGACCAAGAAGATACGCGAACATGCGGAGTCAACCGTTGACGCGCGCGGCAGCAGACGCTCTGAACGCGCCGAAAAACGCATGGTCGACGACCTGACGGCCAAGGCCAACGGCCTGGGACCTGAAGCGCTGGCCGAGCGCATCCGCAAGGCGGCCGCCGAAAGCGGCGACACCCCGGAAGAAGGCGACGCGAAACAGTTCAAGGAACAGGCCGCGAAAAAAGAAGCCCGCGCCCAGGCAGCAGCTCGCCAGGCCAAGACCGACACCCCCGACACCGGGGCAAGCAAGCCTGCGGCCGCGAAAACTGAGGGCGCCAGCGCCATGCTGGATAAAATGGCCGTCGCGGGTGAGGTAACCATGCCCCTGAACGGCAGCGCCCAGCCGCAACAGGCTGCGACAGCTGCCGCCAATTCTCGCCAGGAAATTTATTCCCAAGTGCAGCAAGGCATGCTGCGCCAGCTTTCGAATGGTTCCCATCAGATTACCTTACGCCTCGACCCTGTGGACCTGGGGCAGCTGACCGTGATGCTCACCGTGAAAAACGGCGAAGTCAAAGCCCTGATCCGTGCGGAAAACGCCGAAACCACCGCCGCTCTTTCCGAGCAGATGGCCCAGTTGCGCGCCAGCCTGGAAGAGCAAGGCCTGAAAGTCGCCCAGTTGGATGTGGAAACCCAGCTGCCGCAAAACGCTTTTGACAAGCAGTGGGAAAACACTGCCCAGTATAATCAGGAACAAGAAATGCGCGAACAGGCCCGTTTTATGCGGCTTGCGCAGATGCGTCGGGATGCCGGCGACACGTTGGCCCAAGATATGCACAATGAAGGCATGCGGGAAGAAATTGCCGCAACAGGACTGCATATCATCGCCTGAGGACTGACCTCGGGACAGGGAGAACATCATGGCTAACGTGGCGACAACCAGCATACTCGGCAAGGCCGAAACGGATTTTTCCAAAGCCGTTGCGGGCAGCGACCGCCTCGCCGCCGACAAGGAAACGTTCCTGAAGCTGCTTGTGGCTCAGCTGACCCACCAGGATCCGCTGAACCCCACGGAAGACAAGGAGTTCATTACCCAGCTGGCCCAGTTCACCAGCCTGGAACAGTTGCAGAGCATCAACGCGGGTGTGGAAACCCTGAACACGACCATGAACCAGGGCCAGATGATCAGCGCCACCAGCTTCATCGGCAAAAGCATCCTGGGCAACGGCAGCCAGATCACCAAGCTCAGCGACGACACGCAGATCGGCACCACGCCCATTTTGTACACCCTCGATTCCGGCGCGGCCAAGGGCCAGGTCAACATTTTCGACACAAACGGCAACCTGGTCTACAGCGAGAACATTCCGGCGGTCAACGCGGGCACCTACTCCTACACCGGTTGGAAAGGATATAACAGCGCGGGCAAAGAAGTGCCCGACGGCGTGTATACGGCGGTCTTCACTTTTCAGGACGCCAACGACAAGGCCGTCATGCCCAAGACCCAATGCGTGGGCAAGGTCGTCGGGGTCGAAAACAGCGACGGCACCTACAAGCTGGTGCTGGCCGACGGCCGAACGGTCAAGTTCACCGACGTGAACGAAGTGTACGAAGGCACTTCCACCAGCACGAAGACGTACACCCCTGAAGAGCAAGCCTCGGAATACGCCGCTCTGGCCCTGGAATACCAGGGGGCGGCCGAAGCCCAACTGGCCAAAGCCCAGGCGGCCACGACCAAAACGGAAGCGGAAACAGCCGCCACAAACGCGGCGGCGGCGGCAAAGAGCGCCAAAGAAGCGGCGGAAGCGGCTCAGAAAGTAGCGGACAACGCCAGCACGGCCAGCGCGCGCTCGGCGGCCAAAGCCAGCGCCTCAAAAGCGGCGGCGGCGGCGACGGATGCGCAGGCGGCGGCGGATGCGGCAAAAGCCAGAGCCGAAGCCTTCGCCTAGGTAAAAGAAACCGCGAACCCTTACGGGAATCGCAACAACTATAAAAAAACCGGCGCAAAAGCGCCACCCCCGGCCCGACTATCATGTGCGGATGCGGACCGGAAAACAGGAGGTCGATCATGTCTCTTAGCGCAAGTATGTGGACCAGCGTCACAGGTTTGCTCGTTCACGGCGAAAAAATGAACGTTGTGGGCAACAACATCGCCAACGTGAACACCGTTGCCTTTAAAGGCAGCCGCATGGATTTCGAAGATTTCGTCAACCAGGACGTCTATTCCGCCGCCGGTCCCACCCAGGTCGGGCGCGGGGTGTCCATCGGGGCCATTTACGGCAACTTTGCCCAAGGTTCCATGGAAACGTCCACCGACCCCACCGACATCGCCATTTCCGGCAAGGGCTTCTTCAAAGTGAAGCCCAAAGATTCCAACGCCGAATACTATACCCGGGCAGGCAACTTCCGCTTTGACGCGGACGGCTACCTGGTCGACCCGCACGGCTATGTGCTGCAAGGCTGGCAGATTCAACGCGCCAAGCCTTCACTGGCCTCCGCCGGCACAACCACGGGTTCGGGCAGCACGACCACCAGCAGCATCAACCTGAAAGGCAGCGGCGTGCCCATTGACGTCAAGCTGGACGGTTTTACCTGCGAACCCAGGCATACCAACAACATGACCCTGGCCCTGAACCTGAATGCTTCCACCGGCGGTGACAAGAGCAGCAGCACCACCAACCCCTTTTTCGCCCTGTTCGAAACCTGGGACGCCACCAACCTGGACGCCCCGGCCCTGGGCGAGAACGCCTATGCCTATCAGCAAACCATGACTGTGTTTGACGAAGGCGGCACGGCCCACAAGGTCACCATTTATTTCGATCAGGTACGCGACAACATCACCGGCACCAACAGCGCCGAGCGCTATTGGGAATACATGGTGACCATAGACCCGGCCGAAGACGTACGCGATTTCGCCGTTCCCCCGGCCACAGGCGACACTATGGCCGCTGCCAAGCGCGGAATTTTGATGACCGGCACCATGACCTTTGACGCCTCCGGCCAGTTCAAAGACATGAGCGCCTATGTGCCCACCGGCGGGAATGAAGCCGATCTCAGTACCTGGACGCCGGCCCCCATATCCAGCAACGGTTACCCCATGTTCTGCCCCAACTTTTCCGGCCGGCCCGGCGCCAGTTCTTCCTGGCAGTTGCCCATGCCGTCCACGACTCTGTCTCCGGACGCCGAACCGTACCTCATCGAACTGAACCTTGGCATGCGCAACAAAACCTCCGCCTGGACCGCCCCCCAGGGCGCGGGCGCGTCAGCGGGCGATGTGGGCGTGGCCACGGCCAACCTGCGCGGCTTCGGCGCCAACGGCGAAGTGCAGAGCACGACTACGGTCAGTTTTCAAGACCCCTCGGCCTCGCTGTTTGAAAAGCAGGACGGATACACCTTCGGGTATCTCTCCACCGTGTACGTGGATCGTGACGGCATCCTGTACGGCAAGTACTCCAACGGCCAAAGCCTGGCCCTGTACCAGATCACCATGTACGACTTCCCCAGCAAACACAACTTGCGCCGGGAAGGGGGGAACCTGTTCAGCGCCACAAAGGATTCCGGCGACGTGGTCTCCGGCCCGGCCAACAGCGCAGGCTTCGGCAGCGTGTACGGCAACTCGCTTGAGCAGTCCAACGTGGACCTGGCAACGGAATTCGTGCAGATGATCGTGACCCAGCGCGGGTTCCAGGCCAACTCCAAATCCATAACCACTGTGGACACCATGCTGGAAACAGTTATCGGCATGAAGCGGTAAGGAATAAACGCGGGAGGAAAAATTTTCCTCCCGCACAAAAGCACAGGGATTGTGATCGACAGGCGCATAGGATGTGCGCCGGGGGGCGGAAGCCGCACCTCCCGCCTCTCAGAAAAGCCTCTGCCAGACAGGAAGTCACGGCAGGGGCTTTTTGGCGTCCGCCGCGGCGGCGCGTATTATATATGTAACAAATAGCGCATCCGATCTTGTCAAAACATCTACAAGATGTACTATTAAGTTTAAGACCGGGCACGGCCAGATATGACCGCCTCGCCCGCCATGCGGCGGCGATGACAAACAAACCCGGCGGATCCGCTTCTCAAGGAGGCGACCATGCGTTTACGTTCCTTATTCGCGTCGGCCCTCGTCCTGGTTGCGCTCTTTACGCTTACCGCGTGCGGCGGCGCTACCCATACCCCCTTTACCGGGTCCATGACCAAAATTGACACCGACGCCGTGAACAACGGCGACAAAAGCCTGGTGATGCTGCGGGTCTCAACCACCTGGGGCAGCCCGGCTGAAACCCAGTGGCGGCACGTGCCTACGGGCGAAATCTATAAGATCAGTTCGCAGTTCAACGCCACGACCCAAGAAGTGGCCAAAGAATACGACATGGTCACCCTGCCTCCGGGCCAATATGTGCTGGTGTATGTCATGTATTCCAGCGGCACCGGTTCCGCATGGCCCACTTCGCCCTTTGACATAGACCCCAGCCTGTCCAAGGTTTCGCCCCTGGGCCAGGTAAACCTTAAGCAGAGCGGCGATTCGGGTGTGACCATCTCGCAATTGCGCAGCACCGGCGTCGGCCGTGACGGCAAAACGCCGCTGATCGCATCGTTCAATCTGCTGCCCGGCAAGGCCGTGTACCTCGGCGACATGACCATCAGCTTTGCCATTCAGGGCAAGCAGCAACTGCCCGGCTATTACCCGGCGGGCACAGTCGCCTGGTCCGTGAAGAACGAACTGGAACAGGCCCGCCTGCAACTGGGCAAAGAAGATACCGGCCTTGCGACCAAGCTTGAACACGGGCAGATCACCCGCGGCACCCTGGCCCGCCGGTTGTAACACGAAACGCCCTGAGGGGGCGCTGCCCCCTCAGACACCCCCGCAAGGAGTCTGAGACCCCTTGACGGGGCACGGGGCAGAGCCCCGATCTCGCGGCTATTCGTTCAGTTCTTTTTCGCAGGCAACGGCCAGAGCGCAGGCTATCACCTGATCCTCTTCGGCTTTCAGGCCGCTGATGCCGATGCCGCCCAGGCTTTTGCCGGTCTTGTCTTTGATGACCGCGCCGCCGGGCAGCGCAGTGAACTTGGGGTCGCAAAAATCGGCGGCCAGCAGATGCTCCTTTTGCAGGCGGGCGTAAAAAGCGTCGGTATGCACGCCCAAAAGGCAGGCCGTATACGCTTTGCCTGTGGAAATGGCGATGCTGCGCAACGGCGCGTCATCCATGCGGCCGAAGGCCAGCAAATTGCCCGCGCCGTCGCAGACCGCGACGCAAACAGGGCGGCTGTAATCGGCCAGGGCTTTTTCCATGCCTTGCCGAACGGCCTTTTGAGCCAGGGCAAATGTCATCGGGCGCATAACGACTCCTTTTTGCTTATATCTCAACTTGATACTGTTTGATTTTACGCAGCATGGTCTTGTAGTCAATGCGCAGCAGGCGGGCGGCTTTAAGCTTGTTGCCCTTGGTTTTGCGCAAGGTGTCGGTCAGAATGTCCTTTTCCAGCCCGGCGGTCGCTTCTTTGACCCTGTCGGCCAGCGACACGTCGTCGGTTCCGGCGCCACCGGCAAAAGCAGAAGAAAAACCGCGTTCCTGAACGCCGCCGCGCTCCGGCGCGCGCTGCCCTGGCGAAGAAACATCGGCCGAAGGCACATACGCCTCCGCCAGCATCAGGTGTTCCGGCCCTATCCAGTCGTTTTCGTCGCACAGCAAAATGGCCTGCCGCACCACGTTGCGCAGTTCGCGCACGTTTCCGGGCCAGGTATAGGCCAACATCATCTCCAAAGCCTGACGGTTGAAACCCCGGCTGCGTTTGCCCAGTTGCACCTGCGACTCCGAAAGAAAGCGCTGGCCCAGATAAATAATATCTTCCGTGCGGCGGCGCAGCGGCGGCACTTTGATGGTCACCTCTTTCAGCCGGTAATACAAGTCGCCGCGAAAGGTCCGCTCTTCCACAAAGCGTTCCAGGGGGCAGTTGGTGGCGGCGATGATACGCACATCCACGGGCCGGGCCGTGCTGGAACCCAACTTGAGAATGCTTTTTTCCTGCATGACCCGCAGCAGTTTTTGCTGCGCGGTGTATGGCAGGTTTGAAATCTCGTCCAGAAACAGCGTGCCTTTATCCGCCATTTCAAAATGCCCCTGCTTGTCGGAAAGAGCGCCGGTAAAGGCCCCTTTCACATAGCCGAACAGTTCGGATTCGATCAGGGTTTCGGGTATGGCGCCGCAGTCTACCGGCACAAAGGGGCCGTCTTTAACCAGGCTGCGGTTGTGCACGGCACGGGCGACCACTTCTTTACCGCTGCCGCTCTCGCCTTCGATCAGCACGGTGAAGGGCGAAGGCGCGACCTTTTCAATGACCCTGGCCAAGGCTTGCACCTGATCGCTCTGCCCCATCAGTTCGAATATGGACTGGCGTTCGTGCAGTTTTTTGCGCAGCTCTTTGACTTTGCGTTCCAGCTGCCGTTTTTCCAGGGCGTGCGTGATGGCGACGGAAAGCTGATCCTTGTCCACGGGTTTGAGCAGATAATCATAGGCCCCGTTGCGCAGGGCGTTGACCACCAGCTTCACGTCCGAATCGTTGGTCACCATGATAATGGGAACCTGAGGGATAACGGACTGAAACTCCCGCACCATTTCCAGCCCGTTTTTGCCGGGCATTTTAAAATCCAGCAAAATAAGATCCGGCCGTTTGCCCGCGACTATTTCAAGGGCCTGGTCACCGTCTTTCGCCTCCCATACGCTGAAACCCCATTCCTGCAACATGCGCTGCATGCCCGCGCGATAGCTTTGCTCGTCGTCAACAACCAGAATGGTGCCGGAAGAAGCGTTCATATGGCTCCCTGATATGTCATAATAAGGATATTTCCTGCGATATGGGCAAGCATACCCGACATCAGGCTCGCATGCCATATTTTTATCACCACCATGCCGACTATGGCGACGGAGCCCTATTTTCATGCACAAGTGGTCCAACCAATTATGCAGTTCAATAAAAAATATTCAATTAAATTTGTTAATTAAGCAAAATTAAATTTTGGCATTGCTTTTGCTGTACCTCAAAAAGAACTAACCCGGCGGGAAACTGCCCGCTGTTACCCGCAAGGAGCGCGGAACGGTATGGACAAGCAACGCACGGTCGTCGTGGCCATCGGCGGCAACGCCCTGGTACGGCAAAATCAACGCGGAACGTTTGAAGAACAGCTCGCCAACGTGCAGGAAAGCGTGGACACCCTGGCGGACTTGATCCGCCAAGGCTACCGGCTGGTTATCACCCACGGCAACGGGCCTCAGGTCGGCAACCTGTATCTGCGCACGGACATCGAAGGCGAACCGCTGACCGCCATGCCCCTTGACGTCTGCGGCGCGGAAACGCAAGGCCAGATCGGCTATGTGATCGAGATGGCCCTGGTCAACACGTTGCGCAAGATGGGGCTGAACGTTCCCGTGGCCACCGTGGTCACCAGGGTTGAAGTTGACGCGAACGACCCCAATTTCGCCAACCCCACCAAACCGGTAGGCCCTTTCTATTCCCATGAGGAACTGGAAAAGAAGCTGGCGGAAAAGCCTTTCACGTATATAGAAGACAGCGGGCGGGGTTTTCGCCGGGTGGTGGCTTCCCCGGAACCCGTGACCATTTTGCAGGAACAGACCATCCGCGATCTTTCCGCTTCCGGCACGGTGGTCATTGCCGGCGGCGGAGGCGGCATTCCTGTCATTCGCACTTCCGACGGGCAGTATCGCGGCGTGGAGGCGGTTATCGACAAAGACCGCACTTCCGCCCTGCTGGCCTCGGTGATCGGGGCCGACTTTCTGCTCATCCTCACCGGAGTTGAAAAAGTAGCTATCAACTTCAATAAGCCGGACATGCGCGAACTTGACAGCATGACTGTCTCTGAAGCCGCCGCGTATATGGCCGAAGGGCAATTCCCCCCCGGCAGCATGGGCCCGAAAGTTGAGGCGGCCATGCGTTTCGCGTCAACCGGCAACGGCTGCGCCGTTATAACCACACTCTCTCGCGCGGCCGATGCGCTGGCCGGGGCCAACGGCACCTGCATCGTTTCCGATTCTTCCTATTCCGGCCATGTTGTGCCAGAATGCGCCCGCGAACGCCAAAACCGGAACGCCGCCGGATAAAATGCACCGCAACCTTTAGACAAGGAAAAAGGCATGTCTCAGGTCCGCTCCATAATTTTGCCGAATACCTACCGCGATTCGGTCTTCCTCATGAAGCTTTCCAGCCAGGCCAAGACGGAAAGCGAAGCGGAGCAAGTCTCTGCCATGATGGGCACCCCGCGCAACAAAGAACTTTTTGTCCAATCCGGCCTTGCTACCCCTGAAATGGAACAGGCCGGGCCGGAAGACCTCATCATTGCCGTCAAAGGCGCGCCGGGCAACCTGGATGCCGCCGAAGGGGCCGTAAAACGCCTGCTGGCCGAAGCCGCCCCCAAAAAGAGCGGCGGCCGGGGCGAAGAGCTGCCCCATGACCTGGACGAGGCCGTAAAACACGACCCCGACCTGAATCTGGCCCTTATCTCCGTGGCCGGCGATTATGCCCGCTATGAAGCGGCCAAAGCCGTGAACGCGGGCATGGATGTCATGCTGTACAGCGACAATATTTCGCTGGAAGACGAAATCGCCCTGAAAAAACAGGCCAGCCGCAAAGGCGTGCTGGTCATGGGGCCTGATTGCGGCACAGCCATAATTAACGGCGTGCCCCTGGCCTTTGCCAACCACGTTTCCAAAGGCCCCGTGGGCATCGTGGGCGCTTCCGGCACCGGCTTGCAAGAGGTCATCTGCCTGCTTGAGCGGCTGGGGGTCGGCATCAGCCAGGCCTACGGCACCGGCGGACGCGATTTGAAAGACGACGTGGGCGCCCTGACCGCCGTGGCCGCCCTGCACCGGCTGGAGCATGATGAAGAAACCAAGGTCATCGTACTCCTTGGCAAACCGCCGGGAAAGAGCACCCGCGCCATGCTGGCCGCACTGCTGCCCACGCTGGGCAAGCCTGTATTCGTGCACTATCTCGGCGCCAGCGACCATGCGCCGGAAGAAGCGGCCGGGCTGCACAGCGCCAAAGACCTGACCGAACTGGCCATTGTCACCGCCCGCCACGTGAAGCCGGGCCTGAACACCGACGCCATCGCCTCCGCCCCCGCCATGCCCGCCAAAGCGCGCAAGGGGTATCTGCGCGGCCTCTTCGGCGGCGGCACCCTGTGCCAGGAAGCGGCGGAACTGGCCGCTCCCCTTCTGGAAGGCGACAAATACAGCAACCTTAAGGTGGCGGGTTTCGCCCCCATCAAAGCCGCCGACAAAAGCCGCGGCCATTGTTTCTGGGATTTCGGCGACGACGAATTCACCGTGGGCCGCCCCCACCCCATGATGGCTCCTGAATTGAAAATGGAACGCCTGGTCAGCGAGCTTGTGGACCCGGAAGTTTCCGTGGTGCTTATGGATATGGTCATCGGCTACGGCGCGCACCAGGATCAGGCGGGCGAGTTTCTGCGCGCCCTGAAAACCGCTTCCGCCCAAAACGCCGCAGCCGCGGGCAACACCATCATCGTGGCCTCGGTCTGCGGCACGGACGCCGATTCGCCCAGCCGCAAAGACCAGGTCGAGCTGCTTGAAAAAGCCGGGGTCATCGTCTGCGGCAGCAACGCGCAAGCCGCCATTTTCGCCGCCAAAGCCGCCCGGGGAGGTAAATAGCCATGTCTGATGCTCTGCACGTAGCCGCTCTCGGCGTTGACGCCTTTGACCGGGCTTTTGCCGAAACCGCAACCCCCTATACCCGTCTGGACTGGCGGCCCCCCGCTTCCGGCCACACCGACCTGGTGGACATTCTGTTTAAGCTGGAAACGCGTTGCGTCAACGATAAAGGCGAATCGCTCATCGACGCGGCCAACCAGGAAGCGTTTGGGCGCATCTGCTCCGGCCGCCCGACCCTCAAACGCCTGCGCCCGGCGAACGAATGCATACCCGGTATGCAAAAGACCGCCATTTACCACGCCGGTCCCCCCGTACACTGGGACAACATGTGCGGCCCCATGCGCGGCGCCTATATTGGCGCGCTGAAATACGAAGGCCTGGCCAAAACCGACTCTGAAGCCGAAGACCTGATGGCCTCCGGCAAGATCACTTACGGTCCCAACCACGACAACAAGTGCGTGGGCCCCATGACCGGTATGATTTCCTATTCCATGCCGCTGTGGGTGGTGGAAAACGATGCGTTCGGCAACACGGCCTACTGCACGGTCAACGAAGGCATAGGCAAGGTCATGCGCTTCGGAGCCAACGGCCCGGAAGTCATTGAACGGCTGAAATGGATCGAAACCGTGTTCGCCCCGGCCGTGGACAAGGCTCTGGAAAAGACCGGCGGAGTCAACCTGAAGAACATCGCGGCCCAGTCCTTGGCCATGGGCGATGAAATGCACCAGCGCAACGTGGCCGCCAGCCTGAACTGCTATAAAGCCATTTGCGCGGAACTCGCTTCCGTTGCCGCATCCAGCCCCGAAGGCCCGGCGATTATCGAATTTCTGGTCAAAAAGAACGAGCAGTTCTTCCTCAACCTGGCCATGGCCATGGGCAAAGTGCTGACCGACCCGGCCCGCGACATCCCCTACAGCACGGTCATCACCTGCATGAGCCGCAACGGCGTGGAATTCGGCATCAGGGTCAGCGGCCTGGGCGATGTCTGGTTCACGGCCCCCTGCCTGAACCCCCAGGCCCTGTATTTTCCAGGGTATTCCGAAGCCGACGCCAACCCCGATATGGGCGACTCCGCCATTGTCGAATGCTTCGGCATCGGCGGCTTCGCCATGGGTTCCGCCCCGGCCGTGGTGCGCTTTGTGGGCGCGGGCGGCCTTGCGGATGCGCTGGAGTACACCCGTTCCATGGGCCGCATCACTGTGGGCTCCAACCCCGACCTGCCCATGCCCAACATGGATTTCGCCGGCGTGCCCACGGGCATTGACATCAGAAAGGTCGTGGCCACAGGGGTGCTGCCGGTCATCAACACGGGCGTTGCCCATAAAGAGCCCGGCATCGGCCAGGTGGGCGCGGGCATAGTCACGCCGCCCATGGATATTATGGTACAGGCGCTGAAGGCTTTCGCCGCCAAGTATCTGTGATCCGCGGGGACGTTCCGCGGCTTGCCGCCGGACATCCTGACGCAAAACGAAGCATTACACCACCGTGCAAAGCGGCTCCGGCCATCTGGGCCGGAGCCGCCCCAAACAGCTAACCCCCAGAGAACACTTATATGCAGTTGCCCGTCTCTCTCGTAACCTGGTTGTCGGCGGTGCTCCCCATCGCAGTGCTGCTCATCCTGCTCATCAAATTTCAATGGGGAGTGGCGGAAGCCTCTCCCGTGGGCCTCGCCATCGCTTTTGTCACCGGCTGGGCCGTCTTCGGTGGTTCCTTTCTCTTGCTGGCCGGGGAACTGGCCAAGGGCATCTGGAGCGGCATCGCCGTCATGGCTGTGGTGGTGCCCGCCATTCTTATTTTTGAGGTCACGGACGAGGCAAAAGCTTTCGAATCTTTCCGCCGGGGCATGCAAAAGTTTTCGCCCAACGAACTGCTGCAGGTACTGACCGTGGGCTGGGTGTTCGCCAGCTTCTTGCAAGGCGTCACCGGCTTCGGCGTGCCCGTGGCCATTGTGGCTCCTTTGCTGGTGGGTATGGGCGTGCGCCCCTTCTGGGCCGTGGCCATCCCCCTCATCGGCCACGCCTGGGCCACCACCTTCGGCACCCTGGCCGTGGCTTGGGAGGCTCTTGTTTTCCAAACCGCCATTTCCGGCTCCCTACTTCTGTCCACCGCCATCTGGGCAGGCGTTTTCACCTGGGCCATGGATTTTACGGCCGGCATTTCCATCTGCCTGTTCTACGCGGGGCGTAACGGCCTGCGCCAGGGACTTCCCGCCGTTTTGGCCCTCAGCGCCCTGCACGGCGGCGGGCAACTGCTGCTCTCTCAGTACAACCAGGTGCTGTGCAACTTCCTCGTTTCCAGCGCCGGTCTCATCCTGGCCTATGTTCTAGGCCGCACCGCTTTGTACGCCAAGGCCTACAACAATCCCGGCTCCAGGCTTATGGATCGCAGCATAGCCAGCAACGGAGCCGACGAGAGGCCGTTGCCCCTGTCCTTGCATGAGGCGTTTCTGCCCTACTATGTGCTGACGGGCATTACCCTATTTGTACTGCTCATCCCGCCGGTCAAAAAAGCCCTGAGCTTTTTGGTCGTGGGCCTGCCCTTCCCGCAGACGGCCACTTCCTTCGGCTTTGTCAACCCGGCCGTGGCCCTGTATGCGCCCATCACCGTGTTCACCCACGCCGGAGTGTTCCTCACTCTGGCGAGCATCCTCGGTTACTACTTCTTCAAAAGTAAGAACGTGATGCACCCGAATTCAGCCAAAAATATTTTGCGCCGGACTATGGAAAAATCCGCTCCGGCCACTATCGCGGTTATCCTGCTCATCGCCATGTCCAAACTTATGGGCGGCACCGGGCAGGTGCTGGTGCTGGCCCAGGGCACTGCAGCCGTTACCGGCAAATATTACGCGCTATTCGCGCCCTTCATCGGAGTGCTGGGCGCGTTCATGACTTCCAGCAACATGGCCTCGAACATTTTGTTCGGCTCTTTTCAGCAGACCATGGCCGATTTACTGCAACTCAACCCGGCGGTTATTCTGGGCGCGCAAACAGGCGGCGGGGCTATCGGTAACGTGATCTGCCCCGGCAACGTGCTGCTGGGCACCACCACGGCGGGCATACTCGGCCGGGAAGGGGCGCTTCTCAAAATGCTCATTCCCTTAGGCGTGGCCGTAGCGGTATTCTGCGGCGTCATTGCCTTTATTGTGACCTGATTACGCCAGATTACGGAGGAACGATCCCATGCTCGGCAAAATATCCATGGCAACCATGCTCAACCTGGGCAGCCTCGCCACTTTCGCAGCCTTTCCTATGCTCTATTCCGCCGTATACGGCGGCGGAACGGGAGTTCTTGTCGGCGGTATGGCCCTGATGGTTTTCAGCATGCTCGCCCCGTTCGTCGCGCTTAAGTGCAAGCAGTAATAGCGAATGCGTATACCCGTTCACACATAGCGCTCGCGCGACCCTTCATAAAAATTCACGTGTAGCCGTTCATAGCGCTCGCGTGCAGTTGACAAAAAAGGTAAACATTTTTCCACACAACACGCCCGGCGGACATCCTCGGGCAAGTAACAAGGAGAGCCTCCATGAAACAACGCCTTCTAACGGCCCTTCTCGCCGTCGCCGTGGTCTTGTCGGCCGCTTCCGTCGCTTTTGCGGCGCCGACCGTCATCAAAATCGGCCACGATCTTTCCGAAGACACTCCCCAGCATGCGGGCTGCCTGAAGTTCAAGGAAATCGTTGAAAAAAAGACCAACGGCGCGGTGACCGTGCAAATCTTCCCCTCCAACCAGCTGGGCAGCGATCGTGAAACCACGGAATTTCTGCAAACCGGCAGCGTGCAGGCGGCCCTTATCCCCACAGCCAAACTGAGCCTGTTCGCTCCCGCCCTGCAGTTGCCCGACCTGCCTTTCTTTTTCCCCAGCCGTGAAATTACCTATAAATTTCTTGATAGTGAGGTCGGCGACGAGCTACTGGCCCAGCTTGCCAAAAAGGGTATTCGCGGCGCGGCGTTCTGGGAAAGCGGATTCAAGCAATTCACCGCCAACAAGGAACTGAAAAGCCCCGACGATTTCAAGGGCTTGAAGTTCCGGACCATGGAAAGCCCCATCCTGATCGAACAGTTCAAAGCCCTGGGCGCCAACCCCGTGCCCATCGACTTCGGCGAGACCTACAACGCCCTGCAACAAAAGGTTGTTGACGGCCAGGAAAACCCGTTGGTCTCCATCGTGCGCATGCGTTTTTACGAGGTGCAGACCAACACCGTCATCAGCAACCACGGCTATCTGCCTTACGGCTTCCTGTTCAGCAAGCGCTGGCTGGATAAACAGCCCGTCGACGTACAAAAGATTCTGCTCCAGACGGCCAAGGAAGTGGCCGCTTTCCAGCGTGAAGAAACCGTGCGCCGTGAAAAGGCCTTTATTGAAACCATTGAGAAGTCCGGTTGCAAGGTCACCTATCTGACGCCGGAACAAAAGAAAGCCTTTGCCGACGCCACCCGCCCCGTGCACCAGAAGTTTGAAGCCTCCATCGGCAAAGAACTGATGGCCAAGGCCTATAAAAAAATCAGCGAATTGCAGAAGCAGTAAACAACGCACTCCGTCCCGGGCGGGCTTGACCGTTCAAGACCCGCCCGGCCCAAGGACCGCCCATGCAGCATCTGGAAAAACTCCTCAATCATCTGGAAGAAATTATTGTCGCCTGCGGCATCAGCGCCGCTTCCGTCATTTTGTTCGTAAACGTCGTCTTGCGCTACGTTTTCAACAGCGGCTGGGAATGGGCGGAAGAAGTCGCCCGCTATTCCATCGTCTGGATAGTGTTTCTGGGCGGCAGCATCTGCGCCAGAAAAGGCATGCACCTCAGCGTGGACGCCGTCGCCGTGCGCCTGTCCGAAGAAAAGCAGCGCATCTTGCGCATAGTGGTAAACATTCTTTGCGTCGCGTTCTGCGTTTTTCTCGTCATTTACGGCCTAGAGATGGTCGAGCTGGCCCGTGAGACAGACCAACTGACCCCCGGCCTGGAAATGCCCATCTTTTATGTCTATCTCGCCATACCAACGGGCGGCGCGTTGATGGCAGTGCGCTTCGCCCAGGACCTGTACCGCGCGTTCCGGCATATACACGCCGAACGCACGGCAGAAGCAAGCTGAGGGGGGGGCGCCATGACAATCTTTCTTTTCTGCACCCTGGCAATGATGCTGGCTTTAAGCGTCCCCATCTTCGTGGCTCTCAGCGGAACCGTGCTGACCGTGTTCATTCTGTTCGTCGACGTGCCGCTTGAAACCGTGGTCATGCGCATGTTCGCGGGCATCGACAAATTCGCCCTGATGTCCATTCCCTTTTTCGTGCTGGCGGCCAACCTGATGAGCGTGGGCGGCATTTCGCGCCGCATTATCAGCCTGGCCAACGCTCTGGTCGGCAGCTTTCACGGCGGGCTGGCCATAGCCACGGTGCTGGCCAGCATGTTTTTCGGAGCCATTTCGGGCTCCAGCCCGGCCACTGTTGTCGCCATCGGCGGCCTGCTCTTTCCGGCCATGCTCAAGGAAGGCTACCCCAGATCTTTTTCCACCGGGCTCATCACCTCCGCCGGGTCTTTGGGCATCATCATTCCCCCCAGCGTGAACATGATCGTTTACGGCGCCATAACCGGCGTTTCCGTAGGCGCGCTTTTTGTCTCCGGTTTCGGCGCCGGGGTGGTCTTCGGCGGCTCTTTGATGCTGTACGCTTATATATACGCGCGGCGCACGCCCGGCATCGCCCGCGCGCCCAAGGCAGACATCAAGGGCATTTTTGCCAGCATCCGCGATTCCGCCTGGGGGCTCGGCGTGCCGGTCATCATCATCGGCGGCATCTATCTCGGGGTGTTTACCCCCACGGAAGCGGCCGCCGTGGCCGTGGTCTATGCCTTTCTGGTTTCCGTTCTCGTGTATCGCGAAATCACGCTGAAAGAACTGTACGGCACCCTTGTTTCTTCCGCCGCCACCACGGCGCAGGTCATGATAGTGCTGGCGGCGGCCTCGGTCTTCGCCTGGATTCTGACCTCCGAAGGCATAACCAAAACCATTGCCGAACGCATGGTCGCGGTCAGCCAGAATCCCTATATGATTCTGCTGATGATCAACATCATCGTGCTGCTGGCGGGCATGTTCATTGACGGCGCTTCCATCACCACCATCCTCGCCCCGCTCTTCTACCCCATCGCCATACGTACGGGCATCGACCCGGTGCACCTGGGCATTGTCATTGTGGTCAACAGCGCCATAGGCATGTTCACCCCGCCTTTCGGGCTCAACCTTTTTGTGGCCACGGGCGTGACCGACCAGCCGCTTTCGCAGGTGACCAAGGGTATTTTTCCTTTCATCTGCGTGACGATCATCGCCCTTTTAATAATCACCTATATTCCGGAAATATCTCTCTGGCTGCCCCGGCAGATTTACGGATCCTGGTGACGCCGCCGTGCGGCACTGACCATACCATCGGCCTTTCTTCGCGGGATTGGGGCGTACATACCCCAATCCCGTTCTTAGTCGTTCTCCGTCCTCAGAACTATGGACAAGACGCCATATATTTATTTTTTCAAGCTACCAATTATGGCCCAAATGCCACAACCGTAAAAAACATTCCACAACGCCCTCTTTGCGGCTACGCATAACTTGCTTATATCGCTATATAAAAATTTATAACGGTTGCTTGGTGCACTTTTTGCTCTCTCGGGGTAAAAGCTTTTTCTATCTGACGAAGAATCTGCTCCACATTTTACCTTCAGGAGATTACGAATATGGCTATTAAAAGATTGCCCATGCTGGTAGCCGTCGCGGCCTTGGCCGCGGTCGCCTTCGCTCTAAAGGGACAGCAAGGCAGCGCAGCCTTCAGCGCCTTTTCCATCGTGCCGCTCTTGGTCATTCTCGCCCTGCTGTTCCTGCGCGTGAACATGCTCATCGCGGGCCTCGCCGGCGGCGTCATCGCCATGATCGCCGGCGGCATCACCGTCCTGCAGGCCAACGGCATCATGATCGAGCAGGTTAAAAACCTGATGAGCATTGCCGTGGTGCCCATACTCAACTCCGCAGTGGCCATGGCCGTGTTCAAATCGGGCGGTTATTCCGCGGCGCTGACCCTGGTGCGCCGCAGCATCGGCAGCCATGTGGCCATCATGGGCGCTTTCATCGTCTTCCTGCAGGCAGCCGCCACCTATATGAGCGGCATCGGCGGCGGTTCCGCCATGGTTATCGCGCCGCTGGCGTTCGCGGCGGTGGGGGCCATTCCCGCGGTCATCGTGGGCATGTCCATTGCCGCGGCCACATGTTTCACCACGTCCCGCGCATCTCTTGAAACGGCCACCGTGCTCAAGCTGGCCAACATTCCGGTAGATAAATACGCGGACATGATGTTCCCCTACATGGCCTTCTTCGTGGTTCTGGCCATGGCTATCGCCGCCTTCGGCGCCTGGAAGAACGGCGGCATATTCAGCGGCGAAGAAAGCGAAGACATCAAAAAGATGTCCAACTCTGAACTGAAAATGGCCACCCTGCCCGCCGTGTTCTTGCTGCTGGCCGTCGTTTTCAGCCCGGTGATCAACAAAGCCATGGGCACCCCGGTGGTCATCCCCCTGGTCTACACGGTCATCACCCTGGCTCTCGTCGGCCTGTGCACCAAGTTCAACTTCTCGCAGACCTGCGACGCGCTGATCGACGGTTCCAGCTACATTCTGACCCGCCTGTTCCAGGTGGGCCTGTTCCTGATGTTCATCGCGCTGATCGACAAGATCGGCGCCTTCGCCACCATCGCCGCCATAGCCAAAAACGCGCCCATCAGCCTGATGATTCCGGCGGCCGTTCTGGCGGGCTTTTTGATCGGCGTGCCCGCGGGCGGCTATGTGGCCACCATTCTGGGCCTGATTCTGCCCGTGGCCGTTGCGCTGAACTTCCCGCCGCTGGCCATCGGCTTCGTCACCATGGGCGTGGGCCTGGGCAGCCAGGTCTGCCCGGTGAACATCACCATGCAGGCGCTCTCTTTCGGCTTTCAGATTCCCATCATGCAGGTTGTGCGCGGCAACGCCGTGTGGATTTTGCCCTGCGTCGCGATTCTGATGGCCATGTCCCTGATATTCTCGTAAGCGAGTAAGGAGGCAGATATGGATATCATTCTTCGCCAAGTGCGCATCAAAGACGGCGACCCCTTGCAGGATGTCGCGGTCAAAGGCGGAAAAATAGCCGCCATTAGCCCCAAGTTCGAAGGAAAAGCCGCCCGTGAAATTCAGGCGGACGGCCGCGTGCTGCTGCCGGGCCTGGTCGAAAGCCACCTGCACCTGGAAAAGGCCCTGGTCATGGACCGCAAGGCCAACCGTTCCGGCACCTTGCAGGAAGCCATCGCGGTTTCCGCCGCGCTGAAACCCACCTTCACCCGTGAAGATATTCTGGAACGGGCGCGCAAAACCCTGCGCATGATGGTCGGTTACGGCAGCACCTGCGTGCGCGCCCATTCCGAATTCGACCCTGCCCAGGGCTTCACCGGCGTGGATGCCGTGATCGAGCTGAAAAAAGAGTTCAAGGACATCATCGACATTCAGATTACCGCCTTTCCGCAGGAAGGCATCATGAAGTCCCCCGGCACCGAAGAGATGATGCACGAAGCCATCAAGCGCGGCTGCGACGTTGTGGGCGGCATTCCTTACAACGACACCAACGCCGAAGAGCACATCGACCTCGTGTTCCGCATTGCCAAACAGTACGACATGGACCTGGATTTTCACCAGGACTTCAGCGATAACGCGGACAAAATGTCCATTCAGTACCTGGCGAAAAAGACCATTGAAAACAAGTACCAGGGCCGGGTCAGCGTGGGGCACCTCACCAGCCTGGGCGCGGTGCCGCCCGAGCAGCTGAAGGACATCGTCGCCCTGATAGCCGACGCGGGCATCAACGTCATGTGCCTGCCCATGACCGATCTGCACATGGGCGCGCGGAACGACGCCTATAACGTGCGCCGCGCCCTGACTCCCGTGCGGGCGTTGCGTGACGGCGGCGTCAACGTCTGCCTTGCCTCCAACAACATACGCAATGCCTTCACACCCTTCGGCAACGGCGACCTGCTGCAAGTGGCCATGCTGGCCATACCCGCCTGCCACCTGGGCGGGGCCGATGACCAGGCCACAGTGCTGCCCATGATCACCACCAACTCGGCCAAAGCCCTGAAGCTGAAAAACTACGGCCTGGCCGAAGGCAAAGACGCGGACCTCGTGCTGCTTGATACCAAAAAGGTTTCCGATTCCGTCATCGACATACCCGACCGCCTCTTTGTCATCAAACGCGGCAAGATCGTGGTGGAGTCGCAGCGCACCGTGAGGTACGCGTTTTAGTCAAACGAACTAAAGAATCCGCGCACTCGCGCGGATTCTTTATATTATAGAGACATAAGAGTCACTTGGTGTGTCGTTCTCCCGATAAAACCAGCCGGAGGTTCACGCATTCAACATGCCCTTTTCAATCTTTCAGCTTCCCGGCGGCGCGCAAAATCCGTTTGTAGCGTTCCACAATGGGCTTATCAAAGAACAAGTCGCCGTCGGAAGCGAAACCCGCGCCGGATTTTTCATATTCTTCCGCCATGACCAGCACCTTTTCGGCATACGCGACCTCTTCCGCTGTAGGCGAAAAAATCCTGGCCAGAATTTCCGTTTGCCCCGGCCAGACCGTGCCGCTGGTCTTGCCGTCAAAACCCATGCGCTTGGCGTGCAGAGCCTCGGCTTCAAACGCCGCCAGATCCTGAAAAACAAAAGAAGTGTCCATGACGAAAATCCCCGCCGCCCGCGCGCAGTTCAGCAGCATGCCCCGCGCCCAGTCCAGCTCGCGCCCTTCTTTGGTGCGCTCTACCCGCATATCTTTGGTATAATCGGCGGAAGAAAGCGCCATGCCCGCCAGGCGCGGCGAAGCGGTCGCGATCTCATACGCGTTCAACACGCCCTTGGGGCTTTCAATGGCGGCCATCAAGAGCACGCTGCCCGGTTCATACCCCAGTTTGCGCTCATATCCTTCCATAATCCGTTCGACAAAGAGCACGTCGTCCCTGCTCTCAACCTTGGGAATCCGAATCATATCCGGCTTTGCGGGCATCATGGCCGCCATGTCCTCTTCAAAAAACGACGTTGAAGGGTCGTTGACCCGCACGACGGTCTCTATGCCCTTCGCCTGGAACGCGCCGGACTTGATCGCCGCGGCCACGTTCTTGCGCGCGGCCGGTTTTTCAGCGGGAACCACAAGATCTTCCAGGTCGAACAGGGCGGAATCCAGATTCGGGTCGTTGAGCGCCATCTCGATATGATCCGGCATATGGCCGGGAATAAAAGACATGTTTCTTCTCAGGCGTTCTTTGGCGGCTTTCATTATTTCCTCCGGTTATATACGCGGTTCAAAAATGAATATGCGACGGTAACGCACAAAAAGCAGGCGCACAAGAGCGCGCCAGCGCCACAGGAAACGCGTTCTTTTTATGTAAATTTTCCCGACAAGTATCGCGAAACCTTACAAGACTGCTCTACTTTAAAAAATAAATAACAATATTTTTCAATATGTTATATGTGGAATATTTTTTGCTGAATGTATCGTTGAGTCTATAGCTCTTTTATCC
Source organism: Desulfovibrionaceae bacterium (assembly GCA_031551515.1). Lineage (GTDB taxonomy): Bacteria > Desulfobacterota > Desulfovibrionia > Desulfovibrionales > Desulfovibrionaceae > FLUQ01. Next base: position 260,609 of record JAVBNL010000001.1, read on the forward strand.
TTACCCGAGTCCATTATGAAAAAACTCCTCGCCTCCTTCGTCTTCTTTGCCTTGCTTGCCCCCGGGTTCGCTTGCGCGTACCTGATAGATTTTGACGATCTTCAAGGCTACCGCAAGGGGCAGTACATTACTGAAACGCTGAGCGGCGCATCGCTCTCCCCCGGTTCAGACAGTTTCATGGACGCGGGGCAGTCGCTTACCTTCTGGTCGGAGCACCCGGGCAACACACAGCACAGCTACGGCTGGCGCTATGACCAGCATGCTCATTTCGGGGTATACATAGATTTTGACGCGGGCAAGGGCGGCACGTATTACGCGGCGGGAATCACCTTCGCCATTCCCGTTACCGACCTTGCGCTGGAATACGTCAAGGGCAACGGCTATCTTGTCGAAATTCTTTACGGCAACAGCAGCAAAGAAATAGTCGCGCTGGGCAACAGCAACGCCAACGGCAGCTCCGGCTGGGGCAATCTTTACGGCATTGCGGAAAAAGGCGGCATAACCGGCATCACTTTCTTCTATGAAATGCATGAAAGAAATGCGAACAACCCGCAGTATCTGGGCCTGCTTTCCCTCGATTTCAACTCGTTGGAGCCCACGAAAAAAATCCCCACGCCCTTGCCGGCCACCTTCTGGCTGATGGGCATGGGCATGGCCGGCTATGCGGCCTATGCTCGCCGCAAAAAAGCCGGGCAAAAATAATCGCAGAAAATTCCTTTTCAGACATGCAAGAGCCCGCGTATCGCGGGCTCTTGCATGTGGCGCGGAGGCCGGTCTTTGCGGCGCTTAGCTCTTTCCGGGCTTCACCCGCCAAGATACACTTTCTTCACTTCCGGATCGTGCAACAGGGTTTTGCCCTCCCCTTCCAAGGCCACGGTCCCGGTTTCAAGAATATACGCGTAATGCGCCACGGACAAAGCGGCAAAGGCGTTCTGCTCGATAAGCAGAATGGTTCTGCCCTGCTCGTTGATGGTGCGGATAATGGCGAAAATATCTTTGACCAGCAAAGGCGCGAGGCCAAGTGAAGGCTCGTCGAGCATGAGCAACTGCGGGTTGCTCATAAGAGCCCGGCCCACGGCCAGCATCTGCTGCTCGCCGCCGGAAAGGGTGCCCCCCCGCTGCCAGGCCCGCTCGCGCAGGCGGGGGAAAAGCGTGTACACCCATTCCATGTCTTTGGCGGTGCCGTCTTTATCATCACGCACATAGGCGCCCAGCCGCAAATTCTCTTCCACCGTGAGCTGGGGCAGAATGCGCCGCCCCTCGGGGCTCAGCGCAATGCCCGCCTTGACCATGTATTCAGGCCGGCGGCCCGCGATATTTTCTTTACCCTTGTAGATGATGCTGCCGGATGAAGGCTTGACCAGCCCGGCCACGGCGCGCACCGTGCTGCTTTTGCCAGCACCGTTGGCGCCGATCAGGGTCACGATGCGCCCTTCGGGAATAGAGAGCGAGATGCCCTTCACCGCATGGATGCCGCCGTAATGGACGTGCAGATCCTCAATCTTCAGCATGGTGCAGGTACTCCTCGCCAAGATACGCTTCAATGACCTTTCTGTTGTCGCGAATTTCGGCGGGGCTGCCGTCCGCGATACAGCGGCCGTATTCCAGAACCCAGATGTGCGCGCATACCCCCATGACCACCTTCATGTCGTGCTCGATAAGCAGAATGGTCAGGTCAAAATCTTTGCGAATGCCGCGGATAAGGTCCATCAGTTCCAGGCTTTCCTGCGGGTTCATGCCCGCAGCCGGCTCATCAAGCAGCAGAAAGGCCGGGTCCGTGGCCAGGGCCCGGGCTATTTCCAGGCGGCGTTGCGCGCCATAGGGCAAAGACCCGGCGGGCAAATGCGCCGCCTGTTCAAGTCCCAGGCGGGCCAGAAGCTGCATGGCCTTGTCGTGCAGTCCCTTTTCCTCTTTTCTGTGCAGGCCCAGAACGGGCATCCACCACATATTCTTCTGGCGCAGATGGCCTCCCACCATGACGTTCTGCAAAGCGCTGGCCGTGGGAAAAAGCCTGATGTTCTGGAAGGTGCGGGCGATGCCGTTCTTGCACACGCGGTGCGGGGCAAGGCCGGTGATCTCGCCGCCCTGAAACAGCACCCGGCCGGAAGTCGGGGTGTAAAAGCCGGAAACGATGTTGAAAACAGTGGTCTTGCCCGCGCCGTTGGGGCCGATCAGGCCCACGATCTCCCCTTTGGGGATGGCCATGTCCACTTCGTTGACGGCCACGATGCCGCCGAAACGCATGGTCACGCCTTGCAGTTGCAGCACCGGCGCGCTCATGACGACACCCACAGTTTACCGGCAAGAAAGATGCAATATATGGCCCCGACGCCGCACTTCAGCGGATTGGACCGCACAAAACGCAACGCGCGCTGCCTAAATTCGCTGAAACGGTGAATAAAACCGGCGGCCGCCGCCCACGAAAATTCGCGCATGCCGAGCAGGCCCTCGCGCCGGAACAGGATAATCGCCAGCAGCAAGAGAGAAAAGATCACCATGCGCATGCCGGGAACGCCGTCAAAGGTGTGGTCGCCGAAATACAGGGCCAGCTTGTCGCCAAAGGGGAACCACCAGCCGATATCAGACAGGGAAATGGGATTTTCCACCGGCCGCAAGAGCTCAAGCATGACGGTGATGATCACGCTGCCTATAAGGCTGCCGGTGACGGAACCCAGCCCCCCCGCCACCACGATCATCAGGATGTTGAAAGTCAGCAGGAACCCGAACATTTTGGGGTCGATGGTGGAAATCAGCGCCGCGGTCAGCGCGCCCCCCACTCCGGCGAAAAAAGCGCCGACACAGAAAGAAAGCACCCGGTAATAAAAGGTGTTCACGCCCATGGTCTTGGCCGCGATCTCGTCGTCGCGAATGGCCTTGAACACGTTGCCCACGTTGCTTCTGATCAGGCAGAGAATGCAATAGAGCGTGATGAGCAGCCAGCCGAAATTCCACCATAAGGTGGCGTATTGCGGAATGCCTTTGATGCCCAGCGACCCGTTGGTCAAGGGGATGGCGTTGGTGATCAGCACCCGGATGATTTCGGCAAAGCCAAGGGTGGCGATGCCCAGATAGTCCCCGCCCAGGCGCAGCACCGGCAGCGCAATAAGCAACCCTGCCAGGGCCGCGGCAAGCCCGCCGGCCAGCACGGCGAAGAAAAACGGCAGGGAAAGCTGCTCCAGCCAGGGGTGGATTTCTTCCAGTATCCACATGGACACTTTCTGGTCCGGGGTCAAAATGCACAGGGTGCAAACATAGGCCCCGACCGCCATAAATCCGGCGTGTCCCAAAGAGAACATGCCCGTAAAGCCGTAAACCAGGTTCAAAGAAACGGCCAGAATGGCGTTGATGGCCACCAGGTTCATCACCTGTATGCTGTATGAGTCGAAACTCGTCTCGGCGTATTGCAGAAAAGCCGCCAGCAGCAGCACCGCGCAGACGGTAAACGAAAGGTCGCGCGTGCGGGCGTTCATATCTTCTCCTCCAGCTTTTCACCCAGCAGGCCGGAAGGTTTCCAGAGCAGGATGACGATAAGCAGGACAAAAGCGAACGCGTCGCGATAGCCTGAAAGCTGTGGATAAAAAGCCACGATGAGGATTTCAATGAAGCCCAGAATCAGCCCGCCCAGCATGGCCCCATGAATGGAGCCTATACCGCCGAAGACAGCGGCGATAAAGGCCTTGAACCCCGGCAAAATGCCCATGTAGGGATCGATTCTGGGGTAGCGCAGGGCCCACATGATGCCGGCCGCCGCTGCCAGGGCCGAACCCAGACCGAAAGTCAGGGCGATGACTTTATCCACGGGCACGCCCATCAGCCGCGTGGTTTCGATATCCTTGGAAATGGAGCGCATGGCCAGGCCGGGTTTGGTGCGGTAGATGATCCAAAGCAACGCCCCCACCAAAACAAAGGCGACCGCAGGCACAATAAGGGCGGCGGGCACGACGCGCACCACGCTCTCGCTTTTGCCGGTCAGCCAATCCAGGCTGAACACGATGGGCTTGACCAGAATTTCAGGCTGGGCCACGGGCCGGGGCAGGCCGGTAAAGACGACGACCCCCAGGCTTTCCATAAGAAAGGATACGCCGATGGCGCTGATAAGGGCCGAGATGCGGGGCGCCTCGCGCAGGGGCCGGTAGGCCACCCGGTCGATGAGGATGCCGCAGGCGCTGGTCACCACGATGGCGAACACGGCGGCCAGTGCCCAGGGCGGCTTGAAATCGCCCGCATCGGACACGGCGGCCCAGACGGCGGCGGCGCAAAGAACCCCTTCCAAAGCCCAAAACCAGCGTGGGGTTCCTTTTTCCGCTGCGCCGAAGGTCTTGAACAACACGAAAAGTACCGCCACGGCCAGCAAGGCCGCTACCCACAGAGGCATGAACGAGATGGTGCCGAAAAAGACCAGGTACGCGCCCAACATGAAAATATCGCCGTGCGCGAAGTTGATCAGGCGCAGGATGCCGTAGACCATGGTGTAGCCGATGGCGATAAGCCCGTACAACGACCCCAGCGCCAGGGCGTTGAACAGGTGCTGTATGAACATCTCAAGGCTCATCGCAAACCCTTGGAAAAGCGTTACGCGAGAAAAGGAGCCGGGTTTCCGGCTCCTTTTCCACTAGATCGTTTACATTTGCGGTGTGACTTCGCCCCTGTACTGGCGCTTGCCGCCCTTGATTTCAATAATCCCGATGGGCATTTCCGCATCATGGGTCTTGTTGATGGTCAGAGGGCCGAAGATGCTGGGCATGTCTTTGGTCTTGGCCAAGGCGGCGGTGATGGATTCGGAATCCGCCTTGCCCGTACTTTCAAAGGCCCGCATAAACATCATGTAACAGGTGTAGCCAAGAGCCGCGTTCATGTTGGGCTCTTTCGTGGGGAACATCTTGGTCCAGTCCGCAGTGAACTTCTTGGCCTGGGGGTTCATGTTGGGCATGGAAGCCGCATAGGGGAAGGCGGTGATGACGAAACCCTCCACAGCCTTGCCGCCGATGCTCACCACCTCGGGGTTGTCCATGGCGTCGCCGCCCATAATGCGGAAGGTGGCGCCGAGTTCGCGCGCCTGGCGCATGATGATGGCGCCTTCGGCAAAGTAGGCCGGAATAAACAGCACGTCAGGCTTTTGGTTGATGATCTGCGTGAGCTGCGCGGAAAAATCCTGGTCGCCGGAGCTGTAGTTCAGGTTGGAAACCACAGCGCCGCCCAGCTTTTTGAAAGAGCTGTTGAAGAAGTTGGCCAGGCCCACGGCGTAATCGTTGGCCACATCTTTCAAAATGGCGGCCTTTTTGGCTCCCAGAGTTTTCACGGCGTAGGTCGCCGCGCCGGCGCCCTGGTAAGGATCGATGAAACAGGCGCGGAAATAGTATTTCTTGCCCGTGGTCACCAGGGGGTTGGTGCAGGAGGTGCCGATGACCGGGGTCTTGGCCTTTTCGGCAACTTCGCCGCCGGCCATGGCCAGAGAGGAGCCGTAGGTGCCGATGATGCCCACGACCTTTTCTTTGGCGGTCAGGCGGGTCACGGCGTTGGCCGCTTCCACCTTGTCGGACTTGTTGTCCACAACGATAAGCTCTACGGGCCGGCCGAGCACGGTGGGCTGTTCTTTGTGGGCCAGTTGAATGCCTTCCAGCTCAAGCTGGCCGCCGAAGGCGTTCTGCCCGGTCAGGGGCAGGTACACGCCCAGTTTGATGGGTTGGGCGGCAAAGGCGCAGGCCGCCGTGCCCAGAACCATGACAAGAGCGGCTAAAAACTTTTTCATACCCATGAGTGCTGCCTCCTGGCAAAAAAGTTAGCGGATCGTGATCATTATGCTTCTCAAATTATCAGCATTTCGTCCAGAGCTGCTCTCCGTACAGACAAAAAAAAACAGGGGAACAGGCTTTTCGCCTGTTCCCCCGGCCGTTTTCATGGCTTTTACCGGCAAAAGGCGTAGCGCCCGGCCGGGTTACCATGTATTCAGGCCTGATTTTCTTTCGCGGCAAGGGCTATGTCCACCGCGTCTTCCAGATCTTTGCCGCCTACCCGTTGAAGCAGAAGGGCCGCGACGGTGTTGCCGAACACGTTAATGGTGGTGCGCCCCGCGTTGGTGAACCAGTCAATTGCTATGAGAACTCCTATGGCCTCCAGAGGAATGCCCAGCGAACTCATGATCATGGCCACCACGACCAGCGAGGCGGAAGGCACGTTGGCCGTGCCTTTGTTCGCCACCAGCGTGGTCACCAGAATGGTCAGGATGGACGGCAGATCCATGGGCAACCCGCAAGCTTGCACCAGGAAACAGACGTACAGCGACTGGGCCAGAGCTGCCCCGTCAAGGTTGAAGCTATACCCCAGCGGCAAGACAAAGGAGACCACGCGGTTGGGTATGCCGGAACGCTCCAGAATTTCCATGTGCACCGGCAAGGTGACTTCCGAAGATGAGGTGGAAAAAGCCAGCAGCAATGGCTCCGCAACTTTTTTCACCACGGCGATGGGGTTTTCGCCCAGCAATTTCAAAATCACCATGAATACGCCCGCGATGATGAAAAGCCCCAGGTACATCAGACTCACCAGTTTCAGCAGCGCGAAAAGGACTTTTGACCCCTGCGTGGCGAAAACCCAGGACATGATCCCGGCCACGGCGAAAGGCGCCAGCGAAATAATGCCGCGGGTCAGTTTGAACATGGCTTGCAGGATGCCATCCAGTAGATTGACCACGGGCTTGGCCTTCTCTCCTATGGAACCAAGGCATAGCCCGAAACAGATGGCGAAAAAGAGCGTGGGGATGAGCTTTTGCGCCGCCATCGCGGCAATGATGTTATCGGGGATGATATCCAGAAAAAACTTGGTCCAGTCTATGCTGGTAGCCAAATTCCCCGGCAGTTTGGCCCCGGCGGCAAGAGACAGGTCGACCCCGGCGCCCGGCTGAAAGATTATGCTGAGCACAAGGCCCAGGGCTATAGAAAACCCGGTGGCAAGGTAAAACCATAAAAAAGCTATTCCGCCGAGCTTGCCCAACTGCTTGAGGTTGGCCCCCATTTGATAAATGCCCAAGGTCACGGCTGAAAAAACCAAAGGCATGACGATCATTTTTATGGCCTTGATAAAGGCCGTGCCCACAGGTTGCAGTTTCGCGCCCATCGCCGGCATTGTCAGACCGATGACGCAGCCGGTCACGAGGCCGATGATGATCTTCCCCCACAGAGGAAAGCCAGCTTTCTTCTCCTGCGACATATGCGCTCCTTATTGCTTGAGGAGTTTTCGGAATGAGTACCGGATTTACTACGAAAGAAGCACGTCCGCTCCGTTCACCAACACCGCGCCGTCCGTTTCCACCTTAGGGTGCCAGACTATCAGGTCGTAATGGACCGGCGCTTTGGTCACGCCGCCCAATGTGATGTTGGTGCCGATTCCAAAATGCGCCGTGCTGCGAACACCCTCGTCTTCCAGCATAATTCCGCACATGCGGCAGTTGGGGTTCAAACCGAGACCCAATTCGGCCACGTTATAGACGTTGGGGTCTTTATGGCTTTCCAGATCGCGCGCCAGTCTATCGGCGCTACGCCCTCCCTTGATGGAAGTGATGAAACCCTTTTCCACCGTGCAGGTCACGGGCGCGTCAACCAAACCGATGCCCAGATACGGAATGCTCGCGTCGCAAACAATGACGCCTTCGGCCGTGCCCTCAATGGGCGTCGTGTTGGCTTCGATAGTGGGTATGGTTGAAAATTCACCTGCTTCCACGACACAGTACAGGGCGTTGCCTCGCCGCCCGGCGGAAGAAAAAGTAATATCCGTGCCGCCCGGCGCCGTCACCCGGATTTTGTCCGCCGCTTCCAGGCGCTTGGCCACGCCCCGGCAAACGGGCTTCACCGTATCGAAATCGCATTCAATGCCGCCGTGCATCATCATCTCTTCGGTAAAGTCCGTCATAACGATAAGCCGAGTTCCGCTGGCAGCCGCGTTTTTCACCGCATACGTATGGGTGATGGAATAGCTGACCGGCACAAAAACCACATCAGCGGCTTTCATGGCCTCCGCCACGGTCGCGGGCGGCTCTTGCCCAGCTCTCGCCCGCGGCTTCATGGTCATGACCATGACCTCCGCGCCTCTGTCCAGAGCCACAGCGGCTATGGCTTCGGCGATAGACATTTTGCTGAAGTCCGTGACCACCAGCACCTGCTCGCCCGGCTTCACCTTCGTGCTGACATCCACAAGCGTTTTTGCACCTTTTTGCATCAAAAGCTTTCTCATGGGGCGCCTCCGGCATCGGTTAAAAGGATGCGACAATAAATACTATCACCATATTATACTACAACTTACGAAACTCAAAAAAAACACGATTTTCGTGTCGCACATCTTTTGTTTGCCATACTATTATACTACAAGCTAAAACTTGTCAATGCACCTGCGGCGCAAAAAAAGGACCCGCTATGTTCGCTATGAATAGATGGTCAAACCCGCCCGGCGCGCGGCGTTTAGCAAGTGCTCCAGAACAGCGGCGCGCGCTTTGAGCGGATCGCGAGAAAAGATGGCTTCGGCTATTTTCTCGTGTTCCCGCAAGACCTGGGCTGCCCGTTCCGGGCTCATCATGGTGTTGAGCCGCAGTTCCTGGGCCAAAGAACGCAACGTTCCGCGGATAAAACTGAGAAATTCTATAAGAATAGGATTATGGCTGGCTTTTGCGATAGCTTCATTGAAGAGGTTATGCCCCTCTTCGCCCGATTTGCTTTCCGCAACGGCGTCCGCCAGGGCCAACAGGCCTTTTTTAATGGATGCCTTGTCCTTGGGCGTCTGGCGCACGGCGGCGAGAAAAGCCGCCTCCGCTTCAAGAGTCGCCCTCATTTCATACAAAAAATGCACTTCGGCCTGCGAGATGGTGGCAAAAACGTCGGAAAACCGGAACGCCTGACGGTTTTGCGGGTCCTTTACCAAAATGCCCTTACCCTGTTTCGCTTCCAAAATGTTGTCATTTTTCATGCTGGCCAGAGCTTCACGAATAATGGTCCGGCTGATGCCGTATTTCTTGGCCAGTTCGTTTTCAGAAGGCAGCATGTCGCCCGGGGCGAACACGCCGGTCTGAATCTCGGACAAGATACGCCGAGCCGCCTGCTGCGCTAGCGATTCCGCCTTGCGGATCAAGAGATTAGGGTCTGTCACATCAGAACTCATTACCAATACCTTTCAAAAGGCGGCTCACCCGCCCGCAAACATTCTTTTAAATTATCAGCATTTCGTCCAGCGCCGCTCCGGGCGGCACAATGGGCGAAACGTTCTCACGCCGTTTCACTTCCACTTCGATCAGAGTTGCGCCCGGTTCTTTCAGGGCTTTTTTCAGCGAGCTTTCCAGGTCCGCGTCTTGCGTGATGCGATACCCGGCCACGCCATACGCTTTGGCCAGCTGCATGAAATCGGGTTGCAGACTGTCCACGCTGGCCACGTAATTCTTGTTGTAAAAAAGCTCCTGCCACTGGCGCACCATGCCCAGCGCGTGGTTGTTGAGCAGCAGGATCTTGATGGGCAATTTGTTTTCCATCACCGTGGCCAGCTCTTGCAGGTTCATCTGAAACGACCCGTCGCCGCTGATGACCACGACCTTGCTTTCGGGGCAGGCCAACTGCGCGCCCACGGCTGCGGGCAGGCCATAGCCCATGGTTCCAAGGCCCCCGGAAGAAAGAAAACTGCGCGGCCGCGTGTAGGTAAAGAACTGCCCGGCCCACATCTGGTGCTGGCCCACGTCGGTGGTCACCAGAACATCGCCTTTGGTCAGCTTGTACAAAACCTCAATGACCTTCTGCGGGCTGATGCCTTCGCCGGCCTGATATGAAGCGGGGTGTTTCTTGCTGATGCCCGCAAGATGCGTCAGCCAGGCCCCATGTTCCTCTTCCCAATCCTTGCCCTCACCTTTGGTTTCGAGCACGGCGCGCAGGTCCGTCATGGCCTGCAGACAGTCGGCCACCAGCGGAATTTGTACGGGCACGTTCTTGCGGATGGAGGTGGGGTCGATATCGATTTGAATAATGGCCGCGTTGGCCGCGAACTTGCAAATTTCACAGGTGGAACGATCTGAAAAGCGCGTTCCCACGGCCACGATGCAGTCCGCCTCGGATGCCGCCTTGTTGGCGGCCACCGTGCCGTGCATGCCGATCATGCCCAGCCACAGCGGGTCGTTGCCGGGAAAACCGCTCAAGCCCATGAAGGTAGAGGTCACCGGTATGCGATAGCGGCGGGCGATATCCGTCAGCACTTCGCTGCCGCCGCTCATGACAAGGCCCCCCCCGATGACGAACAGGGGGCGTTTGGCCTTTACCAGCCGCTCCGCCGTGCGCTGCAGTTGCAGTTTGTTGGGCTTGTAGTTGGGCTTGTACGAGCGCATTTCCATCTTTTCCGGCCACACGAATTTCGCGGAACGGCGCACCATGTCGCGCGGCAAATCCACCAGCACCGGGCCGGGGCGACCGCTGCGGGCCAGGTAGAAGGCCTTGCGCATGGTTTCCGCCAGGTCTTTCACGTCTTTGACCAGAAAGTTATGTTTGGTGCAGGGGCGGGTAATACCCACGATATCCACTTCCTGAAAGGCGTCGTTGCCAATCAGCGCGGTGGGCACCTGGCCGGTCAAAATCACCAGGGGGATAGAATCCATATAGGCCGTGGCGATGCCGGTGACCGTGTTGGTGGCGCCGGGGCCGGAAGTGACCAGGCAAACCCCTACCCGTCCGGAAGCCCGGGCGTAGCCGTCGGCGGCGTGCACGGCGGCCTGCTCGTGCCGAACCAGCACGTGCCTGATATCCGTACGGGAAAGCTCGTCGTAAATGTCGTACAAGGCCCCACCGGGAAAGCCGAAAATAACTTCTGTCTGCTCCCGCTTGAGGCATTCCATCAAAATCTGCGCGCCGGTCAACTGCATTGCGAATCTCCGCCTGGGATAGATAATTGAGCGCAAAGCTTATGGCCTTTTGCCGCGAAGAGCAAGAGGCGCGTGCCCGCGATGCGGAACACGCCTTATTGTTTGGCCAGTTCGGCTATATGGCGCACGGTTTCCTCCCAGGGCGCCACACCCTCGATATACTCCGGCTTGCTGCCGGAGCGTATGCTGACCGTACTTGGCGGCCGCGCGCCCTCAATTTTCTTTTCAGAAATGACCTTGCCGCTACGCACGTCGCGGAAAGTGACTATAAAGTTGCACTGCACGGCGGCGGTGCCGTTATTGTATGAAAACACTTTTACCGTCTCGAGCTTGATCGTGATCTTCTTGTCATAGCGCCAAAGATGCTCCGGCGTGAGGTTTTTGGGCAAATACCGCATCATGCCGATAAAAACGGCCGTTTTTTTAAAGTCCTGGCGGTAATACCCGGCAAAGCTGGAATCATAGACGATCATGATCTTATTGCCCTGCGGCGTCGGCTGCACGGTTTCGCCGGAAATGCGGTTGGAAAGCAAAAACAGCCCCGTTCCCTCCAGCTTTCCGCCGCCCTTGCCGTCGGGCGGCTCCACCTGGGGCTGGCCGGCGGGCCAGATGCAAAGGCCCAGATCTTCGGGGCAAGCCCTGATCCAGTTGTCAGGTGTGAGATTCCAGTATCCGAAAGGATACCTCTCAAGGCCGTTCGCGAAAATGAAATGATACTGCTCAGGCGTGGGCTGAAAGGAGGGTTTCCCTTCCCGTAGCGCAAAAACAAAGGGGCCGACCCACTTGTCGGTTCGCGCCTTTACCCTGTCGATATTGTCGGCCAACACTGTGTAGGCGGCGGCATAGGCGGCGGCGGGATTTTCCTGCCGCCACCCCTTCCAGGTCGCAACAAAGCGAACATCCTCCGGGGGCAGCGCGGCAAACCAGGAAGAGAACATGGCTTCATCACGCGCCTTCACCCATGCGATTTCTTTGGGCATTCCAAACGGCACGGATTTTCTGCGCGCATTGGAAAAATCGATAATCCGCTGTAGAAACGCCCGGTCTTCAGAGAGTTTTTCCAGCAACGCCCGGGCCGAACCTGTGCCGAAACGCCGCCAGAAATCTTGATCTTTGGAAAAATGATCCGGCGGCCCGGAGGGATCAATATCAAAAAAGCATGTCAGCAGCGCTTGTTCACCTTCCGTGCCGAATTTTTTATATTCGGCCAGTGTCTTTTCAGGCTCTTTCGCATAGTTTTTATCAACATACAGCAGCATTTCCTTGAGCGTCTTGGGCTCCGACGAGCAGCCGGCGAACAAGACGCAAGCCATGCTGAGCAAGAGTATTCCCGCGATGGTGAATCCGGATGCCCTGTTGTCCATTATCCACTTCCTGTTGTCTGTCCGTATGCAAAGAGAACAACCCGCGCCATGACGCGGGCGGGCCGAGAACGACGCAAAGACAAACCGCGCTACGCCAACAGAAACAAGGTCGCCAGGCTGAGAAAAATGAAAAACCCGGCGCCGTCGGTGATGGTTGTGAGGAATATGCTGGAAGCCTGCGCCGGGTCGCGGCCCATGGCTTTGAGGCACAGCGGGATGGAAGCGCCCGCCAGCGCGCCCAAAATCATGTCCGCCACCAGAGCGGCCACCATGACGGAGGGTATAGCCACCCCGTTGGTGAAAAAATAGACCGCGATCCAGACCAGAGCGCCCACGATCAGGCCGTTGACGATGCTGATTTTGCCTTCGCGCCATACGGCGGACCAGGCTTTTTTGTTCTCGAAGCCTTCCGTGGCCAATTGACGGATCATAACCGCCAGGGCCTGCTGCCCCGTGTTGCCCGCCTGGTTGGCCACCATGGGCATGAACACGGCCAGAATGGCCATCTTTTCGATGGTGCCGTCAAACAGGTAGACCACGGTGGCGGAAAGAGCGGAGTTGATCATGTTCAGCACCAGCCAGGGCAGGCGCATGCCGACGGATGAAAGCCACGGGGTATCCACGGTTTCATCCTGGCCCGCGCCCACCATGCCCAGCATGTCTTCGCTGGCAAGATCCTGCACGATATCCAGCACGTCGTCGTGGGTCACGACGCCCAGAAACTTGCCGTCGTCATCCACCACCGGCAAGGCCATAAAGTTATAGTGCGTCATCTCGCGGGCGATTTCTTCACGCTCCACCGCGACGCCGATGGAAATGACGCTCCGCCCCGCTATGCGGTCGGACAGGAGCGTGCCCGGCCGGGCAAGCAAAAGGTCCCGCAACGACAACACCCCCACCAGGCGCGTGTCGCCGTCGACCACATAGGCGTAATAGGGAATTTCCTTGTCTTCTATGTCCCGGCGCATTTTGCCGATGGCCTGGTCCACGGTCAGGCTTTGCTCAAGAATGAACACCTCGGTGTTCATGACGCCGCCCGCCGTATCCGGGTCATAGGCCATCAGTGTGCGGATTTCTTCCGCGTCGTCGGTGTCCAGGCTGTTCAGCAGCTCGTCGCGATGCTCTTCTTCAAGCTCGTCCAGCATGTCCGCCGCGTCGTCGGGCGACATGGCCGCAAGCAGGCGGCCGGCAAGTTCGGGCTCCAGCGATTCAAGAAGCTCGACCCGCACATGCTCGTCAAGTTCCGCCAGCGCTTCGGCGGATTCTTCCAGGGGGATAGAGGCCAGGAGGTCAACCTGGCGTTCCAGAGGCAGGGTTTCCAGGTGTTCCGCGATATCGGCGGGATGGCTCAGGTCGGCGGCCTGAAGCGTTTCAGCGGCGAGGTCCGAAAACGCTTCCGTCGCCGGTTTCAGGGCAGTATCCGCCGCGATGGTCGCGCCCGGCTTGCATTCGCCGGTATGGGGGGTCTGCTCGGACATACACGCCTCTGCACGGTGAAACAAAAAACAACGCCTGAGCCAGCTTGACGAAAGGGTGCAAGCCCCCTAAAAAGAACTTTCGCATTCCATCGGCAACGTCGGCTACGGCCCTGTGCTCTACCACCTTATGCCCCGTTCTTTCAATACCATGGCTGATGATTCCTTTGAAAATTTTTTCGACGGCGAGTCCCGCCGTCACCTGTACGACGCCATTACGCTGGCGTTGAGCGAAGACGGCATTGACCTGACCTCAAACGCCGTGTTCAACGCCTCGCAAACCCTTTCCGCCCACATCGTCGCCAAGGGCGACGCTGTCGTCGCCGGACTGCCGCTTATCCCCATCATTCTGGCGGAAGCGTTGCCCGAAACGGAAAGCGCGCCCTGCACCTGCGAAATTTTTGCCGCCGACGGCGACAAGATCTGCGCCGGAACCACGCTGGCCCGCCTCTCCGGCGGCGCGCGCCGCATTCTGAAGGCGGAACGGGTCATTTTGAACTTTCTCTGCCATCTGTCGGGCATCGCCACCCTAACCGCACGCTATATCGATGCGCTGGCCGGCACCGGCATAACGCTGCTCGACACCCGCAAAACGCTGCCCGGCCTGCGTTATCCGGCTAAATACGCCGTGCGCATGGGCGGAGCGAAAAATCACCGCCGCAACTTGTCTGAAGTGCTTATGCTCAAAGACAACCACATCGACATGGCCGGGTCCATCACCCGGGCGGTCGCCGCTCTGCGCGCCGCGCACTCGCCCTGTCCCCCCATCGAGGTGGAATGCCGCAACCTTAGCGAAGTGCGCGAAGCGGTCGCTTGCGATGTCGACTGGATCATGTTCGACAACATGACGCCGGAACAGGTCAAAGAAGCCCTGGCCCTGGTGCCCCGCCGCATTTTCACGGAAATCAGCGGCGGCGTGAGCCTGGACAACATCCGCAGCTTCTCCGAAGCCGGAGCCGCCGGTTTGACGTACATTTCCGTGGGGCGGCTCACCCACTCCGCGCCGTTCGCTGATTACAGCATGCGCATCTCCAGATAAAGGGAACATTTTGAAAGAGCTTATTACCGTAGACCCGCAAGCCCTTGCCGCGCGCATTGAAGAACTGCGCGGCTCCCTCGGTCCCGATGTCGTCATTTTGGGGCACCACTATCAGGATGAAAGCATCATCCGCCACACCGATCTGCAAGGCGACTCGCTGGAGCTTGCCCGCAAGGTCGAAGATATCAAGGCCGAACATATCGTCTTCTGCGGCGTGTATTTCATGGCGGAATCGGCGGCCCTGCTGGCAGAGCGCGGGCAAAAGGTATACCTGCCGGAAATGACGGCCAACTGCGTCATGGCGCAAATGGCCCCGGCGGACCTGGTCGACCGCATCACGCGCAGCCTTTCAGCCACACGGCGCGTGGTACCGCTGGCCTATGTCAACTCGTCGCTGGCGGTCAAAGCCGTAGCAGGCAAATACGGCGGCGCCATATGCACCTCGGCCAACGCGGAAAAGATGCTGCGCTGGGCCTTTGACCAGGGCGACGCCGTGCTTTTTCTGCCGGATAAAAACCTGGGCTGGAACACCGCCGACACGCTGGGCCTGCCCGAATCGGCCCGCCATATGCTGAATATCCGCGCAGACGGGCACGATGTGGACCTGAAAGCGGCCAATGCCGCCCGCCTGATTCTGTGGCCCGGCTGCTGCGCCATTCACGCCCGCTTCAACACGCGCCAGATCGCTTCGCGCCGCGCGGAAGTGCCCGGTATCTCCGTCGTCGTGCACCCGGAATGTTCGCCGGCCGTGGTAGCCGAGACCGATGCGGCCGGATCCACCGCGTTTATCATCAATTACGTGGACAAGCTTCCCGATGGAGCCGCAGTCGCCGTGGGCACGGAAATAAACCTGGTGGAACGCCTGGCGGAACGCAACAAGGGCAGAATCAACGTCATACCCGTACTGGAAAGTGAATGCTCGCACATGGACCGCACCAAGCCCGCGCAGCTTCTGGCCACGCTCGAATCCATAGCGGACCCCTCAAACCCCGCCTGGCCGCAAACGCGCGTGGAGATCGACCCCACCACTGCCGACGACGCCAAGGCGGCTATCATGCGCATGCTGCGTATAAAATAAGCTGCTACATCCAGCTTGGGGGCGACCTGGGCTCGTCCAGCGGCGGCCTGTCGGCGTGACGCCATTGCAGCACGCTCTTCTGCCCTTCCGCCCGCTGCTCCGGGGTAAGGTCGGCCGCCTGTTTTTTCAGATCGCTCTCGCACCGGATCCGTTCTTCATAACTGCGGCCGCGGTAAGGTTCCTGATTGAACCCGCCGCACGCCAGGGTCGTCCACTTCCAGGCTTCAACCGGATCACGCGCGACATTCTCGCCTTCCGCGTACATATCGGCAAGCCGCGCCTGAGCATAGGGATAGCCCCGCTCCGCCGCCTTGACCAACCAGGCCATCCCCTCTTTCTTGTGGTCGGGCGTGGGCGGATTGGGGGCGTCCAGGCGGGCTAAAAAAATATGCGCAAGCAAATATTCCGCGTAGGCGGACCCCTGCGCTGCCGCCTTTTCCAACCACATGGCGCTCTGCTTGACATCAAGCAACATGAAGCGCAGCCCCAGTTCTTTTTGCGCTTCCAGGTCCCCCTGTCCCGCTGCGCGTTCGCACCATTGCAGGCCCTGTTCCGTGAAGGTCCGGCGTTGTTCCGCCGTGCCGGCCAGGCTAAAATAGAAATGCGCCAGCTTCACCTGTGAGCGCGCATCGCCGGATTCAGCGGCCTTTACCAGCGCTACAGGCGGATCGGGCGGTGTGATCGCCGCTTCCGGCACTGTTCGCGCGGATGGGCCGTTGGCAGTGGAACCGCCGGCGCATGCCGAAAGTAACAAAAGAAGACAGCACAGCAACACAGCCGTGGAGTGATAAAAATATCGCATGGTATTGTGATACGCCTTGCCGCTACGAGGCGCAACCCTTCCGGCAACGGTCCGGCTTGTTTACTCCTCCGCATGCCCCTGATATGTTACGAGCGGTGTCACCAACCATCGCAACGGAGAAGATCGGTATGCGCAAATCATTCCTTTTCAGCCTTGTTGCCGTGTGTTTTTTGACTTTCGCCTGGTCCGGCGGCGCATCGGCCGCCGAGCCCCAGCAACTGTATCTCAAAGAAAAATCCATCACCTGGGACAGGGAAAAAGTCGGCAAGGACGGTGTAGGCACCCTGGCGGGGCAATACCCGTTCAACCGCAACACCGCCCCGAAAGATTTCATCATTAAAGAAATCGGCTGGATGACACTGAAACCCGGCGACACCATCGGCATGCACAAGCATGAGACCAACGAAGACGCATACGTCATCCTTTCCGGCGAGGGCACCTTTGTCGACACCGACGGCAAAGAGTTCAAGGTCAAGGCCGGCGACACCACCATCGCCCGCAAGGGCCAGGCCCACGCGCTGAAGAACACGGGCAAAGTGCCCCTGGTCTTTCTCGATATCGTCGCCGAGCGCTGACACGGCGACACTGTAGCCGAAGCGGCCCTCTCCGATGGGGAGGACCGCTTTTTTCATGACAAGCCGCTTGATCGCAAAACGCGGCCTCGCGCGTCAGGCAAGAAAATTGAGACGCGCGCCCCCTTCGCTATCTACAAGCGTTCCCCAACGCTGCAAAATGGCGTTATGCAACTCCAAACGCGTTTTGCTGCGTCCGCGCAGCAAGTGCGTCACCTGGCAGATCAGGGCGTTGACGACAGCCAGCACGGCGACGTTGGAGTTGAAAAAGCTGGCCGACTCGTACGGAGCGATGAAAGTGACCGCCGCGTGCCGCGCGATGGGCGAAAACACGCTGTCGGTTATGGCGATGAAGGGGCACCTGCGCAAACGGGCTTCTTCGGCCATGAGCACTGATTCCTTGAGGTACCGGGGAAAAGAGATGAGCACCACCAGATCCCCTTCGGCGAAACGCTGCGCCTGCTCGGGCAGCCGGCCGGTATTGTTGTCGACGATATGCACGTTCTCTCGTATCTGTTCCAGCGCGTGAGCCAAAAAATACGCTCCTGTGAACGAACTGCGCAGCCCCATGACGTGCACGGCGCGGCTGTGCGCCAGCAAAGCGGCCGCCTCGTCAAAAGTTTCCCGCGTGTTAAGCTGAAAAAGCTCTTCCAGGTTGGCCTGGTCTTTGCGCAGTGATTGCAGGTGGTTCGCGCCGTCGGCATCCGCGTCTTCCAGCCGGGCGGCCGGAGTTATATGCCGCTTGGCTATGCTTTGAACGCGCGCCTGCATGGCGGCGAAACTGCCGAACCCCATCTCGCGCATGACGTTCGAGACTGTCCCCGTGCTGACGCCGGCGGCTTCGGCCAGCTCCGCAATGCTCATGAAGGCCGCTTTTCCAGGATGCTCCAGCAGAAAACCGGCGACCTTGCGCTTCGCGCCCCGCGCCTGCCCGGCGAAACCGGATACCGTATCGTAAAATGTATCTTCCATGGCCTTTCTTTCCGGATCCACACCCAGCTTTCAGCGGCCCGGCATGGCTTGCGGTTTTTTTTATTTTTATGCGGAATCCTAAAAAATTTTTCATATATCAGAGTACTGTTTTACGCAATGTAAAACACTTTGATTATATCTCTTTAAATTTACAATAAAAATTAAGGAAAACCTTTTCTTGACTTTAAACATAATTTTAGTATCGTTCTAATAAATGAAATTTATTTCATTCACTTTTTACCCCCGCAACCACTAGGAGCGCCTCATGAAAAAGCTTTGCCGCCTCGCATTCGCCATCCTTTTGCTTGCCTTGACGGCTCAGGGCGCTTTTGCCGCCCAATTTCCCTCAAAAAGCATCAAGGTCATCGTGCCCTTCGCCCCCGGCGGCGGCGTTGACGTGACGGTGCGTATGATGGTCGACCTTGCGCCCAAGTATCTGAACGGGCAGCAGCTTATCGTTGAGAACATGCCGGGCGGCGGCTCGGTCATCGGCATAACCGCCGCCGCCAAGGCCGCGCCTGACGGGTACACCCTGCTTGCCTATACGCCCATTGCCGTTTCCTCGGTCATCACCAAAAAGACCAGTTATACAACGGAATCGTTCATTCCTCTGACTCTGTACTGCCTTGACCCCACCATTTTGGTGGTTAAAGCCGATTCTCCCCACAAAAACCTGAAAGGCTTCATCGCCGCCGCCAAAGCCAAGCCCCTCAGCGTCAACACCGCCGGGCATTCCAATACCCAGCACATCGGCGGCATGATCATGGAAAAGCAACTGGGCTTTAAATTCAACTACGTGCACTCCACCAGCGGTGGTCTGCAAATCACCCAGTTGCTGGGCGGGCACGTGGACGCGGCCCTGATGAGCCTTGGCGAAGTTTCTTCGTACCTGAAAGACGGCTCGTTGCGCTGCATCGGCTTGATGTCCGACAAAGAATTCCCCGGCCTGCCCGCCATGGAACGCTTTTCCAGCGTCGGCTTGAAGCTGGACAAAAAGAACATCGAATGGGGCTCTTTGCGCGGTCTTGCCGCCGTTGCCGGCACCCCCGCCGCCGATCTGGCCGTTCTGGACAAAGGCTTCGCGAACGTTGTCAAAGACCCCGTCTTTATCGAACGCATGAAAAAGGCGGACTTTCCCTACATTTTCATGAACAGCGCCGAATTCTCCGCGTACATGAAGACGGTGGAAGGCGTGCTGCGCGAAATGCTGGCCGCGGCGAAATAATTCACCCGCCACAAAGGCCGGAGGTACGCCATGACTACCAACTGGAAGCAAGACCTGCTGCTGGCGCTGATCCTTCTGGGCATCACCGCCGCATTTTCCCTGGGGCTGCGCGAACTGCCCTCGGACGCCGTGCTTTTTCCCGAGATCCTCGTGATCCTGCTGGGCCTTCTCGGCGCGTACATGGCTGTCACGGCCTATCTCCGGCGCGAACCGGGCGCGGTTCTTGTGGATTGGCCCCCGTACCGCAAAGTGGTCGCGCAAGTCGCCGCCATCGCTCTGTTCGCCCTTATCCTGCGTCCGGTCAGCTATGTTCTGGCCGGGTTCATTCTCTGCACTATCACCGCGTTTAACGGAGGCTACCCCCGCAAGGGGGTGGCCCTCGTTTTTTCAGCCCTGACGGCCCTGGCGGTGTTCGCCATTTTTCAGCTTATCCTCAAAGTCCCTCTTCCCATGGGCTTTTTTGAATAGGGATTATCTATGGAACAACACCTTATCCAAGCCTTTTGGGCCGTGCTGCAGCCCGACGTGTTTATGGTGCTGGCGTCCGGGGTTGTGCTGGGCCTTGTGGTGGGCTGCATTCCCGGCCTGAACGACACCATCACCATGGCCGTTCTTTTGCCCATAACCTTCACCATGCCGCCGCAGTATGCCTTTATGCTGCTGGTGGGCATCTATTGCTCCGCCTGCTATGGCGGATCCTTACCGGCTATTTTGCTGAAAATACCCGGCACGGCCTCTTCCATGGTCACCGTGTTCGACGGCTACCCCATGACGCAAAAAGGCCAGGCGGGCATGGCGCTGGGCATTTCCACCATCAGTTCGGTCTTCGGCGGCATTTTCAGCACCATCGCCCTAATGTTCTTCGCCCCGTCTCTAGCGGGATACGCTTTGCATTTCGGCCCGCAAGAATATTTCGCCCTGGGCATTCTGGGCATTTCATCCGTTGCGGGCATGGCGGGCAAAAACGCCTTGAAGAACCTTGTGGCCTGCGTGCTGGGGCTTTTGCTTTCAACCGTGGGCATGAGCCCCCAATCAGGCTATCCCCGATTCACCATGGACCTTGACGTGCTGAGCGAAGGCGTGCCGCTGATCCCCGCCCTTATCGGGCTGTTCGGCGTGTCATCGGTGTTCCACCTGATGGAGCGCATCGCCAGAAGCCAAGCCTCCGCCGCCACCGAAAGCGCCATACCCGCCATAGGGCGCACCATGCCCCCGGCTTCCATGTGGCGCCGGCTTCTGCCCACCTGGCTTTCGGGCAGCACTATCGGCACCATCATCGGCATTCTGCCGGGCGCGGGACAGATCATGGCCATTTATATGGCCTATGACTACACCAAAGCCCGCAACAAAGATAAAGAATTCGGCACGGGCGTGCCCGAAGGCGTGGCCGCGCCGGAGTCCGCCAACAACGCGGTGGTGGCCGGTTCCATGGTGCCGCTGCTCTCTTTGGGAGTGCCGGGCAACAGCACTTCGGCTCTCTTTATCGGCGCGCTGATGCTGCAGGGCTTGCGCCCCGGCCCGGCCCTGTTCCGCGAACACCCGGACATGGCCTATCTCATTATCATGGGTTTTTTAGTGGCGAACATTGTCATGGGGCCGGTGGGACTCAGTATGGGCCGCATGCTGGCGAAAATCGTGTTCAAAATCCCGCAGACCCTCATGACCACAGCCATCGTGTTCTTGTGCATTACCGGCGCATACTCTGTGGGCAATCATGAATTTTACGTCTGGACGGCCCTTATTTTCGGCGTCACCGGCTATTTGATGGACAAGACGAAAGTACCCCAGGCCCCGATGATTCTGGCCCTGATTCTCGGACCCATGATGGAAACGGGGTTCGAACAGAGCCTTTCCATTTCCATGGGGTCGTACATGACCTTTGTCACGCGGCCCATCTGCGGCCTGATGCTGCTGGCCTCCTTGATATTCTGCCTGCTGCCCGTCATCAGCCATCTCAGAAAACGGCGGATGAAGTACTTTGAACTGGAAGAATCCTAAACCACGCGCGCCGCGCAGGAGAGCACATGTGCTTTTCAGACCGCATACTGAACATTAAACCTTCCGCCACGCGTGCCATGGCGGATAAAGCCCAGCAACTGAAAGAACAGGGTAAAAAGATCACCTCGCTGACCACTGGGGAACCGGATTTCGCCAGCCCCAAAGCGGCCCTGGAATACGCGAGCAAGGCCATGGCCGACGGCAAGACGAAATACACGGAAACAGCCGGGGTCAAAGAACTGCGCCGCGCCGTCGTCGAGTATTACGCAAACCGCCACGGCGTGGAATACGCCGAAAAAGAAGTGCTGACCGGGTCCGGGGCCAAGCCGCTGCTGTATGAAGCGTTGGGCGCACTGGTGAACCCCGGGGACGAAGTCATCATCCCTACTCCGGCATGGGTCAGCTATGTGGAGCAGGTACACGCGTTTGACGGCAAAGCCGTTCTGGTGGCGCCGCCCGAAGGGCAATTCGAGCCCGACCTGAAAGCGCTGGAAAAAGCGGTTACCCCCCGCACCAAAGCGCTGATGATCAACAACCCGCACAACCCCACAGGGGCCGTGTTCAGCCCCAAACTGATGGAAGGACTGTGCCGCCTGGCAATGAAGCACAATTTCCTTTTGATCAACGACGAAATTTATGAACGGCTGACCTACGGCGTGCGCTACACCAACCCGCTGGCCGCCGTGCCCGAGGCCAAAAGCCACGTGCTGACCATCAACGGCATGAGCAAAACCTACGCCATGACCGGCTGGCGCATCGGCTTTGCCCTCGGCCCCCAATCCATCATCGCGAAGATGTCCGTGCTGCAAGGGCATACCACGTCATGCGCGTGCTCCATTTCTCAGTGGGCCTCGGTGGGCGCCATTCTGCACGGCCAGGATGATGCGGAACGCATGGTTGCCGAATACGGCGAACGCCGCGACTATATCTGCGGCGAATTTGAAACCATGCCCGGCATACGCGCGGCAAAGCCCCAAGGGGCCTTCTATGCCTGGCTGGACGTGCGCGGCTGCTACGGCAAAAAGCATAACGGCGCGCTTATCAGCGACGACAACAGTTTTTGCGAACTGCTGCTGGAACGCGGCCTTGTGGCTCTGGTGCCCGGCACGGCCTTCATGGCCCCCGGCTTCGCCCGAATGTCCTATGCCTCGTCCATGGATACCCTGCGCGCGGGCATGCAGGGCATGCGCGAATTTTTAAACGCCCTGCAATAACAAACTGACGTTGCTCTAACCGAAGCCGGGCGGAAATTCCGCCCGGCTTTCTCATGTCATATAATCTCAGGCTCTCGGTTTTTCTTTGGCCACGTTCTGCCCCGTAAGGCGGCCGAACACGATGCAGTCAGGAATGGCGTTGCCGCCGATGCGGTTGGTGCCGTGCACGCCGCCGGTCACTTCACCCGCGGCGTACAGACGGGGAATGATGGCCCCGTTTCTGTCTAGCACCTGGCCGGAAGTGCCCTTGGTGCGCAGTCCGCCCATGGTGTGGTGCACGCCGGCCTGAGCCGGGCTGGCCCAGAAGGGCCCCTTTTCAATGGGCTTCAGGTTGACGCTCGTTTTGCCGAAGTCCGTATCCTTGCCGGAAGCCACCAACTCATTATAGCGCTTGACGGTGGCCAAGAATTTTTCCGGCGGGGTCTTGAATTTCTCTTGCAGAATCTTGGCCAGTTCTTCCAGCGTAGGCGCGGTGAAGCACAGGCCTTTTTCCAGAATTTTCTTGGTGTATTCCGCGTTATAGCGTTTCTGGGCCAGATCGTCGCCCACCCAGAAGAAGAACTTGCCCGGCTGGTTCAGCGAACCGCCGGAAAGCACGTCACGCCGGGCGTCTTCCGCCACGAAG
The DNA here is from genome assembly GCA_031551515.1 of Desulfovibrionaceae bacterium. Taxonomy (GTDB): domain Bacteria; phylum Desulfobacterota; class Desulfovibrionia; order Desulfovibrionales; family Desulfovibrionaceae; genus FLUQ01. Next base: position 283,849 of record JAVBNL010000001.1, read on the forward strand.
CGGTCACCGTTGACGTTCACGAATATCGCGCGGTCAATGCCCACGGTGGCCATATCGCCGAATTTTTTGGTCAGGGCGTTACACGAGACCAGAAGCTGAATGTAGTCCATGCCGATAACGTCCGAGCCGACATCCTGCGCGTAGGTCAACCCTTCACCGGTGGCCCAGGGCACGTTGGTGGTGGGCAGTTCTTTGTCATACTGGGGCGCGTATTTGGAACGGAAAGGGATATCCGCGCCGAAACCGCCGGTGGCCAGCACGATCCCGCGCCGGGCCTTGATGTATTTGATCTGCTTGCCCTGTTTGACCTGCAGGCCGAGCACGTCGCCTTGCAGTTCCTTTTCACGCACGACGGCCGACATGGCGCAGTTGTGCCTGATCGGTATTTTGCGATCATCCACCTGTTTTTTCATGGCGTTGAAGATAGCCGTGCCGCGGCCGCCCTTGACGGCCATGTGGCTTCTGGGGTGCAACGCGCCGACGATGGTGAATACGGTGGGTTCGAACTCCACGCCGCATTTTTCCAGCCAATGCAGGCCGTCAAGGGCGTGATCCGCCAGATAGCGCACTTTCTCCGGGTCACCCCTGAAGTCGCCGCCGGCCAGGGTCTGCTTGTAATGCAATTCAGGAGAATCTTCGATGTTCTGTTTTTTCTGGCGTTCGGGGTCCGCGCAGTTGTAACCGCCGGTGGAAATGATGGAGTTGCCGCCCAGAATGGGCGCCTTGTCAATGATCAGCACGTTGCCCGCGCCGCCGTCCTTGGCTTCAATGGCAGCGGCCAGACCCGCATAGCCGGTACCTACGACGATCACATCCACGGTTTCGTCCCACTTTTTCGGCGCGGGGACGGCTTTGGCCTCAGAAGGAGAAAAAACCGAAGCCGCAACGGCTGCGGCTCCGGCGGCCGCGGCTCCGGCCAGCACTTTACGGCGGCTTATCATCATTTTCTTTTCTTCCGACATACTGCCTCCTGAATGAACGGTTGAGGTATAGAAAAAGGGCATATTGTGAAAAAAAGCGCAAATTTGGTTATTTTCAAATTTCCGCTGCAATGTCAATAAATACTGATCAGAAGAAATATACGGTTTCACCCTATCCGCATTCGCTACCTTGACAGGCTTTTCGCTCGGGTTTAGCATTCCGGATTCTTCAATGTTTGCTATTCCAGCCAATACCCCTTTGGGAGTCGTACATGAGCACAATGTTTCGCAAGGCCCTGACCTTTGACGATATTCTCCTGTTGCCCGCTTTTTCCGAGGTCACGCCCGATAAAGTCACGGTAGACACCTACCTGACCCCTGCCATTCCGCTGAACATTCCCCTGCTCTCCGCCGCCATGGACACGGTGACGGAAGCCGAAATGGCCATTTCAATGGCCCGCAACGGCGGGGTGGGCGTGGTGCACAAGAACATAAGCATCGAGCAGCAGAAGCTTGAGGTCGAAAAGGTCAAAAAATCCGAAAGCGGCATGATCACCGACCCGGTGACCATATCGCCGGGCAGCACCGTGCGCGCCGCCCTCGAACTCATGAGCGAATTTCGCGTTTCCGGCCTGCCGGTAGTGCGCGGTTCCAAACTGGTGGGCATTCTGACCAACCGCGACGTGCGCTTCGTCAAAGACCTGGAAACCACCTTGGTCAAAGAAGTCATGACCAGCCGCAAACTGGTCACCGTGCCCGTGGGCACCACGCTGGAAGAAGCCAAAGAGCACCTGCACAAGGGCCGCATCGAAAAATTGCTGGTGGTGGATGACGACAAGCGCTTGCGCGGCCTCATCACCATGAAAGACATCGAAAAAATTCGCAAATACCCCGATTCGTGCAAAGACGATTCCGGCCGGTTACGCGTAGGCGCGGCCATCGGCATCGGCGCGGACTGCCTGCCCAGGGCGGAAGCCATGCTGTCCGCCGGGGCCGATTTTCTGGTGCTCGATTCGGCACACGGCCATTCGGCCAACGTTTTGCAGGGCATTCGCGACGTGCGGGCCGCTTTCCCCAAATGTCAGCTCGTGGCGGGCAACGTGGCCACCTATGAAGGGGCCAAAGCCATTCTGAAAGCCGGGGCGGATACGGTCAAAGTCGGCATCGGGCCCGGTTCCATCTGCACCACCCGCATTGTTGCCGGGGTGGGCGTGCCTCAGGTCACGGCCGTTCTCGACTGCGCCAGGGCGGCCAAAGAAATGGACCGCTGCGTCATCGCCGACGGCGGCATCAAATATTCCGGCGACGTGGTCAAAGCCCTGGCCATGGGCGCGCATTCGGTCATGATCGGCAGTTTGTTCGCGGGCAGCGAAGAAAGCCCCGGCGAAACCATTTTGTATCAGGGCCGCACCTATAAAATCTATCGTGGCATGGGCTCCATCGACGCCATGAAAGAAGGCAGCTCTGACCGCTATTTCCAGGAAAAGAGCAAAAAACTGGTTCCCGAAGGCATCGTGGGGCGCGTTCCCTACAAGGGCCCGGTGGCCGACAGCCTGTATCAGCTTATCGGCGGGCTGCGTTCCGGCATGGGCTATGTGGGCGCGAAAGACCTGAAAAGCCTGCGCGAAACGGCCCAGGCCGTGGAGATATCGTCCGCGGGCCTGCGTGAAAGCCACGTGCACGACGTCATCATCACCAAAGAAGCACCCAATTACCGCATTGAATAGCTAAAGGCAGAGTATGAGCAGTTACAGCAAGGTTCTGATCATCGATTACGGGGCGCAGTATACCCAGCTTATCGCACGCCGGGTGCGCGAGGCCGGGGTTTACTCTGAAATCATGCCCTGCACCGCGGATATCGCGGCGGTCAAAGCGGCCGCTCCTTCCGCCCTCATCCTTTCCGGCGGGCCGGACGACGTTGGGGAGCCCGGCGCCTTCACCCTGGATGCGGGCCTTTTGCAACTGGGCCTGCCCGTTCTGGGCATTTGCTACGGCATGCAGCTTCTGGCCCACGGCCTCGGCGGCAAGCTGGCCCAGGCCAAAGACCGCGAATACGGCCGGGCGGACCTGACATTGACCGGCGACTCTCCCTTGTGGCAAGGGCTGGATACAAAAACGCCCTGCGTCGCCTGGATGAGTCACGGCAACCATGTGGCGAAACTGCCCCCCGGTTTTACCGCCATCGCCAGCACACCCACGCTGCCCATCGCTGCCATGGCCTGCGACGAAAAGAAAATCTACGCCGTGCAGTTCCACCCGGAAGTGCATCACACGGAACACGGCACGGCCATTTTGCGCAACTTCCTGTTCGGCGTGGCGAAGCTGAAGGCCGACTGGACCATGGCCTCGTTCGTGGACCGCAGCATAGCCGAATGCCAGGCCAAAGTCGGTAACGCCAATGTTGTTCTGGCCCTTTCGGGCGGTGTTGATTCCACCGTGGTCGCGGCGCTGCTGCACAAGGCCATCGGCAAGCAGCTGCACTGCGTGTTCGTGAACCACGGCCTTTTGCGCAAAAACGAAGGCGAAGAGGTCAAAGCCGCGCTGCTCAAATACATGCCCGGCCTCAACCTGCGCTATGTCGACGCCAGCGAGCTGTTTTTGGGCAAGCTGACCGGGGTGGAAGACCCTGAACTTAAACGCAAGATCATCGGCGCGACCTTCATCGAGGTCTTTGACCGCGAAGCCCATTCCATCGACGACGTCAAATTCCTGGGCCAGGGCACAATCTACCCCGACGTTATCGAATCGTGCACGCCCAAGGGCAATGTAATCAAAAGCCACCACAACGTCGGCGGCCTGCCCGAAAAAATGAAACTCTCGCTGGTGGAACCGGTGCGCGAACTTTTCAAGGACGAAGTACGCGCCGTGGGCAAAGAACTGGGCCTGCCCGACGAAATGATCTGGCGCCACCCCTTCCCCGGCCCCGGCCTTGCCGTGCGCATTCTGGGCGAAGTGACCGCCGCCAAAGTCAAGGTGCTGCAAGAAGCGGATGCCATCGTGCGCGAAGAACTGCACCGCAGCGGCTGGTATCACAAGATATGGCAAGGTTTTGCCGTCTTGTTGCCCTTACGCACCGTTGGGGTTATGGGTGATGCTAGAACCTATGAAAACGTCGTGGCCCTGCGCTTTGTCGACAGCGTGGACGCCATGACGGCCGACTGGACAGCCATGCCCCACGACGTTCTGGGGACCATGTCCCGTCGGATAATCAACGAGGTCAAGGGCGTAAACCGCGTGGTATATGACATTTCATCCAAACCCCCGAGCACCATCGAGTGGGAATAGGGTACAGCCATGCTGAACATGGGTGGTATGGAAATAGTCGTCATCCTGGTGGTGGCGCTGCTGATCCTGGGGCCTGACAAGCTACCCGGGCTGATGCGCACCGTAGGCAAGGCGACCAAGGAGCTGCGCAAGGCATCCACGGAGTTTCAGCGTACCATCAACACGGAAATGGCGGAGGAAGAGGCCGCGAAACCCGCCGTTTCCGACGGTACGCAGCAAGCCCCGCAGACCTCGCAGGTCTTGCAGGCCTCGCAAGCTGAGCCGCCCGCCCCGGCAGGGACCACCGCGCCCGTGGCTTCTGCCCCTGAAACACCCGTGACGCAACTTGCTGAAAACGCCGGGAAAAGCAAAATACGCCGTTCAATGCCCGTGCCGCAGCAAGGCCGCGCCGCAGCCAAACCGTTGCTGCGTAAAAGACCGGCCTCACCTTCCGGCGCGGACACGGGTGAAGCGTGAAGCTGCCGGCACGCCGCCCGCGCAGACTCGGTCCGCCTGCCAAGGACGGCCGGAACGGCGCGCTTGCCGCTGCCGGAGAGGGCTTTGCGGAAAACGCCGCTCCCGCTGAAGACGAAAGCGTAAACCAAGAGGCAACGCAAACGGCGGAGCCCCCGGCGGAAGAAGAAGATACCGACAGCGCCGAAGCCGTCATGCAGATGAGCCTGCGCGAGCACTTGATCGAGCTGCGCGGCCGATTGATGCGCTGTGTTTTCGCGGTTCTTGCCGGGTTTATCGGTATTTTTTATTTCGCGCCCATGCTGCGCGATATCCTTGTCGCTCCCCTGAAAAATCTCATGCCCCCCACATGGGAAATTTCCATCACCAGTTTGACGGAACCTTTCCTGGTGGACATGCGCATGGCGCTGGTGCTGGGCATTTTTGCCGCAAGCCCCTACATTTTTTATCAAATATGGGCTTTCATCGCGCCGGGTCTGTATGCCTCGGAACGCAAATACGTGGTGCCCGTGGCCCTTTGCTCCGCCCTTTTCTTCATCGGGGGGGGGGCGTTCTGCTATTTCGTGGTATTTCCCTTCGGGTTTGAATTCTTTGTGGACTACGCCAAGAAGACCAACTCCATCATCACCCTGGCGAACCACTATGATTTCAGCCTGCGCCTGCTGCTGGCCTTCGGCGCTATTTTTGAAATGCCTCTGTTCTGTTTCTTTCTGGCCCGGCTGGGCGTCGTCACGGCGAAAAAGATGCGGGCCTGGCGCAAATACGCGATCCTGAGCAACTTTATCATCGCGGCGATCATCACCCCGCCCGATGTGTATTCACAACTGCTGATGGCCATACCGCTGCTGTTGCTGTATGAGTTTTCCATTCTGGTGGCCGCGGTTTTCGGCAGACGCGACGATGCAGTGAAACCCGAAGCGCAAGCGGAACCCGGCAACGCCGCTTCTGAAAAACAGACTTCCGATGCCTAGAGCGGATTAGCATTGAAAATGTTTATCCGCTCCACAAGGATTTGCAGACAAATCCTTGCCACGAGATTGACGTAGGCGGGCTTTGCCCGCCGTTAAGCGGCAATCACAAAGTGAATATGCTCTAACGGGCAACGAGTTTCTTGCACTCTTGCCGCGCCCGTGCCAAAATAGGTTTTGATCCGAATACGATCATAAAGGAAATACTATGACCGCACGCAGGGCCCGGGTGGAACGGGCAACCTCGGAAACCGCCACTAAACTTGAATTGAACCTCGACGGTTCGGGAGTGGTCTCCGTATCCACAGGCTACGGCCTGGGAGATCACATGTTGACCCTGCTGGCGTTTTGGGCCGGGTTTGATCTGAACCTGACCTGCAAGGGCGATTTGCATGTGGACGCCCACCATACTCTTGAAGACACCGCCCTTTGCCTGGGACAGGCGCTGCTTGAGGCGCTTGGCGACCGCGCCGGCATCAGCCGCGTCGGCTGGGCGAAAGTGCCCATGGACGAAGCGCTGGCCGATGTGGCCGTCGATCTTTCCGGCCGGACGTATCTGGTGCTTAACGGCGAAGAGCTGCTGCCCCCCACCATCGCCGGAGAAGAGCGCGCGCTGTGGCGGGAATTTTTCAAATCCCTGGCGGCCGGCGCGCGCATGAACCTGCATGTTTCGCTGCTTTACGGCAGCAACGGCCATCACCTTCTGGAATCCGCCTGCAAAGGACTGGGACTGGCGCTTCGTGCCGCCGTGTCTCGTACCCGTGAAAGTATCCTTAGCACCAAAGGGAGTTTAGACTGATGTTCCCCGCACAGCTCACCCGCGTCCCATCTCGCCCCATCTTTCGCCTTTTGCTGATCTCCGCCCTTGCGTTCGCCTTTCTGGGCTGCGCTAAACCGCAGCAGAACGCCCCGCTGCCCGAAGTCAAACTGGGCCTGGCCGCGTTTACGCAGCCCAAGACCAGCGCGGAACTTCTGGCCGGGTACATGCCCGAAGACACCCCCCGAGTGCCCGCGAAGGAGTTTCCGCAGTTGGATGAAGCCTTCACCCAGGTGCTGATGCAAAAGACCAAACGCAACTTCAAAGGCGTTGAGGCCTATTTCGAATGCAAGGACGCCAAAGCCCCCGCCCAAGCGCAGGGCGGCCGAGCGACCGCGCTGGCCAACTGGGCCGCAGTGGGCGCCTGCATGAAGGTCGATTACATACTGGTTCCGCATATTCTCGAAATGCGCGAACGCGACGGCAGCGAAGCCGGGGTCGTCACCCCTGCCAAAGTGGTCATGGACGTCTTTTTGATAGACGTGAAAAACAATAGCCTGGTCGGCCGTTCGCACTACGATGAAACGCAGACCGCCCTCGCCGACAACCTGCTGGACGCCGGCAAATTCATCTCTCGCGGCGGCAAGTGGGTCACCTCCCAGGCGCTCGCCCGCGAAGGCATGGAAAAAGCGGTAAAGGATCTGGGCCTGTGATCGTTTTCCCCGCTGTGGACATCAAAGGCGGCAAGGCAGTGCGCCTGCGCCGCGGCCGCGCCGACGACGAAACGGTCTTTTCGCCCGATCCGGTCGCCGCGGCCCTGCATTGGCAAAACGAAGGCGCGCGCTGGCTGCATATTGTAGATCTGGACGGCGCTTTTGCCGGCGGCGGGGTGAACCTGCCCCTGATCAAGGCCATTCGCGCCGCGCTTTCCATACCCATTCAAGTGGGCGGCGGCATTCGCGATCAGGAAACGGCCCGGCGCTACATAGACGCCGGGGCGGACCGCTGCATCATCGGCACCATGGCCCTTGAAGATCCGGCGGCTTACGCGGACCTGTGCGCCGCGTTTCCCGGCAAGATCGGCGTCTCTCTCGACGCCGAAGGCGGCAAACTGAAAACCAAAGGCTGGGTCGCCGATTCGGGCCTGACCATAAACGACGTGCTGCCCCGCCTCACCCAGGCGGGCACCGCTTTCATCATCTACACCGACATTGACCGCGACGGCATGCAGACGGGAGTCAACGTGCCCGCCCTGAGCGCCCTTTCGCGCAAAAGTTCCGTACCGGTCATAGCGGCCGGCGGGGTGGCCACCCTTGACGACATCAAAGCCCTCTACCCCCTCAGCAAAACTGCCAACCTGCAGGGGGCCATATCGGGCCGCGCCCTGTACGAAGGCACGCTGAATCTCAAAGAAGCCATGAACTGGATCGCCGCCCAGGCGTGACGAACCGCAATTGGGGGACGCTGTCCCCCTGCATGGGGGCTGAGCCCCCTTGACCCACAATATGGCGAAGGCCGTTTCCGCTATGCGGAAACGGCCTTCGCCTATTCGGGTTCCAAGGGACTAAGTCCCTTGGCGGAGGGGTTGACTCGGGCCATCCTGGCCCTCGCCCTGCGGGCGGGGTTGCTTCGCTTCCCCCGTCTCGTTCCGCTATCCTGCGGAACGGTTGGGGAGGCAGAGCCTCCCCGTTGCGTTATTCAGCGGCGGGCTGGGTTTCGTCCACAAAGGTGCGGGCGCCCAGTTCGCGATCCATCATGAGCACGCCCTGGCCTTCGCCTTTGATCAATTTCAGGGCGTTGACCAGATCGTTGAAGTTCTGTTCTTCTTCCACCTGCTCGGTTACGTACCAGGATAGGAAGATTTGCGAAGCGTGGTCTTTTTCTTTAATCGCGAGATCGGTCAGTTCGTTCAGGCATTTGGTGACGAATTTTTCGTGGGCCAAACCGGCCTGCATGGCATCCAGCGGGTTTTTCCAGGCAGCCGGGGGCGCATCTATGGCTTTGAGGGTGATCTTGCCGCCGCGCGCCAGAACGTAGTCATACATTTTGGTGGCATGGGTAATTTCTTCTTTGGCTTGCACGCGCATCCAGTTGGCAAAACCGGGCAAGCCCAGGTCCGAGAAATACGCGGACATGGCAAGATACATGTACGAGGAATAAAACTCGTTTTTTATCTGCTCGTTAAGGGCATCAATAACTTTTTGCATGTTGATCGCTCCATGGTTTGAAGTTTTAATCAGTAACGATAACTCTTCTTATAGCTTTAGCAAGAGGGCCTTGCAAGACCCTGCGTTGCCGCGATATATAACGGAACAAAAGGCGGAACCATGTGGCGTAACCCGCGCACAGCGCAGACCACCATCGCATGCAGGGCGTGCGGCAAACCCCTTGTGGCGGAACGTTCGTGCCGCCGCGTCATTTTGACCTGCCCCCATTGCCGTTGCTCATACGAACTGACGGAATACAGCGACGCGATCGACGACGCTCTGGAAGAATTCATGGCCTGCGTTCCCTGCGACAGGATATAAAAAAACCGCCTTGCAGGCGGTTTTTTTCCGTATCTATGGCTGCCTCAGGCGCGTACCGGCAGCTCGATGCCCAGCGAGGCTATTTCATCCAACAGCACTTTGTGATGTATCGGCTTGACCAGATAACTCGTGGCCTGCCCCAAAAAGAACGCATCATGCACTTCTTTGCCGTCATCCAGGCCGGAAATCATAATGACTTTTACAGCCTTATGTTCCGGAACGCCTTTTTCTTTTTCAATGGCGCGTATCTCACGCAGCGCTTCCTGCCCGTCGGTATTCGGCATCAAAATATCGAGCGTAATCAGATCGTACGGTTCGCCTTCTTTCAGCGCCAGACGAAAGGCCTCAACTGCTTCTTGCCCGTCCGTCGCTACGTCGGTGAACCCATACGGATGTAAAAAGCGCTGTACCAGGCTGCGCGTCTGAAAATCGTCGTCGACTACGAGGAAACGCATGGCTGCTCCTTACTTTCATGACAACAATACCCGCTGGGGCACGGAAGGTCAACCGCGCTTCTCACTCCATTGCCGCGACACGAGCACAACAGTTCAGCCGGTTACGGATGCGTCACGCAAAGCCGCGTCCACAACCGATGCGGCCTCCCGTTGCAGAGTCGCCAAATGCTCCGGCCCGAGAAAGCTTTCCGCGTAAATTTTATACACATCTTCCGTGCCCGAGGGGCGCGCGGCAAACCAGCCGTCGGCGGTCGCCACTTTCAACCCGCCGATGGGCGCGCCGTTGCCCGGCGCGGCAGTCAAGACGGCGGTTATCTTCGACCCGGCCAGCGTTTCAGCCGTAACGGCGGCCGGGCTCAACGCCGCCAGCGCCTTTTTTTGCGCGGATGTGGCGGCCGCGTCCGTGCGCTCATACAGCGGCGCGCCGAAACGTTCCGTCAGCCCGGTATAGACCTCCGCCGGGTTCTTGCCCAGTTTCGCCGTCAGTTCTGCCGCCAGAAGGCCCATGATCAGCCCGTCTTTGTCCGTACTCCAGACCGTGCCGTTCATGCGCAAGAAAGATGCTCCGGCGCTTTCTTCGCCGCCGAAGGCGCAGCTTCCCGCCATGAAGGGCGCGACAAACCATTTGAAACCCACGGGCACTTCATACAGCGGGCAGGCAAGCGCCGCGGCCACTCTGTCCAGCATGCTGCTGGTAACCAGAGTCTTGCCCACCGAGGCGCCCCTGGGCCAACCGGGGCGGTTGCGAAACAGATACCAGACGGCGGCGGCCAGATAGTGGTTGGGGTTCATAAGCCCCGCCCGGGTCACGATGCCGTGGCGGTCGGCGTCCGGGTCGTTGCCGAACGCCAGGTCATAGCTGCCCGCGTGGGCCAGCAGCCCGGCCATGGCGTAGGGAGACGAGCAGTCCATGCGGATTTTGCCGTCATGGTCGCGAGGCATGAAGCGAAAATCAGGCTCCCGGGCCGTGTTGGTCACGGTCAGATCCAGCTTGTAGCGCTCCGCGATGGGCGCCCAATAGGGCAACGACGAGCCGCCCAGCGGGTCCACCCCCAAATGCAGGCCCGATGCGGCGATGGCCTGCATATCCACGACGCTTTCAAGCTCAGCAACGTAGGGGGCGATAAAGTCCGTTTCCGTTATGGCGCCGCTTGCGCGGGCCTTTTCCAAAGACATGCGCTTCACGCCCGCCAGTTTCGCCCGCAAAAGCTCATTGGCCCGCTTTTCTATCCAGCCCGTGGCATCGGTATCCGCCGGGCCGCCGTGCGGCGGGTTGTATTTGAAGCCCCCGTCGGCGGGCGGATTGTGCGAAGGGGTGATGACAATGCCGTCAGCGGGCGATGCGGGTTTTTGCGCGTTATAGCGCAGAATGGTCCGTGATATGACGGGCGTGGGCGTAACGCCGCCGCCGCCCGACTGCACGTGCACGGCAACCCCGTTGGCCGCCAGCACTTCCAGGGCGGTGAGGGTTGCCGGGGCCGACAGGGCATGGGTATCCGCCCCGAGGAACAAAGGCCCGGCAATGCCCTGCCCTGCCCGGTATTCGCACACGGCCTGGCTGACGGCCAGAATGTGCGATTCGGTAAAGCTGCCGCTGAGCGAACTGCCCCTGTGCCCGGAAGTGCCGAAAGCCACCCTTTGCGCGGGGTTGTCAGGATCGGGGATCGTTTTTTCATAGGCCGCGAGCAGCGCGGGGATATCGGTCCATTCAGAAGGCGGGGCAAGTTTGCCCGCTGCCGGGTGCAGAGCCATAAATCCTCCCACTGGTTCGCGCGCCTGTTTATTTCGCGGTCAAAAAAGCCGTAAAGGCCAAGCGTGTGGCATACAGGTCCACCACACTGATCAGCTCGAAGGGGCTGTGCATAGACAGCACCGGCGGGCCGCAATCGATGATGTTCATGCCGTAGGCCGCAAGATGCATGGCCACTGTGCCGCCGCCTCCGCCGTCCACCTTGCCCAGTTCCGCCATTTGCCAGGGAACGTTCGCGCCGTTCAGAACGGAACGCAGCCAGCCCACATATTCCGGATGCGCGTCGTTGGCTTCGTATTTGCCCCGGTGCCCGGTGAACTTGCAGAAACAAGGCCCGTGACCCATATAGGCCGCGTTCAACTTTTCATGCAGATCCTGCCAATCAGGGTCCGTACCGGCGTGCACGTCGGCGGATATGGCTTTGCTGGCCATCATCACTTCGGCGAAGCGGGCTTTGGGCTCCCAGATCCGGATGCAGTCCTGAACGCTGTATTCAAAAAAGCGGGATTTCGCGCCGGTGGAGCCTTCGGAACCGATCTCTTCCTTGTCCCAGAACATGACGCAGCGGGTGTGGGCGGTGTCGGCTTTGGCGCTGAGCAGCCCCTCAAGGGCGGCGAACACGCAGATGCGGTCATCGTGCCCGTAGCCGCCGATCAAAGATGAATCAAGCCCCACAAAGCGGGCGGGCCCGGCGGGCACGGCTTGCAACTCCGAGGAATACAGGTCTTCTTCCTTGATGCCGTATTTTGCGTGCAGCAGAGCCAAAAGATGCGCCTTTACCGGCTCTTTTTCTTTCTCCGCTTTTTTGTCGCCTTTTTTCTTTTCCGGCGCGGCCAGGGGCTGGTGCCCCAGAACCAGGTTCAGCTTCTCCCCTTCAAACGCCTTGGACAGGGGCAGTTCCGCCTGGGCCGCCGCCAGGTGGGGCAAAAGGTCGGCTATGGTAAAGACCGGTTCGGCCGGATCTTCACCCAACGTCACGCGAACCGTCGTGCCGTCGCCTTTGACCACAACGCCGTGAATGGCCAGCGGCCGCGCCAGCCATTGGTATTTGCGGATGCCGCCGTAATAGTGGGTTTTGGCCTGCCCGACGCCCGCCTGCTCTTGCAGGGGGCGCTGCTTGAAATCAAGCCTGGGCGTGTCGGCGTGGGCGCAGACGAGGCGCAGGCCTTTTTCCAGCGAAGCTTTGCCCCGACGGGCCACAAAGATGGTTTTGCCTTGCAGCGTACGGAATATCTTGCCGCCCGTGCCGTTTTCAACGTACCCCGCTTCCAGCAGGCGCTCGTGCACGTAGGCTATGGTTTCGCGTTCCGTCTTGCAGGCGGAAAGAAAGGCGATATAGCGTTTCGCCAGGTCCCGCATGGCCTTCTGGTCTTTGGGGTCCGTATACACATCCCAGCAGTTGCGGGAAGTAAAAGCATACTCGCTCATGGTGTTTTTCCTTATCGTAAAAAAATAGCCGCGAAGCGGCTCAAAACCAATTATAACTCCGGCACGTTACGCCAATGCGTCCAAAATGGCCCCCGTGCCCATGTGCAGGGTCTGCATGCCTCGCTGCGCGTCAAAGGTCTGCATGACGGCGTCGCGCGGCACCACGGTGCCCGCGTTTATGGTATCAAGAAAAGGCCCCCAGGCGACCGACCCGCCGTAAACGGCCTGGTCGATGGTGTGGGAACCCGTGCGCTCCATACCGTTGGCGCGGTCCAGCGAACGCGCGTAGACCCCGGCGTTCAGGGTCTCACGGTTCAACTGCTCATTGCGCGCAAGGTCGGCTATGGTCTGCCCGAGGGTAGGCCACAGCGACGTATCGGTCATGGAAAACGAAGTTGCCATAAATTTTCTTATAATCACTTTACAAAAAAATGAAAAGCCCCCGGCCCCAAGGCGGCTTCCGGCAGCCGCCTTGGGACGGCAAAAAAAACGGCTCCCGCCGAAGCGAAAGCCGTTTTACAAGCCCGCCTTGCGGCGAAGCGGTTATGCTTTCAGAATCTTTTCCAAAGCCTGGGCAAAGGCTTCGATATCCGCTTTTTCAATGATCAGCGGCGGAACCAGGCGCAAAATCGTATCCTGCGTCAGGTTCAGAATGAACCCGGCCTGAATCAGCTTTTCCCAGACTTCTTTGCCGGGCTTGGTCAGTTCGATGCCGATAAGCAGGCCCAGGCCGCGCACATCCGCAATGCTGCCGGGCACGTCTTTGGCCAGCTTGCGGAACCGTTCCAGGGCCCAGGCGCCTGTTTCGGCCACGTGCTCGTTAATCTTGTCGCGCTTCATGATATCCAGCGTTTTGGCCGCCACGGCGGAAAGCAGCGCCCCCCCGCCAAAGGTGGTGGCGTGGCTGCCCGCGGCAAAGCCTTGCGCCACTTCTTCCGTGGCCATAACGGCGCCCATGGGCAGGCCGTTGGCAAGCGCTTTCGCACTGGTCACGATATCCGGCTCGATGCCGTAGTGCTGAAAACCCCACCATTTACCCGTGCGGCAAAGGCCCGCCTGCACTTCGTCGGCAATGAAAAGCACGCCTTTTTCGCGGCACAGCGCCACAACGGCTTTCAAGAAGTCTTTATCCGCGGGGTACACCCCGCCCTCGCCCTGCACCACTTCAAGAATGATGGCGGCGGTTTTGGGGGTAATGGCCGCCTTCAACGCTTCGATATCGCCCATGGGAACCTGGCTGAAGCCTTCGGGCATGGGCAAAAAGCCGTCCTGGAACTTCTTGCCGCCGGTGGCGGCGACGGTGGCCAGGGTACGGCCGTGAAAGCAACCGCTAAAGCTGATCACGCCGTAGGCTTCTTTGCCTTTGACCCGCTGCTGATAGCGGCGGGCCAGCTTGATGGCCCCTTCGTTGGCTTCCGCGCCGGAGTTGCAGAAGAAAATTTTGTCGCAATGGTTGGTGGCCAGCATTTTTTCCGCAAGATCAAGCTGCTCTTCCTGATAAAAAAGGTTGCTCACGTGAATGAGCTTTCTGGCCTGCTTTTCCATAACCTGGGCCAGCTCTTCGTTGCTGTGGCCGAGCGCCGTCACGGCGATGCCCGCCAGAAGGTCGATGTATTCTTTGCCGTCAAAGTCCCACAACCGGGTGCCTTTGCCATTTTTTACCGCCACGGGGTACCGGGAATAGGTTTTGAACAACAGGGACTCTTCCCGTTTCCGGATCGCGTCAAGGGTGCTACTCATTGTCATCTCTCCATTCATATAAAAAATGCCGCATCATTTGCCTGTATGACCGAAACCACCCGCACCGCGCGCTGTTTCGCCCAGGGTGTCCACGACTTGCCAGTCGGGCCGCAAAAAGGGCTGAAACACTAGCTGCGCGATGCGGTCGCCTCGTCGCAACGTCTGGGGCAGGTGTGACGTATTCAGCAGATATACGATAATTTCGCCCCGGTAATCAGGGTCGATAAGCCCGACGCCCTGCGCCACGGTCAAGCCTTTGACCGCGCCCAGGCCGCTGCGTGAATAAACGAAACCGGCAATGCCGGGCCGCAAAGGCTCTATGGCGACGCCCGTCGGTATGATAGCCCGTTCGCCCCCGGCCACGATCAGCTCGGGGTCGCTTTCGGGAAGCACCGCGCGCAAGTCGAAACCGGCGGAACCGCTTGTCGCCTGTTCCGGCCCCACAGGACCGTACAGGCTTTGCGCGCCGTTCAAAAAGAGGATGTTGACGCGCAGGGTCATACCGCCGCAGTCGATGCTTGCCACAATGTTCCTCCTGTGAAAGAATGGCGAATACGAAAAATTGTATCCGCCCGGTGTAAAAAAAACATTTACACCAAGCGACGCTGTTAGTCAAAAAAGCGGAAAAGGAGACGGAGCATGCGGTCCTTACAGGTTTTCAGCGTGACCCCCAAGTTGCCTCCGGCATTGCAACCCCTGTGGAACCTCGCGCGCAACTACTGGTTTTCCTGGAACTTTGAAATCGGGACGACCTTCGCCCAGGTTGACCCGGCGCTTTGGCAGGAAAGCTACCATAACCCCGTCTGGTTTCTGAACCATCTGTCGCAGCAAACCCTGGCGGATCTGGCGCAGGACGACCTTTTTGTCGACCGCATTACCAACCTGGAAAAAGAACAGGAGGAATATCTGGAGAAAGCGAGGCCCGAGCGCTTTCCGGGCCTTGGGCCCGATGCCCCGGCCATCGCGTATTTCAGCCTGGAATTCGGCGTTTCTCTTTGCCTGCCCATCTATTCCGGCGGCCTCGGCATTCTGGCCGGCGATCATTTGAAATCGGCCAGCGATTTGAACATTCCCCTGATTGCCGTGGGCCTTGCTTACGGCCAGGGGTATTTCCGTCAATACATGACGCCCGACGGCTGGCAGCAGGAGCGGTATCCCGATTACGATTTCGAGCAAATGCCGCTCAAACCCGCCCTTGACCCCTCCGGCAACCCGGCGTTTCTGGACATTCACATCGGCGACAAACCGGTGAAGGTCCGGATATGGGAGGCTAGCGTCGGCCGCATACGCCTGTTCCTGCTGGACACCAATCTGCCGGAAAACACCCCCGAGTTTCGCCTTATCACCGCCCGCCTTTACGGCGGCAACCTGGAAATGCGCCTGTGGCAAGAAATACTCTTGGGCATAGGCGGGGTTAAGGCCCTGAAAACGCTGGGCCTTGACCCGCAGATCATTCACATGAACGAGGGGCACTCCGCTTTCGCCGGCCTTGAGCGCATCCGGGTGCTGATGAAAGACCACAACCTGCCGTTCGAAGCGGCGCTTGAAGTTTCCGCTTCCGGCAGTATCTTTACCACTCACACCCCGGTGCCCGCGGGCAACGACCGTTTCCCTCCCGAGCTGATGCAGCGCTATTTCGAACCCTATGCCCGCGACATGGGCCTGGCGTTCAAGGTTTTTCTGGCGCTGGGGCGCGAAACGCCCCAGGACGACAGCGAAGCGTTCTGCATGCCGGTACTGGCGCTCAGGCTTTCGCGCTTCAACAACGGAGTTTCCACCCTGCACGGGCGGGTTTCCCGTCAGATGTGGCACAAGGTATGGAACCAACTGCCCGTCGAAGACGTGCCCATCACATCCGTCACCAACGGCATTCACGCCCCTTCCTGGATAGCCCCGGCCATGGGCCTTTTGTACGACCGCTATCTGGGCAACTGGCGTGAGGAAGCGGACCTGGGCAAAACTTGGGCCGCCGCGGCCACTATTCCCGATTCCATGTTCTGGCGCGCACACGAGCATCAGCGCGCCCGGCTGGTGGAATTTGTGCGTTCCCGCCTGAAAGCCCAGCTTCTGGCCCAGGGCGCGCGCTCGCAAGAAGTGATGGAGGCTGAAGAAGCCCTGAACCCCGACGCGCTGACCATCGGCTTTGCCCGCCGTTTCGCCACATACAAACGCGCTAACTTGCTGCTGCAAGACAAAGAAAGCCTCTTGCGCGTCATCAGCAACAAAGACAGGCCCGTGCAGTTCATATTCGCGGGCAAGGCCCACCCGCAAGACCAGGGCGGCAAGCAGCTGATGAAAGAGCTGATCGCGCTGTGCCGCACCAAAGAATACCGCATGAACATGGTCTTTCTTGAGGACTATGACATGGAGGTCGCATCCTATCTCGTTTCCGGCTGCGACGTGTGGCTGAACAACCCCCGCCGTCCGCTCGAAGCCTGCGGCACCAGCGGCATGAAGGCCATGTTCAACGGCGTGTTGCAGTTCAGCACTCTGGACGGCTGGTGGGATGAAGCCTGGAAACCCGACAACAGCCTCGGCTGGGCCATCGGCAAAGGTGAAGACTACAGCGACCCGGATTATCAGGACTTTGTGGAACTGCAGACCCTGTACAAGATTCTGGAACACGACATCATTCCCGAATTTTATGACCGCAGCAAAAGTAATATGCCCAGAGCCTGGATAGCCCGCATGAAACGCGCCCTGGTTGAGCTGGGCCCCCGCTATCACTCCAACCGCATGGTGGGCGACTATCTAAAGTGGGCGTACACCCCGGCTTACCGCAGCATCAACGACCTTTCTGAAAACAACTTCACCCCCGCCCGCGAGCTGTCTGAATGGCGTATGAACATCATGACCCGCTGGTCGGATGTGACTATCAAAGACGTGACCATCGCCAAAGGCGATACCGTCTATGTGGGCGAGCCTCTGGCCGTGGAAGCGATGGTCTTCACCAACGGCATCGCCCTGGAAAACCTGCATGTTTACGCCTATGCGGGCACGGTGGCGCAAGACCAGACATTCACCCAGCGCAAGCTCTACGCCATGCGGGCGGAGGGCGACATGCACGACGGCTGGCAGAAATTCAAAGGCACCGTCGCCCCGGCTGAAGCCGGACGCTTCGGCTTTACCGTGCAGGCGGTGCCCGTGCACCCGCTGCTGCCCAACGAGCATACGCTGGGCCTGCTACGCTGGGCCTGATCATTCGCTCCGTCTTATAAACAAAGCCGCCCCGGAAAGTGCCGGGGCGGCTTTGTTTATGCCGCGCGCCGCATTCGCGTTATAAACTTTTCATAAAACCGCCCCGCGCATCTTGCGTAATACCGAACATATGATATCGTATGCTCTAACTCTGAACTCCGTGTTCAGTTACAGGAGGTTTATATGTCGAACGCCTCATCATTTTCCCGCCGGAAATTTCTGGCAGCCACAGGCATTCTCACCGGAACCGCGGCATTGGGCGGCGCCGCGCTCTCTCTCGCCACAGCCCAGGCGGCCGACGCCCCGCACAATGCCACGCAGCACGTGGCAAAAGCGGAAGATGCGGCAAAGGCCGTAAAAATTCCCAGAGGCAGGATGTTCTTCACCGATGCGCAAGACTTCGCCACCCTTTCGGAAGCGGCTGAACGCATTTTCCCCAAAGACGAACTCGGACCCGGCGCCAAAGAGCTCGGCGCTCCGTATTTCATCGACAATCAACTAGCCGGTGCCTGGGGCTACAACGAGCGGGAATACATGGCCGGGCCCTTTCTTCCCGGCGCGCCCACCCAAGGCACGCAAACCCCCATCCAGCGGCGTGACCTGTTTCTTATGGGCATCAAAGCGCTGAACGCCCAGGCCAACACCTCGTTCAAAAAAGATTTCGCCAAATGCGCCGACACAGAAAAAGACAACGTCCTCAGCATGTGCGCGTCTGGAAAGATACCTATGGATGGCGTCAGCTCCACGCTTTTCTTCGACATGCTGAAAAGCGCCGTGCTGGCCGGCGTGTACGCCGACCCCATCTATATGGGCAACGACGGCATGCAGGGCTGGAAAATGAAGCAATACCCCGGGGCGCAGATGGAATACACGACAGCCATCGCCAGCGACAAATTCGAAGTGATCGCCCCTCAATCTCTGGCCGACATGCAGTGACCGCACGGAGGATACCCATATGGCTACAAAGACATTGAAAAAAGTGAACGTGGTGACCATAGGCGTGGGTTTCACCGGCGGCATCGTGGCGGCCGAATGCGCCCGGGCGGGCCTTACCGTGGTCGGCCTTGAGCGCGGTGAAAAAAGAAGCCTGGCCGATTTTCAGGAAATGCACGACGAATGGCGCTATGCCGTCAACTACGGCCTGATGCAGGACCTGTCCAAAGAAACCGTGACCTTCAGAAACGACAGAAACATGAAGGCGTTGCCCATGCGCAGGCTGGGTTCCTTCTTGCTGGGCGCAGGCCTGGGCGGGGCTGGCCTGCACTGGAACGGCGTGTATTACCGCTTCTTCCCTTATGACTTTCAGATAAAGACCCTTACCGCCAAACGCTATGGCGCGAACAAGCTTTCCAAAGACTATCAATTGCAGGACTGGCCCCTGACCTATGATCAGATGGAGCCCTATTACACCAGGTTCGAAAAGGTCATCGGCGTTTCCGGCGAATCCGCCAGCCCCTTCGACGGCAAGCGTTCCGAACCGTTTCCCTTGCCGCCCATGCCCAAAACCACGGCCATGAAACTGTTTGAAAAGGCGACCAAGCAAATCGGCTGCCACCCCTTCATGATTGCGGCGGGCATCGCCACAAACGCGTACACCAACCCGTACGGCATGCAGCTCAACCCCTGCATGTTCTGCGGGTTTTGCGAACGCTTCGCCTGCGAATACGACGCCAAAGCCAGCCCCAACAATACGGTGCTGCCCGCAGCCATCAAAACCGGAAACTACGAATTGCGCTGTAACGCCAACGTGGTGGAGATTCTGAAAAAGGGCAACAAGGTCACCGGGGTGCGCTACATCAACACCCTGACCATGGAAGAGTGCATACAGCCGGCGGATATCGTCGTGGCCACAAGCTACGTCATGAACAACGCCAAATTGCTGATGGTCTCGAAAATCGGCAAGCAGTACGACCCCGCTACCGGCAAGGGCACTTTGGGCAAAGGCTATTGTTACCAGATCACGCCGGGCACCACGGGCTTTTTCAAAAACCAGACCAACACATACGCCGGGGCCGGGGCGCTGGCCATGGGCATCGACGACTTCAACGCCGACAACTTCGACCACTCCGGGCTCGACTTCATCCACGGCGCGGTCCTTGCCATCGGGCAATACGGCAAACGGCCCATCGAAACCAATGCCGTGCCGCCGGGAACCCCCGGTTGGGGCGCGGCCTTCAAAAAGGCCTCCATCGAAAACTTCACCCGAACCCTTGCCGTGGGCGGCCAAGGGTCGTCCATGCCCCACAAGGAAAACTACTTTTCTCTTGATGACACGTACCGTGACGCCTACGGCCTGCCGCTGCTGCGGCTCACCTACAACTTCACGGCGCAAGACAGGGCCATGTTCGCGTTCATGACTACCAAGACCGAACAGATCATGAAAGAAATGGGCGCGACGACCATCGCGTCCAAGCCCAACGCCAAAGATTACACTATCGTGCCCTACCAAACGACGCACAACACGGGCGGCACCATCATGGGCGCCAGTCCGGCGGACAGCGTGGTCAACTCCTACCTGCAGCACTGGGACGCCCACAACCTGTTCGTGGTCGGCGCGGGCAACTTCCCCCACAACAGCGGCCGCAACCCCACCGGCACCGTGGGCGCTCTGGCCTATCGCTGCGCGGAAGGGATCTTGAAGTACGCGAAGAAAGAAGGTTCGTTGGTGTAGTTAAACATGGGGGCTCCGCCCCCATGCCCCCGGCAGGGGCATGATGCTCCTGCACCCTCGTTACGGCGCGGCTTTTTCGATAGAAAAAGCCGCGCCGCCGTTGGGTCCAGCCGCCGCACCACACGGCAACCAAGGCCCGGTCAGCAGCCGCGCGTATCCCCGCTTTACCTTCACGCCGAAGCTTTGTATGAAAGCGACACTTTCTTTGTATCGGAGCCATCATGCCTTCTTCTGTTACCATCATCGGCGGCGGCCTGGCCGGGTGCGAGTGCGCATACGCCCTTGCCCGCGCGGGCGTCGCCGCTACACTGTATGAAATGAAGCCGGGAAGCTTTTCTCCGGCCCACAGCAGCGCGGATCTTGCCGAGTTGGTCTGTTCCAACTCTTTCCGTTCCGACGAGCCTGACAGCGCCATCGGCCTGTTGAAAGAAGAAATGCGCGCTTTAGGC
Source organism: Desulfovibrionaceae bacterium (assembly GCA_031551515.1). Lineage (GTDB taxonomy): Bacteria > Desulfobacterota > Desulfovibrionia > Desulfovibrionales > Desulfovibrionaceae > FLUQ01. Next base: position 304,451 of record JAVBNL010000001.1, read on the forward strand.
AGCCTGACCATGCGCGTGGCCGAAGAAACGCGCGTGCCCGCGGGCAAGGCCCTGGCCGTGGACCGTGACCTTTTCAGCCGCGCGGTGACCAAAGTAATTGAAAAAACGCCCGGCATCACCCTGGTCCACCGGGAAATTACCGATCTTACGACGATCCACGGTGAAAACCCTGTGGTGGTCGCGGCCGGGCCGCTGGCTTCCGATGCGCTTTCCGCTTCCCTTGCCGCGCTTATCGGCGACGGTTCACTCTACTTTTACGACGCCATTGCGCCCATTGTGGCCGCCGAATCCGTGAACATGGATATCGCTTTCTGGGGATCGCGCTACCAGCCCGAAGACACGGACTATCTGAACTGTCCCCTGAACAAGGACGAGTATTTCGCCTTTTACGAAGCCCTGCTGGCGGGCGACAAAGTGGCTTCCCGCGATTTTGAGGAAGAAAAGCATTTTGAAGGCTGTATGCCCATCGAAGCTTTGGCCGAGCGCGGCCCCAAGACCCTGGCTTTCGGTTCGCTCAAGCCCGTTGGGTTCACCGATCCCAGAACGGGTGCGCGGCCCTATGCCCTGCTGCAATTGCGCACGGAAAACCGCAACAAGAGCGCCTTCAACCTGGTGGGCTGCCAGACAAAACTGACCCACGCGGCCCAGGCCCGCATTTTCCGCATGATCCCCGGCCTGGAAAATGCCGAGTTTCTGCGCTTCGGCAGCATGCACCGCAACACTTTCGTCAACGCGCCCAAGGTGCTCTGCCCCGACCTTTCGCTACGCGCGGCCCCGCGCATATTCCTGGCCGGGCAGATCACCGGCGTGGAAGGCTATGTGGAATCCGCCGCCTGCGGCCTGTGGCTGGGCCTTGCTCTCGCCGCGAAGCTGCGCGGCGAGAAGCTTCCTCCGCCGCCTGTGGAAACGACACTCGGCGCGCTGTTGGGGCATCTGCGCACGCCGGTCAAAAAATTTCAGCCCTCCAACGTCCAGTACGGTCTCATGCCGGAGCTGGGCCAAAAGGCCAAAAAAGATTCACGCAAAGCCCTGTATGCCGCCCGCGCGCGCGAAGCCTTCGCGGCCTGGAAAAATCAGTTTCAAGGAATTGATTGACGAAAATGGGGCTCCGCCCCATGCCCCGCAAGGGGCCGCGCCCCTTGACCCCGGATTATAAAAAGGGATTTACCCATGTGGAAACTATACGCCCTGCTCGCGGCCGTTTTCGCGTCGCTGACCGCCATCACGGCCAAAATCGGCGTCAAGGACATTGACTCCAACCTGGCGACAGCCATCCGGGTCAGCTGTATTCTGGTGCTGACCTGGGGCATCGTGTTCGCAAGCGGCGGCGGGCTCAAGGATCTCCGGGCCATACCCGCGCGTTCCATGATTTTTTTGGTTATCTCGGCGCTGGCCACCGGCCTGTCCTGGCTATTCTATTTCAAGGCGCTGCAGATGGGCGACGTTTCAAAGGTCGCGCCCATAGACAAACTGAGCGTGGCCATAACCATCTTTCTGTCCATTCTGCTGCTTGGCGAGCCTGCCGCGCCCAAAACACTGATCGGCGGCGCGCTGATTACCGTCGGGTCACTGGTGCTGTTACTGTAGAAAAAAAGCCCCGCAAGGCGGGGCATTGAGAGGCGAAAGGCGGTTTTCGAATGCGGCTAAAGGAATATGGTCACCACAGAAATGAATATGGTGAAGAACACTTGCCGCGCGGTGTGCACAGAGACCAGGGCCAAACGCTCTTTGCCGGAAAGGTCGATATCCTGCGCTATGGCCAGCATGTCGCTTGCCCGGCCGGGCGCGCCCGCCAGCCATGAGAGGCCTTTGTGCCAGCCGTGGCGCCGGTGCAGAAACATGGCGATCAAGAGGCCCACGATCAGCACATATAAAACGGCCGAAACCAGCGGAACGGCGCGGGCCAAAAGCAGGCTGCCGATTTCAGGCGTAATCCGCGCGCCCAAAAGCACCCCGGCCATGCTCTGCAAAAGAAACCCGAAGGATCTGGGAAAAGGCACTTCCCCCGCTCGCACCCAGACGATGCGGCACAGCGCAACAGTCGTGAAAGCGCCCAGCAGGGGACCCAGCACATGCCCGGTAAAATTGGCCAAAAAAGCGCCGAAACAACCGGGAACGAGCAAAGTGGAGCAATTAAAGGCGGCGGTCCGGAACGAATCGCCGTTAAAGCGCTTTCCAGCCTTGGCGGCTGATGACGCGGCCGCTTTTGCCGAACCGCTGCGCACATACCCGGCCAGCATGAACGGGGTGATAATGATAATAGCGAACTGCCGCGCGAGTTGCATCAGCATGACCGTCACCGCGTCGGAGTTCATGGTGCCCGCCAGGATGATCATATCCTGCATGCGGGCGGGGGTCGCCGCGAGAAGCGCCGTCATGTATTCAAAACCGCAAAACCAGTGCAACAGCATGGCAAACGGGAGCGAAGCCAGCGTAAACGCCGCGATGACCATCAGGGTCGGCCGCCATATTTGCAAAAAATCTTGCCAGAAACGGCGGTTGATGCTTTGCCCCAGCATGCAGCCGGTCAAAATCTGCAACACAAGCACCAATTCATAAGGAGCCTGATGCGAAAGATCCCAATAGTTGGCCGCGGCGGCCACGCCGATGGTTGAAAAAAGCAGCGTGCCGCCGGGCAGGCGGCACACTCTGCCAATAGCGCCGCCCACAAAGGCGGGAACAAGAAGAGTTACGACATCAGGATTCGAAAGCATATATACCCCGGCTGGCCGCGCGCGATCGCGCAACGGCCCTATTTACCGAGGGGCATAGCTAAAGACAAGAAGTTTCTATAGCTTTTCCGCCGCAAGGCGCACCGCTTCCGCGCGTTCTTGCTGGCGCTTGTCGTTTCTTTCCCGTAGCGCGGCCACAACGTTCGCCGGGGCTGTTGCCGGGTCGCCGGCGGCATACGGCGGGCACGGGGCATATTCCATCTGCAGTTGAATCTCCTGAGCCGCGACGTCACCCCACAGCAGGCCCGCCAAAGCCAAGGCCATGTCGATGCCGGAGGTGACCCCGGCGGCCGTGACCCTGTTTCTGTCCACCACAACCCGCTCATGCGCGGGGATTGCCCCGAAAGCGGCGAGCAAATCCCACGACATCCAGTGCGTTGTGGCCTTATAGCCGGAGAGCAGCCCGGCCGCGCCCAGCACAAGAGCCCCGGTGCACACGGATGTGACGTAGCGCGCCGTGGCAGCCTTTGCACGCAAAAAATCCAGCACGGTTTCATCGCGCATAAGCGGCACCACGCCCCCGCCGCCCGGCACGCAGAGCACGTCCAACTCCGGACAGTCCGCCATGCTGACCGTCGGCGTCAGCAGCAGTTTGTCGCTGGAAAGAACAGGGTTTGTGTCTTTCCAGATCAGATGGACCTCGGCGCCGGGTCCGGCGGCAAGCACGCCGTATGCTCCTGTCAGGTCAAGTTGCAGCAGACCGGGAAAAAGTACAAAACCTATGCGGGTAACGGACACGGCATCCTCCTGATCAAAAGCAGACTTTATTTCGCCCTTCGCGCTTGGCGCGATACAGCACGGCATCAACCCGCCGCACGCATTCTTCCGCCTTGTCGCCAGCAACGGCGGCATACACCCCGGCGGACATGGTCATGGTGAAACCGCCCCACGCGTGGGGCATAGGGGTTCCGGCAAGGCGCGACCGTAACTTTTCCGCCATACGCACGCCGCCGTCAAGCCCCGTATCAGGCAAAAGCAGAATGAACTCTTCCCCGCCCCAGCGGGCGGCGATATCCTGCTTGCGAGAGTGACTGCGCAAAAGCCCCGCAAAAATACGTAGCGCCTCGTCGCCGCCGGCATGCCCGTATGTATCATTGATTCGTTTAAAGTGATCCAAGTCGCAAAGTACGAGGCAAAACCCCCTGCCGGCACGCGAAAAACGCGCCAACTCCTCTTCCAGGAAGCTGTTGAAGGCCCTGCGGTTGAGCACTTCCGTCAGTTCGTCCGTCACCGATATGGTTTCCAGCCGCCGCATGAGCTCCGTTATTTTCTTCAGCGCCTGCCACCGGATAAGTTCTCCTCCGAAAGCCGCGCAACAGGCGAAAATGTATGCCGCGAAAACGCTCTCGCGCAGTGCCTCGCTGTAATCAGCGCGCAACAACGGGTCACCCGGCAAAAAAAAGATGCAGGCAAGGCACATCGCTTGTGTCGCAAGCAAAATCGTGCCTTTACGCAAGCCGAAAGTCAGCATGCCCAGAAAGGGAAAAACGAAAAGCCAGATATAGGACGAGCGAGCGCCGGACCCCACCGCCGTGGCGTACAGAAACAGGCCGTTCAGCCAGATTGTCAGGACAATGCTGGGCCAGTAGCTAAAGCTCTTGCAATAACTGAAATAAAGCCCCCCCACTGAAGCGCACAAGGTCAGCGCCGCTATAACCATAAAAGAAGGAGCGCCCGCATCCAGACCTTCGCAAAATAAAAATATGCTGAGGCCGATGCTCAACAGATGGAGAACGTTCGCGCTTTTGACCACGCGAATTTTTTCCGTGTCCATCCCGTCAGCGACCCCGACGTTCAGAACTTTCTCCAGCAATTCATGTAAAGAGGAACCACCAGAACGCATACGCACATACCTCCGCGCGGGAAAACCGGGGCTTGGCGCTCCCCGTGTTCCGCGTTATACAGCCCGAACAAAGGATATAAGCATGAACATACCGCGCAGAAAGACCCGCACCATACGCCTCGGCCCCTTACTCATGGGCAGCGGCCACCCCATTCTGGTGCAGAGCATGACCAATACGGATACGCGCGACGCGGACGCCACCTCCGGCCAGATCGTGCGTCTGGCCAGGGCCGGGGCCGACATCGTCCGCATCGCCGTGCCCGACAACAAGGCGGCGGAGTCGCTAGCCGCCATCCGCGCCGCATCGCCGGTGCCGCTGATCGCGGACATCCATTTCAACCACAAGCTGGCGCTGGCCGCTCTGGCCGCCGGATTTGAGGGTTTGCGCATCAACCCCGGCAACATCGGGGGCAAAAAGAATGTGGCCGCCGTGGTGGATGCGGCGAAAAACGCCGGCGCCTGCATACGGGTCGGGGTCAATTCCGGGTCCGTGGAAAAAGAGCTGCTTGAAAAATACGGCGGGCCCACGCCCGAAGCCATGGTCGAATCCGCCCTGTCGCATGTGCGCATGCTGGAAGAGCGCGGTTTTTACAACACCAAGATTTCGCTCAAATCCTCATCCGTGCCGCACACTGTGGCCGCATACCGCCTGCTGGCGGCGAGAAGTGACTATCCGCTGCACATCGGCGTGACGGAAGCAGGCACCTTGCTGGCGGGCGCGGTCAAATCGGCTGCGGGTCTGGGCATTCTTCTGTCCGAAGGACTGGGCGACACGCTACGCGTATCGCTGACCCACGACCCTGTCCGCGAAGTGGACGTGGCCTATATGCTGCTGCGCAGCCTGAACCTGCGCAAGCGCGGGCCGGAACTCATATCCTGCCCTACCTGCGGCCGCACGCGCATTGAGCTGACCGCCCTGGCCGAGGCCGTGGAAGCGCGCATCGCGGATTTTCCACAGTCGTTCACCGTGGCGGTGATGGGTTGTGAAGTCAACGGGCCCGGTGAAGCCCGCGAAGCGGATATCGGCATTGCGGGCGGCGCGGGCAAAGGCACCATCTTCCGCAAGGGCGTCGTCATCCGCACGGTAACGGGCGACACGGCGGCCCTCTTGAACGCGCTGATGGAAGAGATTGAGTTTTTTCTCAAAGAAAGCCATAATACCTAGTTAACCGTGCGGCTGTACGCTACGGCCCCTGCACGAAAAAATTTTTGAAAAAGAGGGGGCGCGGGGGGGTAAAAAAATTTTTTAAAAAAAATTTTTTTTTCCCCCCCAAAACCCCGAGGGCGCCCCAGCGTGGTTAGCCGGAGTTTGGGGCCCCCCCCAAAAG
>JAVBNL010000052.1:0-24344 GCA_031551515.1 Desulfovibrionaceae bacterium
CCATTGTCATGACAATACAGATGCGCTGTTTTTTCTCTGATAAATTCGAAATCAACAGTCTTATCTATCTTTTTCAAGATATGTTCATCGGGAATAAGATCATCAAGACAGACAAATTCCATTTTCAATTGGCGTTGTTGCTTCTTTTTTATCATACTTTCACATAACATAAGAATAAAAAAAAGCAAAGTCCCTGCTCTTGCAAACAGGGGCTTTGTCAGCAGTCTGAGCGGCCCCGGCGTATCCGCCGGGGCCGCTTGCGCATGGCAGGGTTCTCAGCCGCCGGCGACCCGGCGCAGCTCTTCGGCAAGCCGGATCAATTCCTGCGCCGCCTCAGCCGAATGGCTTGATTCATCAACCGTCATTTCCGACAGGCGCGCCACTTCGTCTATCTTGCGCCTGATTTCTTCGCTGGATGCGGACTGCTGCTCTGAAGCGGCCGCAATAGCCGCTATCCGCGTCGTCGTATCGCTGACCAGCGACACGATCTCGCGCAGGGAATCGGCAGAACGCCGCGAAAGCCCGGCGGCTTCGCGCACGGAATCGGATACGTCGCTCATCCCGCCGATGTTGCTGGCAGTGCTGCTTTGAATCGTTTCGACCGCCTGGCGAACTTCCTGAGTGGCGCCCATGGTTTTTTCCGCCAGTTTGCGCACTTCGTCGGCCACCACGGCGAAACCGCGCCCCGCCTCGCCGGCGCGGGCGGCTTCAATGGCCGCGTTGAGCGCCAGCAAGTTCGTCTGATCAGCTATATCGGTGATGACGTTCAAAATCTGGCCGATGGATTCCGCTTGCCGCCCCAGCGTTTCCATGCTGTGAGCCAGACCGTCGGCCTGACCGCGCACTTTATCAATGCCGTTCATGGCCTGAGTGACGACGTTCGCGCCTTCGTCCGCCTTGGCCTGCCCTGCCCCGGCCTGAGCGGAAGCATCACCGGCGTTGCGGGCGACGTCGCCGATAGAACCGTTCATCTGTTCCACGGCGTTCAGCGTCTCGTTGATCAGCCTGCTTTGCGACACCGCCCCTTCCTGCACGGAGTGGGCGCGGGCGGAAATGGCCTGCGAAGCGGAAGCGACCTGAGACGCCACTTCCGCGACTTTGCCGTTCACCTCGCGAATATGCTCCACCTGGGCTTGTGATTTACGTTCCTGCTCCATAAGGGCCGTTACGTCGTTGGCCACCTCAAGATAGCCGGAAATTTCACCCTTGCAGTCATACACCACGTCGCACAAGCCGCGAATGTCACGCGTCTTGCCGTTCAAAACCAACGTATGCTGTTCCGCCGTCGCCCGTTTGCCGGTTTCCATGACCTTACGCAACCCGCAGCCGGCGGACCCGAAGAAGTCCGTTTTGAACAGATCATTGGCCTTTTGCCCCAAAACGGCTTCGACGTTCCGCACGCCAAGGGCTTCACAGGCGGCGTCGTTGGCCAGGGTCAGCCGGTATTCCCGGTCCACGGCGAATACGGGGTCGGGTATGGCGTTGATCAGGTTTTTATAACCTTCAATATTGCAAAGCATATCAGACACTTTTCCGGTCAACCGGTTGATCTGATGCGCCAAGGCTCCCACTTCGTCGCCGGAGCGGTCGTTCAGCCGGGTGCTGAGTTCCGCCTTGTCTTCCACCAAGTCGCACACCAGGCTGGTGATTCCGGCCAGGGGCCGGGTGACGGCATAACGCGCGAAGATAATGGCGAGACCGATCATGACCAGGGCGATAATACCGGCCAGCATCATGATATCGCGGCTCATGGCCGTGGCAACGGCCTCGATGTTCGCGCGGGGCAGGGCCAACGACAGCATGCCTTCCGCTTTGCCGTCGCTGTTCAAGAGCGGCGCGTACACGGCGACGTAATCCACGCCGAACGCCGTTTCTTTGCGTATCACGGTTTCTTTGCGTTCAAGCACATCCGTGAGAATGCTTCTGTCGTCCACCTCCGTTTTGAGCGCCGGCAAGCCGCCGTTTTTCAGCGTGGTTGAAACCCGCTCGCCTTTGCGGAACAGCGTGCACTCCACCCCGAACATTTTGGAGAAGTCTTCAACCACTTTTTGCTGGGACAAGGTCAACCCCACCGTCACGGCCCCGACGATTTTGCCGTCCGCCACGATCGCCCGGCCGCCGCGAAGCGACAACGGAAAAAGCGCCGCGGGCTCGATACCGATCGACGTTTGCCCCGCGATGGCTTTGCGTATGTTCAACTGTCCCGTGATGCTGTCGCCCGCTTTATTCTCTTTGCTGTGCCCCCGGGCGAGAACCACGCCTTTTTCGTCGGTGACGCTGATGCTTTCGACCGACTTGCTGCTTTTGCTTTCAATGATCTTTTTCGTGGCTTCGTAGAGCCCCGCGCCGTTCTTCTCTCGGGTATAGGCGGCGATATCCCTGTCCGAAGCGATATGATATGTCGTTGCGGTTATTGAATCCGCATAATCGGCAAAGAATTGCTGCACGCTCTGCGCTGAGTCGCGAAGCATTTTCTCGGCCTGCTCATAATATCCCTCTCTGAACTCTTTGCTAACGATGTATACAATAGGAACCGTCACGATAAGAATGGCGAAAACCGTCATCAGAGCGATTTTCGCGAAAATCGACAACCGCATCATCCCCCTCCCTTGTTAATCGAAAGCCATTATCACACCCAAGGAGACAATGACAATAAACAGATATCAATAATCGCTTTGCTGATCGGCTCGCATGTAAAAATCTTAACGCGCGCCGTACATTTTTTCGCCCGCCGGTGTGCGGCGGCCCGGTTATGGGAATTCCGTTGACATTCAACGCAACCCGGCCTACTTCGCCTAGATACGGCGCGAAGCGGCCCCGTTTACGCGCCCGCCCTTGAGCATTTGGCGCGTTAATTGCGCTAAGCAGGAGACAGCATGTTCGCAAACACCAAGAACGTTCCCCACTATATGTTCGGCAAGGGCTCTTTTTCGCAGCTCGCCGAGCTGGTCGCGCCCCGGCGCGCGGCGGTCGAAGGGCCGGCCGTCTTTTACGTGGACCATTTTTTCGAAGGCAAAGACCTGGTGAAGCGCCTGCCCCTTGAAAAGGGGGACCAGGTGATTTTTGTGGATACCGGGCACGAGCCCGCGGTGGAAGATATCGACATGTACGCGGCCGCGCTGAAAAAAGCGCTGGGCTCGGCCCAGCCCTGCTGCGTTACCGGCATCGGCGGCGGCGCCACCCTTGACGTGGCCAAAGCCGTGGCCAACATGCTGACCAACCCCGGCCTGGCCGCCGACTATCAGGGCTGGGATCTGGTCAAAAACGCCCCGCCGTACAAGATTGGTGTGCCCACCCTTTCCGGCACCGGGGCGGAAGCCTCGCGCACCTGCGTTCTGACCAACATGGCCAAGCGTTTAAAAATGGGCATGAACTCCAATTTGACCATGTACGACCAACTGCTGTTGGACCCGGAACTGACCCGCACCGTGCCCCGCGACCAGTACTTCTACACCGGCATGGACACCTTCATGCACTGCATTGAATCGCGCGCGGGCAGCTACCGCAACGTGATCATCGACACCTTGTCGCTGGCCGCCATCAATTTGTGCGAAGACGTCTTTTTGCGTTCCGGCGACATGATGGCCGAAGAAAACCTTGAAAAAATGATGATCGCCTCATACCTGGGCGGCATGGCCGCGGGCAACACGGGCATCGTGCACCCCATTTCCGCGGGGCTTGCCATCGTGCTGCACACGCCCCACGGCCTGGCCAACTGCTATGCCCTGAGCGTGCTTGAAGAGTTCTATCCCAAAGAATACGCCCAGTTCGCGGCCATGATGGACAAGCAGAAGGTCACGCTGCCCAAGGGGCTGTGCAAGGGGCTTTCGGACGCGCAATACGAAGCGCTGTACCAGGGCTCCATCGTGCATGAAAAACCCCTGACCAACGCCCTGGGCTCCGATTTCAAAAAAATTCTGACCAAAGACAAGGTCATTGACCTGTTCAAGCGCATGTAGGCGGGAGAGAATATGGACATTCAGGTCAATTTCAGCGGCCGCGCCCTGGATTACACCCAGGAAGAGATCGATGTGGTGCTCGAGGCCCTTAAAAAGGCCAACCCCCTGACCCAGGGGCATTACCAGAACGCCTTTCAGGATAAATTCTGCGCCTGGAGCGGCGCGCCCTACGCTTTCGCCATGATGAACGGCACGGCCGCGCTGGAAGTGGCGGCCCAGCTTTGCCGCCTCAAAGACGGCGACGAGGTCATCTGTCCCAGCCACACCTTCACCTCTTCCGCCTACCCCTTCGCCAAAAAGGGCGGCAAGCTCGTTTGGGCGGACGTGGACCTTAAAACCCGCGTCATCACGGCCCAGGCCATTGAAAAGGTGCTGAGCCCCAAAACCCGCGTCATCATCGTGGTGCACCTGTACGGCTATGTGGCGGATATGCCCGCCATCATGGAACTGGCGAAAAAACGCAACATCCTGGTGGTGGAAGACGCCTGCCAGGCCATCGGCGCGGACATCGGCGGCGTTATGGCCGGCATGTTCGGCGATTTCGGCATCTTCTCGTTCCATTCGCACAAGAACCTGACCACGTTGGGCGAAGGCGGCATGCTGACGGTCAAAGAAAAGAAGTACGCGGACGTCATCCCCATGCTGCGGCACAACGGGCACTGCGCCTTCCCCTTCGAGCGGGCGGATTACTGGAACCCGGCCATGGGCAACCTGGATTTTCCTGAGCTGGAGGGTGAACGCCTTTGGCCCAACAACTACTGCCTGGGTGAAGTGGAATGCGCTCTGGGCGCGAAGCAGCTGGACCGGGTCAAAGAGATCAACGCGCAAAAACGCGCCCGGGCGCTGGCCTTTATCGACGCCCTGGCCGATTTTCCCGAACTGGAATTCCACCGGGTGGATTCCACCCGCCACAACTACCACCTGCTGGCGGCGCGCATGGTTGATACCGCGCAGCGGCGCGACGATTTCATCCGCCGCATGTTTAACGACCACGGGGTCAAGTGCGTGGTGCAATATTACCCCCTGAACCGCTACCCGCTGTATCAAAAGCTGGGGCTCGGCCAGGCGGATTGCCCCAACGGCGACCTGTTTTACGACCACATGATCTCGTTCCCCTTTCAGCACAACCTGACCGAGGCGGAATTCGCGCACATGCTTTCCGCCGCCCGCGCGGTGCTGACCGCGCAGCGCGCGGCGGGAAAAGGCTGCGTGTAGCGCGTGCGCGAAGTTTGCGTCGTCATACCGGCCATCAAGAAAAGCGCCGTCATTCCCGACCAGCTGGTAAAAAAGCTGGCCGGAAAGACACTTATCCAGCGGGCGCTGGATACGGCCAAGGGTTTTGCGCAAGGCGCCGACGTGCACGTGGTGACCGACTCCGAAGAGATCAGCCTGATCTGCGAGCGGGCCGGTGTGCGCTATTTCTACAACCCCAAATACGCCATCGCCAGTTTGAACATCGTGCGCGAACTGCACGGCGTGCTTGAAAAACTCGGCCGGGCGTACAAAAACCAGATCATCTACCGGGCCAGCTCTCCGCTGGTCACCACCCCTGATATCGCCGACGCTTACAGCCGCTTCATTACTGAAGAAGCCGACTGCCTGGTTTCGCTCAAAAGCGTGCGCCACAGATTATGGGCGGCCAAAAACGGCGACGTGGACGCCCTGCTTTTCAACGAGGACGCAGAAGACGTTTACATAGAGACCAAGTCGCTGATCATTCTGCGTTCCGCAATCCTTTCCCGCAAGCACACGGGCAAGGGCAACGACAGCAGCCCTCTGAAGATCACGCCCTATTTTCTCAACGACCGCGCCGTTGAGATAGGCAGCTACCAGGATTGGTGGATCTGCGAAAAACTGCTGCTGCGCAAGCATATCGTTTTCGTGGTTGCGGGGTACCCGGCCATCGGCATGGGCCACATTTTCCGGGCGCTGATGCTGGCCCAGGAAGTGGCGGACCACAAAATCACCTTCGTCTGCACCAAAGAGAGCGAACTTGCGGCCTCAAGCATCGCCGCCCGCGACTATCGCACGAAAATCCAGAGCGGAAGCGACCTTGCCGCCGAGGTGCTGGCCCTGCGGGCCGATCTTGTGGTCAACGACATTTTGAATACCGGCGCGGACTATGTGCGGCGGCTCAAAGAAGCCGGCTGCCGGGTGGTCAACTTTGAAGACGAAGGACCGGGCGCGGCGCTGGCCGATCTCGCCGTCAACGCGCTGTATGAGGAAAGCGCCGGGCCGCACACCCTTTCAGGATATCGCTATTTCTGCCTGCGCGACGAATTTTTGCAGGCGAAGCGCAACGATTTCCGGCCGCGGGTCAAAAACGTGCTGGTGACCTTCGGCGGCACGGACGATTCGGACTTCACCCGCAAGACCCTGGACGTCATCACGCCGCTTTGCGCGCAAAAGGACATCACCGTGCACGTGGTGGCGGGGCCGGGCTATGCCCACAAAAAAGCGCTGGAAGCGCACCTGGCCGAGACGGGCGCGCACAACGTGCATTTTACCGCCGCCACCAACGTCATGTCGCGGCTGATGGAAAATACGGATCTTGCCGTCTGCTCCGCCGGGCGCACCGTGTACGAACTGGCGCACATGCGCATACCGGCCGTGGTGTTGGCCCATCACGAACGCGAGGCCATGCACACGTTCGCCCGGCCCAAAAACGGTTTCGCCTACCTTGGCTGCATGGCCGACTTTGACGGCGCGGCCTTGCAAAACGCCTTCACCCGCCTGCTGGATGCCGAAAACCGCCGCGAACTGTTCACCCGCATGGCGCGCTTTGATTTCGCCCGCAACAAGGCCAGGGTCGTGCGCGGCCTTTTGGCTCTTTTGCCCAAAACCGGATAACAGCCTGCGGACTCCGCCGCCGCAATGCGCCTTTTTACGCGCAGTAAAGGTTTACTGTATCTATTTTCGTATGTCATTGCGCATACCTGCAAATCTTTGCTATGCTCTCGCCATGACCGTGCCGCATCGCGCGGCCGCGGCAATACTGCGGAGGCATCATGAGCAGACAGGTTTCCATCAAAGACGTGGCCCTGCATGCGGGCACTTCCATCGCAACGGTTTCCCGCATTCTCAACGACGTCGCCTACCCTGTTTCCGAAACGCTTCGGGTCCGGGTGGAAACCGCTATCCGCGAGTTGGGCTATCGCCCCAACCGGATGGCCCAGAACCTGCGCAGCAAACAGACCCAGTCCATAGGCCTGATTGTGCGCGACATTTCCAGCAGCTATTTCGGAGCCATAGCGCAAGGCGTGACTGAAGAAGCTTCTTCCAGGGGGCTCATGTCGCTGGTCTGCTCTTCCAAACGCAACCCCAAACTGGAAATCGAATACTTGCGCCTGCTGGCCCAGTATCAGGTGGCGGGCGTCATTATGGCGGGCGCGGGCTGGGTGGATGAAGACTTCCGCACCCGTTTGCAGCGCACCGTGCAGGATCTTACCAAACAAAACGTTCGTATCATCAGCTGCGCCCCGCAAGAAGTGGTCATGCCCAGCGTCACCGTGGACAACCTGGCTATCGGCCGCGACGCCTGCCGTTTGCTGTGCGAGCTGGGGCACGACACTTTCGGCGTTCTGGGCGGCGACAGCACCAACTATTCCAACGTGCTGCGCGTGCGCGGCTTTGCCGAAGAGGCCGCGCGGACCGGGGTGGCCTGGTTTGAGTCAAAGGGTGAATTTTCCTGGCAGCACGGCTATTCCGCCGCGCGCGAACTGCTTGCCCGGCACTCTGAAATCACCGCGCTTTTCGCCACCAACGACAATATAGCCGTCGGCGCTTTACGCGCCCTTGAAGAAATGGGCAAAAAAGTGCCCGAAGACATTTCGGTGCTGGGCGTCGGCGACATCGCCGTGGCCCAATACACCACCCCGGCCCTTTCCACGTTCCGCCTGCCCTTTTATGAACTGGGGGCCACGGCGGTGAAAATGATCTTCGACAACAACCTGCGTGAAGACACCTCTGTGCCGTTCAACGGCAACTATGTGCGCAGAGAAAGCGTTGGGGTGAGAAAAAAGAAATGACAAGCATGCGTCGCATTGCCGCTCTGATCATCACGGCGGCCTTTTTGCACCTGGCCCCCGGCCCCTGCGCGGCCGCGCAGGATACGCTTCTGACCATAGGCGCGGCCCCCCTTGGCGGCACCTATTACCCAGCGGCTCTGGCCATTGCCGACCTGGTCAAAAAGTACGCGCCGGGCCTGGATACCAGGGTGGAAGTGACCGGCGGCACCATGGAAAACCCCGTGCTGATGGAACAGGACGAGTTGCAGCTGGGCCTCGCCAACACGGACGTGGCCTATTTCGCCTTCAGCGGCAAGCCGCCCTTCAGCGCACCCTTAAAAAATTTGCGGGGGCTTTTCACCGGCCTTGCCCCCGGCGTGGTGCAGTACACCGTGCGCGGCGATACAAATATTTTTTCCATCCGCGACCTCAAAGGCAAACGCGTGGCCGTGGGCCCACAGGGCAACAGCTCAAGCCTGCTTTTTCTGAAGGTGCTCAAATTCTACAACATCGACCCTTCGGAGCTGACGTTCAGCTATATTTCCTTTTCCGACGGGGTGAACGAACTTTTGGACGGGCACGTGGACATGGCCATCGTGCAGGCGGGGCTGCCCGCCCCCGGTTTGCAAGAAGCTTTCGCCGGCCCCCGGGCTGTGCGCATTCTATCGTTTCCGGCGGACGAGCGCGACGCCTTTTTGCGCGAACACCCCTACTACAAGCCCGTCACCATACCCAAAGCCGCATACGCCAAAATGGAAGGCGACGTGACCACATTCGCCACCAGCAATATGGTTCTGGTGCATGCGGATTTGCCGCAAAAAACGGTTTACGCCGTAACCCGCGCCATATTCGAACACCTGCCCGAACTGCGCGCGGCCCATCCTTCGCTTTCATCCGTCACGTTGCAAGACGCCGCCGCAACCGTCATTCCCTTGCATGAAGGCGCCAAACAGTACTTTACGGAAAAAGGCGCTCTCGTTTCCGCAAAGCCATGAGCAGTTCGCGCCCGGGCCTCTTCGGCCTCTCTTTGCCCGCCGGCGCGCGCGGGGTTTGCATCCTGGCGCTTTCAATCGGGACCTGCGCCTTTCATCTGTACGCGGGCCTGTTCGGGCTTTTTTCCGCAACGGTGCAACGCGGCGTGCACTGGTGGCTGCTGGGCTGCCTGCTCTTTCTGCTTTACCCCGCCCGCCGGGGCGAAAGAGCCGCCTCATGCGGTTCGCGCATCTGGGACTGGGGCTGCGCCGCCGCCTTCAGCGGCGCATCGCTCTACCTTTTGCTGCATTGGGAGAGCATGGTCTTTCGCGTTTCGGCGCCGGGCGGGGCGGAGTTGTTCTGGGGCGGAGTGATGCTGCTCTTGACCTTGGAAGGGGCGCGGCGCTGCACGGGCTTTTTTCTGCCTCTAACCGCAACGGTTTTTCTGGCCTATGCCCTGCTCGGCCCTTACATGCCGGGGCTTTTGCGGCACAAAGGCTATTCGCCGGGCCGCCTCATCTCGTACCTATATAGTACCTCGTCGGGCATTTACGGCATACCCATCGGCGTTTCCGCAAGCTATATCATCCTGTTCGTGCTGTTCGGCACGTTTTTGAGCGCCAGCGGCACGGGAACGCTCCTGATGCGCGGCAGCCTGGCCCTGACCGGCCGTTTCACCGGCGGCGCGGCCAAGACGGCGGTTGTGGCCAGCGCGATGATGGGCACCCTTTCCGGCTCGCCCATCGCCAACGCCGTGACGACGGGCGCCATCACCATACCGCTGATGCGCAAAAGCGGGTTCGGAAAAAATATGGCCTGCGCCGTTGAAGCGGCCGCTTCCACCGGCGGCATGTTGATGCCCCCGGTCATGGGCGCGGCGGCCTTCATCATGGCCGAGTATTTGCGCACGGATTACGCCTCCGTCATGAAAGCGGCCCTTTTGCCCGCGCTGATCTTTTTCGCCAGTATCTATTTCACCGTGGACCTCTATGCCCGCAGAGAAAAGCTCGGGGCGCAGCCCGACCCGGCCGAGCCTTTCAGCGCCACATTGCGGCAATTGGGGCACATGATCGTGCCCATAGCCTGCCTGATCGTCTTTCTGGTGTTACGCATATCGCCCATGACCGCTGTGGTCTGGTCGCTGCTTATCCTGTTCGGTATTTCCTTTTTGCGTCCGCAAAGCCGCCTGGCCCCGTCCCGCCTTATACCGGCCCTGCTGGACGGGGCAAGAAGCGCCGTGCCCGTGGCCTGCGCCTGCGCCACTTCCGGCATTATTCTGGGCGTGGTCAGCCTGACCGGGGTGGGCTCCACCCTTTCCAGCGCGCTTTTCGCCTCTTTTTCCTCTTTTTTGCCTGGCGCGCTGCTGTGCTGCATGGCCATCTCGCTGATTCTGGGCATGGGGCTGCCCGCAACAGCCGTCTATCTGATTCTGGCGACTCTGCTCGCCCCCTCTTTGGTCAAGCTGAACGTATCCCCCATGGCCGCGCACCTGTTCGTCTTTTATTTCGGCATCATCAGCACCATCACCCCGCCCGTGGCCCTGACCGCGTATGCGGCGGCGGCCGTGGGCGGCGGCGATGCCGTGCGCGTGGGGTTTACCGCTTTTCGCCTGGGTTTCGCGGCCTACGGCATACCATTTATCTGGATTTACGCGCCGGAACTGCTGCTAAACGGCGACCCCGCGCTTATCGCCGCGCGCCTGACGTCCAGCCTCGCGGCCGTCTTCGCTTTGGCTCTGGCCAATATCGGGCACTGGCAAAGGCCGCTGAACGGCCCTTGCCGCGTGCTGGCGGCAGCCGCCGGGGCTTTACTCATCACGCCCAATATTTTTTCCGACATTCTCGGGGCTATACTGCTGGCCGGGCTTTTATTCTCCGATAAAGCGAAATTTTCCGGAAACGCAAAACCGACCTGACGCGGCATCACGCCCGAAGCCCCACCAAACCAGGCAGCGGCCTCTTCGGGCGTCAGACAAGGAAGGCGACTTCCGTGTGGAGCGGCGTGTATTAAAACATACACGAGCTTCACGCGGGAGGAGCCTGACGCGGTATGACGCCGAAGAGGCCGCTGCCTGTACAGGGTAACGGTTTCGCGTTATATACCTCCACTATGTTCGCGGAATACGGCGTGATCAACATTTGGACCTTTCTGGCCGGAACGGTCGCCATCATCCTGGCGCCCGGCCCCAACTCGTTGTATGTGCTGGCGACCGGCGTGCGCCGGGGCATCAAGCCCGGCTATAAAGCCGCCTGCGGCGTGTTTTTGGGCGATGCCGCGCTGATGTTTCTGGCGGCCGTGGGGGCGGGTTCCGTGCTGGCCCTGTACCCGGTCGCCTTCGCCGCCATGCAGTATGCGGGCGCGGCCTATCTGAGCTATGTCGGCATACGGATTCTCTACGCCCAGCTTTTCGTCCCGGCAAAAAGCGAAAATACGGCCCCCGCTAACGAGGCGCCGGCTGAAAACCCCTTTGCCAAGGCCCTGCTCTTGAGCCTTTCCAACCCCAAGGCCATTTTGTTCTTCGTCTCTTTTTTCGTGCAGTTCGTGGACCCGGCCTATGCCCATACCGGCGTCTCTTTTCTGATTCTGGCCGGCTTCGTGCAATTGACCAGCCTGACCTACCTCTCTTTGCTGATTTTCGGCGGTGCGGCCCTCTCTTCCTTTTTCCGCGATCATGGCCGCCTGGCCCGCCTTTCACAGGGCGGTGTGGGTGCGCTGTTTCTCGGCTTCGGCTGCAAGCTGGCCCTCTCGGCGCGGCTGTAAACGCCGCAGAATGCTACCCGCAGGCGCGAGCCGTCTGCTTTTCACTCCATTCAATTGATATTGACAATCAAATTCAAATTATATACACCGGGAGTCCTGCGGCCGCGCCGTGGACCAGCTATGGTTCTTAGGCCATATGTTGCCGTGCGTCCGCGATCCGGTTTTATGTTGTCATTATATTGATAATGAATTTCATATTCTATTAGGAGCTTTCGTGAACCGTCTCCACTTCGCAGGCAACGATATATCAGCAGCCCGCCAGGCGGCTTCCCCAGCCGGAATTCCTCCGAAATATCTGCCCAAAGCGGGCGTCGACCCTCTGGCGCATGCCTTTGACCGCAAAACCGGCGTGCATCCTGGCCTGCACGAAAAGCCCCTGAGCGGGCCGGAGGCCGCTTCCGCCTTGCGCGAACTGCGCTCGCTGCCGCGTGCAGGGCAAAGCGCGGCCTATGTGCATCTGCCTTTTTGTGAAACCCACTGCCTGTATTGCGGCTTTTTCGGCGGCCGCTATACCGAAGAAAAGGGCGACGCCTACCTTGATGCGCTGCTTGCCCAGCTTGATTCGGAAAAAGAGACCCCCGCCTTTCGTTCCGGCCCCATTCACGCCCTGTATTTCGGCGGCGGCACCCCGACCGCCCTGACCGTGAAGCAGCTTGAGCGCCTGCTCGGCGCCTTTCTTGCCGCGCTGCCGCTGGCCCCTGATTGCGAGATCACGGTAGAAGGGCGCATCCACAATTTCACCGACGAGAAGATGCGCGCCTGTATCGACGCTGGTGTAAACCGCTTTTCACTGGGCGTGCAAAGCTTTGACACCAGCCTGAGAAGGCAATTGGGGCGTCTTGATGACCGTGAAACCGTGATGCGCCGCATTGAGGCCCTGGCGGCTTTTGACCGGGCGGCAATCGTCGCCGACCTGATCTATGGCCTGCCCGGCCAGGATATGGCCCGGTGGGAAGCGGATCTGGACCTCTTTCTCCGCCTGCCGCTCGACGGCGTTGACCTCTATCAGCTCAACGTCTTTCCCGGCGGCGGGCTGCATACGGCCATTGAGAAAGGGGCCATACCGCCCGCCGCCGACATTCCCGCGCAATCGCTCTTTTTCAAACGAGGCATTGAGAGAATGACGCAAGCGGGCATGCGCCGCCTTTCCATGAGCCACTGGGGCAAGACGCCGCGCGAACGCAACGTGTACAACCCGCTGACCAAAAGCCGGGCCGATTGCCTGGCTTTCGGTTCCGGCGCGGGCGGCACCTTGCGGGGCGGTTTCTATTTCATGGAGTCCGACCCCGACACCTACAGGCAACGCATTGCGGCCGGTGAACTGCCCGTCGCCATGCTGGCGCCGCCCCCGGCCGGTTTCGCGCTGATGCGCGTGCTGCTGGGCCAGATGGAGCTGGGCTTTCTTGAGCTTGCGGCCGTGGAAAAAGCCGCCGGAATGGATGCCCGCGAACGCCTGGAAACGCTGCTTGCCGCCTGGCAGGAAGGCGGCCTCGTGACCGTGCAGGACGGCCGCGCCGTTTTGACCACGGCCGGGCAGTTCTGGCAGGTCAACCTCACCCAATTGCTGCTCTCATGGCTTCTCACGCCCGCAACCTCCAAAGGATAACCCCATGAGGCAATGGCCCATTATTCTCTCCGCGGCTCTCATCATCACCGTCTGCGCCGCATCCTCCGGCGCGGCGGCCGAAACCGCGCCCGGCCAGGATCAAAGCCAGGCTCAGGGCCACGGTCAAGGACAGGTGCGCAGCGAACCCGTGGTGGTTTCCGCCACCAGAACGGAGAAAGTGCTGCGCGACGTGCCCGCAAGCGTTGAAATCGTTACGGACAAGCAGATCAGAGAACGGCCGGTGCAGACCATTTCCGACGCGTTGCGCGATCTTCCCGGCGTGCAGGTGCTGGACAACACCATGGCCGGCGTGCAGCGCATCAGCATCCGGGGGGAAACCGGCACCCGTGTGCTGGTGCTGGTGGACGGCATGAAGATCAGCGACCAGAAAAGCATGGACGGCTCCACCATCATGATGGACCCCAACTTCATCGAGCGCATTGAAGTGGTCAAAGGACCGGCCTCCGTGTTGTACGGTTCCGAAGCCATCGGCGGCGCCATCAACATCATCACCAAAAAGGGCGGCACCAGGCCCGTGCAGGCCACGCTGATGACCAGCTTCGACAGTTCCGTGGACGGCTGGAACCCCAAGGGTTCCGTGTTCGGCAAGCTGGGCAATGTCGGTTACCGCGTCACCGGCACCTATATCGATGCGGGCGACCGCAACGCCCCTGACGACAAAATCGACAGAACCGCCTACATCAATCGCTACGTCTCCGCCTACCTCGACTATCAGTGGGACAAGGCCACCATCGCGGGCGGATACGAGTTTTACAAAAACAGCTCCAACCCGCTGCCCGGCGCGTATCAAGATCCCGTGACCATCAGCATGGGCCTGCCCCGTTGGCAACGCGAGCGCTATTATCTGAACGGCGAAGTTCGTGAAATTTCCGAGTATCTGTCCAAGATTAAAGCCAATGTATACCGCCAGCAGATACTCAAAAACTTTTGGAACAACATCAACGTGCCCATTCCCATGGGGCGGCCGAACACCGGCGTGGTCACCGACATCAACACGGACGGCAATATCACCACTTATGGCGGTTCCATGCAGACCGAATGGAGCCTGGGCAAAAACAATTATCTGGTGGCCGGGGTCGATATAGCCAAAGATTGGCTGAAGTCCAACGACAGGTATGACCGGGCGACCACCGTGCCTTTCGGCGCGCCGCCGAACACCAGAACAACTCACGCCATCGCCGACGACCACCTGGAAGGCGACCAATTGACCATGGCGGCCTTTGTGCAGGACGAATGGACCTTCTACCCCGGCTGGACGGCCACCGTGGGCGTGCGCGAGACATGGGTGCATTCCGCCCTGCGCGAGAGCAAATACGCAGACACAGGCGCCGCCAGCGATTCGCACCCGGTGTTCAGCGCCGGGCTGGTCTATTCCGGCTTTAAAGATTGGCGTTTCCGGGCCAACTTCGGCCAGGGCTACCGTTATCCCAACCTGCAGCAGCTCTATACCGGCACCAGCCACGGCGCCACCAAGCCCACCTACGGCAACCCCGACCTGGACCCCGAAACCTCCAACAACTTTGAAGTCGGCGTACGCTACAACACCGACGCCTGGCTGATGGATCTGGCGGTCTATCACAGCCGGGCCAAAAATTATATCGAAAGTGCCGAATACGCGGCCTATTACCAGTATGAAAACGTGGACAAGGCCCGCACCTCCGGCGTCGAAGCCAGGCTGGAATACACCTTCACCAGCCTGGGCCTGACGCCCTACGTCACCGGCACGTATATGTACCGCGAGCTCCAACGCGACAACGGCGAAACCTCGCAGACGGGCGACCCCCGGCTGATGGGCACGGTGGGCCTGCGCTTCGAAAGAGAGCTGCTGCCCAAGTTCGTTTTCACCGCCGATCTCTATGGCCGTATGGCCTCTTCAGCCAAATATCTGGCAAGCGACAACACGTATTACGAATATCCCGGCTGGTCCACGTTGAACCTGAACCTGGGCGTGAAATACGGCGACGAGCAGCAATACTTCGCCAATATCGCCTTCAACAACATCACCAACCGCGAATACCGCACGGCCAGGGGCAGCATTGACGAACCCGGCTTCAACGTGGTGGCCCAGGTGGGCGTGGAGTTCTAAGCATGAGCGGCGCCGTTTTGAACCTTTCCGTTCCCTCTCCCTGGCTGAAACCGTCTTTCGCCGTGCGCGACCTTGTGTTCATCGGGGTCTTCGGCGCGGTCATCAAGGCGGCGTCGCTCATCATCGCTTTTTTCGGCGGTGGCATGAACCCGCTGACCCTGATCGTCAAGAATTTCGTCTACGCATCGTTGATGCTGGTGCTGGTGCACAAGGTGGCCAAACCCTGGACCATGACCCTGGCCGTGCTGGTCACCAGCCTTGTATCCCTCATGCTGATGGGCCAGGGCGTTCTGCACACCCCCGGCGCGCTGGCCGCCTGCCTGGTAGCGGAAGCGGCCGTCTTCGCCCTTGGCGGCTACGGCAGAACAGTAAACCTGGTCATCGGCATTCTGGCGCTTGAAACGGCGACCAAGGCCGTCAGCATCGGCCTTGCCTATCTGCATTACCGCGAGCAGCCGGGCCTTCTGGTCATGCCGCTGATCATCATCGGCATCGGCTGCATCGGCACCCTGCTGGGCCTTGCGGGCGGGGTCAAATTCGTGAAGGAGCTGCGCCATGCGTCCATCCTTTCTTAACGAAGACGCATCCACAGCGCCGGCGGGCAAGCTGAACGTGAAGACCAAGCTGGCCGTCTGCCTGCTTTCGTCCCTCTCCGCCATGGGGCTTTCAAACCCGCAGGCCCTGGCGCTCCTCGCGGTCGTCAGCACTATCTACGCGCTCTGCGCCATGACGCCCCTGACCCTGGTCAAAACCTATTGCTTCGTCGCGTTCATGCTGGTCATGTCGCTTATGTTCACGGCGCTGCTCAGCCTCGTCATGCCCAAGCTCATCAAGTGGGAGATCTGGCGCTTTACCGTGCCCTATCTGCGCATGCTTGTTTCGTTAAACGCGCTTTTTGCGCTGGCCTTTTCCACCCGCATTCAGGACGTGCTGCGCGAGCTCAAAGCCTTTGCCCGCTTCGCCTGGATTCAGGTGCCGCTCACGGTGGCCATCCGTTTTCTGCCCACCTTTCTGGATGATTGCGGCCAGATCATGGACGCCTACCGCCTGCGGCGGCCGCTGGGCAAAACCGGCGTTTGCGCGCGCATAACCGCGCTGTGGCGGGCCTTTCTCATCCCGCTGACCTTCCGCCTGCTGCGCTCGGCGGACGATCTGGCCATGGCCGCCGAGCTTAAGGGCATCGGCGGCAAACAGGCCGCGCGGCGCAAAGGAGCGGCCATGACAAGGCGAGACGGCGCGGCGCTCGGCGCGGCCATACTTTCGCTGGCGATTGCGGTCTGCATTCAATACGCGGGCGGCGCTACCCGCATGATGGGATAAGCCATGTTACGCCTTGAAAACGTCACCTACAGCTACCCCGGCCAGGCGGAATGCGCCGTGCAAGGCGTCAGTCTGGCCGTCAAACCCGGTGAGCTGGTGCTGTGCACCGGCCGTTCCGGCTGCGGCAAATCAACGCTGGTGCGGTTGGTCAGCGGTCTGGCCCCCCATTTTCACGGCGGCCGCATGGAAGGCCGGGCGCTGGTGGGCGGCGTGGACAACGCTTCACGCTCGCTGACGGCTATCAGCGAAGATGCCGGGGTGCTTTTTCAAAACCCCGAGACGCAATTCTTCGCCCTGACCGTGGCGGATGAAGCCGCCGTGGGCCTTGAATGCCGGGGCCGCGACGAAGCGTCTGCCGCGGACGCCGTGCAAACGGCCCTGAACACGCTGGGCCTGGGGGATATTGCAGAGCGTTCCGTGCTGCACCTGTCGGAAGGGCAAAAGCAGAAGGTGGCCCTGGCGGGGCTTTTGGCCCTTTCGCCCAAGGCTTTGGTGCTGGATGAACCCTCCGCCAACCTGGACCCGGAAGCGGCCCGCGGCCTGGCCCAAACATTGATCCGCCTGAAACAGAGCGGCATGGCGCTTTTGGTCACGGACCACCGCCTGGCCTGGCTGCGTGATGTTGCCGACCGGGTACTGGTCATGGATGGCGGTGAGATCGCGGCCCAGGGTGAATTCGCCATTCTGGATGACGCATCCTTGCGCGCGCGGCACGGGCTACGCGACGCGCAAATGGTTGACGGGCGTGAAAGCCTGCCCGCCCTGCCCGCTCCGCTGGCGGAAAATGCGGATTGCGGCGCGGGCTTGCATGTGGAAAAGCTCTCTTTCGGCTTTCGCAAGGCGGACCCTTTGTTCAACGACGCCGCCGCACATTTTCCCCGGGGCCGCATTACCGCCCTGTTGGGCCCCAACGGTTGCGGCAAGACCACCCTGGCCCGGCTGGCCGCCGGTCTTTTGGCGAGCAAAGAGGCCCGCTTCGCCTGGGACGGCGAAGCGCTGCCCAAGCATCTGCGGCCCAGGCGCATCGGCCTTGTGCTGCAAAACGCCGACCACCAGTTGCGCATGCGCTCGGTACGCTCGGAATTGGCCGACGCCCTGGCCGGGCTGCCCCGAAGCGAAACTGAACCGCGCATCGACGCCATGCTGGCGGAATACGGACTCACAGGCCTGGCCGAACGGCACCCGCAGTCTCTTTCCGGCGGCGAAAAACAGCGTTTGAGCGTCGCCGCGGCCATGATCCGCAAGCCCGACGCCGTGTTTCTGGACGAGCCCACCAGCGGCCTGGACGGCGAAAACATGCGCCGCATGGGGCGCGATCTGCGCCGGGCCGCCGATGCCGGAGCGGCCGTTGTCGTCATCACCCACGACCTGGAATTTATGCATAGCGTCTGTGACGCGAAACTGACCCTGCCCTTATAAGGAGATTGCATGCACGTGCCACAAGAACATACTGACGCCGTCCGCGCCAAAATCGCGGCCAACCCCAGCGCCATGACCGGCCAGTTGGCCAAAGAGCTCGGCATTTCCGAAGCGGAAGTTACGGCCGCCCTGCCCGAAGACATGCGCGCGCGGGCCAAAATCGAAGACTTCGAGGCTATCTGGCAGGCTTTCGGCGACTGGGAAAAAGGCACTTTCATCCTGACCGGGCCCGGCGGCATCGCCGAATATTCCGGCAAGATTCCGAAAGGAAGCTTCGGCCACGGCATGTTCAACCTGATGGACAAAAGCTGTGCCCTGGGCGGGCACCTTTTCGCATCCGACCTGGGTTCCGTCTGGTTCGTGTCCAAGCCTTTTTTCGGGCTGGACAGCCTTTCCGTCCAGTTTTTCAACAAAGAAGGCAAACAGATGTTCGCCGTGTATGCGGGCCGCGACGACAAACGCGCCCTGCTGCCCGCCGTCAAGGCCTCTTTTGAGGCCATGCGGGCAAAATTCGCGGGCAAAAGCGGCTGCGGCGGTCAAAGCGGCGCATGCTGCGGCTGCGCCACCCACCACCCCAAAGGAGCGAAGTAATGCGCTGCGCCGTCATCTATTCCAGCCGCACCGGCAACACGAAACTGGTGGCGGAAGCGATTTTCGCCGCCATGCCTGAAGGCACGAAACTGCTGCCCGTGGCCGAAGCCCCCGCCCCGGAAAGCTTTGACTGCCTGGCCCTCGGGTTTTGGGCGGACAAGGGCAAACCCGACGCCGCCATGCTGGCCTATATGGAAAAAGCGCGCGGCAAAAACCTGAAACTGGGCCTGTTCGGCACGCTGGGGGCCTACCCTGATTCCGACCACGGCAGGCAGTTCATGGCGGAAGCCAAAGCGGCGGTCGCGGGTAACGAGGTGCTGGCGGAATTTTGCTGCATGGGCAAAGTGGACCCGGCTATTCTTGCCATGATGGAAAAAATGCGGGCCAAGGGCGACAACATACACCCCATGACCCCGGAACGGGCGGCGCGCATAGCCGAAGCGGAAAAACACCCGGATGCCGCCGACCTCGCCGCCGCCAAAACGGCCTTTGCCCCCCTGGCGGCGCAAAACGGAGAGGGCCATGTTTGACGCGGCCGATCTTGCCGGTATCTACGCCAAAATAGGCCCGGCCGGGGTGGCGCTGATTTTGCTGTCCGTGGCGGCGCTGTATCTGTCGGTGAAAAATTACGCGCTGCTTTTCTTTATCGGCCGCGATTTCCGCCGCCGCTTTCACAGGATAGAGAGCGGCGAGGCCCCCTATTCCGACGAGCTGCACGGCAAAATCGCCAACCCCCTCATCGGCATCATCGCCGACGTGGTCAAGACCCATGCCGCGCACTCCAGCGATATCCGGGCGGAAGTGGCCTACCTTTTTCACCGCAACTTCGAAGGCGTGAACCGCGACCTGGCCTTTCTCAAGCTTATAGCCGTCATTTCTCCTCTGCTGGGGCTGATGGGCACCATGCTGGGCATGGTCGAGGTGTTCCGCGTGCTGGCCACCTCCTCGGCGGCGGCCAACGCGGCGCGGCTTGCGGCAGGCATATGGGAAGCGCTTTTGACCACCATCATGGGCCTGACCGTGGCCATACCCGCGCTGGTTCTTTTTTACAGCCTCAGCTTGAGAATGAAGGGCTTTCATATCGAGGCCATCGAACACAGCTATCGGGCGGTGGAGCTGTTTCAGCGCAACTGCCCGGCGGCCAAAGACGCGGAAGCGCACGCTCCCCGCGGTTTGCACGCCGCGGCCGAGGCCGGAGCGGCGAGGGAACCGGCTCAATGAACCACTTCTCCTCTGATTTCGAAGACATCAGCCTGGACCTGACACCGATCATCGATACGGTTTTTTTGCTGCTGATCTTTTTCATCATGGCCACGACCTTTTCCAAACCGGTGCTGGAAGTGGCCCTGGCGGAAGCCGAAAGCGCTTCCATACAAGAGAAGAAGCCTCAGGAGCTGTCTTTGAGCATCACGGCCGACGGCACATTTCACCTGGATGAAAAGCCCGTCACGCTTGAAGTGTGGCGCGCGCTGCTGGATCAGGCATCCGAAAACGCGGTCGTCACTTTCAACGTGGACAAGGCCGCCCCTTTCGACTCCTTTATGACCGCCCTTGACGCCGCCAAGGCCAAGGGCAAAAATACGGTGGTCATCAATGCGGCAAAACCGGATGCACGCCCATAAGCGCAGTTCGGTCCTGGCCGCCGCCTGCACCACGCTGACGCATCTGTGCATCGGCGCGGCGCTGGTTTTTGCGGCAAGCCGCGCTCCGGCCCTGGTCATGCCGCTGGAAAAGGGCCCGGTTACCGTGGCCATACGCGTGCCCGCGCCGCAACCCGAACGGCCAGCGCCGCCAAAAGAGGTTACGCCGCCTCAGGCCCCCGCGCCCCCGCAACCGGCCCCGCCGCCCAAAACCGTGGAAAACAGGCCGGCGCTGAAAAGGACCGCCAAACCGGCCGTACCGCGGCCGCCCGCCGAAACGCCGCCCCCGCAAGAAGCCGCCCCGGCCGAAACGGCCGCGCCGCCCCAGGCCGCCCCCGTGCCCAGGTCGCCGGATGCCGATGAACGCCAGCGCCTGCTGGCCCAGCTCATGGCCGCCGTGGAGGAAAAAAAGTTCTACCCCCTGGCCGCCAGGCGCGCGGGCATGACCGGCACGGTCACGCTGAAAGTGCGCATTGACGATGCCGGGCGCATCAGCGGGGTGGAGCTCGGTTCCAGCCCCAGCCCCATGCTGGCGAGCGCCGCCGCCGAAACGCTGGACGCCGTGCGCAAAGGCTGGAAAGCCAAAGACTGGCCCGGCGGGACGCTGCTGGTACATCTCCCCATTCGCTATGAAATCCGGTAGCAAGGGCTGAAACTGCCGTGATACGGCGTCAGATCCCGGTTTTTGCTTCGTCATGTACAAGCAGAGTACACTTCCTACGCAAAAAAACGGGATCTTCCTTGGCTGACGGCAGGTTCAGCCCTTGCCGGGGCGGCGGTAATCTCGACAAAACAGCACCTTCGCTGTAGCTTCCGGAAAAATCGCTTTGCCGGAGGATGCGCCATGCCCGCCCGCTTTTCTTTCGCTCCCTTTTGCCGCCTGGCCTGCTGCCTGTTTTTCGCCCTGTCTCTCAGCGCCTGCAGCGGGGCAAAACAAAGCGCCACAGCCGGGGCCGAGCCGATTTTTCAGCCCGACGGCAAGGGCGGTTTCACCTTCGACGGCCGGCACATGACCCAGCGCGCCTACCCCGGTCTGAAAAACGTGACCAAAGTGAGCCTGCTCAAAGAGGCCGGGGTGCAGCTTTTCGTCAATTACCCCGAAGGCATTGGCGAAAAAGCGGATACGGTCATCCAGCGCAAGGTGGCGAGTCTGGCCGGAGCCTTCGTTCTGAGCGTGATGCCCACCCCCGAGTACATGGAGGAAGAAGCGGCCCTTGACGAAAAAGACGAAGCGGCCGCGCTCTTTCATTCCCGCGTCTACCCCGGCATGATCGACTATGAAGTGACGGAAACGGGAGGCGGCGCGCTCTCCGTCCGCTTTTGCGTCTGGAACTACCATGGCGGCGCGCACGACAACTGGACCTATCATGCCCTCAGCCTTGAGCGGGACAGCGGTGAAGCCATCAGCCTGAAGCGCCTGTTCGCCGGACCGAAAAGCGTGGAGCGCACGGCCCGCTGGCTGACGGAACAAAACGAAAAAATGCGCCGGGAAGCCGAGCGCAGCCCGAACCCGCTCTCCAGGGACCTTCTCCACATCGAGGTCGCGCCGGAAGAAATCAACATGGGCCGCATCGCCCTGACCCCGGAAGGGCTGAGCATCCGCTTCGACCCCTATGAAAAAGCGAGCTTCGCCGACGGCGACGTGACGCTGCTGGTGCCCAAGAGCGAATTCAAACGCCTGGGCATCAACGCCGCATTCTGGAAATAACAGCGCCCCTTGTGTTTTTTTACGAATTTGGCATGGTGCGCGCATGAACACGGTCGCGTTAATCCAGGCCCGCATGGGCTCCACCCGCCTGCCCTGCAAGATGATGCTCCATCTCGCCGGGCACCCCCTCATCGACTGGGTGGTGCACCGGGTGGCAAAGGCCGCCCTGGTGGACAAAGTTGTGGTCGCGACCTCCGTCAATCCGGAAAACGACATTCTGGAACGCCACCTGGAGCCCCAGGGCGTCGTGGTCTTTCGCGGGCCGGAAGACGACGTGCTTGAACGTTTTCGATTAGCGGGCGCGGCGCATAACGCGACGCACGTCATACGGGTCTGCGCGGACAACCCGCTCATCTGGGGCGGGGCCGTTGACGAGCTTGTCCGCTTTTACACCCGCACCGGCTGCGATTACGCGTACAACCACATCCCCCGTAACAACCTGTGGCCCGACGGCCTGGGCGCGGAGATGCTCTCGTACCCCCTGCTGGAAAAACTGGCCCATGAGGCCACCCTGCCCGCCCACCGCGAGCACTGCCTTTCGTATATCTGGGACAACCCCGGCCGTTTTTCCATCCGCACTTTCGACCCCGAAGACCCCCGCCTGCGCCGCCCGGACCTCAAGCTGGACGTGGACACGGCGGATGATTACCGTAAACTGGCTTTGCTGCCGCTACATATCGGCAGCACACCGTTGGACATACTTGCCGCCTGCGCGTAAACACGCGCGGACACTGAGAGGCGCATCATGACCATGACTTTGACTCAATTTATGACCACCCCGCCGGACATGCATAAAGGGCTGCCCATGCCCTTCATCATCGCGGAAGCCGGCGTCAACCACGAAGGCCGCATGGACCTGGCCAAACGCCTGATTGAAGAAGCCAAAGAAGGCGGGGCCGACGCCATCAAGTTTCAGACCTACAAGGCGGGCAAAATCGCTTCCAAACACTCCCCGGCCTACTGGGATCAAAGCAAAGAGCCCACAGGCAGCCAGTTCGAGCTGTTCCAGAAATACGACCAGTTCGGCGAGGACGAGTTCCGCGAAATAGCCGCCCATTGCGAAAAAGTAGGCATCGAGTTCATGTCCACGCCCTTTGACGTGGATTCCGCCGCCTATCTCAACTCCATGATGGGCGTGTTCAAAATCTCTTCTTCCGACATCACCAACAAGCCGTTCATTCAAGACATGGCCAAGTACGGCAAGCCCATATTGCTTTCCACCGGCGCCTCCAGCCTGGCGGAAATAGCGGAAGCGGTTTCGTGGATAGAACCCTTCGGCGTGCCCCTGGCGCTTTTGCACTGCGTGCTCAACTACCCCACGCCGGACGCCAACGCGACGCTGGGGTCCATTCCCATGCTCTGCCGCCACTTTCCGCAGTATGTTATCGGCTATTCGGACCACACCGAGCCCAAAGACATGAAAAGCCTCGAAGTGGCCACCCTGCTGGGCGCGCGCGTGCTGGAAAAGCACTTCACCTTTGACAAGACCCTGCCCGGCAACGACCACTATCACGCCATGGACAAAGAAGACCTGAAGCTGTTCCGCGCCAACATGGAACGCATTCAGCTGCTGGTCGGCCCCGTCGCCCTGGGCGCGCTCAGCGACGAAAAACCCGCCATCATCAACGCCCGCCGCAGCCTGGTGGCCGCCCGCAATATCCCTGCGGGCAAGGTCGTCACCCGCGAAGATCTGACCTGGAAGCGCCCGGCCCACGGCATCAGCCCCCGCTGCATCGACGAGGTGCTGGGCATGAAGGCCAGGGCCGATATTGAGGAAGATGCCGTGCTGCGCTGGGGGCTGCTCGAATAGTATGCGCACCCTCGTTTTCGGCTCCATGCCGCCCGGAGCAAGTCCGGCCACGCATGTCGCCTCCGGCCCCTGGTGCTTCGCCGGGCGGGAGGAGCTTTTTCCCGGCTGGGACGATGCCTTTCCCCTGCCGCCGGACCCCTATCCCGCGCTTGCGGATATGCAGGCCGCCGCGCTCGCGGCCAACGCCGAGATGGTCCGGCTGATCCCCGTTCTGGCGGAGCATCTGAACGACAGGCGGGGGATAACGCGCGATCTCGTCTTCTGGGAGACGGCTCTCGCCCCCTGGCTGCTCACCGCCCTGCAAAGCCTGCGCGAGCGGTGCGACCGGCTGCGCGGCCTTATCCGCCTGTATGGCGAAGAGAGCATGGCGGTGCCCCTGCTGCCGGAGTCCTGCGCCTTCTCTTTCCGCAATTCCCTGGATTTCATGGTCCACGGCGTGCAGGAC
>JAVBNL010000085.1:0-22202 GCA_031551515.1 Desulfovibrionaceae bacterium
CGCGCAGCAGGGGCGCGGTGATGATGGTGCAGCGGGCTCCGGCGGCGGCGTCCGGATGCCCGCCCACGGCGCCCATCATGATGCCGTTCGAGTCGGTGATCACGTTGACGTTGAAGTTGACGTCCATTTCCGTGGCGCCCAATACCACGTAATCCAGGGCGTTGACCATGGTCGCCTTGTTCCAGGGGTTGGCGTAAAAGCCGCAGTCGTATTCCTGGTGCAACGGGTTGTCGCGCAAGGACTTGATAGTGCGGTCATCAAAACTCTGGGTGTCGAACAGGGTGCGGATGAGCCCTTCATCCAAAAGATCGCAGAACGCGCCCATAATGCCGCCGATGGCCATGGAGGCGGTGATCTTGTCACGCAGCATCAAGTCGCGCAGATTGTAGCCGGTGGCCACGGAAACCGCGCCCGCGCCCAGCTGCATGGAGAAGCCGTCGCGGAAATAGCCCGCCTGCTCAATGACCGTGGCTGCCATGCCCGCCATGATCAGATCGCGCGGGTTGCGCGAACCGCGCAGCGCGCCGGTGGCGATGCCTTTGGGGTCGCCGATGCAGTCCACGGCCACGACATAGTCCACCTGGTGCTGCGGAATGCTGACCGGGCAGATGGGATGGGGAACCAGATTGTCGGTAATGGCGATGACGGTGTCGGCGTAGCGCGCATCCATCATGGCATAGCCCATGGCCCCGCAGGCCGCCGGACCCTGCACGCCGTTGATATTGCCGAGGGTGTCACAGGTGGGCGCGGCCAGAAACGCCACATCCACGTGCAGCTCGCCGCATTCAAGCGCGCGCGCCCTGCCGCCGTGCGGCCGCAAAATGGTGGTTTTGGCCAGCCGGTTCATGGTCAGGTGACGGCCCAGCTTGCTGCGCAGGCCGCTGGTCTGGGCGGCGGTTATGGTGCCGTTTTCAAACAGGGGAATCAGCTCGTCGTTGGAATCAAGAAACGAACTGGGGGCCAACGTCAGGTTCTTGAGGCCCTTTTTGGCGATGGCCTGCATGACCGTATTCATCACTCTGTCGCCGTTGCGCAGGCCGTGATGAAAAGAGATGGTCATGCCGTCTTTGAGGCCGCTGGCTTCAATGGCTTCATCAATGCCCCGCAGCACCTTGTTTGCCGTTTGCTCCGGATTCAGGGATTTAAGCAACTGCCCGGCTTTGCGAGCGCCCGGCACAGGCGGCGTGGCAAAAGGCCCGGCGTAAGGAACGATGGTTTTATACCCCGGCAACGATGCCGGTATTTCACGGCCCACGGCGTTTTTCATGACTGTTTCTCCTCAAGAGCGACGCCCGCGGCGCCGGCAAGGGCCAGAATCCGCTTGGCGCGGGTGACCATCGGCATGTCGATCATCTTCCCGTCCAGGGCGATCACGCCGGAATTTTTGCTCATGGCCTCGTCAAACACGGCCAGCACCCGGCGGGCGTAGGCGACATCTTTGGCATCCGGCGTGAACACCGCGTGAATGGCGGCGATCTGCCTGGGGTTTACGCAGGATTTGCCGTCAAAGCCCAGTTCTTTGGCCAACAGCGTATCCTGGCGCAAGCCTTCGGCGTCGTTCAGGTCGGAAAACACCGAGTCAATGGCCTGAATGCCCGCCTCTTTGGCGGCCAGCACCAGCAGGCCGCGGGCCACAAACAGCTCTCGCCCGCCGGTGATTTCATTGCCCCTGGTTTTTTCGGTCTTCAGCGCGGCGGCGAAATCTTCGCCGCCGATGGCGATGCCGATCATGCGGGGGCTGGCCGTGGCTATTTCGTAAGCGTTACGCAAGCCTTTCGGGCTTTCGATGGAAACCATGATTCTGATGCAGCCCGGCTCAAAGCCGTATTTTTTCTCCGCTTCGGTAATGACGCGGTCCAGCTCGCGGATCTCGTCGCCGCTTTCCCCTTTGGGCAGGCGGATATAATCAGGTTTCGCCGGCAGCAGCATGGCCAGGTCGTCGTGGCCCCAGGGCGTGCTGATATGGTTGATGCGCACCCCGACCTCGCAAACACGCTTCAGGCGGGTAAGCGCATGAAACACCAACTGCCGGGCGCTGTCTTTTTCGTAGACGGAAACGGAATCTTCCACATCGTAAATAACGCTGTCAGCGCCGTAAATGCCCGCGTCGCGCACCAGGGCGGCGTTGTTGCCCGCGGCGTACATGACCGTGCGCCGCAATTTTTCTTGGTTTTGCATGGCAGCTCCCTTTTATTGCGCCGCTCTGTGAATGGCGGTTTTCACGCGGGCTTCTATGACGCAGTCCACGGCGCCCTTGTCGTTGGCCTGCACCACCGCGTCTTTGATGCCGTATTCGGCAAAAATGCCCGAGATCAGCGTTTTGATATGCTGCCCGAACTGCTGCATGGTCGGGCAGACCAGCTCAAGCTGGATGCCCGTGCCCGTTTGGGCCGGGGCCACGGAAACCAGCATGTCCGAAGATTCCAGAGTTCCGGCTTGAGCCGGCTTGTGCAAGGTAAGCATATATCCTCCTGTTTAGTCCGCGCTATGCAGCCGTTCGGCTGTAAAAGACCATAGGCCAGACTAGCGGAAATCGTGCGATGACAACAAATACCGATTTGTTATCAAAGCCCATAATACCAGATTATACGACCTATGCCATAAAGAATACGGCCTCCGCCCAAACAGGGCGGAGAAAGGTCAAATTGCAGGACGAACAGCGGCTGCGGCGTGCCCGTAAGGCTGATACGATGAGCATGGAAAGTACGCCCAATATCCACAGCCAGAAGGTGCAATACTTGAGGTGATCTTTCAGCTCCACTCCAAAACAGCCCACGATCTGCAGGTGGATCAAGTTTTTCCAGAGCAGGTGATATCCATTTTGGCGATGGCGGCCGTTCCGGCCACGGGCCTGCCCCAAGGCAGCAGGTTCATGATGGACATGGCCGCGCCGATGATGACCAGCAACACCAGGGGCCGCATGTTGAGACGCTTGTAAATGGGCCGCATGGCGGGCACGGGATCAAAAGCGTAAAGGCCAGGGCGCCGTCCAGGTGGGCGATGACAACAGGTTGTCACCAAAAGGACAAACCCTGGCTCCACGGAAGTCTCAGCTAAAAAAAATTTCGCCGCTGCAGCCGCCATGCGCTCCTGCAGCCACAAGCGCATTTTCACTGTCTGTTCCTGCTGCCGGGCAAGAGATCTCTCCAAACAACGCGCTCGGGTTGCCAGCCCGGTCAACTTAGGGTAAATACATGCTAGAAGCCGTAAAAGCAGAAAACGTTAACCAAGGAGAAAAACGATGCGGGCCATAAAAACAATCAGCCTTCTGCTGGTTACGCTCGGCCTCATTTTTGCCGCTGCTCCTGCGTCCGCAGCGGCGTGGTCGCCGGGCAAACCGGTAGAGCTCATCGCGCCGGCGGGTCCCGGCGGCGGCTGGGATATGCTCTGCCGCGTCGTGCAAAAGACCCTGCAGGAAGAAAAACTTATCGACAAAAAAACCATCGTCACCAACAAACCCGGCGGCGGCGGCGCCACGGCCTGGACCTATCTTAAAGGCAAAAAAGGACAGGGCGAATTTCTGGCTGCGACGTCCACCCTGCTCATGCTCAACAACCTGCTCGGCACAAGCGATCTGACGTACAAGGATTTCACGGTGATCGGCGCCCTGCAGGCCGAATGGATAGCCGTGGCCGTGGCCAAGGACTCCCCTTACAAAACCGGCAAAGAGCTGTTTGAGGCCATCAAGAAAGACCCGACAAAAATAGTGGTCGGCGTCGGCCCTGCGCTGGGCAACAACGACCATCTCTCCTTCCTCATGCTGGCGCAGAAATGCGGCGTCGACCCGGCCAGCATCAAATTTGTGGTCTACCCCAAGACCGCGTCCGAACAAATCCCCGCGCTTATGGGCGGCCACGTGCAGGCCATCACCATCGGCCTGGGCGAAGTTCTTGAGCAGCACAAGGGCGGCAATCTGCGCATCATCGGCATCAGCGCCCCCAAGGCCATAGATATCCTGCCCGGCGTGAAGGGCTGGAAGGAACAAGGCATTGATGTGGTATTCCCGCACTGGCGCGGTCTCATTGCCGCGCCCGGCCTATCCAAGGAGCAGGTCGCATACTGGGAAGATGTCTTCGCCAAGATGGTGGAAACCAAGACCTGGAAGACGGAAATCGCCAAGCTGGGCTGGACCCCGTACTATGAAAATCAGGCCGAGCACACCAAGACCCTGGCAAAGCAGACGGAAGAATTCAAGGTCATTTTGAAAACCGTGGGGCTGTTGCAATAGCCCCGTCCGCGGCGAAAACGCGCACGCGTTTTCGCCGCTCTTTTCAGGAGGCGCACTTTTATGCAACTCACTAAAAACGCCGTCGCGGCTCTGTTCGCCATCGGTCTCGGAGGATGTTACCTTCTCGGAGCATTCCTGATGCCGGAAGCAAAAGGAGGCCACCAGGTCGGCCCGCATGTCTTTCCCTACCTGGTCGGAATCGCCACGGTTCTCTGCGGAGTCGCGCTATTGTTTCACGAACGCAAAGCGCAACAGCAGCAACCCTTTTCCTTTCATTTCATCAGGGACAAGGACGTCTGGCTCAAAATTCTCGCGCTCTCTGTCCTGGGCTGCCTCTACGGCGAGTTTCTGGAGACCCTCGGCTACGTCATTGCCACGGCCATTTTCATGTTCTGCTGCTTCAGCCTGATCAACAGAGGGCACCACAGAGCCAACATCGCTTTCAGCCTTATCTTCGCCCTCGTAACTTACGCCGTGTTTGCCATCGGGCTGGAACTCAGTCTGCCGCGGGGGGTTCTGGATTTTCTCCCCTTCTGATCAGAACACGGAGTCACTGCAATGGATACCATCTTTGCCAATCTGGCGCTCGGGTTTCACGCGGCGATGACGGCCTACAACATCATGTGGGTGTTCATCGGCGGGCTGCTCGGCACCATCGTGGGCATGCTGCCCGGCCTCGGCCCCGCCACAGGCGTGGCCATTTTGATCCCCATCACCTATAACCTGGACCCCACGACCGCCCTCATCACCATGTGCGCCGTTTATTACGGCGCCATGTTCGGCGGTTCGCGCGCCTCCATCATGATCAACACCCCCGGCGACGCCTCGGCCATTGTCAGCTGTTTCGACGGTTACCCCATGACCAAGCAGGGCAGAGCCGGACCTGCGCTGGCCATTTCCGCCATCGCCTCTTTCATCGGAGGCATTCTGGGCATGATCTTGCTGGTGCTGCTGACGGGCCCCATAGCGAGTTACGCCCTGAAATTCGGGCCTGTCGAAATGTTTTCCCTGCTGCTTTTCGCATTGACCGCCACCATCACCCTTGCCGAGGGCAGCCTGCTGAAAGGCTGCATCGCCATCTGCATCGGGTTCATGCTCGCCACTATCGGCATTGACCCTCAGACAGGGGTCAAACGTTTTACCCTGGGGGTTGCTGACCTGCAGGAAGGCGTCGACTTTCTGGTCATCATGATCGGCGTGTACGCCGTATGCGAGGTGTTTAAAAACCTCGGCAGCCTCCATGTGGAACACAAGGTCGACGCAAAAAGCATCGGCAGGGTCTGGGTGACCGGAGCCGATTTCAAAAAATGCCTCATGCCCATGCTGCGCAACTCGCCGCTCGGCTTCTTCATCGGGGTGCTGCCGGGCATGGGCGGCACCATCGCCACCTTCATGTCCTACGCTCTGGAAAAATCCATCAGCAAAACGCCCGAACAGTTCGGCAAAGGCGCCATCGAAGGGCTTGCCGCTCCGGAAGCTTCAAACAACGCCTGTTCCTGCGGGGCCATGGTTCCCTTGCTGACGCTGGGCATACCCGGTTCCGGCACCACGGCCGTCATGCTGGGGGCTCTCATGCTGCTGGGCGTGCGGCCGGGGCCGGTGCTTTTCTCGCAGCATCCTGAAATAGCCTGGGGCGTCATCGCCTCCATGGTCGTCGGCAACCTCATGCTGCTGGTCATCAACCTGCCGCTGGCCATTCCGCTGGTGCAACTGCTGCGCATACCCCAGCGGATCATGCTGCCGCTGATTCTGGGCATGGCCTTCATGGGCACCTACTTTCTGAATTACAGTCCCTTTGACTTCACCCTGGTCGTCTTCTTCGCCGTCGTGGGATACCTGTTCGGCAAAATCGGCCTGCCCCTGCCGCCCATGGTTCTGGCGCTCATCCTCGGTGAATCGACCGAACAGTATTTCCGAAACGCCATGACCATATCCAACGGCGATCCGATGATTTTTTTCCAAAAGGGCATCTCAGCCGTCATGATCGCGCTGGCGGTGGTTTCCCTGTGCTATGCCCTGGTCCGCAACCACAGGACACGCCTGCGTAGCCACCCGCATTAACCGCAACCGTAAACCATGAAGGCGTTTTTCCGGAGAACGGAAAAACGCCTTCATGCGGGCGGGGGGCGAAAGTCCCGGCAAATGGCGAAGCGCTGTTACTGCGCGGTGGGCACCGGGGTGTCGCCGCAGTGCTTGTCCACCCGCAGCGAACGGTACACCGGCAGGGCATCTTCCCGGCCGGAGAAAACGATGCTCTCGCCCGCGGGGCTGACCAAAGCTTGGGCCAGCACTTCGTCCGCGTTTTCCACCAGACTGACGGTCAGCCCTTTCAGAATGTCGGCGGGCACGTCTTTCAGGTCTTTCTCGTTGTCTTTGGGGATAATGACCTTCTGCATCAGCCCCCGGTGCGCGGCCAACAACTTCTCGCGCAGGCCGCCGATGGGCAGCACCCGGCCGCGCAGGGTAATTTCACCGGTCATGGCGATGTCGTGACGCACAGGAATGCCCAGCAAGGCGGAAACCAGCGAAGTCGCAAGCGTAATGCCGGCGGAAGGGCCGTCTTTGGGGGTCGCGCCTTCCGGCACGTGGATGTGGATGTCGATATCCTTGTGGAAATCGGGGCGCAAGCCGAACAGATCGGAACGCGAGCGCACATACGACAGCGCAGCCTGGGCCGATTCGGTCATCACCTCACCCAGTTTGCCGGTGATGTTCACCTTGCCGGTGCCGGGCATCAGCGCGGTTTCCACCAGAAGCAGTTCGCCGCCCATATCCGTATAGGCAAGGCCCGTGCAGACCCCGATCTGGGGTTCGTCTTCTTTTTCGCCGTGGCGGTGCTTTTTCACGCCCAAAAGGCTTTCAAGGCCGTTGCGCGTGACGGTGACTTTAAGAGGAGCTTTTTCCGCCGCCTTTTCGGCAGCGGCAGCGCTCTTTTCCATCGCGCCTTCTTCCACGATGCGCATGGCGGCTTTGCGACAAATGGTCGCGATTTCACGTTCCAGGCTGCGCACCCCGGCCTCTCTGGTGTACGAGCGGATGATCTCCAGAATGGCCTGGTCGGAAATATGCAGATTGTCCGCCGTCAGCCCGTGCATCTCCAACTGTTTGGGCACCAGGAACTTGCGGGCGATGTGCTGCTTTTCGTTTTCCAGGTAGCCCGGCAGGCGGATGATCTCCATTCGGTCCTGCAAAGGCAGAGGAATGGCGTGCAGCGAGTTGGCCGTGGTTATGAAAAACACCTGCGAAAGGTCGTAATCCAGGTCCAGATAGTGATCGTTAAAGGCGTTGTTCTGTTCCGGGTCCAGCACCTCAAGCAGCGCGGCCGAGGGGTCGCCCCGGAAATCCATGCTCATCTTGTCTATTTCATCAAGGCAGAACAGGGGGTTATTAAACTTCACCCGTTTGAGCGACTGAATGATCTTGCCCGGCAGCGCACCCACATAGGTGCGCCGATGCCCGCGAATTTCCGCTTCATCGCGCACGCCGCCCAATGAAAGGCGCACGTATTCGCGCCCCGTGGCCTGGGCCACGGACTTGACCAGCGAAGTTTTGCCGACGCCCGGAGGGCCCACCAGGCACAAAATGGGGCCTTTGAGCTTGTTGACCAGCTTTTGCACGGCCAGGTATTCCAGAATGCGCTCTTTGGGCTTTTCCAGGCCGAAGTGATCGGCATCCAGAATGGCTCTGGCCGCGTCAATGTCGATGCTGGTTTCTTTCAGATTGTTCCAGGGCAGGTCCAGAATCCAGTCCACATAGTTGCGGACCACGGTATATTCGGCTGACGAAGGCGGCATCTGGCGCAGCTTTTTCACTTCGCGCAGGCCCCGTTCGCGCGCTTCGTCGGGCATGTTCTTTTCGGCGAAGCGCTTTTCAAGCTCCGCCACTTCTTGCTGGGGATCGTCTTCCCGGCCCATTTCCTTGTGAATGGCCTTGATCTGCTCGTTCAGATAGTATTCGCGCTGGTTGCGTTCCATCTGCGTCTTGACCCGGCTTTTGATGCGCCGTTCCATAGAAGCGATGTCTATTTCGGCCTGCAACAGCTCAAACACCTTTTCCAGCCGGTCCACCGCGTTGATGGTGGCGAACACATCCTGCTTTCTGCGGTAATCCACCTTCAAGTGGCTCATGATGGAGTCGGCAAGCACCCCCGGCGCGGTAGCGGCGGAAAGAGTCTGCATGACCTCCGGCGAGAGCTTTTTGTTAACCTTGGCGTATTCTTGCAGGCTTTCAAGCGTGGCGCGCATCAGCGCTTCAGATTCCGAAGCGCCCGCATCCCCGTCGGGCACAGGGCGCACGCGCACGCGCGAAAAATCGCCGCCGTCTTCTTCAAGCACGCGGGGGGCGCCGTCCAAACGCGACCACGAGGCGCGGTACAACCCCTCGAACAGCACCTTGATGGTGCCGTCGGGCAGGCGCAACAGTTGCAAGATGCGGCAGACGGTGCCTATTTCAAAAAGATCGGAAAACCCGGGGCGCTCCACATTGGAATCGCGCTGGGTCACCAGCATGATCTGTTTGTCAAACTCCCCGGCCGCCCGCTCGATAGCGCGGATGGAGGCTTCGCGCCCCACAAACAGCGGGGCCACGGCCCGGGGAAACATCACCACTTCGCGCAGACTCATCAACGGCAGAATGCGCGCGTTGCCGTCGTCATGCCCGTTATTCATAGCAGCCTCGCTCTTCATACCGACTGGGCGGTCTCCGTCTGGGCGTCCGTGTCATAAATATACAACGGCTCTTTGCCCTTTTCTATCACCGCCGCGTTGATCACGCATTCACGCACGTTTTCGTGCGAGGGCAGATGGTACATGATATCAAGCATGGCCTGTTCCATGACGTTGCGCAGGCCTCGCGCACCGGTCTTGCGTTTGACCGCCTGATGGGCCACGGCTTTCAGCGCGTCCTGGGTGAAACGCAGGGTCACGTCGTCCAGCGAGAACAACTTCTGATACTGTTTGACCAGCGCGTTTTTCGGCTCCGTCAGCACCCGGATCAGGTCGTCTTCCGAAAGGTCTTCCACATAGGTGACCACGGGCACGCGGCCGACAAATTCCGGAATAAGGCCGAACTTAACCAGGTCGTTGGGGTGCACCTGCGAAAGAACGACGCTTGAATCCGCTTTGCCTTCGGCGATTTTCGCGCCGAAACCCAGGCCCCGGCCGCGCAGCCGCTGCTCAATGATTTTATCCAGGCCCACGAAAGCGCCGCCCAGAATGAACAGGATGTTCGAGGTATCCAGGCGGATATATTCCTGCTGCGGATGCTTGCGGCCGCCCTTGGGCGGGATGTTGGCTTCCGTGCCTTCGATGATTTTGAGCAGCGCCTGCTGCACCCCTTCGCCCGAAACGTCGCGGGTGATGGAGGCGGAATCGCCCTTGCGAGAAATTTTGTCAATTTCGTCGATATAAATGATGCCCTTGCTTGCCGCCTCAAGGTCGTAGTCGGCATTTTGCAGAAGCTGCACCAAAATGTTTTCCACGTCTTCGCCCACATAACCGGCTTCCGTCAGGGTCGTGGCGTCGGCGATGGCGAAAGGCACATTCAACCCGCGAGCAAGGGTTTTGGCCAGCAAAGTCTTGCCGCTGCCCGAAGGGCCGATCAGCAGGATGTTGCTTTTTTCCAGCTCCACGTCAGAACCGAGCGCTTCGCTGAAAAAGACGCGCTTGTAGTGGTTGTGCACGGCCACGGCCAGGGTTTTCTTGGCCTGGGCCTGGCCGATGACGTATTCGTCAAGCCGAGCGTTAAGCGCCTGGGGAGAGAGCAGCTTGCCCTCTTCACGCACTTCCTGCTTGATCTGCTCCGTAATGATGTCCATGCACTGGGTCACGCATTCGTCGCAAATGGCAGCGTGCCCGGGCCTGTCGATCAGGCGTTTGACCGCGTCTTCGCCCTTGTCGCAAAAAGAACAGCGCTTGGCGGAATCACCCTTGGGTATCTCGTTACTCATAGTCGTTTCCTGAAAAACTGTTTTCGCGCGCCGGTTATTCCGCCGGGGTGGGGGCCAGATCGTCGCGCGAGATCAGAACCCGGTCGATAAGGCCGAAAGCCTTGGCTTCTTCCGCACTCATGAAGCGGTCACGCTCGGTGTGCTCCACCACGGTTTCAATGCTCTGGCCGGTGTGTTTCGCCATCATTTCATTCAGGCGGCTTTTCAAACGCAGCACTTCTTTGGCGTGAATTTCGATATCCGTGGCCTGCCCGTGAAACCCGCCGGAAGGCTGGTGGATCATGATGCGGCTGTTGGGCAGCGAGTAGCGCAGGCCGGGGCTTCCGGCGGTGAGCAGCAGCGCGCCCATGCTGGCCGCCTGGCCCAGACACAAAGTCGCCACGGGGCAGGTGATGTACTGCATGGTGTCGTAAATGGCCAGGCCCGCCGTGACCACACCGCCCGGCGAGTTGATATAGAGGTATATTTCCTTTTCCGGGTCTTCAGACTCCAGAAAAAGCAATTGGGCGCAAATCAACGAAGCCACATGGTCGTCGATCGCTTCGCCCAGCAGGATGATTCTGTCGCGAAGCAGGCGGGAATAAATGTCGTACGCCCGTTCCGAGCGGCCTGTGGTTTCTATAACTATGGGTACCGGCATGATGTCTCCTCGCGCGGGTTGCGGACGTTACCAAGTAGTATCGGCATTCCGAACAAAAAGTCTAGATAGCCGAATCAGATATAAATGGGGGAAGAGCCCCCCGGCTCTTCCCCACTGTATAGCACATGCCGCCCTGCGGCGCAAAAGGGTCTATTCGACCTCTTCGGCATCCTTTGGCTTGGCTTTGGCCTTCTTGGCAGGCGCTTTCTTGGGTTTTTCCTCATCTTCGGCGCCTTCCGCCGCGGCCTGTTCAGGGGCGGCCGCGTTATAAATGGCGTCCATGGCCTTGTCGGCCAGCAAGCGATCGCGCAGAGCCGGGAACAGGTTGTTGCGGGCGTAATGTTCCTGCACGTCCTTAATGTCATGCCCGCCGCGCATGGCGATCTGGCGCAGGGCCGCGGTCATTTCCTGCGGCGTGGCTTCAAGATTTTCCTCTTTGGCGACGGTCAGCAGGAACAGCTGCGTCTTGGCGTACTTTTCCGCTTCCGTCTTGGCTTCGGCCTTGACGGTTTCAAGTTCCGCCTCATCC
Source organism: Desulfovibrionaceae bacterium (assembly GCA_031551515.1). GTDB lineage: Bacteria > Desulfobacterota > Desulfovibrionia > Desulfovibrionales > Desulfovibrionaceae > FLUQ01. The sequence continues at coordinate 11,345 of JAVBNL010000085.1, forward strand.
ATGGCGTTCATGTCCTTGCCCTGGCGGGCCAGGCTTTCATAACGCTCATGCATGATGTTGTGCGTGTAGCGGTCAACCATGCCTTCCGGCAGGGGAAATTCCGTCTTGGCCAAAAGGCCTTCCAGCAGCAGGCTTTGCGCTTTGGCTTTCGCCATTTCCGTGCGGTTGCGCATATATGATTCGCGCACGTTGTCGCGCATGGCGGTGACGGAATCGAAACCGCCCGCCTTTTTGGCGAACTCGTCGTCGATTTCCGGCAGTTTGCGCTCTTCCAGCGATTTCATGGTGATCTTCATGGTCACCGTTTTGCCGGCCAGCTCTTTGCTGCCGTAATCGTCAGGGAACTTTACCGCGCCTTCGCCGGCGTCGCCGGGGGCTATGGTGCGCACCAGGTTTTCAAAATCGGGGATCACCTGCTTGTCGCCCAGCGACACGCGGAAACCTTCGCCGGAAACGCCGGGCACGGGCGCGCCGGCTTCATCGAACCCGGCGAAATCCATCACCGCGATATCGCCATCAACGGGCAGGCGCTTTTCAGCCACGGGCGTCGATTCGGCCATATTGCGGCGCACGCGGTCAATGACCTGGTCGATTTCTTCATCCGCCACCGAAACTTCATCCTGCTCAACGCCGATGCCCGCGTAAGCGGGAATCTCCATTTCAGGCATGATCTCGAAGGTGAAGGAATAGCTGAAATCGCTGCCGCGCAGCAGCTGGTTTTCGCCGCCTTCAAACTGGATGCCCGAAAGGGGTTCAAGATCCAGCTCACGCAGAATTTCGCCGACGTTGCCGTTGACCAGTTCGTTGGCGGCATCGCCGTAAATATCCTGGGCAAAACGCTTTTCCACCATGGGCAGCGGAGCCTTGCCCTTGCGGAAGCCCGGCAGGGCGACGCGGGTGCGGTATCCGGCAGTGGTGCGGTCAAGAACGGCGTCCACCTCTGCGGCGGCCACCGTAACGGCGATTCTTTTCTTCACTGGGGAAAGGTCTTCCACCGTATGGCGCATGAGTGTAACTCCTTAAATATAAGCTGATAGCAAACGGGTACGTGTATCAGGTGCGGCCGGAATATGCAACCGAACCCTGCCGTCTCTTGTCTGAAAAAGAAGAAACGTATAGGAAAAACGGATCATGAAAAAAATCCTGACCGCCGCCCTGTTCCTGTTTCTGGCCGCCCCTGCCGGCGCCGCAAGCTCCCGCACTTTTGACGCCCTGACGGACAAAGAGCTGGACGGCCTCTCTACCATAACCCGCAACTATTACACCTGCGTGGCAAGCAGGCTGAACACGGTGGCGGGGGCGGACGATTCCACGGCGGAACGCATCATGGCCACCTATCCGCCGCACATCAAAATTTTGCGCCAGGATTGCCGCGTCAACCTGGTGCTGGTGGAAAAATACCTGTACGGGCTGAACCTGAACCCGGAATTCATTCATAATTACGCGAACACCCTGCGCGACGACGTGGTTTATTACGCGCTGAAAGAAAAACTGCGGCTGAAAAAAGCGGCCGCCGACGAAGCGGGCGAAGAAGCCGCCGAAAAAAAACGCCGCCAGGAGTTTGACGCCCGGCGCAGCCCGGCGCCCGGCAACGGGACGGAAAAACCGGTGGTCATTCCCGGCCTGACGCCGCCTTCCGGCTATGCGCCGCAGCCGCAGCAGCCCGTTCAGGCTCCCGCCCAAACTCCGACGGTCCGTTAAAGCTTGAAGGCTCTAAGGCGCAACGCATTGGCCACAACGGACACCGAACTCAGCGCCATGGCCCCTCCGGCGATCATAGGCGAAAGGGTCGGCCCGCCCCAAAGGTGTAAAACGCCCATGGCCACGGGAATGCCCAGCACGTTGTAGCCGAAAGCCCAGAACAGATTCTGGCGGATGTTGCGCATAACCGCCCGGCTGAGCGCCAGTGCGGTTTTAACGGCCCCCAGGTCGCCGCGCATGAGCACCATATCGCCGGCTTCCACAGCCACGTCGATACCATTCGCCATGGCCAGGCCCACGTCCGCCCGCGCCAAAGCAGGCGCGTCGTTCACCCCGTCGCCCACCATGCCCACGCGCAGCCCTTCAGACTGTAAAGCAACAACGGCGCGTTCCTTATCCTGAGGCAGCACTTCCGCCCGCACTTCGTCAATGCCCGCGCGGCGGGCAACCGCCGCTGCCGTGCGGGCATTATCGCCCGTCAGCATAACCAGACGCAAACCATGCGCGCGCAAATGCCGCACCACGTCAACAGTTTCCGGCCGCAGGGGGTCGGCGGCCGCCAGCAAGGCCACGGGAGCGCGGTCCACCAGGCAGACCAGAGCGGTTTTGCCCTCTTCCGCCAGGGCGTTCAGCCTTTCGGCCAGGTCGGGCAGGTCCCGCCCGGCCTCATCACGGGCAAAAGCGGGACTGCCCACGGCCACGCGCAGGCGTTTTCCCGCATCGTCAACCGTGGCCACAACGCCCTTGCCCGGCACGGAGGTGAAATCCGCCACCGGCAAAAGCGTAAGACCCCGGGCCTTGGCGGCCGAAACCACGGCGGAAGCCAAAGGATGCTCCGATACCGCCTCAAGCGAGGCCGCGAGCCGCAACAGGTTGTTCTCGTCCCGCCCGCCCCCGGCCAGTGGAATGGCAAGGGGGATGATATCCGTCAATTCCGGCTTGCCCAGAGTCAGGGTGCCGGTTTTATCAAGCAGCAGCACGTCAAGGTGCGATGCCGCCTGCAAGGCGCCGCCGTCTTTTACCAGCACCCCGAGCTGCGCCCCCCGGCCCGTGCCCACCATGATGGACATGGGCGTGGCCAGGCCCATGGCGCAGGGGCAGGCAATGACCAGCACCGCCACCAGAATGCGCACGGCAAAGGCTACATCTTCGCCTTTCACCAGCCAGAACAGGGCGGCCAGAACCGCCAGGGTCATGACCACGGGCACGAAGTACAAACTGATCGTGTCGGCCAGACCGGCGATGGGCGCCTTGGAACCTTGCGCCTCGCGCACCAGGGCCACGATGCGGGCGAGCACAGTGTCGGCCCCAACCCGCTCCGCGCGGAAAGTCAAAACGCCCTGCCCGTTCAGGGTGCCCCCGGCCACGGCGTCGCCGGGGCCCTTGTGCACAGGCATGCTCTCGCCGCTGAGCATGGATTCGTCCACGCCGGAAGCGCCTTCCGTCACCACGCCGTCCACGGGCACCCGTTCTCCGGGGCGCACCAGCAACAGATCGCCCATGCGCACTTCCGATACGGGGATTGTCACCTGTTCGCCGTCACGCAGCAGGGTCGCCGTTTCCGGCGCAAGATCCAGTAGGGCCTTGATGGCCTCCGAGGTATGCGAGCGCGAACGCAGTTCCAGATACTTGCCCAAAGAGACCAGGGCGATCAGCACGGCGGCGGATTCATAATAGAGGTCCATGGCCAGGTGCATGCTGGTGGCGGCCAGGTCCGCCCAGGCCGGGGACGGGGTGGAGAGCATCATAGAGCGCAGGTGGGCTATCTCAAGCGTGCCCCAAAAACTGTAAATAAAGGCCGCGCCCGTGCCCAGCGCCACGAGGCTGTCCATGTTCGGCGCGCGCCGCGCCAGCGCGGGCAGGCCCACGATATAGAAGCGGCGGCCCGCCCACAGCACCGGCAGACAAAGGGCCATCTGGGCCAGCGAAAACACCAGGGGAGAAAAATGCGGCGAGATGAAATACGGCAAGGGCAGCCCCGCCATCTCGCCCATGGACAGCATCAGCAACGGCACGGCAAAGGCGAAAGCGAAACACAGCTCGCGCCGCAAGGCCGTCAGCTTTTGCCGCTGCTCACGGCTGCGCTCTTCCCAGCGGGCGGCCGCATCGGCGGTCCCTTCGCCCACCGCCGTTTTGGCCACATCAAGCGTGAAGCCGGCCGCGGAGACCCGTTCCGCCATGGCCGCAAGGTCCACCTGGCCGGGGTCGAAGCGCACGGCCATCTCTTCACTGGCAAGGTTGACCGAAACCTCGTCAATGCCGGGCATACTTTTGACCACGCGTTCGATCCGCGCGGCGCAGGCCGCGCAGGTCATGCCCCTGACGGGCACGCGCTCGTGGGACTGGGCAGAAGACATAGAGATATCCCCCGCGCAAAGCGGCAAAAAAACAACTCCGCCTTGCGGCAAGGGAACGGCGGAGCCGTTCCGGTTGCTAGGCTTCGAAACCGATGTGCCGCACGGCGGCTTTGACGGCTTCGACTGTGGCGGGCGCTTCGTCGCCTTGCCAGGAAGCCTTGCCCGTGGACAAATCGACCGTGACGGCGCTGACGCCGGGAACCTTGGAAATAGCTTCGGTGACGGAGCGGCGGCAATGATCGCAGCTCATGCCGGTAACGGTAATGCTGGCCATACTTCCTCCTGAGAACGAATATCAATCATAATAGAGCATAATCGCCCCGAGTAAAGGGGCGATTATGTAGCAACCGATTATTCTATGGTTATTTCCATGACCGTGGGCGAAGGACGCGCCGCGTCATGCGTCTTGGGCGGCCGGGTCAGGTCCAGCACCAGGCGGGGGCCGCCGCTCTGCTTGCCGATACGCACGCCCTTGACCAGATTGTTGGAAGGAATCGAAGGAGCTTTCAAGTTGTTCCATTCCCCGGCCAGGTCGACGACCATGCGGTCTGGCCCCGGCAGCACAAAGGTCCTGCCGGTGAAAGCGTTGTCAGACTCTATGCGCAGCACGATGGCCTTGCCTTTGAAGTGCAGGCCGATATTTTTCAACGTATGCGGCCCTTTCGCCGGAGTAATGGCCGCGGCGGCCTCCGGTTTGGGCGATTCAGGTTTGGCGGCGGGTTTGGCCGCAGGAACGGGTTCCACCGGTTTCGCCGCAGGGGCGGGTGAAGCGGTCACCGGTTTCGGAGCCGTAGTGGCGTTGGCCGGAGGAGTGGAAACGGGCGGTTCCACCTTGGGCAGCGGCGGCGGCGTGGCCCCGGCAGGGGGCGTCACAGGCGCCGCCGCGACGGCCGTCGCATTGGCCGGACGCGCCGGCGGGGGCGGAACCTGCGCCGCGGGACGCAGCGCCCCGGCGCTTTGCGTAACATTCTGCGGGGCGCTTTGGGTGGCGTTTCGCGCGGCACTCGCCGTCGCATTCACCTGCGTCTGCCCGCCAAGCGCCGTCTCCGCAGGCCGGGTCGGCTGTTTTCCTTTCTGGCCGAACATGATCAGCACCATAGCCCCAAGCACCACAGCCAGAATTATTCCGAGCAAACCTTTGTTCATCAGTCATTTCTCCTAGAGAGCATCTTCACTTTGAGATTGTCGCTTAACGGCGGGCAAAACCCGCCTACGCCAATCTCGTGGCGAGGATTTGTGAGCAAATCCTCGCAGAGCGGATGAACATTTTCAATGTTAATCCGCTCTAGCCGCGCGGGCGTTAGCGCATCTCTGTTGTGGACAGAGATTCCGGTTCCTTGGTTCTCAAAAAATCCAGGAATTGCCGGGCGACGGTAAAATCAGGCGCTATTTCCACAGCCCGTTCCAGATGTACCCGGGCCATGCCGAATTTGTTCAAATCATGATAGCTGCGCGCCAGGTTGAAATGCACCCGTTCGTCGTCGGGAGCGAATTCCAGAGCGTGCTGGTGCGCAAGCAAAGCCAGGTGGATAAGGCCAAGACGCCGCAGGCTGAGGCCGAATTCTGAAAACAGCAGCGCCGCGCCGGAAAAAGGCGCGCACGGGCGTGCAAGCATGCGTTCAAGCCCGGCCACGCCCTCGTCTTTACGCCCCTGCTTCATTTGCAAAAGGGCCAAGGCAAAATCCGCCCGCAGAGCTTGTTCCGCATCCCGCTCCGGCGCATCTTCCCTCCCGGTCTCGATTTCGCCTGCCGGCCCGGCGGATTCCGCCGCCATGCCTTCCTGAGGCGAATCAAGCAGCGCGCCTTCCAAAAGCCGCGCCATTTCCGCCTCTTGCGCGGGGGTAAGCCCCGCATCCGGCGCGGGCGCGGGGGGCGCTTTCCCCTCCAGCCACAACCGCAACAAATTGGGGTCGTCCGCCCGCAACGCGGCGGGAGCGCCTTGCGACGCAAGATCAGGCTGCGCAGTCGCATCCGGCACAGTAGACGCGCCGTCTTCCGCATCAAGCGCGATTTGCGCCTCCGCCCCTTCCGGCACGTACCCGGCGGGCACGGCCTCGCATTCCGTTTCCGCCGTGAAGCGATTTTCAAATTCACGAGGGCTGATGACGCGCGGTTCCGCCATGGGCGCGTGAATGGCGTTCAAGGGCTGCACGCGGTACTTGCCGTCATCCATTTCCCATACGAACCACAGGCGTTTGCGCCTGATCATGGGGCGATGGGAAGCCCCCAGAGTCGAGGGCATCTCGCTGGTTGCGTATACGCCGATAAATCGCTGTTCTTGCACGGGGATTCTCCGTAACGGGCCACAACAATTTCTTACATTTACCCGTGCCTGGAAACAGCGTAAAGGTAAACTGCAAGGTATCGAGATTGATAGCATGAAGACCCGGAACACGGCAAATCCAATTCAAGCCCCTGAGGAAGAGGAGCTTTTCGCCCAGGCCATGGGCGGCGTCGAGCCTATCAGGGCCAGAGGGCGCGATCTGCCCCCTTCGCCCCGGCGGGCCGAAAAGAGAAAGATCCGCATCGCGCCGGCGCCCGATGCGGTCATGGATGACGTGTTGACGGGAAAACTTGATTTCAGCCTTGAGTATACCGACGAATTCATTCAAGGGCACGTGCTGGACCTTGACCCCGCCGTCTTGGGCAAGTTGCGGGCCGGGTCATACAGCCCCGAGGGACACATCGACCTGCACGGCCGGAACATGGAGCAAGCGTACACGGCCCTGGTCGCCTTTGTCCGGGCGGCGTATCAGGAAGGCAAACGCCATTTGCTGATCATTACCGGGCGGGGCCGCAACTCTCCGGGCGGCACCCCCGTTCTGCGCGAACGGGTGCAGGCCTGGCTGACCCGCGACCCCTTCAAGCGCGTGGTTCTAGGTTTCTGCACGGCAAGGCCCAATGACGGCGGAGCCGGCGCCTTGTATCTGCTGCTGCGCGGACGTAAAAAGAACCGGGGCAAAATACTCTGGGACAGAAAGCCCACCGAAGAAGAACTGCTGCTGTGAAGCGGCACTGTGAGGATATTGTCATGACGCGTCAAACTTTGGGCATTATCGGCTGCGGCAACATGGGCGGGGCCATCGCCCACGGCATTTTGCGCAATGCGGCCCTTGCCGCCCGGTTTTCCGTTGCCGGGCACGACCTGAATGAAACCCTCCGCCCGGCCCTGGAACAGGCGGGCGGCGCATGGAAAGAAAACCCCGTTGCCCTCGCTAGAGACAGCGCCCTTGTGCTGCTGGCGGTCAAGCCCTATCAGGTCGTTTCCGTCATCGAGCGCATCCGGCCCGCCCTTTCGGCGGACAAAATTTTGCTTTCCATCGCGGCGGGCCAGCCCCTTTCCGCCTTGCGCGCGGCCCTTGACGGCGTCTGCCCCGCCGTGCAGGTCATGCCCAACACCCCCGCGCTGATCGGCGAAGGCGTGTTCGCCCTGTGCATGGACGACCCCGCCCTGACGCCGGAAAGTAAGGCCGAAATTCAAGAGCTGTTCGCCGCCCTGGGCACGGTGTTCACCCTGCCTGAAAACAAAATGAACGCCTTTACCGCTGTCGCGGGCTGCGGCCCGGCCTATGTCTACCAGATGATGGACGCGATCATGGAAGCGGCCGTCACCTTGGGCTTTACCCGCAAAGAGGCCTCTGACATGGTCTGCGCCCTGTTCAAGGGTTCCGCCCGCATGGTCGCGGAATCCGGCCAGCTTCCGGCCGTTTTGCATGCGAACGTCACCTCTCCCGCCGGCATGACCATCATCGGCACCAACCACATGGCGCGCACGGCGGTACGCGGCAACATCATCGACGCCGTTCTCGCCGCCGCCGCGCGGGGCAAAGAAATGGAAAAGGAATAAGCTTTATGGAGGTCCTCTCTCCGTATCTTCTCTGGGCCGCGCCCGCCCTTGTTCTCGTTTGGGGCGCATGGACCTACAACCGCTTCATCAGCCTGCGCCGTTACATGGACGAAGCCTGGAGCGGCATCGCCGTGCAGCTTAAACGCCGCCACGACCTGGTTCCCAACCTGGTGACCACGGTCAAGGGCTATGCCGCGCATGAGAAAGGCGTGCTTGAGGCCGTGACCCGCCTGCGCGGAGAATCGGTGGAAGCCATCAAAAAGGGCGCCCTCACCCCCGGCCTTGCCGCATCGGAAAACGCCCTCGGCGGCGCGCTGGGCAAGATTTTCGCCCTGGCGGAAGCGTACCCCGCGTTGCGGGCCAGCGAGAACTTCAATTCGCTGCAAACGTCGCTGCAAGAAATCGAAGACCAGCTGCAAATGGCGCGGCGCTATTACAACGGCACGGTGCGCAGCTACAGCATTTTGCGCGAATCGTTTCCCAGCCTGATCATAGGCCGCCTTTTCCGCTTCGGTCCCGCTGCCTTCTTTGAGCTGGAAAGCCCGACGGAAGCGGACCTGCCGGACGTGAAATTCTAACATGCCGCGTGGTTCACTCTACATCATACTGGCCGCCCTGCTGCTTGCGGCACCCGGCCCTGCAGCCGCGGCCGACGCGGGAACGGTGCGCGTTTTGCCCGCGCAACCGGAAACTTTTTCAAGGACGCGGCCCGGTCTGCCCGGCTCTTTCGGCGCGGAACGCATCCTCCTCTTCAATTCCGTCGCCATTTTCGCCTCTGACGGCAGCATGGAAGTGACGGAACAAATTACCGTGCGGGCTAAGGGTGAGCAGATCAGGCGCGGCATTTTCCGCACGCTGCCGCTGGTCTGGAACCGGGACGACGGCAAGCGCTTCGCCCTGCGTTATGAAGTGCTGAGCGTGCACCGTGACGGCAAAGCCGAACCATACAGCCTGAACCGCAGCCCGAGGGATCTGACCATCCGCATGGGCAGCAAAGAGACGCTGCTGCCGCCGGGCAGATACCAATACACCATCAAATACGTCATTTCCAACCACTTCAGCCGCTTTTCCGACTGGGACGAACTCTATTGGAACGTGACCGGCAACGAATGGAAATTCGGCATCGACAAGGCGCGCTTTCACCTGTTCTTCCGCAAGGACGACGGTTCCCCGGCGGGCCTTGCCGGCCCCTTGCGCATGCGTTCGCTTGACATCTACACGGGTTACGCGGGCCGGCAGGAGAAAAACGCCCGCGCCCTGCCTGACGGCAGCGTGGAAACAACCGCCCCGCTGCGCCCCGGCCAGGGGCTGACCGTGGCCTATACCTGGCCGCGCGCGGTTTTGGCCAATGCCCCGGACCCGGTGGAACAGAACCTGTTGAAAAGCGCGCTGGTTCCCACTTCCAAAACGCTTATTCTCTGGACCGTGCCCCTGCTTATGGCCGGATATTTTCTGGTCACCTGGCGTCGGCTGCGCCCGGCGGGCGGCATGCCCGAAGTCATACCTCTGTTCACGCCGCCGCAAGGCCTTTCCGCCGGAGAGCTGCGCTATGCGCTGACAAAACGCTACGACAGCTACAGCTTTGCCGCCGACGTATTGACCCTTGTCGCCAAAGGCGCTCTGGCCTTCACCCCTGACGAAAAAGGACGCAAGGGCAAGCTGCTGCGCCGGACCACGGATGACGAACGCGCGCGGCTGCGCGGCCGCGCGGCTTTGAACGGTCAAGACAACTGGGTCGTCGGCACCTTGTTCGCCAAAGGCAAATACATACTGGACTTGGACATTGAAAATCAGTCCGAAGTCAAATCCGCCCGAACCTACCTAGAAACCCGCTGCAAGAAAGAAAAAGAAAACCTGTTTTTGCCTTATGCCGGCCGTTGGTGGCTGGGCATGGCGGGCATGATCTGCCTGCCGGTTTTGTGCGGGTCGCTGTTTTCGTTTCAAACCGCGTTCATCACAACGTTTATGATGAGTTTCCTGGGGACTATCACCGCATTTTTGCTGTTCTTCATTTATTCGACGCTGCGCCAGGCGACCGGGCCCCTTTCTTTCGTACTGCGGCTGCCCCTGATCCTGTTCACCGCGCCCTTTTTCATTGCCCTGGGCGCGCTGTCCATCAACCTGGGGCCGCTCATGCTGACTTCTCTGGACATCCCCGACGGCTACATCGGTGCGCTGGCAGCCTGCCTGCTGACCGGCGGCGCGGCCTTTGCCCTGGCCCCGCGCCGCACTGCCGCCGGGCTGGAGCGCCTGGCTTTCGCCAAAGGCATGATTCTTTATATGACCACGGCGGAAAAAGACCGTTTTGAAGCCCTCTATTCTCCGCAAGACGCCATCCGGCGGTTTGAGGAACTGCTTCCCTACGCCCTTGCTCTGGGCGTGGGCAAAACTTGGGCCGCCCGCTTCGCCGCGTACCTGGAAACGGCAGGAGTCGAAAGCGAGCAGTTCGAAGATGTGGGCTGGCGTGACATACGCGGTTTTCGCAGCGCCAGCAGCAGCGCGTCGGTGGCGCCGGCTTCGTCTTCCGACGGTGGTTTCGGCTCCAGTTCCGGCTCCGGCTCGTCCGGCGGCGGGCGCAGCGGGGGTGGTTCCGGCGGCGGCGGAGGCGGCGGCTGGTAATTTTTTTCTTTTCTCTCATTCAAAATATGTTATACCGGTAATAAGAAGGTCTCTATCCGACTGGATGCGCTGTGGCCGCACGGACACCGCAAAGACTGTTTTTAATCGGCGGACCTGCCCAATCACCGGCAGCCGGAAAGCGCATTTTTACATACCCCTCCGCAGGGCCTATAAAAAAAGGCCCCCGGAGGGGGCCTCAGACTGCTGACAAAGCCCGAATTTGGCACAGACCAAATTCGGGCTTTGTGTCTTTCGACAGAGTTCAGGCTTGTTGAGGATTTCGAGTTTGCCCGGAGTGCACAGGTGCAAAAATATTCAGTAAAATATGCCAGAT
>JAVBNL010000077.1:0-7007 GCA_031551515.1 Desulfovibrionaceae bacterium
GGGGGACGCTGACCCCCATACCCCCTCCCCCACATATGGCCCAACACGTTTTTCCTTGAACGTAAAACCTTCTTCGCCCATATGGGTTCCAAAGGGCCGCGCCCCTTGGCGGAGGGTTCGGGGCGGCGGCGCCTCCCCGGATGCTATTTCTGGCAATGCCCGCAATAGACCGTGGTGCGCCCGGCGACCACGGTTTTGGCCAGCGTTTTGCCGCAGACCGTGCAGGCCTGCCCGGCCCGGCCGTAAACCTTGAAGCGGTTCTGAAAAGCCCCGGCGTCGCCGTTGGCGTCGCGGTAGTCGCGGATGGAAGAGCCGCACTCTTCGATGGATTCGTTCAACACGTCTTTGATATGGCCCAGCAGAACGGCCAGCTTTTCCGGCTTTTGCTTTGACGCGGGCGCGTCCGGCCGCAACCCAGCGCGAAAACAGGCTTCATCCGCATAGATATTGCCGATGCCCGCGATGATGGTTTGATCCAGCAAGAGCGCCTTGACCGCCCCGCGCCGCCCAAGCAACGCGTCGATAAAATCTTGCGGCGCAAGGGTCAGCGGTTCCGGCCCCAGCTTGTTCCAGAAGGGCCAGACGGCAAAATCCTGCGGTCGCAGCAGGCGGCAATAGCCGAAAGTGCGCACGTCGTCGAAGAACAGACGGCCCGCGACCGCTCCGGCAGGAGCAACCTTTGGTTTCGCGCCTGTTTCCGCCTCTGCTTCCGAAAGATCAAAGACCATGCGCGTGTGCTTGTGCGGCTGCGCATCCGCCCCATGCACAAAGAGGCGGCCGGTCATTTTCAGGTGAAAGGCCAGGGTATAGGGTTCCCCGCCCCGCCCCCGCAGGTCGAGCAGCAGCAGTTTTGCCCGCCGCCGCGCGGCGGTTATGACCGCGCCGGGAAAGATTACGGGAAAAAGATCCTTGCCCGCTTCCAGCGTTTTGGCGTGCAGCACGTGCGCGGCCAGGATGGCCCGGCCCGTGACCTGGGGGGCCAGGGTCCGCGCGATGGTTTCAACTTCGGGCAATTCAGGCATACGGAAAAACCGGAGCTACGCGCGCGGCGTGTAGTGCCGCACGGAAGGCTCGTCCGTTTGTTCGATCTTGAAAATCACGGGGCGTATTCCGTCGTTACAGCTGCAAACGGCCACGCCGGGCTTGCGTATCCAGCTGTTGAAGTAAAAGACGCCGTTGTTGCCGCAGCCGTGGGCCAGGGCGAACACGTACTGGTAAATCGCCTTCCAGGCTTCGTCGCAGAAGCCCTCGGGCTTTGTATAGTCCCCGTAGAAGACTTCCCCTTCCCTGTGCAAGGGGCAGCGCCCTATGCCCGGCACGCCGTATTCTTCGGCCAGGTCTTTGTAAAATTCCGTCCGTAACACCGTAATTTTACACTTATTCATGTTCTGCTCCTGAATTTCGGCATGCAACATGTGCGCGGGGTATGACTTCGATTTCGGCAATTCGGGCGTAAAAAAAAATCCCCTTTCCCTTCAAAGTTTTTTGAAAGGGAGGGGGTTGGGGAGGGAAAACTTTTTTGCAAAAAAGTTTTCCTTCCCCACGGTATCAATCCCAAACTCTCTTGTCTTCGATCAACTTGATCTGCGGGGGCAAGGTGCCGGGGGCCAGCACTTTCAGCTCGGGCCGCAGTTTGATGCGCTCACGGAACTGGTGCAGCAGCTCTTCCTCACGCTTGAAGTTGGAAACCTCGACGAACAGCGTCATTTCATCAATGCCGCCGGGGTTGGTGACTTCGATCTGCCAGCGTTTGATTTCTTCAAAGCGGGCCACAACCTGCTCCACCTGGTGCGGGTACACGAACATGCCCTTGATGCGGGCTGTTGTGTCAACGCGGCCCACGATGCTTGAGAGGCGCGGGCTGGTGCGGCCGCAGGGGCAGGGCGCGCGGTCGATGTACGACAGGTCGCCCGTGGCCAGGCGGATGAGGGGGTAGGTCTTGTTGAAAGCCGTGACCACCACTTCACCCACTTCGCCGTCTTTGAGCGGAATGCCCGTATCCGGGTGGCAGATTTCCACGAAAGCGCGGTTGGCGATGTGCAGGCCGGTTTTATGGAAGCACTCGTACCCGATGCAGCCCACGTCCGCCGTGCCGTAGCCCTGGCGCATGATGAGGTCGAACTTCTTTTCCAGCTGGCTGCGCAGCTTTTCAGAGAACTTTTCGCCGGTGACGAAGGCCACTTCAAGGAACAGGTCTTTGCGCAAGTTCAGGCCTTTTTCTTCGCCCTTCTGGGCCAGGTGCAAAAGGTAGCTCGGCGTGCCCACATAGCCGGAGACGCGCAGCTTTTGCATGATCTCGATCTGCGTGCTGGCGTTGCCGGGCCCGGCGGGCACGACAGCGCAGCCGAGGTTGCGCAGGGGCTCTTCAAACATCAGGCCGGCCGGGGCCAGGTGATAGTTGAAGGTCACCTGGGCCACGTCGCCGGGGCGGAAGCCGATGGAATAAAAGGCTTCGGTATAGCCCCAGTAATCGTCAACGCGGTCTTCCGGGTCAAAAATGGGACCGGGGGAAAGGAACACGCGCTTGAGTTCGCCCAGGTCTTTGGTCAACAGGCCGCCCAGACGCGGACCCATGGATTGCAGAAAAATCAGCTCTTTCTTTTTCAGAATGGGAATATGCTTGAGGTCTGAAAGGGTTTTGAGCTTGTCCACGTTGAACTGGGCGCGGTCAAAGCGCTTTTTCACGTCTTCGGAATACCGGTAGGCATAGCTGAGCAGTTCTTTCAGCTGAATCAGGTAATACTGCTTGCGCTCGCCTTCATCCAGCACTTCGCGCCGGCTGTAAATGCCTTCCGTACGGTCTTTGCGTGTCATAAAAGTGGGTTCTCCATACCAGGGATTTGGTGTTTCCCGTTCCATAGCACGCGCGATACATTTTGCAAGCAATTTATTTTTTATTTAAGCATTATACATAGATATATTGATTTTTATTTTCAATTAATACCACCTTTCCTGTAACGCAACACGAATGCCTTGCCCCGCCGCGTTCAAGGCGCTATGTCATGCGCCATGAAGATACACCGCATACCCCCCGGCGATATCGTGGCCCGGGCGCTGATGGCTCGCAGGGCGCACAAAAGCGCCCGCAGGCCCGCCGCCGCCATGCGCGGCTTTTGGGGCAGAACGCGTACCCGCGCGCTGGCCTACGCCATGAAGATGAAGGGCGCGCCTCGACCCGCCTCCATGCTGTATCCCGTGGAAATTTTCTGGTCCTTTGTCGGCTCTCTGATCGGCATGGGGCTTCTGAGTTGGTGCAACCACGTTCTTTTCGGGCGGACGGATAATCTGCTGCTGATGGGCACTTTCGGCGCATCCGCCATGCTGCTTTTCGGCGCGCCCGCCGTGCCGTTCGCCCAGCCGCGCAACGTGCTGGGCGGGCATGTGATCTCCGCCCTGGTGGGCGTTGCGGTGTTCAAGCTTTTTCCCGACCTTCCCTCGCTGGCGGCGGCACTCAGCGTATCGCTGGCCATCGCGGCCATGCACGCCACAGCCACCCTGCACCCGCCGGGCGGCGGCACCGCCCTGGTCATGGTCACCAGCGGCCCGGCCATGACGGATCTCGGTTTTTACGCCGCGCTTTTTCCCACAGCCACGGGCGCGGCCATTCTGGTGGCCGTGGCCCTTGTGACCAACAATCTGTCGCGGCGGCGGCGCTATCCGGCCGCATGGTGGTAGGCTCGCCGGGCCTCATGCTCCACTCAGGAATTTGTCGCGACAAAAAGGATCATGCCATGAAAAACTTCCCCGTACCGGCCTGGGATCTGCTGACCACGGTCAGGCAAACAGCCCCGCTGGTTCACAACATCACCAACCTGGTGGTCATGCAGACCACGGCCAACGCCCTGCTTGCGCTGGGCGCATCGCCGGTCATGGCCCACGCGGCCGAAGAGGTTGAAGAGATAACCGGCATCGCTTCCGCCCTGGTGCTGAATATCGGCACGCTTTCCCCTTCCTGGGTGGCTTCCATGCGCCGCGCGCTGGAAACGGCGAACGCCCGCAAAATACCGGTGGTTATCGACCCCGTGGGCGCTGGCGCCAGCAAATACCGCACGCAAACCGCGCTGGAGCTGCTCGCGTCGTCGCACAACGCCGTTCTGCGCGGCAACGCGTCTGAAATCGCCGCGCTGGCCGGGGGATCGATCAAAACCAAAGGCGTGGACAGCAGTATGGAAACGCTGGCGGCGCTGCCCGCCGCATCCCTTTTGGCCGTACAATACGGCTGCGTGGTCTGCGTGAGCGGGGAGACGGATATCGTCACCGACGGGGCCGAAACCCTTGCCGTGCACGGGGGCAGCCCGCTGATGACCAGGGTCACGGGCATGGGCTGCACGGCTTCGGCCTATTGCGCGGCCTTTGCTGCGGTTGCAAAAGACGGCGAGAAAAAAACGCGCCTTGCGGCGACGGCCGCCGCCATGGCCGTGATGTCCGCCGCGGGCGGCCTTGCCGCGAAAGAGGTTGCGGGGCCGGGCTCTTTCCCCGCCGCCTTCATGGATCGCGTCAGCGCGCTGACAGAAGCCGAATTGGCGCAGGCGGCGACAATTGCGCCCATGACGTAAAAAAAACTTGCCTTCCCGCCGGACTTTCGGTAGACCAGCGGTTCGACACGCCGGGGTAGCTCAGTTGGTAGAGCGATGGACTGAAAATCCATGTGTCGGCGGTTCAATCCCGTCCCCCGGCACCATCCAGTAATCTCACGAAGCCCCGCAAGAGCCAAAAAGCCTTGCGGGGCTTTGCTTTTGTGGCCTTTCATCATCTCAACACATCTCGTCAGGCACGTTGTCCTCCCCGTTTTTGTTGGCAAAAATGATGGTAAAATCTACCAACGCAGCCAGTGCGAAGATTTTGCCAACAGGAAAAAATTGGCTGATACCAAGCTCAGGAGCATGAAGCCCAACGGCAAAGTCCAGAAAGAGTCTGACGGCGACTGGCTTTACGCTTACATGGGGCCAAAGAACAAAAACATTTCCTGGAAACTTGGCTATCGCTTTGAAAACAAACAAAAAGTTCTGACCTTCGGCATATACCTCGAAATCAGCCTAGCAGAGGCCCGCGAAAGTGCCTTGAAGCGCGGCAAGTGCTTGCGGACGGACGCGACCCCGGTTCGGTCAGGAAGTCTGAAAAGGAAGCAGCCTTGCTTGCCGAAAAGGAAAAGACCGTGCCCGCGCCGCAACCGGACAGCCCCGCCCCGGTCAGCAGGGAAGAATTCGCCACCAGACGCGACACGCCATTGAAAAATTTGTCGCGCTGATCGCCGCCCGGACTTTTGTGGAATGGAGGCTGGGGGTTTGCTTTTTGTGATACGCTGTATTACAATGCATCACAGGTCAGAGCAGGAGGTATGGTTATGACGTCAATGTCCATGCGGTTGCCCAATGAGTTGGCGACCCAGTTGGGTGCGCTGGCGGAAGCAACAGGCAGAACAAAAAGTTTTCTCGCCATCCAGGCCATTCAGGATTTTGTGGAGCGTGAAGCCTGGCAAATTGCCGAAATCAAGCAGGGACTGCTTGAAGCCGACGCCGGAGACTTTGCCACGGATGAGGAGATGGCGGCATTAGACGCCAAGTGGAACCGCCGTGCGCGTTAAGTGGCTGCGGACGGCCAGCCGTAACCTTGACGCTGCGGTTGCTTACATCGCCCAGGAAGACCCAGGCGCGGCGGCAAGAGTATACACGCACATCCGGGAACGTGTTGCGGCCCTGGCGGAACAGCCCGGCATGGGAAAACCCGGCAGGGTGTTCGGCACGCGGGAACTTGTGATCGAAAAGTATCCGTATATTATCCCGTACCGGATACAAGATAACGAAGTGCATATTCTCCGCGTTTTCCATACCAGCCGGAAGCCGCCGAAAGATTGGCAGGCCGCGCCTTCGGCGCTGCTGGAACCGGAACAGCCGTAAGATTCGGCGCGGAGTTCACGGCAACACCCTGCATAACGTGAAGCCCCGGCTTTTTACAAGGCCGGGGCTTCGCTCATGTTGACTTTTTGCGGGGATCAGAATTCCCACTTCAACTGCAAGCTCCCGGAAACCCCTTCACGCACGCCGGTATAGCCCTGCACGCCGAGATCCATGGAGAAACCGGCATCTTTCACGGGCTTGATACTCAGACCCAGCTCGCCCACGCCGGTGCCGCCCGTGAGGTCCGGGGCGTCGATGCCGTAGCCGTTGGTGGAAGCCCGCGCCTTACCGTCGAACTCGTGGTCGTAATACGCGCCCGCGTACGGGGCGACGTATTCATTGATAGCGTAAGCGAAGCGCGCGCCCGTGCGCCAGCGCTGCGAATCGGCGGAATCAAACTTCACCGGGTCGCCCGCCACTTTCACGGTGTCGCTGTTCTGGTGGGTCCAGATGTAGCGGGTGGAAAGATCGAGGGAGGCTTTTTCCGTGATGCTCCACACATATCCAAGGCCCGCGTGCGCGCCATAGTAGGCGGCGGAAGAATCGTAATCCGCCCTGCGGCCGGACGCGTCGCGCAAATCGGAGGAGGAGAAATCCGTCTTGACCTGCCCGGCCCGGAAGGAGGCGTCAAAGTAGCCGCCACAGGCCGCGCCGTAACGGGCCAGAATGCCGCCGCCGTAGTAGGAGATGTCGCCGTCGCCTTTGACGGAAGCGTAATTGCTGAACGAATTGTGCGAGTCATAGCCGCCCCAGCCCGCTTCAAAGAAGGCCCCGGCCAAAATGTTGGAACCCTTGTCGTTCAGGGGCTGCCGCCAGGCAAGACCTGTCATCATGGAAAAGCCGTCCACATTGACGTGTGAGCCGGTGTCATACTGGCTTGTGCCGCCCTGACCCACGGCGAAGGGCACGAGACCGCCCTGCGTTTGTCCTTGGGTGGAAGTCAGGATGCTGTAGATGCCGGGGCCGATAATCAGGTCGCTCCCCTGGTTCAGAAAGGCGTGCCCGGCCGCGCGGCCTTCGGAAAGGGCCTTGAGTTGCGGGTTGGAACCCACGGAAGTGACCATGGCCAGAAGCTGGTCGTTTAATATTTGCAAATCAAAGGTGTAGCGC
>JAVBNL010000037.1:0-10081 GCA_031551515.1 Desulfovibrionaceae bacterium
TCCGTGACCGGAGTTCAGCCGTTTGTTTTTTCTACCTCCCCCTAACGGTTCACCCCCCCGAACAACCCCCGGATCCCCCCTCCGGGGGTTGTTCGTTGTGCGACCATCAGTTTTCCGTTCTAACTCCTTGCTATTGCCCCCTACCTTGGGTACAACCCGGCAAAATCGCCTTTCGCAAGGACCGTCTCATGGGTCACTTCTTTCTCGCCTCGCACCGCCGCACACCCGCTTCTGTATCCGCCCTGATGCGGAGCGGTGTCTGTTGCCTGGCCGCCGCACTTTTGCTTACCGCCTGCGCCGCCACACCGGTTGCCACGCCCGCCGCGACCGCCCCCGCAAACGAGCCGAACCAGGCGCAAACCCGGCGCACGAACGGTACAGCCCCGGCGGCGCAAGAAACCATCGCCGCCAAACCCATTCCCCGCACGGCCACAACGCCCGCCGTTGCCGTGTGCTGGCTGCCGCTGATGCAGCGGCTGACGGCTGATGGTCTGGACGCGCTCTACCTGCAGGCCTTGTTTTCCCGCATGGGCGACAACTATTCGCACATGCCCATGGGCAGCAAAATAACGGAACTTTTCACCCGTAAATTCTTGCGGCAACCCCCGCCCCCCGGCGATCCTTCGAAAAAAGACCCCAAGGCCGACCCCAAAATCGAGGTCCGGCCCCGCATCTACCGCAACGTGGTAACGGAAGTCAACGTGGAGCGCTGCAATGCCTATCTTGCGGAAAATGCCGTAGCCTTCAGCATCGTGGAAAAAGGGTACGGCGTGCCCAAAGAAATCGTGGTCGCCCTTCTGATGGTCGAAACGAAACTGGGCACGTACCTTGGCAAGGACAACGCCTTTTGGAGTTTGGCCTGCATGGCCGCGGCCGACGCTCCCGAACAGGTGGCGGAACCTCTCGCCGCGCTGCCCATGACCCCCGAACGCATGGACTGGGTAAAAACCAAACTGCGCGAGCGTTCGACCTGGGCGTATAACGAGTTGAAGTCGCTTATCGATCACACTCGCCAGTATTCTCTGGACCCCCTGGTCATGCCCGGCTCCATTTACGGCGCCATAGGCATCTGCCAGTTCATGCCCAGCAACTTGCGCCCCTACGCCGTGGACGGCAACGGCGACGGGCGGGTCGACCTGTTTAACCCGGCCGACGCCATACCCAGCGTGGGCAGCTATCTGAAGGGGCACGGCTGGCAGAGCGGCCTTTCACGCGCGGGGCAGCATGCGATAATCATGCGCTATAACAAAAGCACCATATACGCCAACACCATCCTGGCCTTGGCCGACGCCATCAATCCCCCGCCCGACGCAGGCAAGGCGAAGGCGGCCAAACAGGCCGCCCCCGCGAAAAGACCGGCGGGCAAAGACAACAAAGTGGCCTGGACCAAATTCAAGGCCAGGGCCAAAGCCGCGCAAAGCGCCGACAAAGCGGCCGCGCCCGCAAAAACCGCACCAGCCAAAGGCAAGGCCAAGGCCGCGCCCGCGGCGAAAACCACGCCGAAATAAACGTGGAAGAGCCCGGCGCTTATTGCACCAGGCTCTTCCACGAGCGCTCTTTTATTTCTTCAAGGTGGTCCATAAAAAGGTCCACCAGGCCGGGTGCGAACTTGCAGCCCGCCTGCCCGCAAATATAATCCAGCACCTCTTCTTCCGGCGCGCCCTTGCGGTACACCCTGTCGGCAAGTTGCGCGTCATAGACGTCCACAACGGATACCAACTGCGCTTCCAGCGGTATCCGGTCGCCGCGCAGGCCCTGCGGATAGCCGGATCCGTCCCAGTTCTCATGGTGGAAAAGGGCGATGCGCTCGGCCATCTGAATGGTGGGGTTTTGCGACCCGGATAAAATGCGCGCGCCTATCACCGTGTGCTGCTGCATCTGCTCATATTCGTCGGGTGTAAGCCAGCCCGCCTTGCGCAGCAGCGCGTCGCACACGCCTATCTTGCCGATATCGTGCAACGGGGCGGCAGACTGCAACATGTCCACGCGCGCGTCATCCCAGCCCAGAAGGCGAGCCATGCAGGCGCTCATAACGCCTATGCGCCGCACGTGCAGGGCCGTTTCCTGGTCGCGCGATTCCAGCGCGCTGAACAGACGGCTGACAATCTCTTCTTGCGTTTCCCGCACCGCCTCCGTCTGTTCGCGCACCTGCCGCTCCAGGGCCTCGCTGTGCGCGCGCAGCGCGCGCTCCGACTGCATCAGCCGCCCTCCCACCTGCACGTGCAGCCGCAATTTCACCGCACTGAAAGGCTTGACCAGATAGTCGTCAACCTGGCCGTCGTTGAACCCGGTGATAAGGTCCGCGTTCTCACCTTTGACCGTAAGAAGAATGATGTAGATATAGCCCGACGATTTGGTGAGTTTACGGACGTTGCGGGCGAGTTCGACGCCGCTCATCTCCGGCATGTTCCAATCCGTGATGATCATATCGACCGTATCCGGGTTGCGAAGCAGATGAACAAGAGCCGCTTTTCCGTTTTCAAAGGCAACAACTGTATGCCCCCATTCCCGCAGGCGGGAGGCAAGGATGAACCGCGTCGTTTCCTGATCTTCAGCTACAAGAATATTCATGATGGCACCACACTGCTGTTTAGGTCCGAAATCCGTCTATATAAGAGGTCATTTCATGAATCAGCGCGTATGCATCTCTTTCAATAGATAAAACAATACTGACTATTCTTTCTTTATCATCAGAAAAGTTATGTTTTTTTGCCAACAATTCAAGCTCTACTATATCATTATATAAATTCCCATTCGTATAGTATCCGGTTATCCCCTTAAGTGAATGAACAGAAGAAGAGATCAGTTCTTCATTCTCTTCTTTTATTGCCATTTGTATATTTTTGATCAGTTTCTTTGAGTCGCGGATATATATCTGCATCGAGTATAAAATATCATCAATATTTTCTCCTATATCACGCTTGACCATATCAATATCAAGAATGGCGCTCTTTCCGGCGAATGTTTCTTCTTTGGCATACGTGCCGAAAGCGTCGCGCGCCACCTCTATGGTGTCCTCTTGCTCCACCGGCTGTGGCGGTTCAACAAATTGCGCCGGTTTTTTATCCAGCGAGAATTGCGTAGTGATGACATCGAGAATATCCAGAACAGTGCTCATATACAGCGGTTTAACCACGTGCCCGTCCATGCCCGCCTGTATGTACTGCCTGGCGTTTTCCTGCCGTGCGTGCGCGGTCATGGCCACAATGGGGGTATAGGCTGCCGGCGTGGCGTTTCGCTCGCGCTCTCTGATCAGCTTTGTCGCCTCTATGCCGTTCATGACGGGCATTTGTATGTCCATGAAAATGATGTCGTATTTGCGATTTTGCGCGCAATCCAGGGCGTCCTGCCCGTTTTCGGCAACGGTTACCGTGTGCCCCAGGGTTGTCAGCATCTTGGTCGCGACAAACTGGTTCGTCGGCATATCTTCGACAAGTAAAATATCAAACCGGACCGCAGACGAGGGGCGATGCGCCCATTTCCCTTCGTTCGCCGCCGCATGGGCCGGGCGCGCAGCGGACAGCCCGAAAGCCTCTTCAATAACGCGCAGCATCTCCTCGGGCCGGACAGGCTTGGCCAGGTTGGCATGGTGTGGCGCTTTCTTTTTGTCCGCGGGCGGGGCAAGCCCGGCAAAAAGCAAGACAACCGGCATGTCGCGCAGCGCGTCATCGGCGCGCATGGCCTCTATCAGGTCAAGGCCGTCTTTTCCCGGCATGTGCAAATCGCAAAACACTATGTCGAAAGGCTTGTGCGCCGCCGCGACAAAACGCAGCGCGTCATCAACGCCCGCGCACTCCTGAGCCGTCATGCCCCATGCGCCGAGCTGATCCACACAGATGCGGCGGGCCTCGGCGTTGTCATCCACAACCATGGCCCGCCTGCCCGCCAGGGCCTCCGCATCGACCCGCATATCCGGCGGCGTGCCCGGCGGCAGCACGGGCAGAGTCAGCTCGAACGAGAAGGTGCTGCCTTTGCCGGGCGTGCTGGTCAAATCAAGCGAGCTGCCCATCAACTCAAGCAGTTTCTGCGCGATGGGCAGTCCCAGCCCTGTACCGCCGAAACGGCGCGTTGTGGAGTTGTCTACCTGCTCGAACGCGTTGAAAATAAGCTTTTGCTTCTCATGCGGGATGCCGATGCCCGTATCTTTGATGCGCACCAGCAGGCGAAGCTCCTGCTCCGTCGCGCGCAGGCTGTGCGCGCATACGATGATTTCACCGCTCGGCGTGAATTTTATGGCATTGCTCAAAAGATTCGCCAGCACCTGCCTCAGGCGGGTGTGGTCGCCCAGCAGCTGATCCGGCGCCTGCGCGTCGATATCCACCAGGAGCTCCAGGTTTTTCTGATAGGCTATGGGCGCAAGCCCTCTGACTGTATCATACAGCATACCACGCAGGCTGAACGGCGTGGGGTCCATGCGCATTTTGCCCGCCTCCATCTTTGAAAAGTCCAGCAAATCATTGAGCACGGCCAAGAGGCCTGCCCCGCTGCTGGCCACGGTCACCGCCATCGCGGCCTGGTCGCGGTTCAGTTCGGACTGTGTCAGAAGGTCCGCCATGCCGATGATGCCGTTAAGGGGCGTGCGTATCTCATGACTGATATTGGCCAGAAAGTCGGTTTTCGCCTTGTTGGCGGCTTCCGCCGCGTCTTTGGCCGCGTGCAGTTCCTGCTCGCGCTCCACAATGGCCTTTGTGCGCTCTGAAACGCGCGCCTCCAAGTTTCGCGTCAGCTCAAGCAGGTCTTCCTCGGCCTTATCCCGCTCACCGATGCGCCAGTTCAGGTAACGTACCGAATAGACGATGCCGGCTGTCCCAAACAGCCAAAAAACCAAATGGGCAAAAAAAGCGTTGTACAGCCCCTGCTCACCCAGATTCAGGAAGGGGGCCATCGGCACGGCCACGCTGATGGCGCCCAGCATTGAGCCCACCTTGTGCCCGGGTGCCGTATGACAGTTCATGCAACTTGCATCGGCAATAAGCGGCCGGGCAAGGCGCATGCAATCTTCACCGTTGAACAGCGCCCGCTCGGAGATCTCATCGCCCGCATTTTTTTCAAAGGCGCGCAGCATCTGCTCTTCCCATGTGTCGGGCCGGCCATTGGGCCGTATGGAGTCGGGGCCGACAGCAACGCTGGAAAGGCCCGCCGCCATCATTGCGGAACCATGTGTCAGCCTGCCCATCAAAGGTGGATGGATCTTCGTCAAAACGCCCTGGGGCGTGGCAAGAACCCTGTCGGGCACCCCCGGATAAGGGCTGGGCTCAATGTCGGCGCCGACCGGCGCATAGACGCCCCCGGCCTTCGCGTTCCATTTGTGGTATGCGAGATCCCGCTCACAGATCGATCTGGCCTGAATGCGGGCGTACCGCTCCGCGCGTTCACGTGCCGCGCTCACTGAATGCAGTATGGAAAAAGCAACCAGAGCAGTCCATACCGCCAGATTCAGCATGCCGATTTTCATCACAAAGCGCTGTTCCGGCGAAAAAAATTTTCTCCACATCTCTTGCTCTGCCATACCCGTTGCCTCGCTAAGACGGTTGCAATGCCCGGTCAATGCCGGCGCGAGCACATCGAACGTCCGGCCGGCCGAAGCCTATTCGGCCGGATATGCCACCATATGCATCTGTAATAGAATAATCTATATTCAAGTTTATAACCATGATTTGAAGCAAGCCGTGATCATGGGGAAATATCATCGCAAAATATAACTACCTTATAAATATAGCAGGTTATGATCACAAGATGCAAAAACTGCATGCGCCTTGCTCCGCTTTTTAAAAAATATCGTTGCATTGGCCGATAAATATAGTATCAAGCGTTAGCGCTCCCGAATTTATTCTCTATTCTGAACGTTTTTTGCAGGAGAAACTCCATGAAACTCAGCCTCAGGGCTAAACTGCTGCTCCCCATTTTGGCCGTCACTATCATCAGTTTTTCGATTACCGGGTATGTGAACTACCGTAGCAGCTATTCCGCGCTGGAAGCGTCCATTCTGAACGATGCCGAAGGGTCGGCCGAGGGTCTGGCCAACGTCGTGGGCCTGGCCTTTAAAACGGCCAAAGTCGACGCGGCCTCTCTTGCCGCCCGGGGCACTGTGCGCGATGTCATGGCCGGCAGAGCCAGCGCCGAACAGACAGCCGACCTGGAAAAAACCTTGGCCGACCTGGCCAAAAACCAGGACCTGTACCAGACCGTGGGCCTTTTCGACGCCAAGGGCAAAATGGTGCTGTGCAGCGAGCCCAAATCCAAAGGCGCGGACTTTTCCGACCGCGACTTTTTCAAGGCCGCCATGGAAGGGCGTTCCATCATTTCCCAGCCGTATATGAGCCGCATCGCGAACAAACATTTCGTGGCCACTTCCGCGCCCATCGTCGATAACGGCAAAACCATCGGCGTGGCCTATGTGGCCGTGGACCTGCCCCCGCTCAGCAAGATTTACGTTTCGCAGGTCAAGATCGGCAAAAGCGGGTACGCTATTTTAATGGATTCCAAGGGGCAATTCGTGGGCTATCCCACGCTTGATAAAATTATGGACCCGGAACTGGCCACGACGCCCGCGGCCAAAATCATCGCCGCCAACAAGAAGGACCGGGATCATTTTACGGCGGAATTTCACGGCAAAAGCACGTTTTACAATTTCGTGCGCGACCCCGTGACCGGTTGGGCCGCCGTGGTGCGCGCGGACACGGACGACGCATACGGCGCCCTGCAGAGCATGGCCAAGACCAGCCTGCTGTTGTCTGCCGCCGGCATCGCGGCCCTGGCGCTGGTGGTTTTCCTTCTGGTGCAAAGCGTGGTCGGCGCCCTGATCAAAGGCGTACACTTCGCCACGGACGTGGCCGCGGGCAAACTGGACGGCAAACTGGATGTCAGCCGGGGCGATGAAATAGGCCGATTGGCCGACGCCTTGCGCGCCATTCCTCAAACGCTGCACACCATTATCGACGAATACGGCAAACTGGGCAAAAACATCGAAACCGGCCATTTCACCGCGCGCGGCGACCAAAGCCGGCTTTCCGGCGATTTCGCCCGCCTGGTGGAAGGCACCAACAACATCGTCAACCAGTTCCAGACTGTGCTCGACAACATCCCATCCCCGGTCATCGTGCTCGATAAGGGCCTCAAAGCCACTTACCTCAACACCGTGGCCCAGGACCTGGCCGGAGCGGATTACACCGGCAAGACCTGCAAAGAGCTGTTCCAGCGGGAAGACTACGACACGCCGCAATCGGCCCTGCGCCGCGCGGTTGACAGCGACCGGCCCGCCAGCGCGGAAACCCGCGCCCACCCGCGCGGCAAAACACTGGACATCAGTTACACCAGTCTGCCGCTGCCCGGCGCCGACGGCAAAACAGCCGCCATTCTGCAGCTTTTAACGGATCTCACGGCCATCAAGAGCACGCAGCGCACCATTGTTGATGTGGCGCATCAGGCCACGGAAATCTCCAGCCGCATGGCCGCCGCTTCTGAAGAACTCTCCGCCCAGGTGGAAGAGGTCAGCCGCGGTTCCGACATGCAGCGCGACAGGGTCGCCGGAACCGCCACTTCCATGGAAGAAATGAACGCCACCGTGCTTGAAGTTGCCCGCAGCGCCGGCCAGGCCAGCGCCCAGGCGGAAGAAACCCGGCAAAAAGCTCAAGACGGCAGCAACCTGGTGAACCAGGTCATCAGCTCCATCAACCGGGTGCACACGGTGGCGTCCGACATGCAAAACGCCATGCACGACCTGGGCAAACAGGCCGAAGCCATCGGCGGGGTTATGAACGTCATTTCCGATATAGCCGACCAGACCAACCTGCTG
Source organism: Desulfovibrionaceae bacterium (assembly GCA_031551515.1). GTDB lineage: Bacteria > Desulfobacterota > Desulfovibrionia > Desulfovibrionales > Desulfovibrionaceae > FLUQ01. The sequence continues at coordinate 7,796 of JAVBNL010000037.1, forward strand.
GCGCTGAACGCGGCCATTGAGGCCGCCCGCGCAGGCGAAGCGGGACGCGGATTTGCGGTGGTCGCCGACGAAGTGCGCAAGCTGGCTGAAAAAACCATGAGTGCAACGACGGAAGTCGGCAGCAACATTAAAGGTATTCAGCAGGCCACCACAGCCAACATCCGCCGGGTGGAAGAAGCCGCCAAAAGCGTGGGCGAAGCCACGACCCTGGCCGGAACCTCGGGCGAAGCGTTGAGCACCATTTTACAGTTGGCCAACGCCAACTCTTCGCTGATCACCAACATCGCCACCGCGGCGGAACAGCAGTCCGCCACGTCCGAAGAGATCAACCACGCCATCGAAGAGATCAACCGTATCGCCGGGGATACGGCCGAAGGCATGGTGCAGTCTTCTTCCGCCGTGCAGGAAGTAGCGGCCATGGCTCAAGAACTGCGCGCCCTGCTGCAACGCCTGCAAGGCTGACCCCGGTTCAAACCCGTCTTCACAGCGCCCCGGCCTTGGCCGGGGCGCTGTTTTTATTACTCCCGCAAGTCCTTGAAACACAAGTCCCAATTTCTTCAACATAGTGGGACAAAATATCCTAAATTTTTTACCAATGAAACTCTTGCATAACAAGGCATTTTTTGTTTATTTTCTTTTTGGGAGTTTTTTCCCATATTTTTTGGCGCAAAAATTTCCACACGTTACCCCGAAAAACCGGCAACGCCGGGTGAAGGCCGTCAAGGGCAGCACGGCATGGCGAGACCGCATACGCGGCGGCGCATCGCATTCGGGCAGACAATTTTTCCGCTGCTCAAAGGAGAAGGCCGCATACGCGGCGCGAGGCAGTGTACTGGAGGATTCATGGATTATTTACAGCGCATTCTGGAGACACAGGCCAAATACAGCCCGGCGCAGCCGGAGTTTTATCAGGCCGTGGTGGAGGTGTTCAGCTCTCTTAAGCCTTTGCTGGGCAAAGACACCTATTACGCCAAGCACAAAATCCTTGAGCGCATGGCCGAGCCGGAGCGGCAAATCTTGTTCCGCATCGTTTGGGTCGACGACAAGGGCGAAGTGCAGGTGAACAAAGGGTATCGCGTACAGTTCAACGGCGCTGTGGGTCCATACAAGGGGGGGCTGCGATTTCACCCCTCGGTCAATTCCAGCATCATCAAATTTCTGGGGTTCGAGCAGACGTTCAAAAACGCCCTGACGGGCCTGGCCATCGGCGGCGCCAAAGGCGGGGCCAACTTCGACCCCAAAGGCAAGTCCGACAACGAAATCATGCGCTTCTGCCAGGCCTTTATGACCGAGCTGTTCCGCCACGTGGGCCCCACTGTTGACGTGCCCGCCGGCGACATGGGCGTGGGGGCGCGCGAAATCGGCTATCTGTACGGTCAATACAAGCGCATCACCGGCAGCCACGACGGGGTTTTGACCGGCAAGGCCATCCATTACGGCGGCTCTTTGGCCCGTAAAGAGGCCACCGGCTATGGCGCGGTGTATTTCGCCCAAAACATGCTGGCCGTGCGCGGCGACTCGCTGGAAGGCGAAGTCTGCACCGTTTCCGGCGCGGGTAACGTCGCGGTGTATACCGTGGACAAACTGCAGCAAATCGGGGCCATCCCCGTGACCGTTTCCGACTCCAGGGGCATGATCTATCACCCGTCGGGCATTGATCTCGCGGTGCTCAAACAGGCCAAAGAAACGGAAAAAGTCTCGCTGACCCGCTATGCGGAATTGCGCCCCGACGCGACCTATATCCCTGTTGAAAAGTACCCCGAAGGCCGCAACGCGGTATGGTCGGTGCCCTGCAAAGCCGCCTTTCCCTGCGCGGTGCAGAACGAACTGAACAAAGAAGACGCCAAGGAACTCTTGAAAAACGGCTGCGTCTGCGTGACGGAAGGGGCCAACATGCCCTCTACCCAGGAAGCGGTCGACATGTTCCTGGAAGCGAAAATAGCCTATGCGCCGGGCAAGGCCTCCAACGCGGGCGGGGTGGCCGTAAGCCAGCTTGAGATGGCGCAAAACGCCTCCATGAACCCCTGGAGCTTTGAAACCGTGGACGGCATGCTGCACCGCATCATGGCGGGCATCTTTCAAAGCGCTCATGATACGGCCAAAGAATTCAAAGAACCCACCAACCTGGTGCTGGGCGCCAACATCGCCAGTTTCCGCAAGGTTGCGCAGTGTATGATTGACCAAGGATTATATTGATTTCCAGAGAGGGCCCTGCCCTCTCTGACTCTCCCGGCAGGAGGCGTGGCCTCCTGCACCTGCAAATGGCGAAGGGGAACCGCAACGCGG
>JAVBNL010000074.1:0-48362 GCA_031551515.1 Desulfovibrionaceae bacterium
TCATCTGGCATATTTTACTGAATATTTTTGCACCTGTGCACTCCGGGCAAACTCGAAATCCTCAACAAGCCTGAACTCTGTCGAAAGACACAAAGCCCGAATTTGGTCTGTGCCAAATTCGGGCTTTGTCAGCAGTCTGAACCCCGCTACGCGGGGTTTTTTATCGCCCCCAAAATTACCGCGCCTCTATTATGCCGCAGCGCAACAACACACGCACCGTTTCCGTCACCGGCAACCCCACCACCGCCGACCACGACCCCGTGACCGCGCTGACCAAAAAGGCCCCTATGCCCTGCACGGCATAGCCGCCCGCCTTGTCCAGGCCTTCGCCGCTTTCGGCATAGGCGCGCAGCACGCTATCGGGCCAGGCGGCCATACTGACGGCGGCGCTTGCGGCGAATTCTTCTTTCTCTCCACCCGGCAGGCGCAGAACACAGGCGGTAACCACCGTATGTTCACGCCCGGCCAGGCGCTGCACATGCAAAAAGGCTTCCTCCGTGTCACGCGGCTTGCCCAGAACCTGCCCGTCCAGCGCCACCACCGTATCGGCGCTTAGCACCGCAGGGGCGGCCGCCCCTTTTGCGGGCAGCATGGCGGCCACCGCTTCGGCTTTCAAAAGGGCGGCACGGGCGGCGAAAGCGGCCGGCGTTTCGCCGGGCTCGGGCAACGGCTCCGCCGTATCCGGCGGCGGCAAAATCGTGTGCTCTATGCTCAGGCCGCGCAAAAATTCCCGCCGCCGCGGGGAGGCGGAAGCCAGCACCAAGGGCCGAAGCGACCGAAATGCAAATGCTTGCGTCATGCGGGCTCTGTACGCCCTTCTCGCCAAAAAATCGAGAAAAATCAGTTGAGAGAAACCAAATGTGATTTTTTTTAAAAAAAATGGCAATACGCTATAAAGTTTTTCCGTTCTCCCGTCGAAAAGCAGGATGAGGGGAGAATTGGAGTATGCAGAACTCATACTATATGCAACACATGCTGTTGCAATACGGCAGGCAGCTGACGACGGCGCGCCGTCTCGCCCGGCACAGGCACGCCATGCGCCTGGCCTCCGGTGATGATGGCGGCCCCTCGCCTGAACAGAAGCGCAGTCTTATGGTTGACCGCATTACCAGCGAAATTGTCGAAAACCTTTTGCTGACCGGGTCAGACAACCCCATCGTGCAAGAGGTCAAAGACAGGCTGAATCTTGAGCTGGGCGAAGAGATCACTTTTCGCTATCCGCCCGGCGAATTGGACATGCGCATCTTCCGTCAGGGTGAGGGTGGCCCGGAAGAAGTCTCTCCCGAAGAAAAAAGCCGGATCATGGGCAAACTGTGGGTTATCGCCCAGGAAACAGTTGACTCGGGAATGCTTTAAACGGTAGCCAACAACAGGAAAAAAATAACGGGGCACGGCTAAAGTATCCGCCGGATATGCCGATAAGCCACGTAGAAACAGGATGGAAAGCGCGCCAGGGACGGTGCGCGTATCGTCGGGCAGAAGCCTGACGCACATCCGGCAAGGGCAGGACGCCCCGCCGGATCGGAAATGAGGGGAGGTCCCCTATGGAAATCAAAAATACACTTAACCAGCTCGATCCGTACCGGACGCAGCTGAAGACGGAAGATGCCAAGGCAGCGCAGGCCAAGGCCCGCGCCGACGCTAAAGCGGGTACTGCGACAGGCGCCAAGGGTGACCGCATCAGCCTTTCGCCGGAAGCGAAATTGCGTACGGAAACCTTTACCGCAGCCATGAACGCGCCTGAAGTGCGCCAGGCCAAAGTCGACGCCATCAAGGCCCAGGTTGAATCGGGCGAGTATCAGCCCGACAGCAAAAAAATCGCGGCGAAACTGCTGCGGGAAGAACCCGGCCTGTTCCGGCCGATGACCGATTAGATCGGGGATCCGCTCTCGCAGGGGCCGCGCTTCGGCAAGGGTCTGAGGCCCCTGCACCCCGTTGCATAAAAAAATCCGCGCCAAGCGCGGATTTTTTTATGCTCATGTCTTTAGCTGTTTATTAATGTCGAATAACTTCGGTCACTTTCAAATGCAATTTGGTCGGTCCCTTGATGTCGGTCTGGGGCACCTGCAGCCCGATTCTGGCCGCATGGTTGATAAGAATGGGTCCCGTCAGGCTGATGACGGTCTCTTCCGGCTTACCGGGCGGAATGGATACGGTGACCAGCACCGCGATCTGGCCCGGGCCTTCGCTTTGCAGCAGCTTTTGCTCCGCATCGCTGACCTTGACCGTGTAGTCGGGAATAAAGCCATAGGGGTCGGCAACCAGCAGACCCAGCGTAGGCTCGTCCATGCTCTGCAACACCAGAAAGGGAGCTTCCGGGCGGATTTGCAGCAGCGTGAAGTCCTTGCGGTCTTCAAAGCCGATTATTCCACGCGGAAAGTGGATGACCTTGTTCAGGTCCACCACCTGCCTGCCCAGCCGGGTGCTTATTTCTCTTGTTTCTGCCATAACCGCGTCGCCGCCAGTAAGTCGTTGTCCAGAGTTTCCAGCGCCTGCCTGTTTTCTTCTTTAATGCGCTGGTAGACCTCTTCGCGATACACCATCATATCCTCGGGCACGCTGATGCCCAGTTTCACCTGCTTGCCCTGCACGCTGAAGACGGTGATTTTGATATCATCGCCGAGATGCAGGCTTTCGCCGGCTTTTCTGGTTAAAATCAGCATGCAGACACCCGGGGTCGGTTATCAGTTCAATTCGCGCGCTCTCGGCGCGCCGCCATCCAGACAGGCGACAGCACATATTGCCGGTCCGGGCTGGAAAAGTCCAGTTCCGTCTTGTTAGATAAAGTTGCTCAGGTTCATCTGCATGATCATGGAAGACGATTTCAGCACCGTGTTATAGGCCAGCTGCTGCTGGGCAAGCTTGGTCATCAGCGTAGTCACGTCGATATCCTCGATCTTGCTCATGGCGTCGGTTTCGCTCAGCTCGCGCATGGTCAGGTTGTTATACGCGATATCCAGGCGGTTTTCGCGGCCGCCCGCTTCCGTAACCTTTGTCAGCACGGTCTTCATGCAGGCTGTCATAGCTTCGATGGCTTCCTGCAAATTGCTCTGGCTGTTGGTCTCAGCCGCGGCAATGGCCTTGCCCACGGCCTCGAACACGTTGCCCGCCATATTCACAGGCTGCGCGGAATCCGTAAAAGGCTGCTGGTACAGGCCGCCGAAAATATCCTTGCCCACCCAGTTCACGGTGATGGGGTGGTTGGGCGATATCTCAAGATTGATTTCGGCGCGCCGGGGGTGCACGATGAACTGCTGCCCGTCGGCATACGCGCCGCCCTGCAGGGTAACGAAACCGCCGGGCACGGGAAGCGACGTGCTGCCCACCGGGGCCGTGCCCTGGGTCCAGTTCTGCCCGTCATCGATACTATACGAATATGTCAGAGGGGGGCCGGTGGCGTCATCAATGCGCACCGCCACGTCGCGGGTGAAATACCCGTCGCCTTTCGGCGGGGGCGAAAGCGCCGCGCCGTATTGCTGAATCACCTGCGTGTCGTGATCGTCGCCCTGATATATGGCCGTCGGTCGCACATACAGCCAGGTGCCGTTTTCACCGCTCTGGATGTTATCGGGGTTCACGGCGCTGACTTTGGCGGTATCGTCCACCACCACGCCCACGCCGCCGGCCATCAGCCGGACCTGGCCCGCGGGCGCGCTCAGCGCGTCGATGGTGCCGTTTTCCCAGGTCTTGCCGCCGTCTTTGGAGTAGCGGAAAGCCGGACCTGTGCCCACCGCCCCGGCTATGGCGGCAAGGTCGCCATCCGGCAGGGTATTGCCGTCTTTATCAAGGCCGAACTGGATGATCACGGTGGAATCCGTGCCGCCTTCGACCACAAACTGTTTTTTGCTGATGGCGTCGGGGTCGGCGGCCAGGGCGGAGTCCACGTCCCATGATACGCCCAGGCCCGCCACATACGCGGGCTGGCCGGTTTTGTGACCGCCGAAAATATGCTGGCCGTTGTATTCCGTGTTGGCAATGTTCAGCAGTTCCAGAAAATGCCCGCGAATGGCGTCGCCGGCCGACCCTCTGTTGTCGGCCACATAGGTGCCGCTGGATACCTGCTGCACGATAGTCCTGATTTCACTGAGCACTTCCTGCGCCTGGATCAGGGTGGTATCGGCCAGGTTCAGCCAGCCGGCGGCTTCTTTGACGTTGCGCTGATAGCGGTCGTTGTTGTTCAAAGAAGAACGGTATTGCAACACGCGCGCCATGCCCGCCGGATCGTCGGAAGGTTTGTTGATCCGCTTTTCCGTTGCGCCCTGCAGGTTGGAGTCCATCAGATCAGACAACCCCTTGTTCATCTGGGTTATCATTGAGGAGTACATCTGCCGCTGGGATATGCGTATGCTCATAATCGCACCTCTTGCCTATTGCTTCAGGCCGAGAATGGTCTGCAGCATCTGGTCGGCGGTGGTGATCAATTTTGCCGCCGCCTTATACGAATTCTGAAATTTTACGAGGTTGGTCATTTCTTCGTCCAGGTTGACCCCGGCGTTTTCGTCCTGCTTGTCTTTCAGGTCCTGGGCCATGGCCGAATACAGGCCGGAATTGTATTTGGCCGTCGCGGTGTCGCCGCCGACTTTCGCCACCAGCGTAGCGTAAAAGCCAACCAGAGTCTGGCTGGTCGCCCCCTGGGTGGCAGTGGCGATGGAAATTTTCTTGGTGGCCAGCTGGGCTATTTCCAGGGCGCCGATGGTGTCGCCGCTGTTGCCTTCGGCCGCGCCGTTGATGCGCCCGGCGTTGATCAGGTTCAGGTTGTGCACGATTTCGTCGCGCACGGCCATATCGCCGGCATGCTCACCCTTGAAAAAGGTGTTGATGCCCATGCCCGCCAACAAGCCGCAGGTGTCGTCCGCGAACCCGAACTGAATGTTTGGGTCATTGGTGGAAATCTGCAGCCGGTCGTCCACGATGCTCGCGGTCAACGTGATGGTGTTGCCGTTTTTGTCCACCACGGAAAAGCCGTTGATGGCCGCAACCACGTCATCCAGCGAGACCACGTCCGGGTCCAGGTTGTTGGGGAACAGCGAAGCCAGTCCGTTGGGCCCGTCCAGCAGGGGTTCGCCCGTGGTTTTATCGTAAAAACCGATGCTGACGTTGCCCTGCTGCAGGCGCCCCGCCCAGACCAGACCGCTCTGGTTGCTGTTCAAGGGCACGGAATGATTTTCCACCCGGTAGTCGCCCAGCACGGACGAAACTTTTTCCAGTCCCACGCCCTGGCTGTGCAGGCGGTTGACCTCCCAGGTCAGCGACTGGGCAAAGGCGTCAAGCCGTTCGCGATACTGCGCCAACTGGTTGTCGCGGAAATCGAAATACGCGGTGATGGTGCCGCCGGTCAGGCGGCGGTCGTTGGCCGTACCGTCGGCCAGCGCCTGCGGAGTCACGTTGATCAGCCCGGTGGTGGGCGAGTTCCAGTAAATGCCGGACTTGGGCACGATCTCGAAGCGGTCGCCCACGGAAAGGGGCGAGCCGGCGTCAAAAGAGATTTGCAGATCCTTGACCCCGACCTGGTTGGCGTTATCGGTAGCGGGAAAAGTCGCGACCGTGCCGTCCGCATTTTTCAGCCAGGTGCGGCCGCCATCCAGAGAAACCTGGTACATGGCCGTGCCCGCGGGAGGCGGCACCGTGCCGGTGGTATCCACGTTGCCCGCCGTCACCACTTTGACGGTGTATTCGTATTCGTCAGAGCCTTCGTAATGGATGTCGCCGGTATAGCTCGAACCGGGAGCGAGATACTTCTCCGAGCGCGGCCCCAGGTATTCGAAAGAATAGGCGACCCCTTCGTCCACCAGGGTCATGCCGCTCTTGGTGTTGACCACATAGTGGCCCTCGCCCCGGTCGATGACGTCAATATCGACGATTTCCGCCAGTTCGCGCACCTTCTGGTCGCGCTGGTCCATCAGTGTGTTGGGGTTGTTGGACCCCGGTATGCTGTGGGTGTTGATCTGCTTGTTCAGGGCGGCGATTTCCTGCATCAGCTGGTTGGCCCGGTCGATATCAACCTGAATCAGGCCGTCCATCTGCTTTTGCATGTAGGACATGGCCTGATCGTTCTCGCTGATGAAGCCCGCCAGCATTTCGGCGTTGGAAAGCAGCGCCTCGCGGTTGGAAGAGCTGGCCCCGTCCTGAGAAAGCTGCTGCCAGCTGTTGAAAAATTCGTCCAGAGCCGAGGCCACGCCCGGCGCGTTGGATTCGTTGAACAGCGACTCCACGGAAGAGAGCAGCTCTTTCTGCTCCGCCCAGCGCGTGGCTTGCGAGGATTTGCTCAGATAGGCCTTTTCCACAAAGCGGTCGAACATGCGGTACACTTCGGCCGCGCGCACGCCCTGCCCCATCTGGCCCGGCTGGAAATCCAGCGAAGGGTATTCCTCAAAACGCACTTTCTGCCGCGAATACCCTTCGGTATTCACGTTGGCGATGTTGTTGCCCGTGGTTTGAATGGCGGTCTGGTTCGCAAAAAGCGCGCCCGCGCCGATGTTCAGAACGGCGTTTATGCTGCTGGCCATTTATGTTCTCCCCTGAATCAGGGCCGCATCCGGCCGGTGCGAGCGATAGGTGCCTTTGGCGCCGTAAACGACCTGCTGCTTGGGCACGATGTTATCGTATAAATAGGTCATAAGCTCATGGTTCTGGTCCAAAAGGGCCAGAGAAAGCTGCGTGTTATAGCTTGCCTGGCGCGCGGAGCGCTGTTCCGCGTCATCAATGGCGGCCAGCAGTTTCTTGATTTCCGCGCACTCTTCGGGCGCCAGCAATTCGGCGTATTCCGCCGCCCTGGTGCCCTGCATGATCTCTTTCACTTCCATGCGCTCGGACGCCAACTGGCGGAGCAACTCATGGATGGAGAACTCAAGGCCGGTAACGGCGTCGGTATCACCGGCCCGAAGCAGGGAAAATTCTTCCTCGAGCAAGCTTTCCAAAAGCTCCATGCCCTTCCACTGCCGGACAAGATTGCCGTGTATGTGCGCGTAATCAGCCATTGTCGTCTCCTGCTCCAAGCCTTTCTCCGTGCCGCTTTTTTCGCTGCGGGCGGCTTTGCCGCCGCCGGTTCCGGCACGAGGTTACGGTATCGTCACCGCTTTTAATGCAAACTCCGCGCCAGCGCCTAGACGTTCCTGTCCAGCCGCACTGGGGGGGCCGTCTGTATCTGAGCGGCCCCGTCCGCCACGCCGCCGTCGGAAGTTAGCGCCTGCGGCCCGGCCTGCCTTTGCGCTTGCGGCGCGTATGCCGGGCTTTGCGCCGGCGGCGCATAGCTCATGCCCGTCGCGCCGGCAGCACCGCCCGCGCCGGGAGCGCCTATTGCCCCGGTCGCGCCGGCTTCACCGGTCGCACCGGTCGCACCGGTCGCACCGGGAGCGGCGGGGTTCTGGCCGGGGTATGCGTTCATCCGCGCGGGGTACGAACGGTTTTGGGCGTTCGAGGTTTTACGGGTGGACGCGCCCTTGCGCGATACCGGCCGCGCCTTGCCCGGTGAAGAAACCCGCTGCGGCATGGGCGATACGGTAAAGACCGGCCTGTCCCCCTGCGCCGGAGCAGTTGCCGCCTGGGCAGCCGCCTGGGCGGCGGTTACGCCCGGCGCGGGCGCGGGATTGCTCTGCGCAAAGGCTTGAGCCACGGTCATGGGGGTAAAATTCCCTTCCGGCATGTGGTCCGGATCCATAATCCGCCGTTCAGAGGCCAGCTCGCTCAGCGCCTGTTCCATGACGGTCTTTGCCGGGTCATAATCGCTTGTCTGCGCTTCTTCTTCCGCCTGGCTGTACAGATCGTCCTGCGTCATTCCGGCGGCCTTTTCCGTCGTCATTTGCGCCTGTTCCTGCGCCGTGGGTATGGACAAGGGCGCGCGCAGGGCCCCGTGGCCGGTGGTGCGGCTGGTTCTGTTCAGGCGTTGGCCCAACTGTTCCTGCAACATATCCGCAAGGCCTATGCCGCCGGCCGAAGACATTTTTTTGGCCAGCTCCACATCAAACATGGATTGATAGGCTTCTTCATCCTTGCTGTGCAGGTACCCTTCTTTTTTCACGTTCTTGCGCATCTGTTCCCACATTTTCTGCAGGAAGATGGATTCAAAGCCTTCGCAGGCCTCGCGCAGTTTTTTGTCGCTGTCTTTCCCGTCGCCCAGGCGCTTTTTCAAAGCGTCCACAGACAATTTTTTCTGCACCAGGTCCGATGCGTTGGCGGCATCAAGCGCCATATGCGGATCAACGGGAGCGACGGTCATCTTAAATCACCTCCAGGGTCGCGTGCAGCGCCCCTGCCGATTTCAAAGTACGGAGGATGGAAATAAGGTCGCGGGGGGTCGCGCCCAGCGCGTTCAGGCCGTCCACCAGTTCCTGCAGCGTCGCGCCTTCAACGATATTGAGGTTGCGCTGTTCTTCGCGGGTGGTGATGTCGGTGCGCGGGGTGGCCACGGTGGTGCCGGAACTGAAAGGACCGGGCTGCGAAACATCCGCACCTTCAGACACCACGACCTGCAAGTTGCCGTGGGCGACGGCCACGCGGGAAATGCGCACTTCGCGGCCCAGCACCACGGTGCCGGTTTTTTCGTCCACCACCACGCGGGCGGCGGAATCAGGCGTAATTTCTATATTCTCGAGCGAAGCCATCAACGGCACCATGTTGCTTCTGAAATCGGGCGGAATTTTCAGCTCCACCGTGGAGATATCCAAAGCGCGGGCGAAATTGCCGCCAAGGGCGCCGTTCACGCGGTCAACGACCTGGTTGGTCGTGGTAAAATCAGCGCCGTGCATGGCCAGCGTCAGCGTTTCCTGGTTGTTGAACTTGAAAGGAACGGCCCGTTCCACAATGGCGCCGCCGGGGATCATGCCCACGGTGGTGATGTTCTTTTGCGCCCTGGCCGCTTCGCCGCCCACGCTGTAGCCGCCGATGACCAAAGCCCCCTGGGCCAGCGCGTAAACTTTGCCGTCAATGCCCTTGAGCGGGGTTTGCAGCAACACGCCGCCCAACAGGCCCGTGGCGTCGCCCAGCGAAGAGACGGTGACATCCAGCTTGGCGCCGGGCTTGGCCGAAACCGGCATTTTGACCGTCACCATGACGGAAGCCACGTTTTTGGGCTTCAGCACCTTCTGGTCCACGGCTACGCCCATGTTCTCAAGCATGTTGACCATAGAGCGCATGGTGAAGGTCGAATCCTTCTTGTCGCCGGTGCCTGAAAGGCCCACCACCAGGCCGTAGCCGACCAGCTGGTTGTCGCGCACCCCGCTGAAGGTAGCGATATCCTTTATGCGTACGGCCTCTGCCTTCGAAGGCGACAGGGCCAGCACGGCCAGCGCGAAGAGCAGGCTCAGCAGAAGGTGGCGGTGAATATACTGTTTCATGTGCATCATACACCTCGTTTATATCGGGCTTTCGCCAAAAACTTGTCTCGCGACCATGCTTTTGCAAACAAGATGCCAAACCTTGAATACCTGGCAAAACAAAACACCGAAGAAGCTGCGTCACTTCCCCGGCGTGGTACTCTGCCTCGCGCTGAACCGTGATATTTCAAAAAAACACCACATCAGGCGTGGGGCCCGCAATATTCTCCCGATCAGGGGTCCCACCGTTACTCCCCATTGTTATTTCCCATTTACATTTTACGGTAATTGTTTTCTAATGTGATAGAGTAAAAAATCACAACCATGTGTATTGATTAATTATATATTGGTAATCGTTTACTGAATGCACACCCTGAGCTGCCACCATTAACCGGAGGAAACGGTATGGCAACAGATCCCAACCAGACGGGAATTGTATATGACAAAGCGCAATCGCGCCTGTCTGATCTGTGGACCAAAGAAGACTATTGGGCGATCTGGCTTGGATTTGTCATCGCGCTGGCGGCGGCGGCGTTTATTTTCTTCGCGCAAAAGCCGGTGCTTCAAGAGCAGATCGAAAAAGCCAACGTCGTGCTGGAAACCGAGAAGAACCGGGCGCCGTTCAAAACCATCGCTTTTTATAACGCGGTTGCGGCCAAGAGCAAATTAAGCGCCCGCAACACCGGCCCGGCGAAGTTCCTGTCCGATTTCATCAAAACTCCCCAGCGCTGGGCCGGCAGCCCTTCTCTGGCTTTCATGATGAGTAAGGAGGAAGCGGACGCCAAAAACGCAGCCGGTGAAGCCAAAAAAGCCGAAACGGCTGCCAAGGCCAAAGCCGCCCTGGCCGCAGCGCAAGTGGCGGAAAAAGCCGCTGCCGACGCAGGTTTTAAGGATAATGCGTTGAACGGCGCGGCGCAAAAAGCCATCGACGCGTGGCAGAAAGCCTCAGGCGACGCCGCCAAGGCCGCCGCCGCGGCAAACGCCAAGCCGTACAACATCATTCCCAACCTGATCATGTTCATGGTCGCTTGCGGCCTGTTCTTTGCCATCGGCATCCGGTTCATGGGGCAAAATGTCCCGAAGTTCCTGATCGGATTCATCGTTGTCTTCGCCCTGGCCGTGCTGGCTTTTTTCCTGGGCAACGAAAGCACCATGCGCAAATGGGGTCTCGGGTCCGAGGCCTGGGCCATCATTATCGGCATGATTGTCGCCAACACCATCGGCACGCCAAACATTGCCAAACCGGGCCTGCAAACTGAATTTTACATCAAGACCGGCCTTGTCCTTCTGGGCGCGGAAGTGTTGTTCGACAAGATCGTGGCCATCGGGATACCGGGCATTTTCGTGGCCTGGGTTGTGACTCCCATCGTGCTGGTCTGTACGTACATCTTCGGCCAGAAAGTCCTGAAAATGCCGTCCAAGACCCTGAACATCGTCATCTCCGCCGACATGTCGGTGTGCGGCACCTCGGCCGCCATCGCAACGGCCGCCGCCAGCCGGGCAAAAAAAGAGGAGCTGACCCTGGCGATCGGCATATCCCTGGCCTTTACGGCCCTGATGATGTTCCTGATGCCCCTGTTCATCAAAGCAGTGGGCATGCCGGAAATTCTGGGCGGCGCCTGGATGGGCGGCACCATTGACGCCACCGGCGCGGTCGCGGCGGCCGGCGCTGTTCTGGGGCCCAAAGCCTTGCATGTGGCGGCTACCATCAAGATGATCCAGAACGTGCTGATCGGGGTCACCGCTTTCTGCGTCGCGGTTTACTGGTGCGCCAAAGTCGAGTGCGTCGAGGGGCAACAGGTTTCGGCCGTCGAAATCTGGCACCGCTTCCCCAAATTCGTGCTGGGATTCCTGACAGTTTCCATTATTTTCTCCCTGCTCAGCGGATCATACGGCCCGGACCTGTCGCGCATCATCATCAGCGGCGGCGCCATCGGCGGCCTGACCAGCCCCCTGCGCGGCTGGTTCTTCGCCCTGGCCTTCGCATCCATCGGCCTTGCCACCAACTTCCGCGAACTGCGCCACTATTTCGCGGGCGGCAAACCTGTTATTCTGTATGTATGCGGGCAGACCTTCAACCTGTGCCTGACCCTGCTCATGGCCTGGATCATGTTCTACAAGGTATTCCCTGACATTACCGCGAAAATCTAACCCTTCCGGGGCCGCCCTCCTGCGGGCGGCCCCGCTTTTCACCATGGCAGAGACCGACGCCGCCCCCAAAAAAAAACTCACCGGCCTGATCCAGCTCGGCCTGGCCGTCCTTGTCGTCTGGCTCATGGTCGGCTATGTCTGCCCCGCAATTATTGAGGCCATTCCTCCTTTCAAACGGTACGCGGACGAACTGCACCGCCGGGGCATTCACGGCGGCGCGCTTTTCTACACCAATGTGGAAGAGAATACCGAAGCGGATCTGCAGATGAGCAACACGATCCGCTTCCTTCCCAAAGGTCCCCTGCCGGACGGCCAAAAGCCCGCCCCCTGATGGCCCTTGCCCGCCCTCTTCCGACCGCGAAGCAAGGGCGAAGCCGGACAGCGCAGCAGAACGGCATTGAAAGAGCGGGCATACGCCCAAACGTACACCCGCTCCTTGAGACTCCACGCCTGACGCGCGGACTGCCGTCACCCTAGAAAGGCCAGATATTGTCCAAAAGACGCGTCAACCAGCCGGACTTCTGCTTGTCGGCCAGAACGCCCTTGCCGTAATAATCGATTTGTGAATCCGCCATGCTGGTGGACAAAATGGAGTTGTCGGAAGCGACGTCGCGCTGGCGGATCAGCCCCGTGACGACCATAATCTGGGTTTCGTCGTTGACCTTGATGGTGCGCGCGCCTTCAACCTGCATCACGCCGTTGGGCAGCACCTGCACCACGCGCACCCCGAGCGTCGCGGTCACGTAGTTCTCGCGCTTGGTTTCGCCGGTAGCGTCGTTTTTGGTGTTGGTGGTGGTCTCAAGCATGGGGTCGACGCCCACGCCGCCCGCCAGCGGCCCGCCGGTCGTGAAGAACGGCGAAACCGTGCTGCGGCCGAACGCGGCCGTCACGCCCAGTTTGTTGGACGCCTTACGTTCCGCCGTGGTGTCCACCTTGCTTTTGGACTTGGCGTTTTCCACAATTTTGACCAGCACGATGTCGCCGACTTTTCTGGCCCGGTTATCGTCAAAAAGATATTTGGAGCCGGAATCGGAGAACAAGGAACCGGGGTTGGCGTCGCGCTCTTCCGCCTCTGTATAGGCCTGCGGCGGCACCATCGGCGGCATGGGGCTGGTCTGCCTGCCGGAGCCGTTGCAGCCGGCGAGGAAAATCGCCGCGGTCAGAAGCCCGGCGGAACCGATGGCCCGCGCCGTGAAAAAACCGTTCGTTGCTTTGCGTTGCTTTTTCATGTCACCCACCTGCTTATCTGACGACCACGGTCGTGCTGTCGCGCACCATGGCGCGCAATTGTTTTTTACTTTGCAAATTCCGCACCGTGATGCTTTCGCCAAAGGCGCCGTCCGTCAGCGCCTCACCCGGCATGCTCAAGGTAAAATTCTTGCTCTGATACAGCATGGTCACCGTCGCGCCCTTCTGCACCGTGGGTATCACCGCCACATCGGTCTGCAAAAGCGGCTGGCCCACGCCCACGGCCCGCAGCATGCGCCAGGGTCCGCCGCGCCCGTCCCACACCGTTCCTTTCATATGGGCCAGGTTCTTACGGATATAGGTCACCCGGTCGGGGGTCAGGGCTTCATCGCGATTCAAGGGCGAGGCCGCGCAGGGCACCTCAAGCCACTGATCGATAAAAACGGTGCCTGACAGGCGGCGCGCAACGCTACCGTCCTGCTCTTTCACGGCAAAGCGCAGCGGAATGCGGCCGGGCATCAGGTCAGGCAGATCTTCCAACTCGACCGTCTGGCCGGGGTGGCTGACGAACACATGCCCCGGCAGGCGAAAATCCTGCAGCGAAGCTTCGCCGGGCAGCGCATTCAAAAGCGGCGTCAAGGCTTTGACAACCACTTTCTGCAAGGCGTCGCCGTCAAGCACGTCGCCCCCCTGCTGCAGGGTCATGGAAGCCGGGTACAGGCACAGGGAAGAAAGCTCTCCCGCATAATGCGCCATGGCCTGCTGCACTTTGGGCCGGGTCATGTTCATGGGCCGCCCGGCGGGCGGGGCGGGCCACAGCGTGGTGCCCGCAAGCTTGGACCATAGCGCGGGTGCTATGGGACCGATGGGATCCGCTATTTCCCCCAAGGTGACATGCTGCCCTTTGATGACGGCCGCGTCTTTCAAACGCAGCTGCCAGCCGCCGTCGTAGGCCGCAGCGGCAACGTGCCGCGCCATGGCAAGGCCCAGCAGCATGCCGATAACCGCGCACGCGACGAGATACAGCACCGCGTTCACGGGCGCTGCGAATCGTGTTTTTTCGTTCAGGCCGCTCGCCTGGCGTTCGTAGCGTACCAAGTTCATAACCGTCCCCTTGAATCCCTCGGTAATAATCATCTGTAAAATCAGCGTGATTCTCTGTTATCGTTTCAATTGCACAGCGGTCTGGAGCATCTGGTCAGAGGTTTGAATCGATTTGGAGTTCATTTCATAGGCCCGCTGGCCCACGATCATGTTCACCATTTCATCCACCACCTCGACGTTGGACATTTCCAAAAAGCCCTGGGCGATGGTGCCCACGTTGTCTTCTCCGGCCACGCCTTCGGTGGCGTCGCCCGACGCTTCCGTCGTGGAGTAGAGGTTGCGGCCCCGCGCATCAAGGCCGGCTGGGTTGATGAAGGTGTACAAAGGGATATCGGCGGAAGCCAGCTCTTGCCCGTTGGCGTCAAGCGCCGCGATATGGCCGTTTTCCGTGACCACTATGTTCTTTGTTTCCGTGGGCACCGTGAATTCGGGCTGCAAAACGTAGCCGTTGGCGGTGACCACCGTGCCGTCCTGATTCAGTTTGAACGCGCCGGCGCGGGTATAGAGCTGCTCGCCGTTCACTTCCACCTGAAAGAACCCGTCGCCTTCAATGGCCAGGTCCAGGGGGTTGTTGGTGTTTTGGTAATCGCCCTGAGAAAAGAACTTGTGCACCGCGGTCGGCCGCACGCCAAGGCCCACCTGAATGCCGGTGGGTATGCGCTGGTCCCCGGCAGTGCCGGTGATGGAACCGGCCATTTTAGAGGTCTGGTACATCAGATCCTCGAATTCGGCCCGGCTCTTTTTAAAGCCTATGGTGTTCACGTTCGCCAGGTTGTGCGAAATAACGTCGATATTCAGTTGCTGGGCCACCATGCCCGTGGCCCCGGTCCAAAGGGAACGCATCATATACTGTATCCTCCTCGCCCTTCCGGGCGCTTGCTTATCCGTTTCAAACCCGCCCTCGCATCGCGGGGTCAAGGGGGTGCGACCCCTGCGAGGGGCTCAGCCCCCTTGCGGGGCGCGGGGCGGAGCCCCGCTTGCGTAAATAGCCGTTCTTCACTTTTTTACGCTCTGCCGCGACCGACTTTGGTAGTGGCTTCGCGGTCAATGGCGTCGCTGGTCTGCATCACTTTCTGATACGCTTCAAACTGGCGCTGGGTTTCAATCATGTTGACCATTTCGTAGACGGCGTCCACATTGGCCGATTCCAAAAAACCTTGCGCCATCCAGCTTCTGCTGAAATCTATTTCCGCTTCCCCGGGGTCGGCCCCGGCGCGTGCGCGGTACAGGTTATTGCCCATTTTCTCCAGGTTTTGCGGATTCTCGACCCGCACAAAGGCCAGCTGGCCGACCTGGGTTTCGTCGGCAAAAATACGGCCGTCCTCGGCAATGACGATATTTTTGAATCCCGGCGGCACAACGATCTCGCCGCCTTCGGCCAGCACCGGCCAACCCAGTTCGGTGACCAGCGTGCCTTCGGCGTTGATGGTGAAATGCCCGTTACGGGTATAGAAATCGCCGTCAGGCGAACGCACCTTGAAAAAACCTTCGCCGCTGATGCCCACGTCAAAAGGAGCACCCGTGACCTTCAGCCCCCCCTGTTGGAAATCCGTCACCGCTGTCGCGATGCGTGGTTTGGCGATATGTTGCGGATCAGGAAAAAACTTTTTATCCCGGATGCTTGCCACGGGCTCCATGATGATGTCATGTGCGAAATGGCTCATGGCATCGCTGAAGGCGAGCATGTCCCGTTTGTAGCCGGTGGTGTTCACGTTCGCCAAATTGTTGGCGATGCTGTTCATCCTGTGCTCATTGGCAAGTGCGCCGAAAAGCGCGCTATACATGGCATCCTGCATATTTCCTCCTCAGGGGCCCTCCCCTGGCTGCACCTCTTCTTGCAACATGCGGGCCAAAGTTGATAACAACGTTTGCCATTGACAAGGAAGGCGCTCCCCCTATTTCTGCTTGACATATATTGATAGGAGGCGGTACAAGGCCGCGTATCAGAGGAAAGCTGGGAGTATTCCCGTCTTTCCACATCCTGAAAGGCCGTACGGGCCCTGCGGGGTGGCCTGAGGGCCTCCCCTTTTTTTGACTCTTTTTGCAAGGAACGAATGAGCACGCCGACCATACTGGACAAGCTTGCAGAGCTTGCCGCCCCACTTGCCGCCTCTCTTGATCTTTCGATCTGGGGGCTTGAATACGCCGCCGGGCCCCGGGGCCTGGTGCGCGTGTACGTCGAAGGCCAAGACGGCGTGGATATCGACCGCTGCGCGGAACTTTCGCGCCTTTTGGGTCTTGCGCTCGATGTTGAGAACATTCTGCCCGACGCCTACGTGCTGGAAGTGTCTTCCCCAGGTCTTGAACGGACTTTTTTCACGGCGGAGCAACTGCGCGCCCATGTGGGCAAAACGCTGGAAGTCTCGCTGCACGAACCTCTTCCCGCTTACCCCGGCCGCAGAAAAATAACCGGTACCCTTACAGGCGAGCAGAACGGCCTATTCACTCTGCTTCCCTTCGACGCCTCCGGACCGGGCCTGGAACCGGTCAGCGTCAGCTTCACCTGGGGCGATGCGAAAAAAATCAAGCTGGTGCACTTTCTGCCTGAAGGCACGGGTGCGAAAAAAGGCGTAAAAAGGAAATCCACATGAGCATGGAACTGAAAAAAGCCATCGACCAGATCAGCAAGGATAAAGGCCTTGATCGCGACATGCTGGTCGACACCCTGGAAGAAGCGGTGCGCACCTCGGTTTTTCGCAAATACGGCGACACCATTGATATTGAGGTCAGCTTCAACGAGGAAACCGGCGAAATCGACGTCTACCAGTTCAAGATCGTGGTTGATAAGGTTGAAGACCCCAGCAGCCAGATCACTCTTGCGGATGCGCAAAAGCACGACCCCAGCGTGCAGCTTGACGACGAGATGGGTTTTCGCCTGAAAGTGGAAGACCTCGGCCGCATCGCCGCCCAGTCCGCCAAGCAGGTCATTATCCAGCGCATGCGCGACGCCGAACAGGAAATCATCTACGAAGAATATAAAGACCGCAAAAGCGAAATCATCTCCGGCATCATTCAGCGCCGCGACAAGGCGGGCTGGATCATCAACATGGGCCGCACCGAAGCCATTTTGCCCAAAGAAGAGCAAATCCCCCGCGAACACTACAAACGCGGCGACCGCGTGCAGGCCATCATTATTGATGTGCGCAAAGAAGGCCGGGGCCCGCAGATCGTGGTTTCCCGCTCGCACCGCGACTATATGGCCGCCCTTTTCCGCCGCGAAGTGCCCGAAGTGGATGACTCCACCGTGCAGATCATGGGCGTCGCCCGCGACCCGGGCAGCCGGGCCAAGGTGGCCGTGCTCTCCCGCGACCGCGACGTGGACCCGGTTGGCGCCTGCGTCGGCATACGCGGTTCGCGCATTCAGAACATCGTGCAGGAACTGCGCGGCGAACGCATCGACATTGTGGTCTGGAGCGCGGATATCGCGACTTATGCCAGAAACGCGCTTTCACCCGCCGCCCTCACCCGCATCGTGGTGGACGAAGACGAGAACCTGCTCGAAGTCATCGTGCCGGATGACCAGCTGACCAACGCCATCGGGCGCAAAGGCCAGAACGTCAAGCTGGCGGCGAAACTGCTGGGTTGGAAAATCGATATTTACACCGAAACCCGGTACAATGAAGCCAACGCCATCGGGCAGGGCCTTGAGCAATTGGCCAACGTCGCTGAAATCCCCGTTGAGCACTTCATCAGCGCCGGCTTCTCCACCGTGGAATCCATCATTCATGCCGATGACGAAGCACTGTCCGCCATTGGCGGCATGACGCCGTCCCGCATCAAAGATTTACGCACCGCCATCAGCTTCTTGCAGACCACGCCCGCCAGCGGCGAATCTGAAGAGGCCGGAGAATAAATGGCCCGTGCGGCGGAAAAGCACATTCCCATACGGATGTGCGTAATTTGCAAAGAGCGGCTGCCCAAATCGGCTTTGTCGCGCTTTGTCTCACGCGAGGGCGCCTTCGCCCTTGCAGACCCGCGCCAGGTACTGCCGGGACGCGGCTCGTATTGCTGCCTTTCACCTTCCTGCCGGTCACGGTTCGAAGCGAAAGGGGCACGGAAATGCAAAGGGGTTTGACGCATGACTGAGGATAAAGTCAGAGTAAAGGATCTTACCGCGCAACTGGGCGTATCGAGCAAAGACATGCTCGGCGTGCTGCGCGAGCTGAACATCGCGGCTAAAAGCCACATGGCGACGCTGTCTGAAGAAGACGCAGCCAGGGTGAAAGCCCGGTTCACAGCCCCCGCGGAGGATCAGGTGCGGCGTGAAACGCAGTCCGGCGTTATTGTGCGCCGCCGCCGCCGCGACCCCGATGCCCCCGAAGGCTCCGATGCGCCCGCGGAAGCGAAAAGCGACGCGCCCGCCGCCCCTGAGGCCCCGACAAAAGCGGCCGCCTCTGACGAAGCGCTCAAGAAAAAAACGGCCGCGGCCAAAACCGCCCCTGCAGCCGCCCCGGAAGCGAAGGCCACTCCGGAAGCGATAGCAGCCCCGGAAGTGAAAGCCGATTCGGTCGAGCAAAAGTCCGCCCGGATCGTTCGTCGCGCCACGGAAGCCAAAACCGTGGAAGCCGCGCCCGCCGCGCCTGCCGCGCCGGAAGCGAAGATCAAGCCGGAAGCAACCGCCCCCGCCAAAGTTGTCAAACCCGCCAAAGCGGTTGAAGAACAACCGACGGAGGAAGCCCCTGCGCCGAAAGCAGCCAAGAAAAAAGAGCCGGAAAAACCGCAGGTCCGCGTTATACGCCCAGCCAGCATGGCCAATATTTCCGCAGAGCCGGAACGCGGCGCCGACGGTATGGCCGTCTCTTCCGCCCCTGCCCTGCCCCCGCGCCAGGAACGCCTTGATACGGAAGATGCGGGTGACTTTGATGACTCTGATGCCGATTTTCAACGCCCCCAGCGGCGCGGTGACGCCTCCGGCGGCCAGGGGCCGCGCCCCTCGCAGGTGCGGGTAATTTCCCGCCCCGATCCTTCCGCCCCGCACGCGCCGCGTGATGCGGCGCCCGGCGGCGGCCAAAGACCCGGCGGGTTCCGCCCCGGCGGTCCCGGTGGTCCCCGTCCGAGCGGCCCCGGCGGCCCGCGCCCTGGGTTTACGCCCGGCGGCCCGCGTCCCGGCGGTCCCGGCGGTCCCGGCGGCCCGCGTCCCGGCGGCCCCGGCGGCCCGCGCCCCGGTTTTACGCCCGGCGGTCCCGCGCCCGACATCACGTCTGACGCCAACAAAAGAAAACGGCAAAAAAGCCGCCGTACCGTCGAATTTGAAGCCGGCGCCACAGGCGGCGACGACTTCAACAAACGCCGCAAGGAACAGGAGCTTGACGACGGCACCTGGGCTCGCGGCCGCAGAAAAGGCCGCAAGAACAAAGAGGCGGCCCGGGCCACGGTGACCCAGCCAATCAAGGCCGCCAAGCGTAAAATCCGGGTGGACGAATTCATCCGTGTCTCTGACCTTGCCCACCAGATGGGCCTGAAAGCCACGGAAATCATCAAGGTGCTTTTCGGCCTTGGGGTTATGGCCACCATCAACCAGACCCTTGATATCGACACCGCTACCCTGGTGGCGGCGGAATTCGAATATGAAGTGGAAAAGGTCGGCTTCTCTGAAGAGGCCTTTACCGAAGATCAAGCGGCGGACGACCCCGCGAGCCTGGTCACCCGTCCTCCCGTGGTCACCATCATGGGCCACGTTGACCACGGCAAGACTTCGCTCCTTGACGCCATCCGCAAGTCCTCGGTGGTCAGCGGCGAAGCGGGCGGCATCACGCAGCACATCGGCGCCTACCACGTGCGGACCAAAAAGGGCGAAATCGTGTTTCTGGACACCCCGGGCCACGAAGCCTTTACCGCCATGCGCGCCAGAGGCGCGGAAGTGACGGACATCGTGGTTCTGGTCGTCGCGGCCGATGACGGCGTGATGGAACAGACCCGCGAAGCCATCAGCCACGCCAAAGCCGCCGGTGTGCCCATCATGGTGGCCGTCAACAAAATGGATAAACCGGAAGCCGACCCCGACCGCGTCAAGCGCGAGCTGTCGGAACAGGGCCTTCTGGCCGAAGACTGGGGCGGCGACACCACGTTCTCGTACGTCTCCGCCAAAAGCCGCATGGGTATTGACGAGCTGCTTGAGCTGCTGGCCCTGCAGGCTGAAATTCTGGAACTCAAGGCCAACCCCGATAAGGCCGCGCGCGGCCATATCGTCGAAGCGAAGCTGGACAAGGGCAGAGGCGCTCTGGGCACCGTGCTTATTCAGCAGGGCACGCTGAACCTGGGCGATTCTTTCGTTTGCGGCGTGCACTTCGGCCGGGTGCGGGCCATGTTTGACGACCAGGGTAAAAAAGTGAAAAGCGCCGGTCCCTCCATCCCCGTCGAAGTGCAGGGTTTTGAGGGCGTGCCGGAAGCGGGCGAAGAATTCGTCTGCATTCCCGACGAGAAAGCCGCCCGCCGTATCGCCGACACGCGCGCCATGAAACAGCGTGAAAAAGCTCTGGCCAAAGAATCGCGCATCACGCTGGAAACCTTCCTTTCGCGCAAACCGGACGCGGTGGAAGCGCTGGTGCTCAACCTGGTGGTCAAGGCCGACGTGCAGGGTTCTTTGGAAGCCATCACCGACGCGCTGAGCAAAATGTCCACCGAGAAAGTACGCCTGAACGTCATTCACGGCGGGGCCGGGGCTGTTTCCGAATCGGACGTGCTGCTCGCTTCCGCATCCGAAGCCATCATCATCGGCTTCAACGTGCGGCCGACCCCCAAAGCCAAAGAGCTTATCGAACAGGAAAAGGTGGACATCCGCTTCTACGACATTATTTACAAGCTCGTAGAAGAGGTGAAGAGCGCCATGGCCGGCATGCTGGCCCCGGTGGAAAAAGAAGTCTATCTTGGCCTTGCGGAAGTGCGCGAAACCTTCAGCGTGCCCAAAGTGGGCACCATTGCGGGCTGCCACGTTTCTGACGGGAAAATCATGCGTAACGCCCAGGTGCGGCTCTTGCGCGACAACGTGGTCATTTACACCGGCAAGATCAGTTCGCTCAAACGCTTTAAGGATGACGCCCGCGAAGTGCTCAAGGGGTACGAGTGCGGCATCGGCCTTGAGCGTTTCAACGACCTCAAAACCGGCGACGCCATCGAGGCCTTTGAGGTGGTGGAAGAAGCGGCCAGTTTGTAAGGTATGGTTGTCGGCCTGCTACGCGTTGAATTCCGCCTGCACGGCAACACCTCGCTGAAAGACAAGCGCAAGGTGGCGAACAGTCTGAAGCAGAAGGTGCGCAACAAGTTTAACGTGGCCGTGGCCGAAGTGGGCAGCGAAGACGATATGGGGCGCCTTGCCCTCTGCATCGTTTCCGTCAGCAATGACCGCCGCCACCTGGAAAGCCGGATGACCAAGTGCCTTTCCATGATAGAAGCGATCTGCCCGGAAGAGATGGTTTACAGCGATATGGAGTATCTGGGCGTTGACTGAAAGGGCGGAGCAAACGCGCATGTGCGCGGCCACGGCCGCGCGCATCAAGGCGGCAAAGCGCATTCTGGCCGTCACGCACAAAAACCCCGACGGCGACGCCCTGGGTTCTCTTGCGGCTTTGGGTCACATCGCTTTGCGTCTCGGTATCGAGGCGCGCCTTTTTTGCGCCAGTTCCATCCCCGACCACCTTGCCTGGCTGCCGCTGCCCGCGCCGCTTGCTGAAACGACCACCGGTCTGAACGGCTGGCGGCCCGACCTGATCGTGGTGCTTGACTGCGCCGATGAGAAACGCGCCGGGCCGGAGATGGAAGCATACATCAATGCCTGCCGCGCCGCGGGCAGCCCCCCCAGAAACGGAGGCGGCGCCTGCTCGGGCGTGGAACTCCTGTGCATTGACCATCACGTGGGCAACCCCCTGTTCGCCGACCACAACTGGGTCGACCCCTCATTTTGCGCCACCGGGGCCATGGTCGCCGATCTGGCCCTGGAACTGGGCATCCCGTTGACCGGCGGCCTGGGTGAAGCCCTGTATCTGGCGCTTTCTTCCGACACCGGCTCCTTCACCTATTCCAACACCAGCCCTCATGCCCTGGAGCTGGCCGCCCTGATTGTCAAGGATGGCCTCTCAATCGCGAGCTTTACCGAAAAATACGAAAACAACTGGTCCCTCTCCCGCATGCATTTGTGGGGCGCGCTGATGAGCGACGTCCGCCTGTATTGCGACGGCGCCGTTGTGCTCAGCGTCGTGACCCAGGATATTCTGGACCGCTTCGGCGCAAAACGCACGGACCTGGAAAATTACGCCTCATGGCTACGCCGCATCCAAAGCGTGCGGGTGGTGATTCTCGTCAGAGTCAGTTCCACCGGCAGCAAGGTCAGCCTGCGCTCCATGGGCGACATCAATGTACAGGAAATAGCGGCTATGTTCGGCGGCGGCGGCCATGTTGCGGCCGCGGGTATCGACATGGCCCTGCCCCCCCACGAAGCGGCGGAACGCGTGCTTGACGCCGTGCACACCGTCCTGGGGTTTCCCCGTTACGCTTGAACTACTTGAACCGTTTACGCATCAGGAGTCCCGTCCATGAACACAGACCGTATTCGCATGCAGAAACTCCGGAGCAAAGTCTGCTCCGCCGACGACGCGGCCCGCCTCATTAAAGATGGCATGGTTGTCGGCATTTCCGGCTTCACCAAATTCGGCGACGCCAGGGCCGTGCCCCGCGCCCTGGTCAAACGCGCCCAGGCCGGTGAAAAATTCTGCATTACCCTGATGACGGGCGCGTCTCTGGGTTCCGATATCGACGAAGATCTGGGCGATGCCGGCATCATCGCGCGGCGCCTGCCCTATCAGGGTTCGGCCAAGCTGCGCACGCACATCAACTGCGGCAACACCATGTACCTGGACCAGCATTTGTCGCACACAGGCGAATATATCCGTTCCGGCCACATGCCCAAACCCGACGTGGCCATTATTGACGCCACGTTCATCGACGAAAACGGCGGCATCGTCTGCACCACCTCGGTGGGCAACAACGCCCTGTGGGCGCTGAACGCGGACAAGATCATCGTCGAGATCAACGAGACCCATTCCCTCGACATGCTGGGCCTGCACGACATCTATACCCCCGGCCCGCGCCCGGGCCGCCAGCCCATACCCATCATCCACCCCGGCGACAAGATCGGCACGCCGACTATCCCTGTGGACCCGGAAAAAATCGCGGCCATCGTCGTTCACCAGATCGGCGACACCCCGGTCAGCCTCGAGCCCGCGGACGAAGAAACCCAGGCCATTGCCGGGCACATGATGGAATTTTTGAAGTACGAAGTGAAGCACGGGCGCATGACCAACAGCTTGCGGCCGTTGCAATCCGGCGTGGGCGCGGTGGCCAACGCGGTGTTCCGTGGTTTTGCCGATTCACCCTTCCACGACCTGACCATGTACACCGAAGTGGCGCAAGACGCCGTCTTCGACCTGATCGAATCGGGCAAGATGACCGCCCTTTCCACCACCTCTTTTTCCGTCACGCAGCCGTACATGCGCATTTTTGACGACGTGAAAAAGCTGCACGGCAAGGTCGTGCTGCGGCCGCAGGAAATCTCGAACCACCCCGAAGTGATTCGCCGCCTGGGTACCATTTCGTGCAACACCGCGCTGGAATTTGACATCTACGGCAACGTCAACTCCACGCATGTGGCCGGCACCAAGATGATGAACGGCATTGGCGGTTCCGGCGACTTCGCCCGCAACGCCTCGTACACCATCTTCGTGACCAAGTCGTATGCCAAGAAAGGCGCGCTTTCTTCCGTCGTGCCTATGGTCACGCATCATGACCACACCGAGCATGACGTGGATATCCTGGTCACCGAACGCGGCCTGGCCGACCTGCGGGGCCTGGCCCCGCGCGAACGGGCCAAGGTCATTATCGAAAACACCACGCACCCCAACTTTAAAGAGCTGCTGCGCGACTATCTCAAAGAAGCCGAAGCGGCGGGCGGCAACACCCCCCATGTTTTGAGCAAGGCTTTTTCGTTCCACCAGCGCTTTTTGGAAACGGGCAGCATGCTGCCGTAGACTGGACAGAGCCTTGTTTTTCTGTATAGGATACTTAGTTCAGCATGAGTGAAATTCGTTCCATCCCCCCGCAGCAGGACGGCGTTCTGGTGCTCGACAAGCCCAAAGGGCCTACGTCGGCCGCCTGTATCGCCAAAATCAAACGGGGGTTGGGACAGAGAAAGATAGGACACGCCGGCACCCTGGATCCTATGGCTTCCGGGGTCCTGCTTGTTTTGCTCGGACACGGCACAAAGCTGTCCGGGCATCTCATGTCCGACGGTGAAAAGGTTTACGCGGGCACCGTACTTTTGGGGCAAACCACCGATACCTGGGATGCCGAAGGCACGGTGACGAGTGAACGCGACGCTTCCTTTGTCACCCCGACCATGATAGAAGAAGCTCTCGCCGCGTTTATCGGCGAGACGGTTCAGGAAGTGCCGCCTTATTCGGCGGCCAAGCACGAGGGCAAACCCCTCTACGCCCTGGCCCGCAAAGGCATGGAAACGCCGGTCAAAACAAAGACCGTCATTGTTTCGCGCGTGGAGGTCGAATGGGTCGACCTTCCGCGGTTTCGCTTCCGGGTGGCGTGCAGTTCCGGCACCTATATACGGTCCCTGGCCCACAGCTTGGGGATGCGTTTTGGGTGTGGAGCGGTACTTACAGAGCTTACCCGGGAGTACAGTCACCCGTTCGGCCTTGCCGACGCCCACAACCTTGAAGAGGTTCTGGCGTTGCCGGAACGGTTTGCCGGACGCGTCGCGTCCATTGCCGAGGCACTCGGCGCCTGGCCCCGCCTGCGTCTTGACGCGGCGCAAACGGCGCTGGTTCGCAACGGCATGAAAACGCCGCACCAGGATGCCATGTTTGAGGGGTCTTTCAGCCCCGGCGTGAACGCCCTGATGCTGGGCCAAGACGGCGAAGCCCTCGCCCTGGCCCAAGGCGTCGTTGAAAACGGCAAACCGGCCTGGGCCGTGATCAGGGGACTGTGGACCTGAACGCGCATGCGTTCACAACCAGGAGGATAGAGCTGTGGTCATGGATGGCGATCAGAAAAAGGCGGTTATCACCGCCCACGCCAAACACGAAGGGGACACCGGTTCCCCGGAAGTGCAGGTTGCTTTGCTTACCGCGCGCATCGAGTATCTGACGGAACATTTCAAGTCCCATAAAAAGGACTTCCACTCCCGCCAGGGTCTGCTCAAGCTCGTGGGCAAACGCCGCAACCTGTTGAACTATCTGCGTAAAACAGAAGTTCAGCGCTACCGCGCCCTGATCGAAAAACTCGGTCTGCGTAAATAGCGACGGATTATGGAAACTGGGGAGGCGCTGCCTCCCCAGTCAACGTATTAGAGCAGGTTACGCTTCAAATAGTCGATTTACGGTGAGCAAAGCCTACCTACGGCTATTTGGCAGCAAGGGTTTGAGGACAAATCCTTGCGAGCATTTCAAGCGTGAAATGCTCTAAAACCGGGGTTTTTCCCCGCAACCGGCGGCCAAGGCCGCCGCAAGACGCAGGAAGGGGGGTCCGGGAGAATACCCATGCCCGCATGGATATTTTGCCGGAATCCCCTTCACACAACACAAGAGGATTCACAGTTATGAGTATTTTTCCCTCCACACGGGTGACCGCCACTGTCGGCGGCAAAGAAATCATCATGGAAACCGGGCGCCTGGCCAACCAGGCCGAAGGCGCCGTCTGGATGCAGTGCGGCGGCACCGTCGTGCTGGTTACCGCCTGCTCGCAGGCTTTGGATTTCGACAAAGGCTTTTTTCCGCTGACCGTCGAATATTCCGAGCGCATGTACGCAGCCGGCCGCGTTCCGGGCAACTTCTTCCGCCGCGAAATCGGCCGTCCTTCCGAACGTGAAACCCTGATTTCGCGCCTGATTGACCGGCCCATCCGCCCGCTCTTCCCCAAAACCTTCAAAGACGAAGTACAGGTTCTGGCCAGCGTCATTTCCTCGGATCAGGAAAACGAATCCGACGTGCTGGCTCTGACCGGCGCATCCGCCGCCCTGCACATCTCTTCCATTCCGTTTGTGGAGCCGGTCGCCGGCGGCCGCATCGGCCGGGTGAACGGCAATTTCGTGCTGAACCCCTCCATGAAAGAGCAGGAAGCCAGCGACCTGAACATCATCTTCGCCGCTTCCAAAGAAGCGGTGGTCATGGTGGAAGGCGACGCGAAATTCTTGCCCGAAGACGTGATCATTGAAGCCCTCTCTTGGGGCCATAAAGAAATTCAACCCCTGATCGAAGCGCAAATCAAACTGCGCGAACTGGCGGGCAAAGAAAAAAAAGCCGCTCCTGAAGCGCCCGATTTCAAACCCCTGGCCGATTATCTGATGCAGGAGCTCGGCGCGGACCTCAAAGCCGCCCTGACCATTCCCGGCAAAATGGAACGCAAAGACGCCCGTAAGGCCATCAAGACCAAGGCCCTGGCCCTCTTGGCCGAATCGTCTCCCTTCAAAGAGGACGAAGCGGCCCTGGCCGCCGCGCCGGACGTTCTGGGCGCGCTTGAAAAAACTCTTATGCGCCGCCGCATCAAAGACGAAGGCGTGCGCCTTGACGGCCGCGACACCAAAACCGTGCGGCCCATTCTCATTGAGCCCGGCGTTCTGCCCCGCGCCCACGGTTCCGCCCTGTTTGCGCGCGGCGAGACCAAATCTCTGGTCGTCGCGACCCTGGGCAGTTCCACCGACGAGCAGCGGGTCGACTCCCTGACCGGCGACACGACCAAAAAATTCATGCTGCACTACAACGTCGCCCCCTACTGCGTGGGTGAAGTCAAGCCGGTGCGCGTCTCTCGCCGCGAAATCGGCCACGGCGCCCTTGCTGAAAAAGCCCTGCGCCCCATTCTGCCGCAGAACGGCGATTTTCCCTTCACCGTGCGTATCGTGGCCGAAACCATGGAATCCAACGGTTCTTCCAGCATGGCCGCCGTCTGCGGCGGCTGCCTGTCGCTGATGGACGCGGGCATTCCCATCACCGCGCCTGTGGCGGGCATCGCCATGGGCCTGATCAAGGAAGATGACCAGTTCATCGTGCTGACCGATATTCTGGGCGATGAAGACGCCCTGGGCGATATGGATTTCAAAATCGCGGGCACCGCTGACGGCGTCACCGCCGTGCAAATGGACATCAAGATCACCGGCATTTCCACCGAAATCATGGCCCGGGCCATGCAGCAGGCCAAAGAAGCCCGCCTGGTGGTGCTGGCCGAGATGAAAAAAGCCCTGCCCGAAACCCGCAAGGAACTCTCGCAGTATGCGCCGCAGCACTGCGAAGTGATCGTCAACCCGGAAATCATCCGCCTGATCATCGGCCCCGGCGGCAAGAACATCAAGCAGATTACCGCCGACACCGGCGCTTCCGTGGATATCGAAGATTCCGGCAAGGTCTCCATCTTCGCGCCCACGCTCGAAGCCATGGAACGCGCCAAAGAAATGGTGCAGTATTATGACCAGCGCGCGGATCTGGGCAAAAACTATGTGGCCAAAGTCCGCAAGGTGCTGGAAATCGGCGCCATCGTGGAAATCCTGCCCAACCTTGAAGCCTTGGTGCACATCTCGCAACTGGACGTGAACCGGGTGGAAAAAGCGGAAGACGTGGCCCGCCTGGGTGAAGAAATGACCGTCAAGGTCATTGAAATCAACGGCGACCGCATTCGCGCTTCCCGTAAGGCCGTGCTGCTTGAAGAGCAAGGCATCGAGTGGAAGCCCGAAGATACCGCCCGCCCCCCGCGTGACCGCGGTGATCGCGGCGACCGGGGCGGCCGTGACCGCGACCGCGGCCGGGATCGTGACCGCGGCGGCCGTGACCGCCGGGACAGAGATTAAAATCTGACGGGAGCTGGCGGGGCGCTGCCCCGCACCCCGGCGGGGGCTGAGCCCCTGCACCCGTAATAACGAAGAAACCCGCGCGGCTGCGCGGGTTTCTTCGTTGAAGGGGCTTGAAAACTATTGCGCCTGCAAAGCGGGGGACCAGCAAAAGCGCAAGGCTGCTGGCCGCTACCGCCCTTCCGGCAAAGCCCGCATGACAAAATACTCCAGCGGCGTCCAGACAGGCGCGCGCAGCCCGGCGGCTTTCAAAGCCTCCGCCGTCCAGGTGTTGCAGGTGGCAAAGGCGCTGAAGCGGCTTTTGCCTTCGTAAAAGGCAACCTGGTCGCCGTAAAGGCCGCCCGGCACGGACACGGGCTTGCCCGCCGCGTCCCGCGCGAGCTCGCTTTCAATATACGCGGCCAGCGTGCGGTACTGCGCATCGCTCAACGTTAGTTCACGGCACTCCGGGTCCTTGGCCATATCCGCCGCGCCGTAAATCACCCGCAGCGCCGAAGGGCCGCCCGCAAGCGCGCGCAGAGCTATGCCCGGCCGCAGTTCCGCCCAGCTTGGAACTTGCATGAAAAAATCTTTTTGCCCCCAGCCCACAAACAGGGCAAGGCCAGGCACGCGGGCATAACGGGCGGGCGGAGGAAAAAGCGCCGTCCAGTTCCGTTCCGTGCCGTCGGCATAGACAACGCGGCCGGGCAGCACGAAATCGGTATGCGCCCCGCCGCCGCACACGGCGATGTTCACGCGGCCCGGTTCCGGTAATTCATCTGATCCCGTTGATTGCGCTGTTTCGCCGCCGGTCGTCCAAAAGCCCAACAAGACGACGGCCAGCGCGTACAAAAGCGCCGCCATGCCGCAAAAGGCGCCAAGCAGGCGAACGATGCGCCGCGCGCCGCGAAGAAACAGAGAAAGGCCGTCCATGCGCTTCGCATAGTCCGACCTTTCCATCCTGTCAAACGGGGATAGCAGTTCAATCTGGCTTGATGCTTCGTCAATCCGGGTCCGGCGGTGCAGCACCATTCGAGGACCGGAAGGGGTTTGAATCTCGTGTTCCCACGAACGTTCTTCGCCATTTTCCAGCACCGCGCGGATATGGTCCCGCAGTGCGCCGTATTCTGAAGCGAACAATACGCGAAGCGCTTCTTCTTCACGCAAACAGAATCACCTGCATTCAGGCGGCGAACATGCTCTCTATCAGCGTTTCCATTTCCGCCGCGTATGCCTGTGCGTCAATATCCGGGTTCAGGGTTTTACGCAGCCCGTATCCGTCCAGCAAAACCAGCAGCGCCTCTATGCGGGCGTTGACGATCGGTTCAGGCAATTGCGGCTGGTGCAGGCGGCACAGCCCGCGCAGCTCTTCACGGATACGGCGGTCAAAATCCCGAACAGCCCGGGTGATGGTTTCGTTACGGCCCACTTCCGCCATCAGGTCACGCATCAGGACGGAACAGTTGGAGTCGGCGGCGTCATCGGCGATCCGTTCGCGCAGCATGGCCTTCAACTCACCCACAAAGCGCTCGCGGCTGTCTGCCATGGCCTGGCAACGAACCAGAATCCGGGTCATTTCCTGCTCGGACATGGCAGCGATAATGGCTTCTTTGTTATCAAAATAATTGTAGATATGCCCCACGCTCATGCCCGCCTCGCGGGAGATCGCGGCCATACTGGCCCCGTGAAACCCGTGGCGAAAAAAGCAGACTTCGGCCGCGTCCAACACCTGCTTGCGACGGGCCGCCGCACGATCTTCGTCATAATGTTTCTTGGGTCTGGCCATTATGCAATACCCTCCTTCGCGCGATTCTGTTTTGCCCGCCGGGTAAAGACCGTACGGACCAGCACGTAAAAGACCGGCACAAAAAATATGCCCAGGAACGTGGTCGTCAACATGCCGCCCACAATGCCGATACCGATGGCGTTCTGGCTGCCCGCGCCCGCTCCGCCGGCCAGGGCCAAAGGCAAAACGCCCAGGCCGAAAGCCAGGGAAGTCATGACAATGGGCCGCAGCCGCAGGGCGCAGGCGTGCCGGGTGGCGTCGATCAGGCTTTGCCCTTGCTCCTGCATGGTTTTGGCGAATTCCACGATCAAAATGGCGTTCTTGGCCGACAAGCCGATAATGGTCAAAAAGGCCACCTGAAAATACACGCCGTTGGCCTGCCCGAAGATAAAGGCCGCGAGCTGCACCCCGATGATTCCCAAGGGCACCACCAGCATGACTGAAAAAGGTATGGACCAGCTTTCATAGAGCGCCGCCAGGCAAAGAAAGACCACCAGCAAGGAGATGGCATAGAGCGCGGGGGCCTGCTCGCCGGAAAGTTTTTCTTGCAAGGAAATGCCGGTCCATTCATGGCCTATGCCCTTGGGCAGTTTCTTGACGATATCTTCCACCGCGGCCATTGCCTGGCCCGAGCTTTTGCCGGGAATGGGCTCTCCCAATAATTCCAGGGCGGGCAGGCCGTTGTAGCGTTCCAGCCGGGGCGAGGCCGATTGCCAGGGGTCGGTGCGCCGCACAAAGGCGGAAAAAGGCACCATGCCGCCGCTGTGGTTGCGCACGAACCATTTGTCCAGGTCTTCCGGCACCATGCGCGCCTGCGCTTCCGCCTGTAAATAGACCTTCTTGACCCGGCCCTTGTCCACAAAGTCATTGATATAACTGCTGCCCCAGCCGCTTTGCAGCGTTTCATTGATGTCCGCGAGCGACACGCCCAGGGCCCTGGCTTTGGGCTTGTCCA
The DNA here is from genome assembly GCA_031551515.1 of Desulfovibrionaceae bacterium. GTDB lineage: Bacteria > Desulfobacterota > Desulfovibrionia > Desulfovibrionales > Desulfovibrionaceae > FLUQ01. Next base: position 30,312 of record JAVBNL010000074.1, read on the forward strand.
CCTCGATGCGAAATTCCGTCGCGTCTTCCTGCCCGTTGGGCCGGGCATAGGCCAGCACGCCCGCGTATTCCTTTGAAGCGGCCAAGGCCAGAAAATCGTTGCGCGCGGCCATCAACGCGCCGTGCCCCAGGCCCGCCCTGTCTTGCAGTTGCACGTCGAACCCGCTGGAGTTGCCCATTTCGACCACGGCCGGAGGCACCAGCACATACACCCGGGCATCGCGAATGGAGGCGAAACGCTCCATGGCCCTGGCCGCTATGGCAGGGGCCTTTGCGGCCGCGCTTTTGCGCAGGCCCCAATCTTTAAGCTGCACGAAACCGAAGGCCACGTTCTGCCCCATGCCCGCGAAGCTGTACCCGGCCACGTCGAACACGGAGTTCACCACGGCCTTTTCATTCTCAAGAAAGTATCCTTCCACTTCGCGCATCACCTCAAGGGTGCGGGCGCGGGTCGCGCCGGAAGGCAACTGCACCTGCATCAGCAGCACGCCCTGGTCTTCGTCGGGCAAAAAGCCTTTGGGAATATAGACGAAGAACCCGGCCATCATGGCCAGTATCAGGCCATACACGGCCAAGGGGCGAAGTTTGTTGCGCAAAACCGCCCCCACGGCCCTGTCGTAGCCTTCCATTGCCTTGTGCATGCCCCGGTTGAAGCCGCCGAAAAAACCGCCCTGCGCGCCGTGCTCTCCGCCGGGCCTCTCCACATGCGGCCGCAAAAGCGAGGCGCACAGCGCCGGGGTAAGGGTCAGGGCCACCAGCACCGACAAGATCATGGACGAAACGATGGTGATGGAAAACTGCCGGTAAATGGCCCCGGTGGACCCGCCGAAAAAAGCCATGGGCACAAACACCGCGGAAAGAACCATGGCGATGCCCACCAGCGCCCCAGTGATCTGGCTCATGGATTTTTTGGTGGCTTCCTTGGCCGAAAGCCTCTCTTCGCGCATCACGCGTTCCACGTTCTCCACCACCACAATGGCGTCGTCCACCAAAAGGCCGATGGCCAGCACCATGCCGAACATGGTCAGGGTGTTGATGGAGTACCCGGCCAGAGACAGCACCCCGAAAGTGCCCAAAAGCACCACGGGCACCGCGATGGTGGGGATGAGCGTCGCCCGGAAGTTTTGCAGAAACACGAACATGACCAGCACCACCAGCACGATGGCCTCGGCCAGGGTTTTGCACACGTCTTTGATGGACAGGATGACGAAGGGCGTGGTGTCGTAGGGGTAGACCACCTCCAGCCCCTGCGGGAAAAAGTCGCGGAACGAGGCTATCTTTTCTTTGACCGCCTCCGAGGTTTTGATGGCGTTGGCTCCGGTGGCCAGGTTGATGGCCATGCCCGCTGCCGGTTTGCGGTTGAAAAAGCCGGCGGTTTCGTAGTTTTCCTGTCCCAGCTCCACCCGGGCCACGTCCCCAAGGCGCAGTTCCGACCCGTCGGAGTTAACCCGCAAGAGGATATCGCGAAACTCTTCTTCCGTGCGCAGCCTGTCTTGCACGTTGACCGTGGTGTTCAGCATCTGGCCGCTTACAGAGGGCATGCCGCCCAGTTGCCCGGCGGAAATCTGCACGTTCTGCTCACGCAGGGCGGCGGCGATGTCGCCCATGGTCAGGGCATAGTTGGTCAGCTTTGCCGGGTCCACCCAGATGCGCATGGCTTTGGGGGAACCGAAAAGCTCCACCTGCCCCACGCCCGGCACGCGCGCGAGCGAATCTTTCAGGTTCGAGGCCACGTAGTCGGCAATGTCGGAGTCGGTCATCGTGCCGTCTGACGAGTAAAAGCCCAGCACCATCAGAAAGGTCGTTGTGGACTTGGTCACCGATATGCCCTGCTGCTGCACTTCCAGCGGCAGTTGGGGCGTGGCCAGCTGCAATTTGTTCTGCGCCTGCACCTGGGCGATGTCGTCGTTGGCGCCGGCGGTGAAGACCAGGCGAATCTCCGCCCGGCCCGCGGAATCACTGGTGGAGGCCATGTACAGCATGTTGTCGATGCCGTGCATGTTCTGCTCGATGATCTGGGTCACCGTGCTGTCCACGGTCTGCGCGGAGGCGCCGGGGTATGAGGCCGAGATGCGCACCTCGGGCAGCACGATGTTGGGGTATTGGGCCACCGGCAGGGTATAAATCGCCAGGAGCCCGGCCAGCATGATGATGATTGAAATGACCCAGGCAAAAATAGGCCGGTCTATGAAAAATCGAGCCATAACACTATCCTAGAGCATTTTAAAATTGACATTTCTCTTTTAAAACTCAATTTCAATCAGAAAAGGCAGTATTTTTATTTGATACGCACAAGCTGGAGCGGCTTGTGCTAAAGGCACGCTGCGCTGCTCGCTTGCTGGCGTCCGCTGATGCGTCCGCCAGAGCATTGTACAATGCTCTAACGCGCTTCTACGGGCACGGGGGTGATCACGGGGGCGGGCCCCTGTTCGCTGAACACGATGTTCTGAAAGCCGTCCACAACTACCTTTTCTCCGGCTTTAAGGCCTCCGGTAATGAGCCAGGCGTTGCCCAAGGTTCGGGGCGCGGTGACCGCGCGCCGCTCAACTGCGCCGCCTTCTCCCACCACCAACGCATAGGCCTGCCCTTTGGCGTCGCGCGAAACGCTCTGCTGGGGAAGGGTTATGCCTTCCGGCTGGCTGGCTGTCTGCAAGCGTGCCCGCACATAGACGTTGGGCAACAGCTCCTGCTTGGGGTTAGCGAATTTGACGCGCAAGGTGATGGAACCGGTATCGCGGTTCACCGTGATATCTGAAAACTGCACGGCCCCCTTTTCGCCGTAGATGCTGCCGTCTTCCAGCACCAGTACCACCAGGGCGTCGCCGTTGACGCTGTGAAAAAGGCCCGATTCCACTTCGCGCTTCAGACGCATGTAGTCCACGCTGGACTGGGTGACGTCGACGTACATGGGGTTGAGCTGCTGCACCGTGGCCAAGGGGTCCGCCTGGCTGGCCGTGACCAGCGCGCCCTGGGTCACGTTGGATTTGCCGATGCGCCCGGTGATGGGCGAACGCACGAAAGTTCGCTCCAATTCTATGGACGCGTGTTCCAGCTCCGCCTCGGCGATGGCCACTTCCGCTGCCGTCTGCCGGGCGGCGGCCACGGCGTCGTCGTAATCTTGTATGCTTACGGATCGCGTTTTCAGCATTTCCTTGTAGCGAACCACGCGGGCGTTCGCGGAATCCACGTTGGCCTTGGCTTTCTGCAAGGTCGCCTTGGCGCTGTTGACCCTGGCCCGGTACAGGGCGGGGTCGATCTGATAGAGCGGCTCGCCGGCTTTCACGTCCGCCCCTTCCTGAAACATGCGGTCCAGAATGATGCCCGCCACCTGGGGCCGGACTTCGGCGATAAGAAACGGCGCAGTGCGGCCAGAAAGCTCCGCCGTAATGGTGACGGGCCGCACGCTGACGGTGATCACCCCGGCTTTGGGCGGCCCGGCCTGGGCATTGTTATCCGCAGGAGAAGACCCGCACCCGGTGAGCAGTATGAGACAGACCGCGGCCGCAGCCAAACGGAAAACACCCGCATCATGGCGCTGAATCCATGAATAAAACCGTCTGAACAGCATGAGAAGCTCCTTATTCCTGCCTGCAACATTCAACGTTAAATATAGAATGAACGCTCATTCTTTGTCAATAAAAAAAGAATGAGCGTTCATTCCATATCTATAATGGAGAATCAATTTTGATTTAAACCACGTTAACCAAGGCAAAACCGGTAGCGGTCAGTTTGGATGCAAGCCCCGGTGCAGCAGCGCAGGGCCGATAGCGTTGGTTTGGATTTGAGACGAGGAAGGCGCGTTTCGGGCGAAGCGACGTGTATTAAAACATACACGAGCTGCGCACGAAACGCGCCTGACGAAGTATCAGGCCAAACCAACGCTATCGGCGGCCGGGAATGCGGCTCTCGCAGGGGACGCGCACTTGGCAAGTCCCACAGCCGTAGCCCGGCATCCCCCAGGTCGCTTCCACATACGGCGCGGTAACCTCACGGATGTATGCCTGGCAGCGCCGCTTGTCGTGCCCCTGCGGCCCGATGGCCCCGGCGGGACAGCGCTTGATGCAGGCTCCGCACTTGCCGGAACTGAAATACAGGCAATATTCCTGATAGTGCTCATACGGGCGCTGCGTCACGGGGAGCGAAAGCTCAACCACCAGCGAACCCGTGCGCATGGCCTTGCCCACAGGGGTGATAAGGCCGTCGCACAAGCCGAAGGTACCCAGACCGGCGGCATAGGCCGCATGGCGCTCCGACCAGTTGGAAGCGATGAAAAACTTGTCGGAATCCCGCCTGCTCCACTCGGGCAGCAGCATGGGCGAAACCGCGCGCACGCCCAGCGCGGCCAGAGAATCCACCATATGCTTGCGCAATGCTTCGTGCACATGCGGTTCACCCAGAACGCGCGCCCGGGCCCAGCGTTCGGCGGGCAATTCTTTTTCCTTGCGCTGGTCCAGCTTGGTTTGCTTCGTCTGGGGCAATATCCAGCTGACAACGGACAGGCTGGATGCCGGCGCGGGGTCGGCGGGAAAAGCCAGGGCGAACGCCTCTTCCGGAGTCCAGTGATAGTCGGCCACATGCTCTTTATAGGATTGCCAAATGGGGTCGCTGCCCGCTGCAAAGCCGAGAAGCGGCAGGTCAAAGGCCGGTTCCGGCCCGCCGGGCATCAAGAGGTCGTTGACCGGCCCCTGCATGAAGGCTGTCGCGGTTTCCCGCATCCATTCGGCGGCGCTGTCGGGGGTATCAAGACGCATGCGAACCTCGCTGGAAACGTAAAAGGTTACCTGAGGGCAGTGGTTTTTCTTTTACGCTGACGGCAGCCGCCGGTCAAACGCCTTGCCAGCCCCACCCTGAGCGGGTATGAAACACAAAACGCCGGAGTCCCGCATGCCGCGATCATTTACCGACACGGAGCGGGCCGTTCTGCGCATAGCGCAGCGCGACCTGCCCGACACGCTTACTCCGTACGCGGATATGGCCCGTGAGGCCGGTACGGATGAAGAGGCCGTTCTCGCTCTGCTTGCGGGCATGAAAGAAGACGGTTCCATCCGCCGTTTTGGGGCCAACCTGAAGCACCAAAAAACGGGCTTCACCCACAACGCCATGGTCGCCTGGAAAATGGACGAGGCCCATGTGGATGCCGCTGGAACGGCAGCCGCTGAAAACGCCCGTGTATCGCACTGCTATTACCGCCCTTCCGACGCGGCGGACTGGCCGTATGTTCTGTACACCATGATCCACGGCCGGTCGGAGGCGGAATGCGCCGCCGTAATTCGCGATCTTGCCGCCATTCCGCACATGGGGGAACATGCCGTTCTGACCAGCCTGCGCGAACTGAAAAAAACATCCATGACCTATTTCTGAGAGGAATCCGTATGCCTGACCGCTCTCACGACTTGTTTCTGCGTGCGAAAAAGCGCATTCCCGGCGGCGTGAACAGCCCCGTGCGCGCCTGCGTTTCCGTTGGCGCGGACCCGCTTTTTGTGGCCTCCGCCGCCGGCAGCCGGATCACCACGGCGGACGGTGCGCAAATGCTCGATTACGTGCAATCGTGGGGACCGCTGCTCTTGGGCCACGCTCACCCCGAGGTGACGCAGGCCGTACGTGACGCGGCGGGCAAAGGCACCAGCTACGGCGCGCCGTGCGAAAACGAAGTGCTGCTGGCTGAAGCCGTGTGCGCGGCCATGCCCCATATCGAAATGGTGCGCATGGTCAATTCCGGCACGGAAGCGACCATGAGCGCCCTGCGCCTGGCCCGCGCCGCAACCGGCCGCAACAAGCTGGTCAAATTCGAAGGCTGCTATCACGGCCATGCCGACGCCTTTTTGGCCAGCGCGGGTTCCGGCGTGGCCACCCTTTCCATACCCGGCACGCCTGGGGTGCCGGAAACCGTGGTGCAGGATACCCTGCTCGCCCCCTACAACGACCTTGAGGCGGTCAAAGACCTGTTCGCCGCGCACGATGACGGCATCGCGGCGGTCATCGTGGAACCGGTGGCGGGCAACATGGGTCTGGTACTGCCTGAAAAAGGCTTTTTGCAGGGCCTGCGCGATTTGTGCGACAGGCACGGCGCGCTCTTGATTTTTGACGAGGTGATTACCGGGTTCCGGGTGGCCTTTGGCGGAGCTGCGGCGCGGTACGGCATTCGCCCCGACCTGACGACGCTGGGCAAGATCATCGGCGGCGGCCTGCCGGTCGGCGCGTACGGCGGGCGGCGCGACTTGATGGAAATGATAGCGCCCAGCGGCGGCGTGTACCAAGCGGGGACCCTTTCAGGCAACCCGCTGGCCATGGCCGCGGGCCTGGCCACCCTCTCCGTGCTGGCAAGCAGCGATTATGCCGCGCTGGAAAAACGCACGGAAGAATTCTGCGCCGCTATGGAACAGCGATTTGCCGCGGCGAAAATACCCGCGCGCATCAACCGCATCGCCAGCATGTTCACCATTTTCTTCACCCCGGACCCGGTGCGCAATTTCGCGGACGCCAAAAAAGCCGATACCGCCCGGTACGCCCGTTTTTACAACACCATGCGCAAAAACGGCGTGGCCGTCGCCCCTTCCGCTTTTGAAGCGGCCATGATCTCGTTCGCCCATTCCGACGCGGACCTGAATATCACCCTGGCCGCCGTGGAAGCGGCCATACCTGCCTTGTAAGGGAGAACGCGCGCTCTGCAGCTCCCCCCGAGGCTAAAGGAGCTTACCCATGGCCCCGACCATCCTCATTGCGGAATTCAAGCATGAGACCAATTCTTTCGCTCTGCCTCTTACTGATCTGGCCGCTTACCGGGCCCGCTACCTGCTGCAAGGCGAGGCGGTACTCCCCTTCTTCCGGGGCGTCAAAAGCGAGATGGGCGGCTTTATCGACACCCTTGAACGGCACGGCGCGCGTATCGTGCCGGCCGTCGCCGCCAACGCCATGCCGGGCGGCAAGGTCACACGCGCGACATTCGACTTTGTTGCGGGCGAAATTTTACGTGCGCTGCGCCAGACGCAGGTGGACGGCATTTTGCTGGCCTTGCACGGAGCCATGGTGCTTGAAGACGCATTCGACGGCGAAGGCGAACTGCTCACCGCCGTGCGGGAACTCGTGGGGCCCGACCTGCCCGTTGCCTGCACTCTGGATCTGCACGCCAACATGAGTGAAACCATGGTGCGCAAAGCCGACATCCTTATCGGCTATGACACCTACCCGCATGTGGATTATTACGAGCGGGCCTGCGAAGCGGCGGAAATGCTGCTGCGCGTGCTGCGCCACGAAATCAGGCCTCTCAGGCGGCTGCACACCGTGCCGTTGCTCTGCCCTTTTCTCGGCTCAAGCCGCGAGCCCATCCGTTCGCTGGTGGAAGCCGTTCATGCTTGGGAGCAACAACCCAACGCCCTCAGCGCCACGCTGTTCCACGGCTTCTTTCTTTCAGACGTGCCGGATGTGGCCATGTCCATCCTCTCCATCACAGACAACGACCCGGAACTGGCCGAGAGCATCGGCGAAGAGATCGCCGCCCGGATCACGGCGAACCTGGGGCTGTACACCATCAATATGGCCACTGCGGAGGAAGCGGTCGCCCGCGCCCTGGCCAACCCGGAAGGCCCCGTAATTCTGGCGGACACGTCCGATAACCCCGGCGGCGGCGCGCCCGGCGACTCCACTCATATCCTGGCCGCGCTGATAGCCGCCAAGGCTCAAAACGCGGCCGTCTCCATCATAGTAGATCCGGAAACCGCGCATCAGGCCGCGCAAGCCGGACCCGGCGCCCGCATACAAGTCAGACTGGGCGGCAAAATTTCGCCGCTCAGCGGTCCCCCCATAGAAGCCGAAGCCACGGTCGTGACACTGAGCAACGGCCTGTACCGCAACAAGGGACCCATGCTGCAAGGGCTGCTCATCGACGCGGGGCTGACGGCCGTGCTAGACTTGGGCGGCATCGAAGTCGTGATCTGCAGCAACAAGCTCCAGCCCCAGGATCCGGAAATCTTCCGCAGAAACGGCATCGAACCGCTGGACAAAAAAATCCTGGTCATCAAGTCGGCCCAGCATTTCCGTGCGGCCTATCAGGAGGCGGCAAAAGAGATTATCGAGGTCAACGCGCCGGGTGTTGCTTCACAAACGCCGGCCAATTTCACATTCCGCCACGTGCGCCGGCCCATTTTTCCGCTGGACGCCTGATCGTTCCCCGCCGAAAAACGAAAAAGACGCCGGGCGTTTTCAACATGCGGAAAACGCCCGGCGAACGCGGAATAGAAAGCCGATGTTTTTACATACCCTCTAATCAAAGTCGGCGAACACCGCCCCGATATGCAAGGGCCCCAGCTCCCGGTGGCGGTTTTCCGAACGCAAGCGCCACACGGCCTGATGCAGCTGGTCCGAAGCCATGCCGTTACGCACGGCGGTGTACGCCTCCAAAAAAGCCGCAAGGTTGTCGCAAATCTTGATCAGCTCGCCGTCTTTGGGATCAAAAGAGTCGTCGTTGTAGCGCGCTTGCAGCTCGTCAAAGCTGACGGAAGAGATCGCGCCGTCTTTAAGGACGCAGTTGGTGAATTCCGACTCCATGCCCAGGCCCAGGTAATAGCGCAGCCGGTCGGCGATGGCCGTCATGTTCTGCGCATCCAGAGGGTCGAGGATACGGCGCGAGAGCGACTCGCTCTCATAATTCCTGACCAGCTCGTCCAGGCCGCCCACCGACTTTTTCACCGGCGAAATGATGTCGCGGGTCAACACTTCCGGCAGGTCGTGCAGCAGCCCGGCGAAAAAGTTGTTCACCATCCGCGCGGGGCAGGCGCCCAGGCTGAGGCTGAAAAGATAGGCATAGCAGGCCACGATGAACATATGCCCGATAACGGATGTTTCGGGCACGCGCGGCGTTTGGGACCAGCGCTTTTGAAAGCGCAGCTGCCCGCAAAGGTTGGCCAGCTTGTGCAACGCCGACCAGGGGCAGCCGGAAATCAAATCGGAAAGCCCTTCAAGCGAAGCGTGCGATTGCAGGCGGCTGATGAAGCTGCTCTCTATCTCCGGCAGTTCGTCGTCAAACGAGTTCAGGCTGCGCAGCAACTTGAACTCCCAATAGCTGGCGTAGTGGTGCGCCGCATCCAGAATGCGCGCCGCCAGGGGCATGGTGCTGCCGACCCGCACGTAGGCGCCCATGCGTTCGGCAAAGGCGTCGCCCAGAGGTTTGACGTGGGGCTCAAGCTCTTTTAACGCCCAATCGGCAAGCTGGCTGAAGTGGGCGGGGTTCTTCTTGATGCTGTAGAAAACCGGCGGCTTGATGTCGGTGACCACCAGCCGGAAAAAGTAATCGAAAATTCCGCCTTCGATCACCTCTTGCTCCAGGCGCAATTTTTCTTTGAACGACATGCCCCGCGAATTCACCTGGCACAGCAGCCAGGCCACGATCATCTTGTGCGCCTGCTTGTCCACTTCAATCAGGTCCGTGGGACGCAATTTGTCGTTCCAGCGCTTCATGTACGCGCCGGAAAAAATGAACTGGAGCAAATTCTTGTGAATGACCGCCATGCGTTTCCCCTTCGTGCCGCGCCGCCTTTGTGTGCCGCCGCGCTTTGCAAAACAAAATAATTCGAGTATGAGTACCGCTTCACGGAAAGGGTAAAACGGTTTGTGCGCCGTCCGGCACAGGATGGCTTTAGGGCAAGCTTCGGCGCCTGTTAGCTATAGCCTGTTCGTTTTTTTTCGAAAAGCCCCCCGCTCCGCCACTTTTCCATTGACATTACCAGAGGGACCGCATAAGTAGTTCCTCTTTCGAGCAGTGCTGTTAAGGAGAATTTTGCATGAAGACTTTCAGCCCCAAGCCTGAGGACATCAACCGCCAGTGGTATATGGTTGACGCCGACGGCAAAATTCTGGGCCGCCTGGCCAGTATGCTGGCCTATCGTCTGCGCGGCAAGCACAAACCTGAATTCGCCCCCCATGTGGATAACGGCGACTTCATCGTTGTGATCAACTGCGACAAGATCAAAGTGACCGGCAACAAGCCGGCTCTAAAAAAATACTATCGCCACACGGGTTATGTGGGCGGGCTGAAGGAAACGTCGCTGGCCGATATGCTGGCCGAAAAGCCTTCGCGCGTTCTTATGGCCGCCGTCAAAGGCATGCTGCCCCGCAACCGCCTGGGCCGGGCCCTGCTCAAAAAGCTGAAAGTATACGCCGGCAGCGAACACCCGCACGCCGCGCAGAACCCCACGGCCCTTTCGCTGTAATAGGAGTAGAACATGGCTGCTGATTTTGATTACGGCACAGGCCGCCGCAAAAACGCCACCGCCCGCACCCGGCTGTATGCCGGCAGCGGTTCCATTGAAGTGAACGGCCGCGCCTTTGAATCGTATTTTCCCCGCAAATCTTTGCAGATGGTCATTCGCCAGCCGTTGACCCTGACCAAGCTGCTCGACAAGATCGACGTAAAAGTCACCGTTTGCGGCGGCGGCGTTACCGGTCAGGCCGAAGCGGTGCGCCACGGCATTTCCCGCGCGCTGCTCAGCGTTGACCCCGGCCTGCGGGGCGTACTGAAGAAAGCGGGCCTTTTGACCCGTGACGCCCGCAAGAAAGAACGCAAAAAGTACGGCCTGCGCTCCGCGCGCGCCCGGTACCAGTATTCCAAGCGTTAATCCACGCTTGCGCATCTCATGTGAACGGCCCGCAAAGCGGGCCGTTTGCTTTTGCTTCAATTGACACAAAGGCTGCATGCCCGTAAACATCCTCTGCACGATACATCTTGGGAGCATGAATGAGTGATTTTTCCCCGCATGAAAGCAAGGTTGGGCCGAGCGGCTGTGTCATCCTGATCGGCATGGCCGCTTCCGGCAAGACGACCATCGGGCGTGAATTGGCTGCCTTGCTGGGCTGGGCCCATGTCGACACCGACCACGTGATCGAAGCTTTTTACGGCACCAAGTTGCAGAATCTGACCGACTCTTTGGGCAAGGAAGGCTTTCTGGATGTGGAATCGACCGTAATCCGGTCTCTCAATGTCAGCAGAACCGTGCTCTCCACGGGCGGCAGCGTCGTTTACCGCCAAGAAGCGGTTGATTTTCTCAGCGAACTCGGCCCGCTTATCCATATCGACGTGCCTTTGCCTATTATTTTGGCCCGCATAGCCCGCAAGCCCGATCGGGGCCTTGCCATAGCCCCAGGCCAGACCATCGAAGACCTTCACGCCGAACGCCAGGCGCTGTACCGCAAAGCGGCCACGGCCAAATTCGCGGGCGGCGAAGGCCCGGCCACCGCGCTTGCGCGTTCCATTGCAGAATGGCTGGCACAACCCTAGGGGCTGTTTTTCAATAGATCTTTTGCCCAATACTACGTCAAGCGGCTCTTTTTGCTTCGGTCGAGTACCATAAGAGTACACTTCCTTCGCAAAAAGAGCCGCTTTCCTTGTCTTTGGGCAAAAGATCTATTGAGAAACAACCCTGTTCATAATACCGGGCCTTGGCCTCAGGCTGCGTGTTTACGGCGTTTTTCCCACAATTTCATCGCTTTCATCTTTTTGCGGCGTTCACGCTGCAACGACTTGCACACCAAGGGCGTGCTCCGTTTGATTCCCCATTTTTCACGATACGCATCCGCATCTACCCCGTGAGAGGCAAGATGCTTCTTCGTCAAAATTTTAAACGATTTGCCGCACTCAAGACATACAATGGTCTGTTCTTTGATTGATTTGCGCGAAGACACGCCTTGCACTTGCGTATCTTCCACCGGCTGCGTGCCGTTGCATACAGATCGTATTCCTTCTGCCAACTTTTGGACCATTAAAATGATTTCTTCTTCGGCCATGGTCCGCACTTTCGCTTGCGCTTTAACAATCTCGAGCGCCTCTTTCAAATAATCGTCCATCTTTTACCTCACAACGTATCGTTATCTGGCAAGCTTGCACAAAAAATCACATTCCATTTCAAAATAAGATATTATTATAGGAGGCGTTTTCTTATTCTTCAGTCTAATTCTTTTGTTTTATTCTTTTTACTCTGTCAATAAAAACAGTCAAAATTTCTTACAAGATCCTATTTTTTGTCCATTTTTTTATTAAGTCAACATGGCGCATTGTATTATCATCGTATCTATCGAAACGGACGCTTTTACCCTCAGGCGGCGCTTACGCATTGCGCCAAGCGGGAAAAGGCCACTTCGCGGGCACTATCTATATCTATATAGAAAAATAAAATTATGTACATAAAAACTAACAAGCCCTGAAAAGCTTCTCTCGTAGATCCGGCCGCCATGAACAAAACGCGGGCGGCACTGCATGTGCCGCCCGCGTTCATATTCACCGCCATAGTTAGAGCATGTTCGCTTTGGGATGCTTGGCGACGGTTACTCGCCGCGCACGGACGCCGCCCCCGCAAGAAAGTTCGGCGGGCCCACGCCCAGACCCGGCGCATACGCGGCGGCGAGAGCACCCTCAAGATACTGCTGCGCGGCGCGCACAGCGTCGTACATGGACTTTTCCTGCCCCAAAAATGTGGCAACGGCGGCGGAGAGCGTGCAGCCCGTGCCGTGGTTGTTAACCGTATCCACTCTGGCATGGGTCAGCGGCGCCACCGCTTGCCCCGGCAAGAAAAGCCAGTCTGTCACTGTCGTTACGGGCAAAGACAGACTCCCCACTTCAAAATGCCCGCCCTTGATCAATACCGCGCGCGCCCCCATGCCGAGCAGTCGTTTGCCCGCCTCTTCCATCTCCCCGGCTGTATTGATCGGCATGCCTGCAAGGGCTTCCGCTTCCGGCCGGTTGGGGGTCAAAAGATCGGCCAAGGGCACCATGCGCCGGATAAGCGCTTCAAGGGCGTTGTCTTCAAGCAGCCGGTGCCCCGACTGGCTGACGGCCACAGGGTCCACCACCAGGGGGAAACTTTTGTTCCGCAGCATGTCAGCCACAGCTTCGATGATAGGGGCGGAAAAGAGCATGCCCGTCTTGGCCGCGGCAACGGGAAAACCGTCAAGCAACGTGCGCAATTGCAGGGCGATGAAATCCGGCTCCGGCGCGTGGATGCCCCGCACCCCTTCACCGTTTTGCGCCGTCAACGCGGTAATGGCCGAGATGCCGAAAGAACCCAGCACGGTGATGGTTTTCAGGTCCGCCTGTATGCCCGCGCCGCCGCCGGAATCGGACCCGGCAACGGTAAGAATGGTAACGGCTTTGTGCGCCATGGCCCTACCCTTTAGCCCCGGTTTCGCGCATGGCTTCCCGAATAGCGGCGCGCACCTCGGCCACCCGCGCGGCGATATCCGGCGCGCCGACCAGCTCGGAGACCATGCAGCAGCACCGGCACCCCCGGCGGACCACATCCGCCACATTATGGCGTTTTATGCCGCCAATGGCCGTGAAAGGAATCGAATGGGTTTTCGCCACATGCTCAAGATACTCCAGCCCCACCGGAGCGCAAGCGTCCGCTTTGGTCTGAGTGGCGAAAATGGGCCCCACCCCGATATAGTCCGCACCGATGGCGACCGCTTCGGCGGCCTGTTCCGGCGAATGGGTGGACAGCCCTATCAGCATGGTATCCCCAACCAGACGGCGCACCTCCGCAAGCGGCAGATCCTCTTGTCCCACATGCACGCCGTCGGCTTCGACCAGCATGGCGATATCCACATGGTCATTCACGATGAAGCAGGCGCCCGCTTTGCGCGTCATTTCACGCAAAATGCGGCATTCGCGCAGCATCTCGCCGGCCTTTTTACTCTTTTCGCGGTACTGGATGATCTTTACGTCCGCCGCCAAAAGCGCCGCAACCACTTCTTCCACCGGCCGCCCCAGCGAGAGGCCGCTGTCGGTGATGGCGTAAATATCCGTATCAGGGAACTTGTTTCGCATAGACACCTCGCAATATATGGCTGAGTACCGCATCGGCCTGCAAAGCCGCGGCCTGTGTGACCCGTGGCGCAAAAGGAGGGTTGGCGGCATCGGCCGCAACCGTGAAATCGCCCACACAAACCGTTGTCGCATTCAAACGGCGGCAGGTCATGGCGCCGCCTTCTTCATTTCCCAGGCCGCCCAGGCCCGAGGCTGTGACGTAAAAGCACTTGGCGCGGCCGAACAGCGAATATAATACCGCTTTCGTTTCCGCATCGTCCACCGCCTCCACGACGATATCGCAGCCCTCAAGCAGCACGGCCGCGTTATGAGGGCATATCTTTTCCAAATACAGGCACAGCTCCATGGCCGGTTCCAACCGCAGCAGATGCCGGGCCAAAGCGTGCACCTTGGGCAGGCCCACATCGTGTGGAAAATACGCCTGCCGGTTCAGGTTGGAAGCCTCAACCCGGTCATGGTCGGCCAGCGTCAGGCGGCGAACGCCGCTGCGCGCCAGCATCATGGCCACATTGGACCCCAGCCCGCCCGCGCCGATGATGCCCACCCTGACGCGGGCAAGCGCTGCAAGCTGATCAGGCGTCAAATACCGGGCCAGGCCGTTTGCCAGCGTGGCTTTCTGTTCCGGCAAGGGCATGGATTCGTCGTTCACTATCGCGCCTTGCACCCGTGAAAATCGCCGCTCCGGCTGAGAGCGGACTCCACCCCGGCAGGTAGGGGCGCGCGCCCGTCGCCCGCCAGCAGCCAGTCGGCGAACACGGGCTGATACCCCATGCCCTCAAGGCTGGAAACCATTTCCTCCACCGACCGGGGGTCGGAAATGTCGAACTGCGGGGTTTTGTCCCCTTGCGAACCCGTTCCGACGGCTTCTCCCGCATGGCCGCCCACGGCGGTAGAAACCCCGGCGGAAACGCGTGTGACGCCCAGGGGAATGAGCTTGTCGCGCAGCCACGCCGGTTCGCGCGTTGAAAGCGTGATGCCGGCCTGCGGCATGAAGCAGCGAAACGCCAGCATGGCCTGTGTAAAATGGCGATCCGTGACGCCCTGGGGGCGAAACTCGCGTTCTTCTTTGCTCTTCGCCGGCTCTCCGCACGGCCGCATGCGGGGCAGCGACATGCTGATTTCCAGATCCGGACGCAGCCGCTGCAAAAAAGCGGCATGCAAACCGGCGCAGAACATGTCGCGCCGCCAATCATCCAGCCCCAGCAGGGGGCCCAGGTTCAGCGCGCGCATGCCGCCCGCGGCCGCGCGTTGCGGGGCGTCCAGACGGAAGGCGAAATCGCGTTTAGGGCCTGCCGGGTGCAGCTTTGTGTACACGATTTCATTATACGTTTCCTGGAACATGGTCATGCTGTCCGCTCCGGCAGCGGCCACTAGGGCATACTCTTCCACCGTCATTGAGGGCACCTCTATGCCCACCGAAGAAAAATGCCGGGCCAGCACGGCCACGCACTCCGCCAGGTACAGCGCCCCTGTCTTGGCGGGCGCGTCGCCGGTCAGGGCCAAAATGCGCCGCAACCCGGTGGCGGCGATGGCTTTCGCTTCTTCTTCCACCTGTTGCAGGCTGAGCATCTGCCGGGCGATATCCCGTTTGGCGTTGAACCCGCAATAGACGCAGCGGTTGGTGCAAAAATTGGCCAGATAGAGCGGGGTGAAAAACTGAATCGCCCGTCCGAAATGGCGCAGCGTCTCGTCTTGCGCGCGCCGGGCCATACCTTCCAGAAAAGGCTCGGCAGCGGGAGAAAGCAACGCCAGAAAATCCCGTTCCGTCAAACGGTCCGCGGCTAGAGCGGCGCTGACGTCGGCGGCGCTGAACGCGGCCATGTCCGCCCAGGGTTGTTCGGCCGTCCGTGCCGCCAGCAGCGGGTAAAACCCGTCCGGCAGCGGCGTGTATGCAGAATGCGTCATGATAGTACTCTTATGATGCAGCCCCGGATGGAACCGATGGTTGACGCGTCCAGGGGGCAAAAAACACTTTTTAGTTCAAAAACCCTGTAAGTTGTCCTTCGTCGGGCGAAGAAGCCGCCGCGCCCTGCTCCAGCGTGCGCCCGAGCCCCGCCAGATAGGCCCGGCGGCCGGCGGCCACGGCCTCGCCGAAAGCGCGGCCCATCAGGGCCGGGTCTTTGGCCGTGGCGATGGCCGTATTGACCAGGCAGGCGGCCGCGCCCATTTCCATGGCGTCACAGGCTTGCGAGGGCCTGCCTATGCCCGCGTCCACAATAATGGGCAAGGGTATCTCCGCGATCAGAACGCTGATCATCTCTTTGGCGGCAAGGCCCCGGTTGCTGCCGATGGGCGCACCCAGCGGCATGACCGCGGCCGCGCCCGCATCAACCAGACTGCGCGCCACATAGAGGTCTGCATTCATATAGGGCAGCACCACGAACCCCTCTTTGGCCAGAATTTCCGTGGCCTTGGCCGTGGCGTACCCGTCGGGCAGCAAATAGCGCGAATCGTTGATGACCTCTATTTTGATCCAGTCGCCGCACCCGGCCGCGCGGGCAAGGCGCGCGATGCGCACGGCCTCTTCGGCCGTTCTTGCGCCCGAAGTGTTGGGCAAAAGCTGCATGCGCGAGGGGATATGCGCCATCACGTTGTTCTTGGGGTTGCCCAGGTCCACCCGGCGCAGGGCCACGGTTATCACTTCAGCGCCGGAAGCTTCCGCCACAGCCGGAATCAACGAGTCGGCCCCGTACTTTCCGGTGCCGATGAACAAGCGGCTGTGCAGCTCTTTGCCGCCAAGCCGGAACACATCATTACGTCCGGACATCATTCATCCTCCTCCAACAAAATGCACTATTTCCACACTGTCGCCGGGGTGCAACCGCGTTTCGGCGAACCGGTCGCGAGGAACGATTTCGCCGTTCACTTCCACCACAACCGCGCCGGGGCCTTTGAGCACGGCGCTCAGCAGGGTCGCAACAGTCAGCCCGGGGGAGTGGGGATACGGACGGCCGTTTACCGTCAGTCCTTTGGTCTCATCAGGGGTCATCAGCTGCTCCTTCGGCACAAAAAAAGCCTACCGTGCGGCAGGCATATGAGGAGGCAACGCAGCATGCTGTGAGCTTTCCTACGTCAGAATTACCTGCGTCAGGTTCAAGGGGTCAGGATGCTTCCACTCTCAGCCGCTACAACGGCTCCCCCAGCTTTCGCAAGGCATATTACGCCCGCAGACCGCGCCCGTCAAGGGATACGCGCCCTGCCAGAGTATATTCACCTGCGATGCTTGCCTGGCGGCGGGCAAAGCCCGCCTGCAAGCATCTCGTGGCAAAGATTTGCAGACAAATCTTTGTAGAGCAGATACGCTTTTGCAAAGCTGATCTGCTCTATTTCACTTTATTTGCCGCATGAACTGCCGTATTCTGCCGCCATGCGAACGCCCTTGACCTTGATCCGCGTGCCCCACGCCGCTGCCGCCGCTGCCGCAGCCGCCGACCTTCTGTACGATCTCGCCCCGCGCGCCGCCACGGCCAGGGGGCATTTTTCTCTGGCTCTTTCGGGCGGGCGCACGCCGCTGGCCCTTTTCCGCCTGCTGGCCGACCCCGCCAACACCGGGCGCATGCCCTGGGAAAAGACGCTTGCGGCCTGGGTTGACGAGCGCTGCGTGCCCGAATCCCACCCTGAAAGCAACTACGGCGAAGCCCTGCGCGCGGGGTTACCCCTGAATCGCATCGCCGCCGTGCTGCGCCCGGATACGGAATTGGAACCGGAACGGGCCGCCGAAGAATACGCGCGAGCCCTGCTTGCGGCGTTTGCCTGCGCGCCCGGAACCATGCCTGTCTTTGACGCGCTGCTCTTGGGCATGGGCGACGACGGGCACACCGCGTCGCTCTTTCCCGGCTCAGGCGGCCTGCGCGTTACGGACAAGGCCGCCATAGCGCAATACCCGCCGGGCAAGACGCCGCGCCTGACGCTGACCCTGCCGGTACTGAACGCGGCCCGCACCCGTATTTTTCTGGTCACCGGCGCGGAAAAACACAGCGCCCTTTGCCGCGCGCTTGACCCGGCGGCTAAACCCGAACTGCCCGTGCAAATGATCCGCCCGGAACGGGGAGAAACGTTTTGGATTGCCGATGAAGCCGCCCTGAGCGGCAAAGCATAAAATAATAAAAATCCACCGGCATAGCCGGTGGTATTTCATATGCGCCTGTAAGGCTCTGTTACCAGCAGCGCCCTAACAGGCGCATATTTGATCTGGCATCTGCATGTCTGTTACTTGCGGCCCGTAAACGGGCTTCCTGGGTA
>JAVBNL010000057.1:0-42943 GCA_031551515.1 Desulfovibrionaceae bacterium
TACCCAGGAAGCCCGTTTACGGGCCGCAAGTAACAGACATGCAGATGCCAGATCAAATATGCGCCTGTTAGGGCGCTGCTGGTAACAGAGCCTTACAGGCGCATATGAAATACCACCGGCTATGCCGGTGGATTTTTATTACGGATAGCCGGGGCTCATTGCCTTTTGCCCGGCGGCTTTGTATAGAGCACTTTCGTTTTGCGTTGTTTTGTGTAGTGCGGATGTCTGTATGAAAATCGGATTGCGGCTGAGAGACCTGCCCGCATGGGCCGCCCTGACGGGGCTGACCGTGCTGTGCATCACGGTTTTCGAACTGGTGAGCCTGCCCGCTGCCTCCATGCTGGGGGGCATCGTGGCGGCCATTTTTTTCGCCATGCGCGATACAGGCATGCAGGTGCCCGCCTTCTGGTTTTGCCTGGGGCAATGCCTGATCGGCTGCCTGATCGCCAGCTCCCTTTCCCTTTCCGTTTTGCGCGGCATTTTGGACAACTGGCTGCTGGCGCTGGGCGTCGTCATGGCGGGCGTCGTCTGCGGCTTCGTGCTGGGCTGGTTCATGACCGTGCGGCGGCTGCTGCCGGGCACCACGGGCATCTGGGGCACATCGCCGGGCGCGGCCACGGCCATGACCCTGATGTCTGGGTCGTATGGCGCGGACATGCGTCTTGTGGCCTTCATGCAGTATTTGCGCGTTGTGATGGTTTCCATCGCGGCCGCGCTGGTGGCCTGGGTCATGGGGGCGGAGGGCATGGCCCAGCGCACGACGTCGCTTGTGGGCTGGCTTTTTCCGTCCATGAACGCGATTTCGGTGGCGGAAACCCTGGCCCTGGCCGTGGGCTGCACCCTTTTGAGCCAACGGTTGCGCATCACCAGCCCCATTTTGCCCGCCCTGTTCATCGGGGCTGCGGCGCAGAACCTCGGCCTGGTGACCATCGAGCTGCCCCGCTGGCTGCAAATGCTGAATTTTGTCATTATCGGATGGGCCATCGGGCTGCGCTTCAACCGGTCCGTCTTTTTGTACGCCATACGCGCGCTGCCGAAAATATTGACGGCCATTTTGATCATGATCGGCCTGACCGGCGCCATATCCGTGGCCATGGTGCTGGGCGCGGGCATCGACCCCCTGACCGCCTATCTTGCCGCCAGCCCCGGCGGCGTGGATTCGGTGGCCATTATCGCGGCCAGCAGCGGGGCGGATATGGCTTTCGTCATGTCCATTCAGACGGCGCGCATGCTGCTGGTGATACTCACCGGCCCGGCGCTGGCCCGTTTCGCCACCAGCCGCATACAGCGGCACATGCATATCGAATGACGCCGCGCCCGCGCGGGCGTTGTCTCTGAAAACAAGGCCGCCGGGAAATTCCCGACGGCCTTTCGCGTTGTGCCGTTTACTCCCTCTTTTCGCCGGAGCGGTCGGTGTAGTGCGTGTGCAGCAGGTCGTGCGCCAGCGGGCTGACGAAAGAACCCAGAAAGTCTGTGTAGATCTTGGCGATTTCCGGGTTTTCATGCGACTTGCGCAGCGTGCTGTTCTTGTCTTCCGTGTTCAAGCCGGAGGTGCGGGCCTTGACCGTCTGCACGTTGGTGGCGATGGGCTGGCCTCCGCCGCCGATGCAGCCGCCGGGGCAGCACATGAACTCGATGAACTGGTAGTCTTTGTACTCGCCGCCGCTCCTGATGGATTCGCACACCGCGCGGCAGTTTTTCAGCCCGTGGGCCACCGCCACTTTGACCGGTATGCCCGCCACTTCCACCGTGGCCTTTTTCACCCCGTCTAGGGTGCCCAGGCTTTCAAACTCCAGCTTCGGCAGGCCCTGGCCGGTTATCAGCTCATACGCCGTGCGCAGCGCCGCTTCCATAACCCCGCCGGTGCGGCCGAAAATGGTGGCCGCGCCCGTGTATTGCCCGATGAGCGGATCGGCCTTGCCCTCTTGCATGGCCGCAAGGTCCACCCCGGCGGCTTTGAGCAGGCGCGCGGCCTCGCGGGTGGTCAGCACCACGTCCACGTCTTTGTAAGGGCCGTTTTTCCAGTGTTTCGCCGCATCCGCCATTTCATCGCGGGCGCATTCATACTTTTTGGCTGTGCAGGGCATGATGGAAACGACCATCACCTCTTCGGGTTTCTTGCCCATCTCTTGCGCGGCATAGGTTTTGGCTACCGCCCCGAACATCTGCTGGGGCGATTTGGCCGAAGACATATGCGGCAGAAGGTCCGGGTAGAAGGTCTCGCAGAACTTCACCCAGCCGGGGCTGCACGAGGTGAACTGGGGAAGCGTCGCATGCACGTGTTCGTACACTTCGTCCTGCACCTGCACGGGCAGGGCCTCGCGTTTGAGAACGCCCGCTTTTGCCAGGCGCAGCAAGAGTTCTGAGCCTTCTTCCATAATGGTCAGGTCGGCGGAGAAATTGGTGTCCCACACCCTGTCGAACCCGGCCTTTTTCAGCGCGGAATAAAGTTTGCCCACGGCCAGTTCACCCGGCGGCAGGCCGAATTCTTCGCCGATGGAAACGCGGATGGAAGGGGCGAACTGCACGATGACGGTCTTTTTGGGGTCGCCCAGCGCGGCCAGCACTTCCGCCGCCTGGTCCTTCTCGCTGATGGCCCCGAGGGGGGAAGCATAGGCGCAGGAGGCGCAGCCGTGCATTTTTTTAAAGACGCTCGTTTCCGCGCTTTCCTTGGCCACGGGGCAGGCGTGAATGCACTGCCCGCAGCGGGTGCAGCGGCCCTGGTCGGCCATGACCACGCCGTTTTCAGGGTCCATGCAAAGCGCCCCGACTTCTTGCACTTCGTCGCAGGTTTTGACGCAGTTGCCGCAGCGCACGCACAGCGCCGGGTCGTGAATCAGCGAGGGTTCCGACTGCCAGGCGGCCAGCTTCCAGTCTTTGCGCTTTTCAAGGTCCACCAGGCCGGAGTTGGCGGCTTCGCAGGCCACGAACTCTTGCAGTTGCTGAATCATGCGGCAGTTGCCCTTTTCTTCCAGCCAGGCAAGACGTTCGGCCAGGGCTTTTTTCACGGTTTCCGATTCGGTCTGAATGACCATGCCATCGCGCAGGCGCGTGGTTTTGGCTATTTTGCCGGGCGCCAGGCGCCCGTCGACGTCAAGCACGTTGAAGGCCGGGCAGTCGCCGTTGCAGATGCGGCCCAGCTTTTCAGACGGACCGGGCTTGGCGAAGCCGACGCCCTCACTTGTCATGAGCTGGCCGAGCGTCGTACCGGCGGCCGCTTTTACGCTTTTGCCGTTCAACGTGACGGAAACCTGGCCTGTTTCCGCGGCCGGGGCTTTGCGGTTCAAGGGGTTGGGGCCCAGCTGCTGCAGCTCTTCGGTATATTCTGTCATGACCTCGGCGTATTTTCTGCCTTCCGAGCCGGAAATCCACTCCCAGCGAAAGCGGCCGGGCTCGAACCCGAACAGGTCAAGGGTGGCGCGCACGGTCTGCATGCGGCGGTCGGTTTTGTAGTTGCCGTCTTTGTAATGGCAATCGCCGAAGTGGCAGCCGCCCACAAAGACGCCGTCCGCGCCGCGGGCCAGGGCCTCGTATACGAAAGAGGGTTCCACCCGGCCGGAACAGGGCACTTTGATCAGCTTGACAGTGGGCGGGTATTTACAGCGCAGGTTGCCGGCCAGGTCCGCGCCCGCATAGGTGCACCACTGGCAGGCAAAGCCGACGATATTGGGGCTGAAAGACATAGCTTGCCTCCCTAAGCGGCCCGCGTGGGGTTGCTGGGTTTGGCCGCGCGGGCCGGGTTCTGGATTGCGCTGATAATGGCGCTGCGGTCCATGGCGCTGATGGCCGCGACTTCTTTGGCCTCAAAGCCCATGGCGAGAGCCAGGAACTGCGTGTAATACAGCACCGGTATCTCGAAATCGATCTCGCCCTTTTCCCGCAGAATCTTCTGCGACTGGTCAAACTGCATGTAGCAGGAAGAACAGGTGGTCACGATGCAGTCGGGGTTGATTTCTTCTTTCATGGAAAGCAGCTTGGCGGCCAGAATCTTCATGGATTTGTCCAGGCTGGTGGTACGCATGCCGCCCATGCCGCAGCAGGCCTCGATGCGGCTGTAATGCGGGGCGTCAGCGCCGGTCGCTTTCACCAGGTTGCTGAGCATGCGGGGAAAGAAGGGATTTTCTTCTTTGGTGTGCATGGCTTCGGTAGGCCACAGCACGTGGCAGCCGGTTTGCGTCGCCACCGTCAGGCCGCTGAGGTCGAACTTGACGGCGGAAGCAATTTTTTCAACGCCCACGGTGTTATGCAGCACATGGGCCACGTGGTAGACGTCGCTTTTGCCCGTGTATTCGCGGCCGGTGAGGGCCAAAAGGGCGGTTGCTTCTTCCGCGGTTTCCGGGTCGTGCATGAAGTGTTTGGCCTCGGTCAGAATGCCGAAGCATGAGTTGCAGCCGGTCATGATATCCACGCCGAGTTCTTCGGCGATGGCCATGTTGCGGCAAGAAAGGGCGCACCAGGTGCCCTTGTCGAACGAAGGGGCCGTGCCCCAGGCCGGGCAGCAGCTCGCGCCGGTCAGATCCACGGGTTCAATGCCCAGGGCGGGCATGACTTTGCGGATGGATTGCTCGATATCAGGGGCCTTGAAGGGGATGTTGCATCCCAGAAACAAGCCGAATTTCTGCATGCGGTCCTCCTGTGTAGTGACCGCCGGGCTTTTGCCCGGCAGGCCGCCGTGGGCGGCGGAGCGAGCCAAAAAGGTTAGTAAAATCCGAGTTCGCCCATCAGGCAGTTTTCCAAAATGGCCTGTACCTCTTGCAGTCCCTTTTCGTCGCCGACCGTGGTTGGGGGCTGTTCGGGCAGGCCCACCTGTGCGCGCAGTTCTTTGTACGTTTTGGTGTGCACGGCGTGGCCGGTGGCGTGAAAGTCGATCAAGCCGGTGGTGGAGGCGGTTGAGATGGCCAGCTCGTTGGCCTGAAAACGGCGGAAGGCGAAGACCACCTCTTGCGGCTTTACGCCCTGGGGGCAGACTTCCGAACAGCGGCAACAGGCCTGGCAGGCCCAACTGGAAGGTTCTTCGATGATCTCTTCCAGCTGCCCGATGAGCAGTTTTTTGATCAAAAGGCGGCAGAGCACGGGAAAGCCGGCCTTGATGCTGGGGCAGACGGCGGAACAGGCCCCGCACTGCACGCATTTGAAGATGCCCGTGCCGCCGTATTCGGTAATGATTTTAACCGTGGCGGTTATTTTTTCTTTGGTCAGAGTGATGGACATATATCCTCCGGTGCGGCGGCTAGGCGGTTAACGCTGCTATCTGGGCCAGGATTTGATTGTCCTGATAGCCGTGCAGAACGATGGCGTCGGAAGGGCAGGCCGCCGTGCACACGCCGCAGCCTTTGCACTGGGCGATGTTGATGGCGGCGCGCATCCTGTCGCCGTATTTTTCCTGGCTGATCGCGTTGTACGGGCAAAGCGGCAGGCAGATGCCGCAGCCGGAGCATTTTTCACGCTGCACCTCGGACAAGGTGGCTTCGATGCGCACCTGGCCCTGGGCCAGCGGCACGGCGGCGGCCGCCGCGGCGGCCTTGGCCTGCGAGACGGAATAGGGGATGTCTTTGGGCCCCTGGCAGCACCCGGCAAGATAGATGCCGCGCGTGGCGGTTTCCACCGGGCCGAGTTTGGGGTGCAACTCGCGGAAAAAGCCGGAACCGCAGAATTGCAGCCCCAGGGTCTGGGCCAGTTTTTTGCTCGATTCGGGCTGCTCCACGGCGGTGGCCAGCACCACCAGGTCCGTTTCGATCTCCACCGATTCAAGCTGGTCGATGTCATAGGCCAGAACGCGCAGGCGGTCGCCGGGCAGGGCTTGCAGGCCGCCGACCTTGCCGCGCATGACGTTGATGCCGAGTGAGCGCGAACCGGTGTAATATTCGTCGTATTCCTTGCCCGGCGTGCGCACGTCGATGAAGTGCATATAAATGTTCAGATCCGGGTATTTTTCCTTGAGCAGGCGGGCCTGTTTGACCATGTACATGCAGCAGATGCCGGAGCAGTACGAGTGATGGTTCTGGTCGCGCGAGCCCACGCAGGAAACAAAGGTGACGGTGGAGCATTTTTGCCCGTCGGAAGGCCGCAGAAGCGAGCCGCCCGTGGGCCCGGTGGCGGAGATGAGCCGCTCGAGCTGCAAGGCGGTGATGACGTTGGGCGATTGCGGGGCATAGGCGGGGAACTTGTTCTTTTCCATGACCTGAAAGCCCGTGGCCACGACGATGGAGCCCACGTTGATTTCAAGGAGCTCGCCTTGGGGGTCGCGGGGCACGGAGCGGTCGATGGCTCTGGCCGGGCAGGCCTTTTCGCAGGGGGCCAGAACCGGGCGGCCTGTCTTGGCGCTGATTTTGGGCTGGCTGCCGATGGTGCGGCCCGCGCAGTTGATGCAGGCCCCCATGTCGATGACGGCCTTTTTGGGCACGGCCTGGGGAAACTGGATGTACGCCGCCGCGCGCTTGTTCAGGCCCTGGTTGAATTCGTCGGCCGTTTTGGCGGGGCAGGCTGTTGCGCAGTCGCCGCAGCCGGTACATCGTTTCCAGTCCACATAGCTCTGCTTGCGCCGCAGCTTGGCGGTGAAATTGCCGATATAGCCGTCAAGGCTTTCCACTTCCGCGTAGGGCAGAAGCTCTATGTTGGGGTGGTTGGCCACATCCACCATGACCGGGGTCAGAATGCAGGCGGAACAGTCGTTGGTGGGAAAGGTCTTGTCCAGCATGGCCATGGTGCCGCCGATGCTGGGCTCTTTTTCCACCAGATAGGTTTTATAGCCCATGTTGGCCAGTTCCAGGGCCGAAAAACAGCCCGACACCCCGCCGCCTATGACCATGGCCGCCCGTGTCACGCCGACGAACTTGTCTTCAAGCGGCTCAAGACATCGGGCCTTGCCCACGGCGGAAGACAGTACCAGCTTGGCTTTTCCCGTTGCGCCTTCGGGGTCGTGCGGGTGCACCCAGGAAGCCTGGTCGCGAATGTTGGCCATCTCGAAAAGATACTTGTTGAGGCCCGCGGATTCGCAGGCGCCGCGAAAAATGGCCTCGTGGGTCCGGGGGGTGCAGGCGGCGACCACTACCCTATCCACCAGGCCGTCTTTGATGTCCTTTTTGATTTGTTCCTGCCCGGAATCGGAACACATGAACAGATCTTTCCGGGCGACCGAAACATCATCCAGCGTCTCTGCAAAGCGCCGCAGCTTTTCAACATCGATGACGCCGGCGATATTCGAGCCGCAATGACACGCATACACACCGATTTTTGCCATAATTCCCTCCGGAATAACAGTCATGGACCATTGCGATCCTGGCATAGCGTGAAAAAAGACGAGATTATTCAGCGGTACGCTGTTACAGACATGCAATGCAAACGCAATATTTTAATAAAGGATATGCGCTGGGCAGATAAAAACAGGAAGACGGTGTTATGAAAGGGCAAATTTGCTTGCGCAAATGATAACAATACAGGAAAATGTATTGGAGAAATTCTTCTCAAAAAAGCGGATCTATGCGGTCGGATTTGACATCATTGCGATTCGCCCGATCCGGGCGGCCCGCTCGCCTCGCCCGGCCCGGAAAGCAGCAGTTTTTCTTCGGTGCTCTCAAACAGCCGTTCCAGAATGGAGGTTGAAACCAGCATGCCCGTGCGGGTCAGGCGCACGTAGCCGTGGCGGATGCGCACCAGACCTTCCTTGTGCAAAAGATGCAGCAGGGCCTTGTTGTCCTGCATA
This sequence comes from Desulfovibrionaceae bacterium, assembly GCA_031551515.1. Lineage (GTDB taxonomy): Bacteria > Desulfobacterota > Desulfovibrionia > Desulfovibrionales > Desulfovibrionaceae > FLUQ01. The sequence continues at coordinate 7,703 of JAVBNL010000057.1, forward strand.
AAGTCGCGGCCGGTCAGCTCGCGATAGGCTTTGACCCGCAGGCCCCGGTTGGTGCGCAGGCGCAGCATGATGCTTTCAAGCACGCGCACCGTGGGGCTGAGGCGTTCGGCGTTATGCCCGGTCTTTCCCGCGCGAACCTCTTCATTCCATTCCGCCTGGTCCTCGGGGTTGGTCCAGCGCAGGCCGTTCAGGGTGGAAACGGCGGCCGGGCCCAGGCCCAGATAATCGCGGCTTTCCCAATACCCCAGGTTGTGGCGGCACTGAAAGCCCATGCGGGCGTAGTTGGATATCTCGTATTGCAAATACCCTGCCTCTTCCAGATATTCCGCGCCGTGCACGTACATTTTTGCCTGTTCGGCCTCCGGCGGCAGGGTGACCAGCCCGCTGTGGCAGGCGTTGGCCAGGGGGGTGCCCTCTTCAAGGGTCAGGCCGTAGCAGGAAAGGTGATCGGGCTGCATCTTGACCACCCGGGCCAGTTCAGACAGCCAGTCGCGCGTTCGTTGTCCCGGCAGGCCCCAGATCAGGTCCAGGCTGATGCTGGAAAAGTTCGCGCCGCGCGCCACGCGAAAAGCCTCTATGGCCTGGCGCTCGCTGTGCGGGCGGCCTAATACCTGCAAACCAGCCTCGTTCAGGCTCTGCACGCCGAGCGAGAGTCGGGTGACCCCGCTGGACGCGATATCGTGGGCGTAGCCGATGGCCAGCAGCGATTCGGGGTTGGCCTCAAAGCTGATTTCCGCCCCGGCGGGCAGGCTGAAGGATTTGCGCAGGCGGTTTACAATGGCGTCCACGGCCTTGGCCGGAAGCAGGCTGGGCGTGCCGCCGCCGAAAAAGACGGTATCCAGCCGGATTTTGCCCAGCCGGTCGTGCCACAGGGCGATTTCAGCCAGCAAGGTATCCACGTAAGCGCGCACAGCGTCAGGCCCGGCCGCTTCCAGCGGCACGGAATAAAAGGCGCAGTACCGGCATTTGGACCGGCAGAAAGGAACGTGGATATACAGCAGCATGTTTTCTCTGGCCGTTTTGGGTTCTCCTGCTTGAGCAATTGGCGTATGAATGCTCTTGCCGCCGCTTGCGGGCTGCACATTACAGTCCGCGCTTTACGCTTCACCCCATGCAAAGGAATCATTCTTATGGCGCTTGCAACAACGCACCAGCCCCTTACCCTTGAAACGGCCCGTGAGCGCCTAAGTCGCGACGCCTTGGCCGTCTGGATCGGCTACCAACTGGACGAGCTTGAGCGCGGCCGGGTTTGCGCGCGCATGACCGTGGACCCCAAACATATCGCGCCCAACGGCTATCTGCACGCCAGCGTCAGCATCGCGCTGGCCGACATCACCTGCGGTTACGGCTCCGGCGTGCTGTTGGCCGAAGGCGAAAGCCTTACCACCATCGAGCTGAAAAGCAACCACCTGGGTACGGCTCTTGCGGGCGTGCTGCGCTGTACGGCCACGGCGCGGCATATAGGCGGCCGCACCCATGTCTGGGATGCGGAGGTGCTTTCCGAAACCACGGGCAAGGCCATCATGCTGTTCCGCTGCACGCAGATGGTGCTGCAAAAGAAGTAACTACTAGGAGTTGTTTCTAGAAACAGCTCCTAGCCCCGCGCGGCCGCCAGATCCCTGGCGTAGCGCTCTTCTTCGCTGAACAGGCAGCCGCAATATTGCTGGCGGTAAATGCCCCATTCTTTGGACGCGGCTATGCCTTCCTGCCAGTCCGTGCGAAAATCGCGATACAGAAAAGAAACCCCCGTGGCCTCTTCCGCCGCTTTTGCCGCCGCGATCATGCCTTCGTGGTCCTGGCGGCGCGAATAAAGCAACGATGAGCTGAAGGCCGCAAACCCTTTGGCCTTGGCAAAAGCCGCCGCGCGGGCAAAGCGCGACTCGCGGCAAAAGGCGCAGCGCCCCGCCGGGTGGGCCAGGGCCGCGCGGCACCAGGTTTGCGCGTCATATTCCGGCGTATCTTCAGGAAAAAAGAGTTCGATGCCGCTTTTGGCGGCGACATTCATGGCCCCTTCACGGCGGCGCAGGTATTCCGTCGCCGGGTGGATGTTGGGGTTGTCGAAATAGCCCGCGACGCGAAAGCCCTCATCCAGCAGGCGCCGGATGGGCATGATGGCGCAGGGGCCGCAGCAGATGTGCAATACGATCATATGAAGGCGTGCCTAGCACGGAACGGAAAGAAAAGCACCCCCGCCGCGTGCGCGGCGGGGGCTGGCGTTTAGATGGTGATCAACGGGTATCGCCGCCGTGTGCGTATTGCTATTTTTCGGCAGCCGCGCCCTTGCCCGCCACCCGGCCGAAGCAGATGGCATCGGGAATGGCGTTGGAGCCGAGGCGGTTGGAGCCGTGCACGCCGCCGCAAACTTCACCGGCGGCATACAGTTTCGGAATGACTTCGCCGAAAATGTCGATGACCTGGGCTTTGGGGTTGATGCGCAGGCCCCCCATGGTGTGGTGCACGGCGGGCCACTGGGGTATGCCGTAGAATGGTCCTTCTTCCAGGGAAATCATCTGTTTCAGAATTTCTTTGTTGAATTCAGGATCTTTGCCGTCTTTCAGATACTTGTTGTGCTTTTTGATAGTCTCTTCCAGGGCGGCTTTGTCGATTTTCATCTTGTCGGCCAGCTCGCCGATGGAATTGGCCTTGAACATTCTGCCTTTTTCCACAAAGGGCATGGCTTCCGCGTCGTTGCTGCCCATTTTTTTGATCATGGCCAGGTTGAGTATGCAGTACGTGGCCTTCGTGCCTTCGCCGAGTTTGAGCTGGGCAAAAGAAACAACGTCGCGCCGTTCCAGTTCGCTGACAAAGCGTTTGCCCTTTTGGGTCACGTAGACGATGCCGTGGCCGGGGCCGTTGAAGGGGTACAGCCCGGCAAAGTCAAGAATGCCGGTTTCGGGCTCGGCATACGGGTACAGCTGGATGAAGTTCATCTGCAAGGTATCGGCCCCGACGTTCTGGGCGAAACGGATCGTTTCGCCGGTGGCCCCTTTGTGGTTGGTGGAAAGGAATTTATCGGTCAGGAAAGGGAAGTGGTCCGTGCGCATCTTCATGTCGCGGCTGAAACCGCCGGAAGCGAGGATCAGCGCCTTCGTCACCTTGATGTTGGAGACCTTGCGGCCGCTCTTGACCTGCACGCCCAGCACCGGGCCGCCGTCGGCCGCGCGCCAGATCCAGGTCACTTCGTTTTCAAGGCGCATGGGCATCATGCCGTTCTTTTCCGCGATTTTGCGCAAAGGTTCGGTAAAGCCGCGGCCCACGCCTTCCTGCACGATATGGGTGCGGAACGCGCTATGCCCGCCCGCGCGCACCACGGCGTCGCGCATTTTGCAGCCGCCTTCGTTGATCATCCAGTTCAGCGCGTCGGGGGCGCCTTCGGCCATGACTTTGACCAGCTCGGGAATGGGAAAGTAGTCGCCGCCCTTGACGGTATCGGCGGTATGCAACGCCACGCTGTCGTCGCCGTAGTTGAATTTCTGGCGCAGGTGCAGTTCGGAATCCCAGGTGGCGTAAAGGCCGCCGTTGATGATAGAGTTGCCGCCGTAAATGGGCATCTTTTCCAGAATCACGGCTTTCGCCCCGGCTTTGGCGGCTTCAGCCGCCGCGGCCAGGCCCGCGAAGCCGGAGCCTACAATGACCACGTCAATGGTTTCGTCCCAGTTCGCGGGCAGGGGTTTTGCGGCGGCTTGCGCTTCTGCGCCCAGGTGCATGGCCAGGGGCGAAACGGCGGCCGCGGCGCCGACGCCGGCGGCGGCTTTCAGAAATGAACGGCGGCCTATCTGTTTGCTCATAAATGACTCCTTCGCAACGTAAAGGGTGTAAAGGCGACAAAAGCGATCTCCTCAACCGAAGATGCAAAGAATCGCGGCGCATGGCGCCGAAAGCAACTGGCTATGAGGCAACGCGTGTGGTAACACCCCCGCCGCATGCGCGGCGGGGGCTGGGGTTACTGCCAGGTGGCGTTATTTTGCAGGAGCGGGGGCAGCCGCGCCCGCCGGGATGGGTTTCATTTTGAAGGTCTGGTGGCATTCCAGGCAATAGTTCTTGGAAACCTGGTGCGCCTTGTGGCAGACCGTGCAGTTGATGGGCCCGAGGTGCGAATTGTGCGGGTTGCGCGAAACGTGGTCCTGGCCCGGCGTCTTCGCGGCCAGTGCCTCATAGCTGCCGTGGCAGGCCAGGCACTGGGCGTTGGTCGGTTTCGCGTCCAGCAGGGGCAGGGTCTCGCCGTGGCACGAGGCGCAGGTCACATCCTTGGCCGAGTGAACGGCGCCAAGATACTGCGACTTGCCCCATTCCGCCGTGATCTGGGGCAGTTCATCCAGGGTCTGCTTGTCGGGTTTGCCGATGGATTCGCGCCCCGGCAGGCTGAAGCTTTTGCCTTCTTCAATGATATGGCAGAACGAGCATTGCAGTTTCGCCTTGCCGACGAGGTGCGACTTGTGAATGTTGGCGGAAAAGGGGTTGGGCTTGCCCGCGACGCTGGGCGTCTGGTGGCAGGTCAGGCAGGAGCCGATGTCTTTGCCTTCCGAAGGCGGATGGTCTTTGGGCAGCACGGTCTGTATTTTTTCGTGACAGCTCACGCAACTGCCGGGGCCTTGCACTGTCGCCGCGCCGGAAGACAGAGAAAAGAACAGCAGACAAGCCGGTATCAGCAAAGCGAAACATAGGAATTTGATTTTCATGCCGCGTTTCCTGTAGCGGCGGGCGGAAAGCATGCCTTCCGCCCGCCGGCGATCAACGGTTATCGCCGCTACGCGACGTATTGCTATTTTTCGGCCGCCGCGCCTTTGCCCGCCACCCGGCCGAAGCAGATAGCGTCGGGAATGGCGTTGGATCCGAGGCGGTTTGATCCGTGCACGCCGCCGCAGACTTCACCGGCAGCATACAGTTTCGGAATGACCTCACCGAAGATGTCGATGACCTGGGCTTTGGGGTTGATTCTGACCCCGCCCATGGTGTGGTGCACGGCGGGCCACTGGGGCAGGCCGTAGAAGGGGCCTTTTTCCAGAGAGACCATATGCGGGGTGATGTCTTTGCCGAACTCGGGGTCTTTGCGGTCTTTCAGATACTGGTTGTTCTTCTTGATGGTTTCTTCCAGGGCGGCTTTGTTGATTTTCAGCTTGTCGGCCAGTTCGCCGATGGAGTCGGCCTTGATGAAGCGGCCTTTTTCGACGTAGGAGGCGACTTCGGCTTCCCGGCCGCCCATCTTGTTGATCATTTCCTGGTTGAATATGGAGAACGTGGGGCGCATGTCGTCGCCGAGCTTGAGCTGGGCAAAGGAGCAGACGTCGCGGCGTTCAAGTTCGTTGACGAAACGCTTGCCGTGTTTCGTCACATACACGATGCCGTGGCCGGGACCGTTAAAGGGATACACGGCGGGCGTATCCAGAATGCCGGTTTCGGGCTCGGCAAAAGGATATAATTGGATGAAGTTCATCTGCAGGGTGTCGGCCCCGACGTTCTGGGCAAAGCGGATAGTTTCGCCGGTGGCGCCCTTGTGGTTGGTGGAATTGAATTTTTCGGTCAGGAAGGGGAAATGGTCCGTGCGCATCTTGAGATCCCGCCCGAACCCGCCGGAAGCCAGAATCAGGGCGCGCGTGACCTTGATGTTGGTGACCTTGCGGCCGCTTTTGACTTGCACACCCAGCACCGGGCCGCCGTCGGCGGCGCGCCAGATCCAGGTGACTTCGTTTTCCAGGCGCATGGGCAGCATGCCGTTCTTTTCCGCTATTTTGCGCAGGGGTTCGGTAAAGCCGCGGCCCACGCCCTCTTCGACAGTGTGCGTGCGGTAGGCGGTATGGCCGCCGGCCCGGCTGATGGCGTCGCGCAGTTTGCAGCCGCCTTCGTTGATCATCCAGTTCAGGGCGTCAGGAGAGCCTTCGGCCATGACCTTGACCAGAGCGGGGATGGGGAAGTAGTCGCCGCCCTTGATGGTATCCGCGGTGTGCTGGGCGGCGCTGTCGTCGCCGTACTTGAATTTCTGGCGCAGATGCTGTTCCGAATCCCAGGCCGCGTACACGCCGCCGTTGATGATGGAGTTGCCGCCATATGTAGGCATTTTTTCCAGAATGACGGTTTTCGCCCCGGCTTTGGCCGCTTCCGCCGCCGCTGCCAGACCCGCGAAGCCGGACCCCACGACCACCACGTCGATGGTTTCGTCCCAGGTCGTAGGCAGGGGTTTCGCGGCGGCTTGCGCTTCCGCGCCCATGTGCATGGCCAGGGGAGAAATGGCGGCCGCGGCGCCGATGCCGGCGGCTGTTTTCAAGAATGAACGACGGCCCATCTGCTTGCTCATAGCTACTCCTTCGCAACAATAAAGGGTGGGTAATACGGCGAAAGCAATTTCCTCAACCGAAAGTGCAAAGAATAACGGCGCATGGCGCCGAAAGCGATGGGTTTTGAAAGCAGCATGATACAGTAAATAGGAAATGTAAATAAAGAATAGCAAAAAATATGATAAGCAGTAAAAAAATGTGCAGAATATATTGCCGATCGTCTGCAATAGAGGCGAGACAGAGTTTCGCGGCAACTTTTGTGTAGTTTCTTGCGCCAAAAGAGGACTGAGGCAACGCGGCGGCCCGCCGCGAAAGTCCGGCTATACGCTCAAGCTCGCGTTTGCGGCGGCCTTTTTAGGAGCTTCCTCGTTCAAGCCGAACTGCTTGCATTTACGCCACAAAGTGCTCGGCGCGATGCCCAGCATGCGCGCGGCTTGCGAGCGGTTGTACCCGCATTCGGCCAGGGTGCTGCGTATCAGCGCCGTTTCCCCGGCGGAAAGGCGGCCGTTCTGTTCCGGCGCGGCGCCCAGCAGTTCCGGAAAATCGAGAAAATCGGACAACAGTTCCGGGCTGACGGGCCCGCCGAGAGAAGTGACGGCCAGGCGCTCCGCCAGGCTGCGCAGCTCGCGCACATTGCCCGGAAAGGGGTAGGAAGCGAGCAGGGCCGTGGTTTGGGGCGGCAGGAGGGGGCTGGGCACGCTGTTTTGCTTGCAGGCCTGCTCGATGAAATGCTCCAGCAGAACGGGAATATCTTCCCGGCGTTCGCGCAGGGGTGGAACTTCCAGCCGCAAAACGGCCAGACGGAAAAAAAGATCGTCGCGGAAAGTCTTTTCCTTGACCATGGCCACCAGGTTTCTGTTGGTCGCGGCGATAACGCGCACGTCCACATGGGTCAGCCTGTCCCCGCCGATGCGCAGAAAGCTGCCTTCTTCAAGCACGCGCAAGATTTTCGCCTGCACCAGCAGGGGCAGCTCTCCCACTTCGTCCAGAAAAATGGTGCCGGTGTCGGCCAGTTCAAACAGGCCGCGTTTGCCGCTTCTGCTGGCCCCTGTGAACGCACCGCTCTGATAGCCGAAGAGTTCGCTTTCCAGAAGCTGCTCGGGAATGGCCGCGCAACTGACGGAAACAAAGGGCCCCGACTGGCGCCTGCTGTGGCCGTGAATGCTCTGGGCCAGATATTCTTTGCCTGTGCCGCTTTCACCCAAAAGCAGAACCGGCGCGTTGCTGCGACTGTATTGCTTGGCTTTTTTGATGAACAGGCGCATGGATTCCGTTTTGTGCAGCATGTCGTCAAAAGTGACCCTGGGCACGAATCCCTTGCGCATGCTTTCGCGCTGGCTGTCCAGATTGAGGGGAGAGGATTTTTCCAGAAAAACCAAAGCGCCCAGGTTTTTTACCGCGTCAACGGGCTGGCTTTTGCACAGATACACCTGCCCGTCGTTGCTGATGGTGCCGGACCAAAACTTGTTTTCAAGGACCGCTTCAAGCAGTTCGGGATGATCCAGCAGCGATTCGCCCTCCGGCAGGTTGGAGTTGAGCATCCTGCCTTCGGAATCGAGCAGAAAAACGTGCTCGCGCATGCTGTCCAAAACCGCCTGCTGGCGTATGCGCCATTCCGCGCCGCTTTGCGAGAGCTTGATCAGCTTCATCGCCTCTTCCAGCGTGGTCAACACCTGGTCTTCGCGGCTGGTCAGCGGAAAGCCCGTGATCCCCTTTTGGCGCAGCAGCTCCATGGCCTGCGGGCTGCCGATGGCCACGGTGAACCGTTCGCGTTCCGTCTGCTCCACCGCGGCGGGTATGTCCTTCACGGTTTGCAGGCGGAATCTCTTTACCTCGGCATCCAGCATGGGCGCCATGGCCTCGGCCGCGCGAAGCGTCGGGCCGAACCCGATGACGGCTATGCGGGTGCTGATGCGGCGGGCTTGCATGAGCAGGCTGGCGATATCGACCTCGGTGATGGGAATGTCCAGCACCGGCACTTTCAGGCCGCTGTTTCTGATCAGGGTCGAGCTTTCGCCTCGGCTGACGAGAATTTTGGTGCCTTTTTCAACCAGGGCCTGCGCAATGACCACCGCTTCGTCGCACAAGCCTTCATGGATGGAAAAATCCATTTGCGCTGCCTGGCGGATTTTTTCAACAAGACTGAAAAGCGTGGGGTCCGGAGCGATGACCGCTATTTCTTTGATCTCGCTCTGAAGCTCTGCGGCGTGCGTTTCCGGCACTTCTCACTCCATGGGGTATGCTGCTGTTTCATTTTGAAATAATCGGCCAGAAATTTTTTTATAATGAAATAAAAAGAATGTCACCAACGAGTCGCCGCAGCCCGGATCAGCGATCTAAACGGCAAGTGATATCAATCCGTTTTATAAAAAATGTTCTCCCGATAGTGTGTGACATCGCTTTGGCAAGCGGGTTGCATAGTTATTTTTTTACCGGATGCCGACGCTTACAGCATGCCGCCCTCTCTTTCGGATACCGGAAATAAGGAGATTTTTATGAAACAGGTTTTGATCGTCCATCCGTCGGACAATGTGGCCAACGCCGTCGCGGATATCGAAAAGGGCGATGATTTCGCGTGTGATATCGACGGGCGTGCAATAACGCTGAAAGCGCTTGAAAACATCCCCTTCGGGTTCAAGGCCGCGTTGCGCGATATACCGGCGGGCGGCGACATTCTGAAATACGAGCAGGTCATAGGCAAAGCTTCCAGAGCCATCAAGGCGGGCGAATGCGTTCACATCCATAACGTCGAAGGCACTCGCGGCCGTGGCGACCAAGGAGGGAAATAACATGAAATTTTTGGGTTATGCGCGCCCGGACGGGCAGGTCGGCATACGCAACCACACGCTTGTCGTGGCTTCCGGGCGCGGGGCGGCCAACCTGGCGATTCTGGTGGCCAATACCGTGGCCGGGGCCAAACTGTATGTCGCGCCCAACGAAAACGGCCGCGACACGGAAGACAGGGAAGCCATTTCCCGCATCATCACGGGCCTGGCCAAAAACGCCAACGTGGGGTCGGTGCTGATCGTGGGCAACAAGCGCGACGGCGGCTACCCTGAATTCACCTATGACCGCATCGTGGGCGAGATAGCCAAGTCCGGCAAGCCCATGGATACGCTTTTTCTGAGCGAAAGCGGCGGCTTTTACGCCTCGCTGGGGGAAGGGATGCGCAAGGGCAGGGCGCTTGCGGAAGCTGCCAGCGAAGTGACCCGTCAGGAGGCTGATTTCGGCAAACTGAGCATCGCGGTGAAGTGCGGCTATTCCGACGCGACTTCGGGCATGTCGGGCAACCCCGTGGTGGGCAAGCTGTTCGACCGCCTGGTCGGGAGCGGCGGCACGGCCATGTTCGCGGAAACCACCGAGGTCATCGGCGCGGAACACCTGCTGGCCAAGCGTTTTCCCGATCCCGTGGAACGTAAAAAGTTTCTGGACGCCGTTCTGCGGGTGGAAGAAGAAGCCAAAGCCACGGGTGAAGACATCCGCAGCATCAACCCCATTCCCGCCAACATTCAGGCGGGCCTGACCACGCTGGAAGAAAAATCCCTGGGAGCCATAGCCAAAGCGGGCAGTTCGCCTTTGATCCAGTGCCTGAAATACGGCGAAATACCCAAGGGGCCCGGCCTGCATTACATGGATTCGTGGATGTCTTCCACGGCCCTGTTCCTGGGGTTCGCGGCGGCGGGCGCCACCTTGACCCTGTTCCAGATGGGCGGCGGCTGGATGCCCAAAAACGTGATGATGCCCACGGTCAACACGGGTCTTGTGGCGCCCACCATGTACGTCACGGGCAACCCGAGAATGTTCGAGAAAAGCCCGGAAGAGATGGATTTCAACTCCGGCACGGTGATTTCCGAAGGCGAAAGCATGGACGCGGTCGCCGACCGGCTGGCGGCGCTTGTCTGCCGGGTCGCTTCGGGCAAGCTGGTCAAAGGCGAAACGCTGAACGTCAATGAACCCACGGAGCTGTATTTGCGCGGCCCTGGTTTGTAGATCTCTTTTTCCGTGTTCGCGGTTGCCCGCGCACGGTGCTGCAACGGTATGCTGAAAGGCCTAAAACCCGCCGCGAGCGGGCGCACAATCAACCTTCAGGAGTTGGCTATGTTCAGGAAGACAGCGCTTGCACTGTGTTTGTTGTTGGGTTTCGCGACGGTCGCGTTTGCCGCGGATTATCCGGCCAAAGCCGTGCAGGTTGTGGTGCCCTGGGTGCCCGGCGGCGGCAGCGACATCTCCGCCCGTATCGTCAGTGAAAAAATGAAAGCCATTCTGGGCCAGCCCTTCATCGTTTCCAATATCGACGGCGCGGCCGGCCTGAACGGCGCGAACCAGGTCTTCCGTTCCCGGCCCGACGGCTACACCCTGTTGTGGGAACACCCCGGCAACCTGACCGTTGCGCCCATGATCACCAACGCCCCGTATAGATGGAATGACTTCACCCTGGTCTGCGCCATCGGCCACAGCGATATCGCGATGATCGCGCGCGCCAATTCGCCTTGGAAAACCGCCCAGGACGCGGTCAAGGAGATCAAGGCCAACCCCAAGAAAGTGCGCTGGTCTCTGGCCTTTAACGCGGTTTCTCACCTGACCTATCTGGATATCGCCGATGCCGCGGGCGGCCTTGAAGTCATGCCCATTCCCAGCCAGGGCGACAAGGCCCGCATCATCAGCGTTCTGGGCAACAACAGCGACCTTTCCACCGTGGGCTACGCCGCCGCCGAACCGTATGTGAAATCCGGCGACCTGAAGATCCTCGGTATGGCCACGCAAGAACGCAGCGCCTTCGCGCCCAACATTCCGACCCTGAAAGAACAGGGCATCAAGGCCGGCAGCGTGTACCTGTACACCGTGTTCGCGGCCAAGGGCACGCCCGCCGACGTGGTCGCCAAGCTTGAAGCGGCCTATAAAAAGGCCGTGGAAGATCCCGAGACGAAGAAGAACCTCGCCGTGCAGAGCGTGCAGGTCAACTTCATGAGCGGCAAGGACGCCACCAAGTATTGGCAGAACGAAGCCAACCTGTATGAACGCCTGGCCAAGGCCAACAAGCTGATTAAATAAGCAAGCCGCATCGTCGCTGAAGGAGAAACCATGACTGTCAAGAAACCCGCCGACCTGATCGCCAGCCTTGTGCTTATGGCGGTCACCGGAACGCTGTATTACCAGAGCCTGGGCATAGAAGTGGCTGTGGAAAACGCCGGGGGGCCGCGCTTCTTTCCCCTTATCCTTATAGCCACGCTGGGTCTGCTGTCGCTGGCGCTCGCCTGCCAGAGCCTTGGCCGTGCGGAAGACGAAAGCGAATCCGGCGGCAAGGGCATTGCCATCAATGGCGCGCTGCTGATGCAGGTCGCGCTTGTGGCGATGCTTGCCGCGTACCTGGTTATCATGCCCCTGATCGGCTACGTGCCTAGCACCATAGCCTTTCTTATCGGCGGCATGGGCCTTTTGGGCGGCCGCACCCCCAAAGATATTGCCTTGTATGCAGTGGTGTCGGCCGTGTCGGCCGGAATACTCTATTATATCTTCGGTGAACTTTTGTATCTCTTTCTGCCCTAGCGCGGAAACGGCACCAAGGAGGCGGTAATGTTTTTTGTAGTGGGAGATGTGGCGCAGGCCTTTGGGCTCATGACGCTGTTTATTATGGTCTTGGCCACTTTCGGGGGGCTTGTGGTCGGCGCCATGCCGGGGCTTACCAGCACCATGGCCGTGGCTTTGCTGGTGCCGGTGACTTACGGCATGACCGTGGAAATGGGGCTGATCGTTCTGGTGTCCGTGTATATCGGGTCCATATCCGGCGGCCTTGTGGCCGCGGCCCTTTTGAACATACCGGGAACCCCGGCGTCGGTGGCGACGACCTTTGACGCCTACCCCATGACCCAACGCGGCGAAGCGGGCAAAGCCCTGGCCATCGGCGTGTTCGCGTCGTTTCTCGGTTCGATGCTCTCGTTTTTCGCGCTTATTTTCGTCGCGCCCATCCTGGGCTCTTTTGCTCTCAAATTCGGGCCCTGCGAATACTTTGCGCTGGTCGTGTTTACCCTGACCTGTATTATATCCATTTCGCGCAGATCGCTGGTCAAAGGGCTTATCGCCGGGTGCGTGGGCATGCTGATGGCCGCCGTGGGCCTGAGCGACACCGACGGCATTCCGCGCTTCACCTTCGGGCTGGCCGAATTGCAAAGCGGGTTCAACGTGATGCCGGTTTTGATCGGCATGTACGCGGTCTCTCAGGTGCTTGACGAAGTGAAGACCATCAAAGAGCCGTTCAGTATAACCTTTGCCAGCTTTTCGATGAAAGAGTTCTGGGATGTGGTCAAGCTGTGCTGCCGCAACTGGTGGAACGTCGTGCGTTCCGCCCTGATCGGCATTGGCATCGGCATTCTGCCGGGCGTGGGGCCGGGGCTTTCAAACATCGTCGCTTACTCGCAGGCGCGCTCAGCCTCAAAAGAGCCCGACAGTTTCGGCAAGGGCAACCCCAACGGCATCATCGCCTCTGAAACGGCGAATAACGCCTCCACCGGCGGCGCGTTGATCCCCTTGCTGACGCTGGGTATTCCCGGCGACTCCACGACCATGATGATGCTGGGCGCTTTCATGATCCACGGCATTCAGCCCGGTCCGCTGCTGTTCCGCGATCACGGCACGCTGATGGCCATCATCATGGTGGCGTACCTTGTCAGCACTTTTTTCATGCTGGTGCTGCAAATGCAGTTCATCAAAGTGCTGATCAAGGCGCTGAGCATGCCCCGCCACATACTGTATCCGATCGTTCTGTCTCTGTGCGTCATCGGCAGTTTTGCGTTGAACAGCAGCCTGAGCGACGTCTGGGTGTTTCTGGCCATGGGCCTTCTGGGCACGGTCATGAACAAGCTGGGCTTTCCGCTGCTGCCGCTGGTGCTGGGACTGATCCTGGGCGGCATGGCGGAGCGCGAATTCAGAATCAGCCTGGTCATGGGCGAGGGGAGCCTTTCCATCTTCCTGACGCGGCCCATAGCCATGGTGTTTTTGCTCGCCGCCGCGGCGTCGGTCGCCATCTCGCTGTATACCATCCGTCAATCCAAGACTATTCCGGTCAACGCGCAATAAACGGCGCAGCCCCATGCAGCCCCCTTCCGGAGCGCTTTTGCTCCGGAAGGGGGCGGGCGGTTGACCCGGCATGCGCTTGCGGCGTATAGGAAAAACACTATGAGCATAGCTGAATACCTCCACGATGTGCCCGTTCCCAAGATGGTTCGCGTATCGCAGCGTTTTGCCGGCGATGCGCTGGAAAACGTTGACTCGGCTGTGCGCGGGGAGCTTGCGCGCCCGGAAATACGCGGTAACATAGCCAAAGGCATGCGCATCGCGTTGGCCGTGGGCAGCCGGGGTATGGATTTGCTGGTCCCCATCGTCGCGGCGCTGGCGGCGGAATTGCGCGCTTTGGGCGCGGAGCCGTTCATCGTGCCCGCCATGGGCAGCCACGGCGGCGCGACGGCCGAAGGGCAAACAGCGTTGCTGGCGGGCCTGGGGGTAACGGAAGAAAGCGCGGGCTGTCCTATACTCTCTTCCATGGAAACCGTGAAGCTGGGCGAGCTGCCCAACGGCCTGCCCGTGCTGATGGACGCCAATGCCATGGGCGCGGACGGCATTGTGCCGCTGAACAGGATAAAGCCGCACACCGGCTTCAGCAGCGAGATTGAAAGCGGCGTGGTCAAGATGCTCAGCATCGGCTTGGGCAAACACCTGGGGGCTGCGTCCTGCCATTCTTTAGGCTACGAACATATGGGCCGCAACATTGTGGAGATGGCGCGGATAAAGCTGGAAAAAACGCCCGTGCTGTTCGGCGTGGCCACGGTGGAAAACGCCTATGATAAGGTCGCGCGCATCGTGGCCCTGTCGCCGGCGAGCATGATCGAGGACGAAGCAAAACTGCTGCTGGAAGCCAAGGCGAACATGCCGCGAATTTTGTTCGACCCCATCGATGTTCTGATCGTGGACCGCATGGGCAAAGAATATTCCGGCACGGGCATGGACCCCAACATCACGGGCAGGGCCAACACCCCCTATGTGCGCGTCAGCCAAAAGACAGGCCGCATGGCGGTGCTCGACCTCAGCGACAAAAGCAAGGGCAACGCGGCGGGCATGGGTCTGGCGGACGTCACCACCCAGCGCCTTTTCGACAAATTTAACCGCGAAGCCACCTACATCAACCACCTGACCTCAACGGTGCTGTCGGGCGGCATGCTCCCGCTGGTTATGGCTTCCGACCGCCTGGCCGTGCAGTCCCTTTTGAAGACCTGCAACATTCTGGACCCGGCGGCCATACGCACGGTCCGCATCCGCAACACGCTGCACATTGACGAGATTTATATTTCGGAAAGCTTACTTCCCGAAGCGGAACAAAACCCGAACGTCACGATCATGGGCAAGGCGGAAGACTGGCCATTTGACGCGGCGGGCAACCTGACGGATGTAGGCGTTTGGTAGCGCGCCCGACTTTTGTCGGAACACAATGCAAAAACGGCCGGAGTCGCGTAAACTCCGGCCGTTTTCGTTGTATGTGTATTTGCCGCTTCAGCCCGCAAGCGGCCGTATCTGCACGCTGACGCCGAACTGTTTTTCCATGTCCTGCAGCACGCCGCGTTTGGCGTTGAGCAGATAGAAAGCCAGTTCAGGCTCGAACTGCGCGGTGGTGGAAGCCTGATTGCCCGCCGCCGCCTGGCGCAGCAGTTTATGAATTTCGCGCAGGGCCTGCAGCGCCTGCCACTCCATGTTGCGCCTGATGCCCGTGCCCTTGCAGCAGGGGCAGGGTTCGGTACTCAGCGATATGGCGGAAGAGCCGAGCCGCTGGCGCACGATCTCCAGCATGCCGAAGGGCCCGATTTTGCCCACATCGTAGCGGGCGCGGTCGCCTTTCATGCCGTTTCGCACGGCCTTTTCCACTTCGCGCCAGTGGTCGTGGTCGCGCATCTCGATAAAGTCGGCCACCACCTGGCCGCCGATGTCGCGCAGGCGAAGCTGCAAGGGGATCATGCGGGCGGCTTCAAGGTTGGTGCGGTAGGCCATGTCTTCAAAATTGCTCTTGCCGCTGCTGCGGCCGGAGTTGATGTCGATGGCGGTCAGCGCTTCGGTGTTGTCGAAGACCAGGCGCCCGCCGGAAGGCAGCGCCACTTCGCGTGACTGGATCTGGTCCAGCTGCTTCTGGATGGAAAAGCGTTCGAACAGCGTCGCGGCGGCGTCTTTGTGCACCTGCACCATATTCTGCTTTTTGGGAAAGAGCAGCGTCGCGAATTCCGACACCTGTTTGGCGGTGTTCGCGTCGTCCACCCAGACTTCCTGCACTTCGTCGGTCAAATAGTCGCGCACGGCCCGGGTCGAAAGGTCCAGCTCCTGATAGATCAGGCTGGGGGCCGGGGCGTTCTTGCCCTTGTCGCGCACCTCTTTCCACAGGCGTTTCAAAAATTGCAGGTCGCGCTGCAAGCTGGTCTTGCTTGCGCCTCTGCTGACGGTGCGGATGATGACGCCCAGGCCCTTGCCGGGGGTCAGGCCTTCCAAAAGTTCGCGCAGGCGGGCGCGCTCTTCTTCATTTTCCACCTTGCGCGAGACGCCGATCTGCTCGCGCCCCGGCGTCAGCACCAAAAAGCGGCCGGGCAGTGAAAGGTACGAGGTCACGAACGCGCCCTTGGTGCCGGCCGGTTCTTTGACCACCTGAACCAGAATTTCCTGCCCCGGTTTAAGCGCCTTTTGAATCAGCGGATATTTACGGCCCTTGTTGGGGTCGTGGGGCACCAGGTAATATTCGGGGTGCACTTCGTCGATCTGCAAAAAGCCGTTTTTGACCCCGCCGGCATACGAGATGAAGGCGGCCTGCAAGTTGGCGTCGATGTTGCTGACCACGCCCTTGTAGATGTTGCCCTTGACCTTGGCCTGGTGCTGCATCTCGATGTAATATTCCTGCACCATGCCTTCTTCGGTCAGCACCACCTCCACTTGTTCGCCGGAAAGCACGCTGATGAACATTTTGCGGGCCTGCCCGCCTGACGGCGCATCATCGTCATCGCCGTCAGCATCTTTGGCGGCTTTCTTGCCTTTGCCGCCACGGCGTTTGTCGCCACGGCTCTTGCCCTTGGCTTTCGGCTCGGCGGCGGGGGCGGAATCGTCGTCGCTTTCGGAAAGGTCGGCATCAAGGTCAGCGTCGCTTTGCGCGTTGTCGTGCGCGTCATCGGCATCCGCAGGAGCCTTGGGTGCAGCTTTGACGGCGGCGGAATCCTGCGCGGGCTGCGCGTCATCAAGATTGGAGAGAGCGGCGGAACCGGCTTCAAGCTGCGCTTGCACGTTCTTGTTTTTGTTGCGGCGGCGGCCGCCCCGGCGTGAACGGCGGCGGCGGGAAGACGAAGAGCCCTGTTCGCCGGGAGCGGCTCCTTCGCCAGGCGCGGCCGCGGACTGCGCCTGCGCGGCAGGTGCGGCCTGTGCGGCATCGCCGTGTTCGTCCGCTTTAACGGCGGGCGCGGGCTGCGCGGGTTTTTGTTCCGGCTGCGCCCCGTGCGAGTCAGCGGATTTTTCAGCGCCTTGCGCGGCCGCAGGTTGAACCTGCTCGGCGGGCGCTTTTTTGCTCGCGGCGCGGGTTCTGGGACGCGCTTTCGCCGGGCTTTTGGCCTTGGGTTTCGCTTCCGTCGCTGCCGCAGGCTGAGCCTGCGCGGCAGGCGCCGAGTCTTTATCCGTCTTTTTGGGGGCGGTTTTAAGCGCGCTTTTGGGCGTGGCCTTGGTCGCTGTCTTTTTGGGCGCGGCGGCCTTTTTTGCCGTGGTAGGCTTTTTCGCTGCCGCCCCTTTGGCGGCGGCGGTTTTTTCGCCGGTTTTGCGGGGTTTGGAAGGGGCGGCGTCTTTGCCGGAAGCAACGGGCGCGGAGGAAGAATCCTTTTCCTGTGACATGAAATCCTCAAAAAAAATTGTGGCAGGCAATCGGGCGCGCCGGCACGATATTGGTGCGGCAGGTGCGACCTGTGCAGCAGGTGCGCCCTGTGCGGCTATGGCGCCCTGAGGCCTGAAATCCGCCGGCGTAACGTCGCGCGGCGGCGCTAAAATTCGTATCCGCCTGAAGAGCAGCGAGTATCCGCAGCATTCTCTTCGGCGTGGCCGCATAAAAACGGGTTTTGCAAAAAAAAGCAACAGGTAAATGCATTTTTTTGCATTATCGCGTTTCTAGAGCATTTCAAGCGTTACCTGCTCTTATCGGTACGGTCGGGATATTGTGCAGCCTTCCGCAAAAAAACAGCCGGGCCATACGCCTCTTGCCGGAAGGCCCGCAAGGGCGCTACAATCATATAGTATCGTTGCGCGATTCCGCAAGGAGCGGTCATGGAAATAGAATTATTTTTCAGGGGATTGAGCGATATTTTCGCCACCGGGCGCATTGATGAGGTCAGCGGGTACCTGCACCGGGGCCTTGAGCAGGCGGAAGAGGAGGGCGACATGCGCGCCGCCGTCGCCGTTTTGAACGAAATGGCCGGGTATTTCCGCAGCATCAGTTCCTACCCTGAATCCATCCGTGCGGCGGAACGCGCCCTGCAGCTTCTGCGCGATCTTGATCTTGACGACGGCGTACCCTACGCCACAACCTTGGTCAACGCCGCCACCGCGTACAGGGCGGCGGGCGACAAAGCGAAAGCGCGGGAGCTTTTCGGAGCCGCGCTGGTCTATTACGAACGGCTGCTGCCCGAAAGCGACCCCCGTCTGGCCGCGCTCTATAACAACCTGAGCGCCGTGCACCAGGATTTGGGTGAATACGGCCCTGCTCGCGATCTGCTGGGAAAAGCGGCGGCGATTCTGGAGCGCGCGCCGGGAGCGGAACTGGATGCGGCCACGGTGCGGGCCAACCTGGCCCTGGCCCTGTTCGGCCTGGGGCAAGAGGAAGAGGCAGGGGCCGCCCTGCATGAGGCCATGCGGTTATTTGAGAGCGAAGGCGTGCCCGACGCCCGGCGCGCCCCGCATTACGCCGCCGCCCAGGCGGCGCTGGCGGCCGCGTATTGCGCCATGCGCCGTTTTGACGAGGCCGTGGCGCTGTATGAAGATGCCATGCGCCGCATCAAAGACTGCTTCGGCGAGAACAAGGATTACGCCCTGGTCTGCCTCAACAGCGCCCTGGCTTACGAGGCGCTGGGGCAGCACGATACGGCCGGGGAATACCGGCGGCGGGCCGAGGTGGCTCTGGCGGCCTTGAATGGCGGGGGCAGAGCATGAAAGGCCTTGACCTGGCACGGGAATACTTTGAAGCCCACGGGCGGCGCCTGCTGCGGAGTTTTCCGGATTACGCGGGCAGGGTCGCGGCGGGCCTTGCGGGAGAGGGGTCCGAGTGCTTCGGCTTTGACGATGAAATCTCGGCGGACCACGATTACGGCCCTTCCTTTTGCCTGTGGCTGACGGACGAAGACTTTGCCGCCGTGGGTCCGGCCATGCGCGCGGCTTATGAAGCGCTGCCCCAAAGTTTTCTGGGCCGCCCGGCGCGGGTTTTTTCGCCCGAAGGCGGCGGCCGCGTGGGCGTCTTGCGCATCAGCGACTTTTACCGTCGCCACACCGGTCGGCCTGACGGCCGTTTCAGCCCGGCGGACTGGCTTTACGCGCCGGAAGCTGGCCTTGCCGCCGCCGTCAACGGCGAGGTGTTTCATGACCCTTTGGGCGTTTTTTCCGGCATCAGACAGGAACTTGCGCGGTATTACCCCGCGGATGTGCGGCTCAAGAAAATAGCCGCGCGCCTTGCGCTCATGGCTCAGTCCGGCCAGTACAATTACGGCCGCTGCATGCGCCGGGGCGAAACGGTGGCGGCTTTTCTGGCCCTGGCGGAGTTCGTGCGCCAGACCTGCTCCCTGATTTTTCTGCTGAACCGGCGCTACGCCCCTTTTTACAAATGGACGCACCGCGCGCTGGGCCTTTTGCCGCTGCTGTGCGAGTTGCACGAACCGTTGCGCGAACTCTCTGTGGCGGGCATCCGCATGGAAGACTGGCGGTCCGTTCCGGCCGACGGCCTGAACCTGAATGACCGCAACGTGGCGCTGATCGAAAGCATCTGCGCCGCTAGCGTGCGCTGCCTGCGGGAGGAAGGGCTGACGGATTCGGACGACGATTTTCTGGCCGCGCACGCGGGCCGCGTGGCGTCGCGCATCAAAGACGGGGGCCTGCGCTCGCTGCCCCTTGCGGAGGGATAGGATGGATACGTTGGACACCATCATCGGCCTGGAATGGGCGGCTTTTCAGCAGGTGCGCAACGTGGGCGGCAGAGCCGCCTGCCAGGACGACAGGCCGGGTTTTGAAATCCACCGCCGCAGTCAGCTTCTGGCCTGGAACGAGGCCACGCGCGAAAGCTATCTGGGGGACCTGATCGCGGCCGTGGGGGCCGGCAGGAACCTGCTGATGGAAAAATACGCCCGCATGATGGCCTGGACCGCGCCGGAAGAATATCACGGGCTGAAACCGGACCTGCCGGATATTACTGAAGAAGCGGCGGCGCTGGCGGCGCATATCGCGGCCACGGCGCTGGATTGGCAGCGGGAGTTTGCCGCCGCCTACCCAAAGCTGGCTTCGCGGGGGCGGCCCGTGGGCATCCATGATGCGCCGGGCGGCGTCACTTCGTTTGAAGTCTATCTGCGCGGGGAACTTGCGACCTATTCCCCGGCCACCTTGCGCGCGCTTGCCGCCCATGTGGCGGACCTCAAGGCGCGGGGGCGGAACATGAGCCTTGCGGCCATGGAGCATACGGCGCGGCTTTCGGGCTGGGGCAGCCTCGGCGAAGCCGAAGCAAAAGCGTGACAACGCCTCAGATTGCCGTGATGCCTTGTCAGGCCTCATTTTTTACTTTGGTCGAATACCAAAAAAGTATACTCCCGCAGTAAAAAACTCGCCTTCTGCGCCTGACGGCAATCTGAGGCGTTGTCTAGCGTCCGGCGTCCTATCTATGCTTGTGGTGCTCTTTGCGGCCTTCCTTGCCGTGCTTTTCCTCTTTTTCTTCGGGCTCGTTTTCAGCGGAAATGGGCTGGCCCGGATAGTGGTGGTCGCGCCGGGGCGTGGATTCCGCGGGTTCATGCTCATGCCCATGCTCATGTTTGTTTTCGTGCTTGTGCTTGTTGTGTTTATGGTCGTGCTTATCCATATATGCGCTCCTCCATGAGAGTGTTCACAGTATGAAATATAATCGCGAGGACGGGCATGACAACAGGCGGCTCTACAAAAAGCGCCTCCCCCCGCACTTGACAGGGGCGCTTCACGCCTGTACGCCAAGCGCTCAAGAAGCGAAATCCACATTTATTGTCTGTTCCGGAGAATTCATGCCGTCATACGGAGATCTGGTCATCTTGGTCAGCCCCAAGGGCAAGCGCTATCTGCGCCGCCTGGTGGAAGGGGACGACATTCACGGCACGCACGGGGTGCTGGATGCGGCGGCGCTTGTCGCCGCCGAATACGGTTCCGTGGTGCTTACCCGCCAGGGCGCACCTTTTCAGGTGCTGCGCCCTTCGCTCTATGACCTTTTGCGCGGGGTGCGCCGCCAGACCCAGGTGCTGTACCCCAAAGACATCGGCTATATCTGCGTGCGCCTGGGCGTGGGCAACGGCGCCAAGGTTATTGAGGCCGGGTCCGGTTCCGGCACGCTGACCATGGCCCTTTCCTGGTTTTCCGGCGAGAGGGGCCAGGTGTACACCTATGAGGCCCGGCCGGAATTTTACAAGCTGGCTGGGCGCAATCTGGAATGGGCGGGCCTTGGCGGCAACGTGACCCAATACAACCGGGATATTGCCGAAGGTTTTGACCAGACGGATGCCGACGCCCTGTTCCTGGACGTGCGCACCCCCTGGGAATATCTGGATAACGCGCTGGCGGCGGTGAAGCCGGGCGCGCGTTTCGCCTTTTTCGTGCCCACGGTGGATCAGGTGTCGCAGCTTCTGCGGGGGCTGGAGACCAGGGCTTTCGCCGAAGTGGAAGTGGAAGAGGTGCTCATTCGCCGCTGGAAGGCCATTGCCGACCGGCTGCGGCCGGAAGACAGGATGATCGCGCACACGGGTTTTCTGATCTTTGCCCGGCAGCAGGAGCGCAGCGCCGAATTCGACGCTTTGCGGCCTATGGGCACCCGCGAACGCAAGCAAGAGGCCGCCCGCCGTGAGCGTCTGGGGTTAGATGAGTTGGACGCCCCGGATAGTGCGGACGACGCGGACAACACGGACGATATTTGATATACGGGTTCCAAGGGGCTAAGCCCCTTGGCGGGGTATCCAAAGGGGCAGCGCCCCTTTGGCCGCCGGAGGCATACGTAATTATGAGTTTTGAAGATACACTGCGTAAAGAAATAGCCAAACGTCGCACCTTCGGCATTATCAGCCACCCGGACGCGGGCAAGACCACGCTGACTGAAAAGCTGCTGCTGTTCGGCGGGGCCATTCAGATGGCGGGCGCGGTCAAGGCCAAGAAGGCTTCGCGCCATGCCACATCCGACTGGATGGCTATGGAAAAGGAGCGCGGCATTTCCGTGACCACCTCGGTCATGAAGTTCACCTATGGCGATTATGAGGTGAATCTGCTGGACACGCCGGGCCACCAGGATTTTTCCGAAGACACCTACCGGGTGCTGACGGCGGTGGACTCCGCCCTCTTGGTCATCGACTCCGCCAAAGGGGTCGAGGCGCAGACAAAAAAGCTGATGGACGTCTGCCGCCTGCGCGCGACGCCCATCATGACCTTCATCAACAAGCTGGACCGCGAAGGCCTGACCCCGCTGGAGGTCATGGCCGACATCGAAGAGCATTTGAAGATCGAATGCGTGCCGCTCTCCTGGCCCGTGGGCATGGGGCAGGGCTTCAAGGGCACGTACAATATCGCCAAAGGGGAGCTGGCGCTCTTTTCCGCCACCCACGGGGGCCGCAAGCTGGAAGCGGCCGTGCGCATCCAGGGCCTTGACGACCCGGCCCTGGACGAACACCTGGGGGATGCGGCGGAACAACTGCGCATGGACATGGCGCTGCTGGCGGAAGCGGGTACCCCCTTCAGTCTTGAGGCGTATCTGGCGGGCAAGCAGACGCCGGTCTTTTTCGGCAGCGCCATCAACAACTTCGGCGTGCAAGAGCTGCTGGACAACTTCGTGCGCCTGGCGCCCGGCCCCCGGCCCCGGCACACCACCACGCGCGACGTTGCGCCGGAAGAGCCCGATTTCACCGGCATGGTCTTTAAAATTCAGGCCAACATGGACAAGGCCCATCGCGACCGCATCGCCTTTTTGCGCGTCTGTTCCGGCCGTTTCTACCGGGGCATGAAGCTGTTCCACCACCGCACGGGCAAAGAGTTCGCGGTGAACACCGCCACCATGTTCATGGCCCAAGATAGAAGCGGGGTGGAAGAAGCCTGGCCCGGCGACATCATCGGCCTGCCCAACCACGGCACCATCAAGATCGGCGATACGTTCACCCAGACTCGTGAAGAGCTGAAGTTCACGGGCATACCCAGCTTCGCGCCGGAGCATTTCCGCCGGGTGCGGCTGAAAGACCCGCTCAAGACCAAACAGCTGCAAAAAGGGCTGGAACAATTGGCGGAAGAGGGCGCGGTGCAGCTGTTTCGGCCGCTGATCAACAACGACTATATCTTGGGCGCGGTGGGGGTCTTGCAGTTCGACGTGATCATCTCGCGCCTGTCTGAAGAATATTCCGTTACCGCGGTATATGAGCCGGTCAGCGTGGCCACGGCCCGCTGGGTGCACTCCGACGACAAGCGATCGTTCGACGATTTCAAAGATTATTACCGCTCTGATCTGGCCGTTGACGCCGAAGGGGCGTTGGCCTATCTCGCGCCCAACCCCTGGAAACTGGAATCGGCCGAAGAGCGCTATCCCAAGGTCGAATTCAGGACCACCCGGGAAATCAACTGACGCCGCGCGGCTCCCCCTACGCGTCTTTTCTGGCCGCCAGCCATGACAGCACGCCGCCCGCGTTGAGCAACTCCCGTTCATTGGCCGTCAGTTCGCAACGAACCCGGAAGGTCTTGCCCGTGGTCTCGTTCGTCACGGCCACTTCGCCGGAATCGAGCTGCGCGGGGATATTTTCCATGCGCAGCATATCGCCCCTGGATACGAGGCGCGCGTCATCGGCATTAAGAAATTCTAAAGGCAGCATGCCGTAATTGATCATGTTCCGGCGGAAGATCCTGGCGAACGATTTGGCGATGACGCCTTTCATGCCCAGAAAAAGAGGCGCCATGACAGCATGTTCACGGCTTGAGCCTTGCCCGAAGTTTTCTCCGCCCACAACAAACCAGAGCGGGGGCAGGGCGGCGGCGCGCGCACCGAATTCCGGGTCAACGCGTTCAAACGCGAATTTGGCAGACCCGGGCACGTTGGAGCGCATGGCCAGCATTTCCGTGCCCCCGGGGAGTATGTGGTCTGTGGTGATGTTGTCGCCGGCCACCAGTTCGACCGGCGCGACGAGGCAATCGGGAAGCGGCGTGCCCTTGGGCATGGGCTGGATGTTGGGCCCCTTGACCACGGGATGGCCCGGTATGGGAGGCGCATGCTCCACGTCCGGGGACGCGGCAAAGGCGGTCGGAACGGAAACAACGGGGGTCAATCCGTATTCGCGGGGGTCCGCCAGTTTGCCGGACAGGGCTGAAACAGCCGCCGTTTGCGGGCTGCAAAGGTACACGGCGGCATCCGGTGTTCCGGAACGGCCCTTGAAGTTGCGGTTAAAGGTGCGCAAAGAAACGCCCCCGG
Source organism: Desulfovibrionaceae bacterium (assembly GCA_031551515.1). Lineage (GTDB taxonomy): Bacteria > Desulfobacterota > Desulfovibrionia > Desulfovibrionales > Desulfovibrionaceae > FLUQ01. The sequence continues at coordinate 31,676 of JAVBNL010000057.1, forward strand.
AACCCGGTGACAGGCCGACGGCATTGCACGGGCCGCAACACGGTTCCATCAGGCGCGCGCCGGCATCGACCAGGGCGCGTATCTTGCCGTCCGCCACAAGCTGGGCCAGGGTCCGGCGCGTTCCTGCGGCCACGCTCACGTCAAGCCCCGGGTGAAGAGTTCTGCCCCGCCAGATATCGGCCGTGAGGGCGAGATCAGCATATGAGGCGTTGGTGCAACTGCCTATGCATACCTGATCTAGGCCGAGGCCGGCGATTTCGGCCACGGCGCATACGTTATCGGGGCTGTGCGGCATGGCCACAAGCGGCTCAATGCCCGAAAGATCGATGGCGAGTTCTTCGTCATAGACGGCTCCTTGTTCGGGGCCATAGGGCCGCCAGTCCTTTTCCCGGCCGAAAGCAGCAAGATACTCGTGCGTCCGGGCGTCGCTGGGGAACAGGGACGTTGTCGCGCCCGTTTCAGCCCCCATGTTGCAAATGGTCGCGCGGTCAAAAACAGACAGAGAGGCCACTCCCGGGCCGTGATACTCAAGCACGCGCCCAACGCCGCCCTTGACGGTGAGCGTTTTCAGGACAAACAGGGCGACATCCTTGCCGGAAGACCAAGACGGCAACGTTCCTTCCAGCCGGATGCCGACAATTTTCGGCCGGGCTATGCGGTACGGTTCGTTGGCCAGCGCCGCCACAACGGTCAAGCCCCCAACGCCGATGGCCGCCATGCCCACGCCGCCGCAAGTCGGCGTGTGGCTGTCCGCGCCAAGCAATATCCCGCCAGGGTAGGCGAACCGTTCTAGGTGCCGCTGGTGGCAGATGCCGCCGCCCGGCCCGGAGAAATAGGCCCCGAGCTTGATGGCCGTGTCGCGCAGAAAGCGGTGATCGTCGCTGTTGCGGTACCCCACCTGCAAGGTATTGTGATCGCAATACACGGCGGTGGGAACGGTTATGGCGTTGATGCCGGCCGCCTCCAGTTGTAGGCATACGGGCGTGCCGAGGGCGTCATGCAGCAGGATCTGGTCCGGCATCAGGGCCAGGGCGCCTCCATCCGGGTCCAGGCCGTGGTCCTTGCATATTCTGGCAAATTGCGTCAGGGGCATTGAAATCTCCTTGCCTCGCAGGGGCAAGCACTCAGGCGCGGGGCCCGGTATCGCTTTTTTTGATGTTGCGCATGTACAGGAATGCGGAAACCCACGGCCACGAAAAGGAAATAAAGGTCAGGGCCAGGATTCCCAGGGACACGGGCCGGGTGAAGAAAATCAGCGGGCTGCCGTGGGACAGCATAAATGAGCGTTGCAACGCGCTTTCAAGGATCGGCCCCAGAATCATGCCAAGCACAAAGGCGGCGGCGGAAAAGCCATACCGCTTCATGAATACGCCCACCACACCGAAAATAATCGCCAGCCACACGTCAAAAATGCTGGTTTGTATGGAATAGGCGGCCGCGCAGATCAGCACGAAAATGCAGGCCACGCTGTACCGGGGCTTGACAGAGGCCAGCCGGAGCAGAGGCTTTATGCTGATCATGCCCAGGATCAGCACGGCAAAATTGGCCAGAAAAGTCGAGCCATAAACGGAATATACGACTTCCGGACGTTCGGAAAACAGCATGGGGCCGGGAGTGAGGCCCTGCAGGGTCAGGGCGCCGAGCATGATAGCCGTGGTGTTTGAACCCGGAATGCCGAGGGCCAGCATGGGGATGAGCGCGCCTCCCTCGCTGGAACTGTTGGCCGCTTCCGGCGCGGCGACGCCTTCCATGCTGCCCTTGCCGAACTCTTCGGGGTATTTGGAGATGCGCCGCGCCTGGCTGTAGGCCACCCATGATCCAATGCTGCCGCCCGCGCCCGGCATGATGCCGATAATAGTGCCGATGGCCGCGCCGAGAAGGATACTGCCCTTGAGCTTGCACAGCATGGCGAAGCTGGGCAGTTTTGCGCTGACGGCTTTCTGCTCGACCGAGGTCACGGTGTCCGTGCGCGTGTCCACGATTTGCATCATCATTTCCGACATGGCGAAGACGCCGATCAGCACGGGCAGAAATTCGATGCCGTTGACCAGTTCGAACAACCCGAACGTGAAACGCTCCTGCCCCACGAACTGGTCAATGCCGATGGTGGCCACCATCATCCCGGCGATGCCCGCCATAAACCCTTTGACCATGTCCGGGGACAGGGACGATATGACCGTCAGCCCGAACAGGCCCAGGGCGAAGTATTCCGGCGGGCCGAAAAGCAGGGCGACTTTGGCCAGCGGCGTGCAAAACAGAATCAGGACCAGGGAGCCGATAATGCCGCCGATAGTGCTTGCGGCAAGTGCTGTGCCGACAGCGAGGCCTCCTTGGCCCTTTTTGTACATTTCCCGGCCGTCCAACAGGGTGGCCGCGGCGGAGGCCGTGCCGGGAGCGCCGAGAAGAATGGCGGAAATGCTGCCTCCGAACATTGATCCGCTGTAACATGAGCAGAGCAGGACCAGCGCGGTGGTCGGCGGCATGCCAAAGGTGAACGGCAAGATCAGGGCCACGCAGATGGCGCCGGTTATGCCAGGCAAGGCTCCGCCGAAAATGCCCCAAGCGGCTCCCGCAACAATGGCCAGGGAATTCCATCCCCCCACCGTGTGGTATAAGCCCGTCAGAATATCGTTAACCATGGTGTCCCTCCGCATCAGCTATGCGTAATCGCCGTAAAACCGGCCTCATGCCCCGGCCCGGAGCTTAGTACATGAACCACGGCTCGGGCAGGCCGATAAGGAGGACCTTGACGAAAAGTCCGTAAATAGCCAGTGCGTAGGCCGCCGGAAACACGATGAGGCGAACCGGGCTGCGTTCCCGCATCACGTACAGCAGCGCGCCCCCGATCAGAACAGAGGTCAATATGTAGCCGAGATATTCCAAAAGATAGACATACACGGCGGCAAGGAGGATAACCATGACAAGCCTGGCGTAGTCCAGAGGCGCTTTTTCTTTTTCGCGCCTGCCCTTTCTGGCCCGCCAGAACTCGCGCGCGATAAGAATGGCGCCGCACAGGGCCAGACTGTAAGCCAGAAGCTGGGTGTACAGCCCTGAAGAGGCGGTACCGATCATGGCACCTTTTAGATACGCGCGGCTCTGCACAAAATAGGCATAGCTGACTATCAGCGAGGCGATGCCGACAATGATGCCGCCCGTCGGTTTGAACTTGTCCATGCAATCCTCCCTGCCGCGCGGCTCACTTCTTCAACATGCCGATGGCTTTCAGCATTTGGGCGGTTTCCTCGGTGAGGTTTTTCAGATACGCGGCAAACTCCTCGGTGCTCATGATTTTGATTTCCAGTTCATTTGCTTTGCAATACGCGTGGAATTCCTTGGAATTTTTCAAAATATCCTGAAACACGCCGTAGAGATATTTCACCGTCTCGTCCGAAGCCGTTTTGGGCAGCATCATGCCGCGGAACTGGCGCATGCTCACGGACTTATACCCCAGTTCCGTGATGGTCGGCACTTCCGGCAGGCTTGCAAGGCGCTGATCCGTGAAGGAACACAGGCCGCGCAGTTTGCCCGCCTTGATCTGCCCGGCAACGAGCGAGGGTTCCAAAATAGCTATGTCCACGTGATCGCCAAGGAGCTGGGTCAGGGTTTCGCCGCCGGAGTCAAAGGGCACTATCTGATAGTCGTATCCGTTGCGGGTGTAGTAAAGCACGCTCAAATAATCCACCGACCCCACCTGGGCAACGCCCATCATGAATTTGCCGGGCTTGGCCTTGACGTCATTGAAGAATTCCTTGGCGTCCTTCCAGGGCTTTTCCGGCTTGGCCACGAGCAGAAGCGGATCTTCGAACAGAAAGCTCACAGGTTTCAAATCCGCCAACGAATTGGGCGTGTTGTTGGAAAGCGGGGTGCTGACCTGGGTATTGGACACGGCGGCGATGGTGTAATCCGGTTTTTTCGAGGTGGCCACAAACGTGGTTTGCACGGCTGAACCGCCGCCGGGTTTGTTTTCCACCACAACCGGCACCGGCACCCGCTGTTCCATGAGTTTGGCCCATAACCGCATCAGGGCGTCCATGGGGCTGCCGGGCTTGGTGTGCACAATGATGCGGAGCGGTTCGCTGGGGTATCCCTTGTCCGCGGCAAGAGCTGGGCCGGCCGAGAATGACAGCAGAACGATCAAGGCGAAAAGGCTGGAAAATAACGTGCGCATTGTGGCCTCCGCTAATAAAGTATGAGTGTTCAGGGGCCGGAACACCGATTCGGTTTAAAACATGTACCCCTTGTTTTTCTTGATGTGCGGCAGCAATCCTCCGTCATTGAGCAGCTTCATGATGACCGGAGGGAACGGGCTGAACGGTATGACCGGGCCCGTTTCACACGTAATCGTGCCGGCTGCGAGGTCAATTCGCAGTTGCTCCCCGTCGGCGATGTCGTCTGTGCGGCATTCTATGCAGGGCAGGCCTATGTTGATCGCGTTGCGGAAAAAAAGCATGCCGAAGGACTTGGCCACCACGGCTTTAATGCCGATTTCTCTGATGTTGATGGCCGCGTCCACCCGCGGCGACACGGTGCCGAACGCCTCGCCGGCCACAATGAAATCACCGGGCCGGACAGCATCGGCAAAGCCGGGCCTGAGAGATGAAAACATCTGCTTGCGCACGGCTTCAATAGGCGTTCCGGCGGGCAGGTACTTGTCCGAGGCATGTTCGTCGGTGTTGATGAAGTCTCCGAGTTTTCGCGCGTATCCTTGCATATGAGATCCTCCAGCCGCCGGAACGGGTCCGGCGCGCGGCGTTAGCGGCAATACTGCCTGGGGTCGGTTATGCGGCCGTTCAGCGCGGATGCGGCGACCGTGGCCGGGGAAGCCAGATAGATGGACGCGTTTTTGTTGCCCATCCGGCCTTTGAAGTTCCTGTTGGCGGAAGAAATAACCACATCGCCGTCCGCAGGAATGCCCTGGAGCGTGAACCCGGTGCACGGGCCGCAAGAGGGGGGCAGCATAATGGCCCCGGCGGCCACCAGGTCCGCAACAATGCCCTGTTCTAGCGCATCGAGATATATCTGGCGGGAAGCCGGAGCGACAAAAAGGCGGACGGAGGCCGGAATCCTTCTCCTTTTCAAGATGCTGGCCGCGATGCGCAAATCCGCAAGTCGGCCGTTGGTGCATGAGCCGATGATGGCCTGGTGGATGACTTCGCCTTCCGAACCGGCCACGGGGCCGATATTGTCAACGGAATGCGGCCGTGCGAGCAGCGGGGGGAGCGTGGCGAGATCAATGCTTTCGCGGCGGATATAGGTCGCAGCGGCATCAGGGTTGACCGGGGTGACGGTTTCGCCGGGCAGACGCCGGGCGAAGTAGTCCACAGTTACGGCGTCACCCGGCGCAATGGCCGTCTTTGCGCCGATGTCGGCCACCATGTTGCACAGGGTGACTCTGTCATCGATGTTCAGGTTCGGCATGCCGGAACCGGAAAATTCAAGCACCTGGTAGGGCGCGCCTTCCGTTTTGAACAATCCCATGAGGGCAAGGGCGACATCCTTGGCATACACGCCCGGGGACAACGTGTTGTCCAGGTCGACCTTGATACTGTGCGGCACTTTGAACCACAGTTTCCCGGTGGCCATGGCCGCGGCAAGTTCCGCCTCGCCTATGGCCACACAGCAGCAGTTGGCCGCGCCCAGCGACGGGCAGTGCGATTCCGCCATGCCCGCCAGCATGCCGGGTTTGACCAGGGGGTCGTCCATGAATAGCTGTATGCTGACGCCGTCGCCGGGATTGAACAGACGTATGCCGTTTTTTTCAGCAAAATCGCGCAGGGCCTTTTGCGCGTTGGCGCGTTGCGGGTGGCCGCAGGGCACGTAGTGGTCCATGCCGAACGCGACCTGGGTCGGGTCATGTACCGGCATGCCCAATTCACAAAACATTTCAATGGCTTTTGGAGATTTTGTGTCTGTGCCGCTATAGAAATCCATATCGGCAACGCACCAGTCTCCGGCCTTGAGATCCTGTCCGGCATGGGCGGTAAATATTTTTTCAACAATGGTCTTGCATGACATGGCGAACTCCCTCACGGTGTGGCGTACCGCACAACGTGGTCTTTCTCGAGAGTTCGCGCGGACGGGGCCGGGCGTTACGTCGCGATCAAGGAATTCGCTGTGCGATCAATTCTCCAAACTGCAAAATACGTTGCCGGCGCAGCCGTTCCACTCGTTCAGCGTCCCCCCGGCGCATGCACTCGATGATTTCGCTGTGCGTTGCGTCGGAATCGGGCAACAGGTCCGGGTCCGCAAAGGCAATGGCCCGGCAGCGCTTAATCATTTTGTTGATCGGGATGAGATGCATCCGCAGCACCTCGTTCCCCGAAGCATTGATCATCAGGCTGTGAAAATCCTGATTCAGGGTGGCGCGCAAAGCCGCATTGCCCACGGCGTTGGCCGCCCGCATGTTTTTATCCAGGTCCTCAAGTCGGCGCAGCACGAGTTCGTTCCCGTGTTCCACCATCAGCCGGGCGGCCAGACCTTCCAGAACAGACCGCATCTGGTACACGTCCAGCACCTTTTGCGGCGTTATTTTGGTTACGAACACGCCCTTGCGCGGTTCGCGCTGGATGTAGCCCTGGCTCTCCAGGACACGGAACGCCTCGCGCAAGGAAGGGCGGCTGACCCTCCACTCTGCGGCGCACACCTCTTCATGAAGCCGCTGCTCGGGCGCGAGCTCTCCCCGCTCAATGCGCTGTTCGATCTGCCGGACTATTTCATCCACAATACTGCTGTGGCGGATACCGGCGGGCGTGTTCGCAAACTCTTGGTTCATGGTGCGGCCTCGCTATTGTCAGGTAGTCACGGCGCCGGGCGGGGATAGCCGATATCCCGGCCGGCATGCAGCGGAGGACCGTATCATTTGGTAGTTTGTCTGACAATAAATACCGTACCCAGCCTGGCATGCGACCTGCTTAACACCCATTGCCGGTTTGGCGGCAATGGCGGTGCGCCGCATGTATGGTTATTTTGTCAAATTGTAAGTTTGTCTGACAAAAAATTATGCCAAAAGTTTTTCTCTGTCAAGGCGCAAATCATACCTGCGGGCAGCATTGCCCGAGAACCGCCTTTTGGGCCAATACCCCCGGCCGTATCGCGCGCCCGCAAGACGCGGCGTTGCCTTTATCTCCCGTTTGAGGCAGAACAGGTCTACTAGACCCTACCTCATTACCCGCAAGGAGATGCGCTTATGGCTACTCTGATTGACGGCGTCAAGCCCGTGCTGCTTATGGGACCCGGTCCCTCGGCCGTGTATGATGAAGTGTATGCGGCCATCGGCAAGCCCACCCTGGGGCATCTGGACCCCTATTTCATCCGTATCATGGACGGGGTTAAAGACGGTCTGCGCCAAGTTATGGGCACCAAGAACCCGCTGACTTTCGCCGTTTCCGGCACCGGTTCCGCGGGCATGGAAACCGTGTTCACCAACCTGCTGGAACCGGGCGACCGCCTGTTGATCATCGTCAACGGCTTTTTCAGCAAACGCATGGAAGAGGTGGCCGGCCGCCTGGGCGCCAAGATCGATCTTCTGGAATTTGAATGGGGCACCCCCATCATTTTTGGAAAAGTTAAAGAACAGCTGCAAAAAGGCCCGTACGCCGCGGTGGCCATGGTGCACGCCGAAACTTCCACCGGCATGCGCAACCCGGTCAAGGAAGTGGGCGAACTGGTCAAAGATACGGGCGCGCTGTTCATCGTGGACTGCGTGACCAGTCTGGGCGCCATGCCCGTGGATATGGACGAGCGGCACATCGACGCCCTGTACAGTTGCACGCAGAAGGGGCTTTCCTGCCCGCCCGGCCTTGCGCCGGTTTCGTTCTCTCCCCGGGCGGTCGAAAAAGCCCGCACCCGCAAGTCGCCGATCCCCAACTGGTATCTGGACATCAATTTGCTCGGCAAATACTGGGAAGGCGAAAAGCGCGCCTATCACCATACCATGTCCAGTAACCTGATCTACGGCCTGTACACCGGATTGCAGGTGCTGCTGGCTGAAGGGCTGGAGAACGTTTACGCCCGCCAGATCGCCATGCAGAAACTGCTGGGCGAGGAACTGGCGAAACTGGGCATCTCGTTTTTCATTCCGGCGGAAAGCCGCCTGCCTCACCTGAATGTGGTTACCATTCCGGCGGGTGTTGACGACGCCGCCGTGCGCGCGAAACTGTTGAACGAACACCAGATCGAAATCGGCGGCGGCCTGGGGGCTCTCGCCGGCAAAGTCTGGCGGATAGGCCTGATGGGCCACACGGCCCGGCCTGAAAACGTCAAGCGGTTCGTGGCGGCGCTGAAAGCCTGCCTCTAGAGCAAGTACCGCGCATGCTCCAGCCGGCGGATTTTTTGCCCGTTGGCCGGCAACGGGAATATTTTGAGCGAAGCGGCTCTCGCCGGCGGGTGCTTTTGAACGGAAAATGTGAAATTTTCCATAAAAGTGATAAAAACGAAACTGTAACCGGCTGTATTCTTTAACCGGGCTGTCTCGGTTTTACCGCGCGAAACGAATATTCATTCGTTTCGCGCTTTTTTTTATACAGATTGCCTTTCTAAGCTATTTAGGGCAAAGGTGTAGCGGCAATAAACATCCGTACTACTGTTAAGGAGAATGTATATGGCTAACCTACTTGACTCCATCAAGCCCACCCTGTTGATGGGCCCCGGCCCTTCCTGCGTGTTCGACGAGGTTTACGCCGCTATGGCCAAACCCACCCTCGGCCACCTGGACCCGTATTTCATCAAAATTATGGACGCCATCAAAGACCAGCTGCGCACCGTAATGAACACCAAGAACGCCGTGACCATGCCCATGTCGGGCACGGGTTCGGCGGGCATGGAAACCGCCTTCGTCAACGTGATTGAAAAAGGCGACCGCGTGCTGGTGATCATCAACGGCGTGTTCGGCAAGCGCATGGAAGACGTGGCCGGCCGCCTGGGCGCCCAGGTGGACGTGCTCGAATTTCCCTGGGGCACCCCGGTTGTTCCCGAAAAAGTCGCCGAACAGCTGAAAAAAGGCCCCTACAGCCTGGTGGCAGTGGTGCATGCCGAAACTTCCACCGGCGTTCGCAACCCGGTGCAGGAAATAGGCGACCTGGTGGCCCCCACCGGCGCTCTGTACCTGGTGGACTGCGTGACCAGCCTGGGCGGCATTCCCGTTGAAATGGACAAATGGCACTGCGACATCTTGTACAGCGGCACGCAGAAATGCCTTTCCTGCCCTCCCGGCCTCGCTCCCGTTTCCTTCTCGCAGCGCGCCGTGGACAAGCTGAAAGCCCGCAAGACCAAGGTGCCCAACTGGTACCTCGATCTTTCCATGATCATCAACTACTGGGAAGGCAACAGCCGCGCCTATCACCACACCGCGCCCATCAACATGGAATATGCCCTGTACGCGGCGCTGGACGTGGTTTTGAAAGAAGGCCTGGAAAATTCTTTCGCCCGCCACAAGGCCATGCACGAACGCCTGGGCCAGGGTCTGGAAAAGCTGGGCATCACCTTCTTCGTTGATAAAGACTTCCGCCTGCCGCAACTCAACGCCGTGACCATTCCGGCCGGTGTTGACGAAGCCGCCGTGCGCGCGAAACTGCTGAAAGACCACGCCATTGAAATCGGTTCCGGCCTCGGCCCCCTGGCGGGCAAAATCTGGCGTATCGGCCTGATGGGCCACACCGCCCGTCCCGAAAACGTGGACAAGCTGCTGGCCGCTTTGAAAGCCTGCATGTAAGTTCCGCCTTTGCATGAAAACAAAAAAGCCTGCGCAAGCGGGCTTTTTTGTTGCGATCAACACTCCACGAAAAACGCCGCTTACTGAACGTGCGTCTGGCTGCCGCTGGGGGTGATGTGAATCTGCATGCCCATGGCGTCGACCACTTTGACGAGGGTATCCAGTCTGGGGTTGCCCTTCGCGGAGAGCGTACGGTGCAGACTGACTTCGTTCAGGCCTGTTTCTCTGGCCAGCTTGGCGATGCCGCCGTGAGCTTTGGCCAAGCGGCGCAGGGCGATAAGCAGTTCTTCCTGTGAACCTTCCGTTATTGCCAGTTCCAGATAGGCGGCGGCGAACTCCGGGTCTTTGCGCAGGCTTTCCGCCATGACTTCGTCATGTGGGGCGCTGCGGCGCGGTTTCTTATCGGTTGTTTTAGTCATACCTAAAGTTAGCTTTTAAGCTATGATTTGTCAATTGGGAGTCTGCAACTATCGCCGGATAAGCCCGCCCGGGGTAGTCTCATTCATTCGCGCAAATGGGGTCGGGGTAGACCTTCCCGTGCTCTTTCAGCTCGTCGTGCAGAAATTCCGCCAACATCTCGCTGAAAATGGCAAGCGCCGCTCTTGTTTCTTCCGAAGGATACTTGTGGGTCAGGGCGTAACAGACCCTGTCCGGCGGGCGCGGGTCAAGGCGGAATATTTCCAGGCTGCCCCCGGCCGCGCAAACGCGGGCGAAAGAGTAAGGCAGAATGGCCCAGTGGCGTGAATCATAGAGCATCTCGCGCAGCACGTTGACGTTGTCCACCCGCACCCGGCCGCGGGCCATGGGGTCCCATTGCTGCTCGTGCCACATGCGTATGTTGTTGGACCAGCCCATGTACAGCTCGTCTTCCGGGTCCAGCGCCCCCGTGCGCACGGTCTTTTCGGTTTTCGAGGGAACGGCCGCGTGGCGCAGACCGACCATGGGCTCTTCATAGCACAGCCGCACCCTGACGCTGGGGTTGTACAGGTCAAGCAGCGAAAAGCCGACGCTGACCTCCCGCTTTTCCACCAGGCTGTACATCTCGTCAGAGTGGCGCTGCATGAAATTGAGGCGCAGCACGGGGCTGCGTTGTGCGAGCTTGCGAAACATCCGGATGAAAAAAGCGTTGTTCTGGCTGGCCAGAGAACCGATGCTCAGGGGCAGTTGCTCGCTGACGTCGTGCAGGTGCAACACTTCGTTCTGCACTTCAAGCCAGCGGTGGGCGATGCCCATGAAGGCGGCGCCCGCGCGGGTCAGGGTTACGGTGCGCGCGCCCTTGCTGCGCTCGATCAGCTTCACGCCGATGTCCGATTCAAGCCGCTGCAGGCGTTTGCTGATGGAAGACTGGGTCAGGTGCATCTCTTCGGCGCAGCGGCCCAACGTTTTGGCGGCGACAATGCTGACAAAGGTTTTCACGTCGTCGATGCGCATGGAGCCCTCCGAAATCCGCCGGTGAAGCGTACGGGTAAAATATACCGTTTTGTACTATTATATATAAAAAATATTCGCTATTCATTTTTCCCCCCAATCTTCATACCTGACATAACGCAGCGTGCATT
>JAVBNL010000019.1:0-60480 GCA_031551515.1 Desulfovibrionaceae bacterium
AATTTGCGTTCCGACAACGGTCCGGAGTTTATCGCCGTAGCGCTGAAACGATGGTTGGCGAACCTGGGTGTGCAAACACAGTACATCGAACCGGGCAGCCCCTGGGAAAACGGCTACTGCGAGAGCTTCAACGGCAAGCTCCGGAACAAGCTGCTCGACGGCGAAATGTTTATGACCATGAAAGAGGCGGAAATCATTATTGAAAACTGGCGCAGGTATTACAACAGTCGCAGGCCGCATCGTGCCCTGAACGGCAGACCGCCCGCGCCGTTGACGTTTTTTGCCCCTCCCATGGCAGGGGCAATGGGACCGCTCTGGCCCCCACAGGAGTTATCGGCTATACGGACGACAGAGACACAGCCTCATGGGGTGTGCCACTAACTTTTAACCTGGTATAAAAAACCGGGGCTGGTCAGAAGCAATATCCCGAAAGCGGTCAACCTTATCCCAGGTCAGGTGCCGGCTGCGGGTGCGGCTGGCGCTGATAACCCCGACCACCAGAACCGGGCGGCTTCGCAGAAAAAAACATCTGTTGCTCTCGTCGCTTCCGCGCGTGTTTTCATGGTAAAGACCGCCAGCGTCCATATGGAAGATGGCGTAATACCTGTTGCCGAAAAACAATACCGATATGCCGATAAACCCGGCCATGATGCTCAGCAAAACCATGCAAGCGATTCGCAATGAGTCCGCTATGTCTTCAAAGGCGATACCTCGTTCCGTAATCCAAACCCCGGCGCACAAGGTAAGCAGCACAATAGCGGCCCCCACAAAGGCAAACTGAAACAGCTCCAATAACAGAAAAGGGTTCGTGCCTATGGGGACGGTCACCCGCTAGCGCAACTCGCCGGTGTCTTCAGGTCTGGGGCCGAGTACGTCGCGTAAATTTTTTTAGCCACCAGGCTTTCCGCCTTGATGTTCGGGAAGTTTCGCTACCCGGGCGATTTTCTGGCCACAATGGGGCCCGGGTGGTAGCAAGCAAGGAAATGCCTGGGGGCTATTTCCATCAGTTCCGGCGCTTTTTCCTTGCAGTCGGGTTGACGGGAAGGACAGCGCCCGAAAAAACGGCAGCCAGCCGGAGGGTTCACAGGGCTGGGCACATCACCTTCCAGAATGATCCGGTCTTTACGGGAAATGTTCCGCTTGGGAATCGGAATGGCTGAAAGCAAAGCTTGGGTGTACGGATGTTGCGGGTTTTTGAAAATGTCCAGATGGTCGGCCAATTCAATGACCTGGCCCAAGTACATGACCGCGATACGGTTGGAAATATGCCGCACAACGCTGAGGTCATGGGTAATGAAAAGGTAGGTGTAATGGAATTCGTCTTTGAGATCCTGCAGCAGATTCAAAATTTGCGCCTGAATGCACACGTCCAGGGCGGAAACCGGTTCGTCCAGCACAATAAATTCAGGATTCAGAGCCAGCGCTCGGGCAACGCCGATGCGCTGGCGGCGGCCGCCATCCAGCTCATGGGGGAAAGAGGTGGCAAGGCGCTGTGCAAGCCCCACCGTATCCATGAGGCTCTTGACCCTGACCGAAGTTTCCCGTTCATTGGGGTATACCTTGTGGATGCGCAGAGGTTCGGAAATAAGCTGTTCCACGGAAATGCGCGGGTTCAGCGATGAATATGGATCCTGGAACACCATCTGCGCTCGCGTGCGAAAGAGGCGCAACGTCTTTTTGTCAAATTTGACGATATCGTGTTCACCGAAAAACACGGAACCGTCCGTTGCTTCCAACAGCCTGATGATCACCCGGCCCAGGGTTGATTTGCCGCAGCCTGATTCGCCCACCAGTCCCAGGGTTTCTCCTTTGGCGATGGTGATACTCACGTCATCCACCGCATGCAGCGGCCCCTTGGGAGTGGTGAAATATTTTTTCAGTCTCCGCGTTTCTATCATGGCCTGCGTTATCGCCGGATCGCTCATGAGCTTGCCCATCAGTTTCTCCCGTTTACTTTGAAGCAGGCCACAAAATGGCCCGGCTCAACTTCCGCCATCTCAGGGCTGCTGGTGGAACACGCCGCGTCGACATGCGGGCAGCGCGGCGCGAAACAGCAGCCAGGAGGCAGATCTGTAGGGTCAGGAGGAAGCCCCGGCATGATGTCCAGCCGGTGTACGTTTTTAGTCAAATCGGGAATGGAATTGAACAGTCCTTGAGTGTAGGGGTGCCGCGGATTGTCATACAGGGCTGTTACATCCGCCTTTTCTAAAATTCTGCCCGCATACATGATGGAGACGGAGTCGCACAGTTCAGCCACAACCCCCAGGTCGTGAGTGATCAGAATTGTGGCGGTGTTGAAGTGTTGCTTGAGTTCACGCATCAGTTCCAGCACTTGCGCCTGGATGGTCACGTCCAGAGCTGTTGTGGGCTCGTCCGCGATCAACAAACGCGGGTTGCAGGCCAAAGCGATGGCAATGACCACCCGCTGTTTCATGCCGCCACTGAACTGATGCGGATATTCCGGCCCCCGCTCGGGCCGTATTCCGACCAGTTGCAACATATCGTGGGCTTTTTCCAGGGCCCCCTTGCCTATGCCTTTTTCGTGCAGGCGGATCATTTCCGCAATTTGGTCCTGCACGGAAAGAACAGGGTTCAGAGAGGTCATGGGATCCTGAAAAATCATGGAGATCTTGCCGCCCCGGATATGGCGTTTTTCTTCTTCAGACTTTGTGAGTATGTCCTCACCGTCGAGGAGAATCCGCCCGCTGGTAATTTTGCCGGGAGGAGAAGCAATAAGCTGCATGATCGCAAGAGCTGTTGTGGTTTTGCCGGCCCCGGTCTCCCCCACAAGTCCCATGGTTTCGCCTTTGTTCAGGGTAAGATTCAGCCCTTCGACGGCTTTCACAAGGCCCGTGTCGGTGTGAAACTGTACCCGAAGATCGCGGATATCAAGGAAAATTTCATTCTGTTGCGTCATGGGGTATACCTAACGATGAAGGTTACGAGAGCAACATTACATACCGCCTATCGCTTCAATTTCGGATCCATCGCGTCGCGCAGGCCGTCGCCAAGGAAGTTAAGAGCCATGATGGTAATCATGATGGCAAGGCCGGGAGATATGGTCATATAGACATAGTCGCGCACATAGCCGCGCCCGCTGGCAAGCATGGCGCCCCATTCCGGAAAAGGCGGCTGAACGCCCAGGCCGAGAAAGCTGAGGGAGGCCGCAGCCAAAATGGCCTGCGCGACCCGTATGGTGGCCTGCACAATAATTGGCGCACTGCAATTGGGCAAAATATGCCTGGCGATAATCCAGTCGTCACTCGCGCCCATGCAGTATGCCGCTTCAATGTATTCCATTCTCACAATTGAGAGCACCGCTCCGCGCACTATTCTGGCGAAAGTCGGCAAGGCAGCGACGCCCACGGCGATGGTCAGGTTCAGCAGGCCCGGCCCTAATGCGGCGGCAATGGCGATGGCCAACAGAATTTGCGGAATGGAGAGCAGAATATCCATGAGGCGCATGATGATTTCGTCAAGGCGGCCGCCGTAATAACCGGCAACGGCCCCCAGTATCCCGCCGACAACCATAGCTAGAGCGACGGCAAAAATGCCGACCTGCAACGATATCTGCGCCCCGTAGATGATACGGCTGAGAATATCGCGGCCGAATTCGTCAGTGCCCAGCGGGTGCGTCCAACTCGGCGGTTCAAAAGCCTCCATCAAGTTCTGGGACGCGTAATGATATGGTGCGAGCAGAGGGGCAAATACGGCGGTCAGCACTAAAATAACGATGACAACCAGGCCCAGAACGGCCAAGCGGTTTCGCCGCAGGCGCACGAGGGTCAAATATAAATTGCTGTTTTGGCGCAGTAAAGCCATGGAACCCTCCTCTAGCGGTTGCGCGTGCGTAGCCGCGGGTCGACCCAGGCGTACACAAGGTCCACAAGCAGGTTAATGACCACGTAGGCGATGGAAATGTACAGCACCGCCCCCTGCACTATGGGATAATCACGGGCTTTGATCCCTTCCACCGCAAGCCGTCCCACGCCGGGGATGGAAAATACCGATTCGGTAAGAATGGAGCCGCCCAAAAGGTGGCCGTATTGGATGCCGACTATGGTGATAATGGGTATAAGCGCGTTCAGCAAAGCGTGCCTCAGAATGATGACGGACTCTTTCTGGCCTTTGGCGCGTGCCGTGCGGACATAGTCTGAACGTATGACCTCAAGCATGCTTGAACGGGTCATGCGCGTGATGATGGACATGGACGTGGCTGAAAGAGTGATCCAGGGCAGAATGCGTTCGCTCATGGTGTTGAAGCCCGACGACGGTAGCCATCGCAACCGCACCGAAAACCACAGGATAAGCAAAATCCCGAGATAAAAAATGGGAGTTGAAATGCCCAGCATCGCGATCACCATCGTCACATTGTCAAAGATGGAGTACTGTTTGACCGCGCAAATAATGCCGAAGGTCAGTCCTAAAACCGTGGCCAGCGCAATGGCGCCTGTGGCCAGGACGAAGGTGGTGGGGAACGTGTCGCCGATTTCTTGTGAGACCGGGCGCCGTGTTGCGTAGGAACGGCCGATATCCTGCTTGACTACCGCATTGTATACAAAAAGCCCGTAGCGAACGAGAAAAGGGCGATCCAGACTGTATTCCCGGCGGAATTGCTCAAGGCTTTCGTCAGACGCCTCCGCGCCCAGGGCCAGACGGGCGGGGTCGCCGGGGGTTATGTACAGCAGGGAAAACAACAGGAGTGTAACCCCGAGCGCTACCGGGATCATGGCCAAAATTCTCTGAATTAAGTACTTGATCATGCCAACCTCTCCTGCTTTCGGATGCGCTCCACGCGGTTATGGTTGGGCGCCCTGCCGGTTACCGGCCATCCGCGGATGGCCGGTAATGTCCCGGTAGAGCCGTTATTTCTTGAAGTAGGCGTTGCCGTAGTAGTTGACCAGGCTGGGACCCAGGTCCAGCCCTTCAAGGTTTTTATCCATGGCTGCCAGATAGTAGGGGGTGACCAGATAGGTCCAGGGGGCTATGTCAGCCACTTTGTCCCATAAGTCGGAGTAGAGTTTCGCACGTTCCGGGCCGTCATCAAGTTCCGCGCCTTTGTTGAGCATGGCGTCGATTTGCGGGTCTTGCAGAAAAGCGCGGTTCGCCTTGCCGGCATTGGTGGAAAGGAGCGCGCTGTAAAAGAAGTAGGGGTCCAGAACAGGCGCGCCGGCCCACCAGAAAACATTGACAGGGGGGTGCCCGGGCTGCTGTGCGGCTTCCTGAAAGGCTCCCCATTCAAGGACTTTGATTTCCATGTCCACGCCGATTTTACGGAAGTTGTCTTGCAAGACGACAGCCACGTTGTAATAGTCCGCCCGGTCGGCGGCCATGAACACGGCTTTAAATCCGTCGGGAAAACCGGCTTCGGCCAGCAATTTTTTGGCCCCTTCGATATCCACTTTGGGCACGGGGCTTTCTTTCACCTTATTGTATTTGACGGCGGAGGATATGGGGCCGGTGGCAACTTCGGCGTATCCTTTGAACACGGCTTTCACCATGCCCTGGCGGTCAACGACCATGCCGAGAGCTTTGCGCACCCGCGGGTCGCTATACGGCTTTGAATTGACCACGTCGTATATGACGGTTCCAACAGCCTGCCCGGTCTTTATGATCAATTTCTTGGCCGGGTCGCCTTTCAGCCGGTTCACGTCCACCGCCTGCAGTTCAAGAGCCACGTCCACGGCGCCGCTTTCCAGTTCAATCATGCGGCTTGAAGGTTCAATGACCGTACGGATGACAATCTTTTTCAGCTTGGCTTTTTCACCGTGATAATTGTCGAAACGTTCAAAGGTGATGCGGTCGCCTTTGGCCCATGACACAAATTTAAACTTTCCGGTGCCGATGGGGTGCATGTGGTAGTCTCTGCCGCCGGCCTCAACTGCTTTCTGAGGCATAATGGCGGCCCAGGGGTGGTTCATGGAGGCCAGAAAGGCGGACCCCAAAGGCTGCTTGGTGCGGATGATCACCGTGTAATCGTCCACGGCTTCAAGCCCCTTGGGGTCGACATAGTTGGACAGAAAGTGAATGCCCGCGCCTTCGGGCCCGGTAGCGCGCTTAAAAGAAAAGACCACATCGCTTGCTTTCATCTCCTGGCCGTTATGGAACTTCACACCCTTTTTCAGATAAAACTTATAGCCTTTCTTTCCTTCCAGAACGTCCCACCGCTCTGCAAGCGACGGCACAACTGTTTGTTTGGCGTCGTCATAACTGACCAGACATTCGTAAATTTGCTTCATCGCGTTTTGTGACGGAGAATCCATCGTGGAATGCGGATCCAGAGTTTTCGCATCGGCGGGCGAAGCCACGATCAGCGTGTCGCCCTTTGCCATGGCCGGGGCGACGCCCAGCAACAGACAAACACATGACACCATGATTTTTCGTAGCAAGCTCATATCCATTCCTTATTACCCTGAAGGGTGTTTTGCCGGCGGAGATCCTTCCGTCCGGCACCCGTGCCAGGCGGAAGGATCGGGAACGCCTTATGCGCTCTCATACAGCCTGGTCAAACTGAATTCGCGATGCCCCAGTATTTCGGTGGCGGTGTTACGGCCGTTGCATGTGCGGAACATCATCTCAAGCAACTTGTCGCCTGCTTGATCCATGTTGAGTTCCTTGCGCACAATGCCGGTAACATCCACGTCTATATGCTCGCTCATGGTGCGCAGCGTGCGGGGGTTACCCGTCAGCTTGACCACCGGTATGATGGCGTTGCCCACGACATTGCCCTGACCGGTGGGGAAAAGGTGCACCACAAAGCCAGCCGCCGCGCAAAGGGTAACCATTTCAGCGGCGGCGGAAGAGGAGTCCATAAACCAGAGGCCGGGGGCGGTGGGGGCTTCCGCCTTGTCCAGGCAGCCGATGACCGGGGCTTTGCGGCCGATTTTCTGGACATTGCCCAGCGCTTTTTCCTCAATTGTCGTCAAACCGCCTTCGATATTGCCCTGGGAAGGTTGAGAGTCGCAAAGGTCGTCCACCTTATTGTCATCCACCATTTTAGCGTAGCGGTCAAAGAAAAACATGAACTTGTCACGTACTTCTTGAGTCGCGCAACGTTCCGCCACGATACGTTCTCCGCCGGTTATTTCGGTTGTTTCACCGAACAATGTGGTGCAACCGGCTTCCCACAACTTGTCAAAGGCGTTGCCAACAGTGGGGTTTGCGGCAATTCCAGATGTAGTATCTGATTCACCGCATTTGCAGGAAATCCACAGCTCGTTTGTTTCGCATTCAACACGCTGTAGTTCCGTTGCATAATGAACGAATTCTTTGGCCTTGCGTGATGCGGCGCAGATTGTATTCAAGTCGCCATTTTGTTCTATGGCAAAGCCGGCCACCGGCTTACCGGTTTTTGCAATGCCGTCAACAATGCGTTGGGTCCAATTGGGCTCAATGCCGATAACCACGACAGCGGCCACGTTAGGGTTGCATCCCACACCGATGATCGTGCGGAAAAACAAGTCGAGGTCGGCGCCGAAATGCAATCTCCCATAGGCATGGGGCAGAGCGAACGTGCCTTTGACATTGCTGGCCACGGACTCGCAAGCGGCGTTGGAAACATCGTCAAGAGGCAGAATGATCACGTGGTTGCGAATTCCCACGCGGCCGTTTTCGCGACGGTAGCCCAAAAATGTTTTTTGCATGACTCTTACCACCTCTTTGTCTTTAAATTATGTACATGCACATGCTCTCCCTGCTTGATAGGCTTTACGACCTTGCCAATGTCAGTATTGTATTTGATGACCGGCTCGCCTACGGCAAAATTTTTCAAAGCCACCTTGTGTCCAATGGGGATATCGTTCTGGATCTTAAATTTGATTGTTTTATCTTCCTGCATGATCCAGCCGGTGCATTCCGCCCCGGCCTTCAGGCCCTCAACCACAACCACGCCGACACTGTCGGCCTCTTCGTGGACCACAAAATCTATGGACATGGCTACTCCTCAATAGATTGTTGTATACCGCCCGAGAGAGAAGAGGGCGCCTCTTGAAACCGGGGTGATCCCGGTCTGGCCTTTGCCACGTGAAGCTGTATATGAAAAAGCAAGAAGCATTCCATGGAGCGGACCGGAGAAAAGGGGCTGTAATAGCCAGTCTATTTGATCTGCAATATATGAAATTCTACTGAAGAAACTGAAAACTGAATGCCCGTATATGGACATTTTGCCTGTATATGGTCATATAAAAATACTCACCAAGGAGGCCGCATGAAGCAACTCACTTCCCCCCCGCCTTCCCGAGCCGCCGAGATCGGCGGAAAGCTGATGGCCGCACTCACCGTCCAGGCGAGCCGTAAGGTATTTTTCAGCACGCTTTCTCAGTTGCTGCAGGAACAGTTTCACTTTGACCGTCTGTGCATCAACCTCTACGACCAACAGGGGGAGATGCTCATGTATTTCACGGCGGCCGAGGGCACCGTGGTTAGCACTGTCTCGCCGGTGCGCCCAGCGGAAGCCTCCACCACCGTGGCCGGTCACGTTATCGCTACTCGAAAGCCCGTAATCATCACTGATTTTGCGCAGTATTTTTCAGAATCCCCATCCCACCCCATTGCCGAAGCCGGCCTGACCGCCACCATGGCCTTTCCCCTAGTGCTGGACAACGACATCATCGCCACGCTTCACTGCTCTTTTATCGAGCAGCCGGAAGACATCTACAGCATTGTTTCCTTTTTGCTGGAACTCTCGCCCGTGGTGGCCACCTGCCTGGGGGCGATTTTGTCCCTCGAACAGGTGAAGTACAACGAAATGCGCCTGCATGCGCAGCCGTTTTTTTTGCCGCCGGGACAGAACGAAACCATTATTTGCCACAGCAATGCGATGCGCGAGATCATGCGTAAGATCGATATGGCGGCAAAGCTCAATATTCCCGTATTGCTGCTGGGAGAAACTGGGACCGGCAAAAGCCTGTTCGCGCAGGAAATTCACCATCGCAGCCCGCGTAAAAGCGCGCATTTTGTGAAGGTAAACTGCCCGGCCTTGCCGCAGACATTATTTGAAAGCGAACTATTCGGTCACGCCAAAGGAGCATTCACCGGCGCGGCGGGCAGGCGCGTGGGCCGCTTTGAACTGGCTCACGGGGGAACCTTGTTTCTGGATGAGGTGGCAGAACTTTCATCCGAAATGCAAAGCAAATTGCTTCAGGTACTTGAAGATTCAAGCTTCGAGCGGGTGGGGGAAAGTGTTTCCCTGCCTGTTGACGTGCGTATTATCGCGGCTACCAACGCCAGATTCGGAACCCCCAGGGGCGGCTTGAGGGCAGACCTGCTCCATCGCCTCGCGTTCTATACTATCGAGCTGCCGCCCTTGCGCGAACGGCGCGAAGACATTCCCCCGCTGGCAAGCTTGCTGTCCCTTCAGACAGGCAAACGTCTCAACCTGCCTTCGATCACATTCACCGCATCGCTGATCGCTCCTTTGCGCGAGTATGACTGGCCCGGCAATATCCGTGAGTTGCGTAATATCATCAGCAAGCTGCTTGTGCACAACTGCATGCACAAACAGGTCACGGTTGGACTCGTGGAAAAACTGCTGCAGGAAAGCCGTGGACTCAGCGACATGAGCGGAGCCGCCTCCGCGGAAACGCCCCCTGTGCCCGGCGGCGGGCTGCCCCGCAAAAAAACATCCGCGCCGCAAAGCCTGGAGGAGGTGGAACGGCGGCATATCATTGAGGCGCTTGAGCATACGGGCGGCATCATCGCCGGGCCGACCGGAGCCGCCGCCCTGTTGGGGCTGCCTCGCACGACCCTACAACACAAGATGCGCAGGCTTGGCATACGCAAAGCCCCGCAGTCCCAAGCCGGGGCTGCGGGCCCTCAGCCCTAATTGCCTCTCGCGATCTTACAACGGCAGCGGCCCGTCCGCATGGTCGGTGACAATCATCGGCATGTCGAAGGGCGCGGCTTTCGCCTTGCCGCGTTCGGTGGTGATGATGGTGCCGCCCTGGCCGAGCAAGAGCCCCTGGTGCATAATGATCTTGCCGCCCACAATAGTGCTCACCGGCGCGTTGGCGGCAAGATTCACCACGGTTATGTCGGCGTCCGCGCCCACGCCCAGGTGGCCTTTCTGCGGCAGGTTCATCAGCTTCGCGGGGTTGACGCAGCTTTTGAGAATGAACTCGTCCAGGGTTAGGGCATTGGCCGCGACCAGCCCCAAACCGTCGCTGACGATGTTGTTGCGGGGGATGACGCCGCCATCCGTGCACAACGCATCGACGATAAAACGGTCTTCCGCATTTTTGGCAAGATACAGCGCCGTTCTGGGCGCTGCGGGGTTGATGATCATGCCGCCGCCGATGTCGGTCTTGGCCGCCAGCCATGCCTCGGCGCCCGCATCGCCGGTAACGACCGCTATTTCCAGCCCCTGTTCCGTGAACACATTGACCGCGCCCGCACGAATGGCCGCTTCCATGCCTTTGGCCGAGTCTTCAAAACCGAGGTAGACGATGTTCTGCCCCGTGGCTCTGCTTGCGCAGCGCCCGTCCGGGCCGATGCGCAGGCTCGTGCCGTTGGTGCCGGCGATATACGATTCGCAATATATGGAGGGGTTGGCTTCCAGCAGTTTCAAGGCTTCAGCCACTTCTTCCATGGGCGTATCCCGCAGGCCCCGGCAATAGCTGTTCACATGGGCCAGATGTACACTGTGGCCTTTTGTGATCTCAAAAAACTCACGTACGGCCAGAATGGTGTTGTCCGTGGCGGTGCTGCCGCAGTGCCAGGCCACCCGGGCACCCTGTTTGCGCGCCCGGCCTACGACCTTGTAGTTTGTTTCCGGCGTAAGAGGGTAGTGCCCGCCAAGAATCTTCACACCCAGCGCCCCATCTTCCAAGGCTTTGGAGACAAAGGAATCAATGGCCGCGTCGTCCGCATCTGCCGAAGGAAAATTTTTGCCGGGAACTATGCCTTCCATTACCCCGACGTTGATGCCGGAACCATAATCGCGCATCACCTGAAACACTTCTTGAACGGGACCGGCCATTTCAAGGGTAGTACACACGCCCGCGCGGGCCAGCATGCGGCAGCCGCCGTACGCCGAGCCGAAAGCCCGGCTGATGTGCGTGTGGATATCAATAATTCCGGGCAGGGCGGTCATTCCGTCCAGGACCAGAACCTCTTTTGCACCCGCGCACATGTTGCGGGGAGAAATTTCAGCAATGCGTCCTTCAGCAATGCCGAGGTTCAGCTCTCCGTCGATGCCGGAAAGAGGATCGACAACGCGAGCGCCTGTAATAACAAGGTCAAATTTTTGATTCATCACGATCTGCCTTTGGTTATGTTGACAAATACGACTTAGTTAGCCTACGGAAATATTGCATACTGTCAAGTGTCGACATTCGATATTTAGACGCATGCAATATTGGATTATGCTTACATAAAACAAGATAAACGTTCCAAGGAGTCACAATGGAGTCCATACAGATTGCAGCAGGGTGCGCAACTATTGTCGCAGTGGTGTATTTTTTGATCAAACAATACGAAACGCGGCTGGTGCTTTTGAGCGCCGGCCTTTTTATGTGCGTTTTGGCCGGGCAGCCTATGGCCGGGTTTTCGGCTTTTGCCACCAACATGACCGTGGCGGGCCTTATCCAGACCATCTTATCCGTTATGGGTTTCGCCGCCGTCATGAACGTGACCAATTGCAACATGCACCTTGTCAATGCCATGGCCGGCCCTTTGTCAAAGGTCCGAATCATCATGATACCGGCAACGGTGCTTGTGACCGGATTTATTAATGCGTCGCTCCCCAGCGCAGCCGGTGTTGCTGCGGCTGTGGGCTCCGTGCTCATTCCCTTGCTGATTTCCATGGGCGTGCACCCGGCTATGGCGGCTTCTGCGGTAATGGCCGGAACTTTCGGCAGCATGATGTCCCCGGGTTTGTCACATAACCCCTACATCGCACAGCATCTTATGAAAACCGATGTCATGAGCGTGATCGCGGTGCACTGGAAGGCGGACGTAGCCTGCTTGTGTATAGGCGCTATCGCCCTGGCTGTTGTGGCGGCGATCCGCAAAGAAAACAAAGGATATGTCGCAAATGCGGATGAGCATAAAGTCGCGAAAATTGAAAAACCCAATCTCATCTATGCCGCTTTGCCGATCCTGCCCGTTTTTCTGTTGGTTCTCAGCGCGATAATCAGCGGGCCGCAGGCTCCCGCATGGGGCAAGTCCCTGCTTGCCGCTTGTCCGTTCCTCAAATCGTTGGGCGTGCCTCCGGCCATGCTCATCGGCGCTATTTTGGGCATAGTCGTAACCCGCAGCAGCCCGACAAACTGCGTGAAAGAATTTTTCAGCGGCATGGGGTCCGCTTACGCCGTGGCCATGGGCATTATCATCTCTGCAGGCGTATTCGTGGCGGGCATGAAAGCGCTGGGCCTGGTTGATTTTCTGATTACCATTCTGAAAAACTCCAGCAGTGCGGCAAAAATAGCGGCAGCCGCAGGGCCGTTCTTTCTCGCGGTTATCGTGGGGTCGGGCGACGCGGCGACCCTCGCTTTCAACCAGGCAGTGACGCCTTTTGCGGAACATCTCGGCATGACGATCCCCAACATGGCCAGCCTTGCGACCTTGACCGGCGCTCTCGGCCGCACCATGTCGCCTCTGGCCAGCGCCGCCATCATCTGCGCGGGTATAGCCAAAGTCAGCCCGATGGAATTGAGCCGTCGCAACACCTTTGGCATGATCATCGCGCTGGTCGCATCATACTTTATTTTCTCATAGCGACACGTTTTCCTGACGCTTTATAAAACCGGCCGGGCCCCTGCATATGGACCCGGCCGGTTCTTTACCATTTGTAACAGAAGGGGCGCACATATACCGCCAGGTTATGACAAACTGCTTCCGTCAGGCACGGGTTTATCAGGCACTGCCAGCACAATATGGCCGTCTTTGTCCGCAAAGCCGGTCAACAGAAATTCCGAACGAAAAGGGCCGATCTGCTTGGCCGGAAAATTGACCACCCCGACGATCTGCCTACCGATCAAATCGTGCGGAGAATACAGCCCGGTTATCTGCGCGCTGCTTTTTCTCTCGCCGATTTCCGGGCCAAAATCCGCCCAGACTTTATACGCGGGTTTGCGCGCTTCCGGAAAAGGCTCCACCCGCATAATGGTGCCGGCCCGCAAGGCGACCGCAGCAAAATCATCCCAAGAGATTTCTTGCATGCTTGTTCCCCTGAAAAGCGTTAACTGCTCTGGCGGGCGCTCAGCCTTTGCCGCCATAACGCCTCAAATCCGGCAGCAAAAGAGAGAGCAGGCCGAGCAGCGGCAAAAACGAGCAAAGCATATAGACCGTTTCTATGCCGTACCAGTCCGCCAGCGGCCCCATGATCGCCGCACCCAGCCCCCCCAGGCCGAATGAAAGGCCGAAAAACAACCCGGAAACCATGCCGACTTTGACGGGCATCAGCTCTTGTGCGAACACGACTATGGACGTGAAGGCGGAAGCCAGAATAATGCCGGTAAGAAAGGCAAGAACGGCGGTCCACACAAGCCCCGCATAGGGCATGCACAGGGTAAAGGGGGCGACCCCCAGAATGGAAAAGCGAATGACGTTGCGCCTGCCCATCCTGTCGCCGATAGGCCCGCCGAACACGGTCCCGGCGGCGACGGCCGCAAGAAAGATGAACAGATACATCTGGGCAGATTCTATGGACAGGCCGAATTTTTTGATCAGGTAAAATGTGAAATAGTTGGTGATGCTGGCAATATAAAAATTGTTGGCGAAAATCAAAGCCACGAGAATGATTATGGTATAGCGCACAACCGATTTGGGGATTGCGCCCTCGGAAGTCGAAGAGGCGCTTTTTGTTTTTGTTTGCTGGTTTTTGGCCCAGCAGCTGATGCGCAGCAGGAAAAAGATGGCCAGCAACGGCAAGACAGCGAACCAGGCCAGACTTTGTTGGCCGTGGGGCACGACGATGAGCGCCGCGAGCAGGGGCCCCGTGGCGCTGCCCGCGTTGCCGCCCACTTGGAAAATGGATTGCGCGAGGCCGAATTGCCCTCCCGCCGCCATGCGGGCCACCCGCGAAGCTTCCGGGTGCAACACGGCCGAGCCTGTCCCGACAATAACCGCCCCCAGCAAAAGGCAGGGGTAAACCGGCGCATACGACATGATGAAAAGCCCGACCAGCGTAAAGGCCATGCCGATGGGCAAAAAATAGGGCTGTGGATGTTTGTCGGTATAGCTGCCGATCAAGGGCTGTAGAAGGGAAGCGGTGCTTTGGTAGAACAGGGTGATAAGCCCGACTTCCATGAAACTCAGCGCGAAGTTGTGCCGGAAAAGGGGGTAGATCGCGACAATCAGCGATTGTGTCGAGTCATTGAGAAAATGGGCCAGGCTGACCGTACCCAGCACGCGGAACTGTGTTTGAGCGCCCGGCATGGGGCGCCATGCCGGGCTTGTCTTATTCGCCATGATGTTCCCGTTTACATGCGTTCCGCGTTTTTTCGCACCGCGTCAAAAGTGTATTCCGCAAGAATCTCGCCGTTACGGTATACCGGCAACAACACGGAGGGCGCGCCCGAATCCAGCGCGGCGGAATAAAAGCCGCCCGCCCCGGCGTACAGGCTGACCCGGCCTTGTTTGCTCTTTTTATCGTGGTCGGTGACCGGATCTTTAAAAATATCATGCCATACGCCGTCTATCATAACGGCCGAGCATTTCATGGCGAATTTTTGCGTGTCGCGGTTAACGCGCTGCAGCAAATAGCCGCCACAGCCGAAAGCCAGGTTTTCCGCGGAAAATCCCAAGCGGGTGACGGAATCAAGTATTTTGACGATGGATGCTTCATCAATGCCGTCGCCTTGAATGATGCGCACATTGTCCAGAACCTTGTAACCCCGGTTGTTGATGTGGGTGCCGAACGAGTCCGCCAGGATTTGAACGCAGGCGCTGACCACCTCTGCAGGGTCGCCGGAATCGGGTCGTACGACCATGGTGCTGCCCGTGCGGCGCAGCTCGTCTTTCAGTTGCGGGAACAGGGTCTTGCAGGCGTAATAAATGTCATAGGTGTCGGCTACGTTGGCGTAAACTTTGCCCGGGCCGCCGAAGTTGGCCAGCATGTTGCGGTAAAAATCAAGCTCGCGCTCCTTGCCCCAGGAGCAAGTGACAGAATGTTCGGAGGCGGGAATGGAAAGCCCGAACATGCTGTCGGCCGGGCCGTAATACTTTTGGGCGAAACGGATGCCGTCGAGGTTGTCCGTGCCGGTAAAGTTGATCAGGTGCGCGCTGCCCGCGATCCCCGCGGATTCATGTGAAGAAACCCCTCTGGCGCCAAAATCGTGCAAGGCGAAGGGCAGGCCGTCCAAGTGCCCAACAGTACGGTCATAATACCCGGCCAGCAACATTTTGATCTTTTTGGAACGCGTGGCCACGGTAGACCCGTACCAGACCCCGCGCAGCAAAGCGGTTTCAATGAAGCCGGGTACCCAATAAAAATCCGGGTCTTCGTTTTCTATGACCGCTAGCACGTTATGATTGGGCACGATCGTGCCTTCCGGCACGGCCGAGATGGTCACCGGCAAATAGCCGCCGCAACGGCGGACGATGCCCTCCCAGCCCTTACGGTTGAAGGGCAGGCCGTGGCGGGTGACGAACGCTTCCGCCTCGTCAATGTCGGCGAGCGTGACCGGCGTTTGCAGGTATTCTTTAATAAAAGCCTGCAAGCCGTAAAACAGGACAAAATCGTACATACCGCCGCGAGACTCAATATAGTAATAGGTCCGCTGCGTGCCTTCGGGAAATTGCAGATGGTGCGAATACTTGTATGAATCGGCGCAAAGAATGAGGTTTTGAAACATAAACGCCCCCGGAGCTTGATACGGACCACTATCCACGGGGGATAGTGACCCGCATCGGGCCGGGCGTCAATGTGATTTTACGTTTCTTGCAACGGAAAACAGATCGAAAGCGCGCCGCGTTGCATGAAATCGGGTGGGTAGATCTCATAGGCCGGGGCGCTCATCAGCACCGCATATTCAGGGTGCTCCGGCAGCCAGCGGGTCATTATGCGCTGATACGCGCCGGCCAGTTCCGTCAGAGTGGGCACGAACGCCTGCGCGTACAACCCGGCAGGCAGAACGGCCGTCTTCATGCCTTCGGGCGGCATATAGCCTGTGGCAACGGGCAAAGCGGCCCAATAATAAAACTCGTGCTCGGCAGGGTCCATGTAGTCGTCGGCGGACCAGGAAGCGCCATAGCTTTCGCCTTGGCCGGCGCTTGCGATTTCATGCATGCGCGGACCGAAGGTTTCATGCCACAGGGCGGAGCACAGGGCAGGAGCCGTCTTCATGGAAGCGCGGACGGACATACCCGCGATGACGATTTCAGGACGCGTGACGACCAGTATGGAATTCATGGCACCTCCGCCGGTGTTTCAAAAATAATGCCCGCCACGACTCGCTTGGGCAAGACCGCGGCGGGCGTGATCTTAACGCAGGTCCTGAATGTCCAGCGTGCTGCCGCAGCAAGGGCAGGTATCCATACCCATCCCCCCGTTCTCGCCGGAATAGAAAAAGGCAAACCAGCGTGTGTTGGCAAAAAAATACCGGACCCAAACCGAAGCGCCGCAGGAACAAAAACGTTTTTGCATGACCCTCTCCTTGTTGCTAAATATAAACATCGTGTTGAAAAAAAATATATCCGTGTCGTTTATTGCTTATGCATACCGGCAGTCGCGGCACAACCAGACGACCCGGCCGATAACCCGAAAGCTGTTCAACTCGTCGCCCGCTATCATAATCGGCGCGTAGTCGGGGTTGTCTGAAAGCAGGGCAAGAGCGCCGGGGCGCTTTTCCATGCGCTTGATGTAAATGGCGTCTTCATAGCCGACGGCCATAACCATTTTAGAGCTGACTTCCGTATACGCCTGGTCCACCAGAACCATATCGCCGTCAGCGATGCCCGGCTCCATGCTGTTGCCGATGACATCCATGAACACCATGGCGCTGGGCGTGCCCATGCGGGCCAGCCAGGAACGCGGAAAGGGGTGTTCGGAAACGGGCACGGCTTCAAGTTCCATCGAGCCGCCGCCCGCGCAAAGCCGGGCGCGCACTTTCGGCACTGCAACGATTTCACCGGATGTAGCGGCAAAAGAAGCCTGTTCCGCCCGGCGAAGCGTGTCGCGGGCAGCTTCGGCCGCCTGACGCGGCTGCCCCTGGCCGAATTCCAGCCAGTCCGGGGCAAGGGCGAATTGGCGGGAAAGGGCCAGCACCCACTTTTGCGGCACAGCGTCCCTGTTTTTGGCCTGTGTAATAGCTGAACGGTTCACCCCCAGCGCACGGGCCAGATCCATCTGGCTGGCGATGCCGGTTTCCCGAATCAAGCGATCGTAAAAGGCCTCAAAAGGGATTGTCACGTGTTGTTCCTTTCTTGCTGTCCGTGTGTTGCGTTATATAAACACAACAACCAAAACATGGCAAGCGAAAAAATTATTTTGCGTAAAATTTTTGGATATTCCTTGACGTTGTTTACTTTACGGGCATGACCGTCATGCGGGGATTGGTCAGCACGTAAGGCAGGCCGTGATAGACGTTCTTGCCCACCAGCCGCCAGCGATACGCGGGGGCGCTGATGCCGCCGGGGCAATACGAAAAGGCGAAACGCCCGCTTTGCGCGTCAAGTTGCGCGTCCGTGGGGCTGAACTCCGCATATTCACGGGGGTTGAAGGGGCAGCCGGGGCAGTCTTCAGGCCCGGTAACGGGCGCCAGGTCCAGCCCGATGGCTTCAACGTTGGCGATGTTGCCGCTGACCGCACCTTGCAGAACCAGGCAATTGTTCGCGCCGGAAGCGGAAAACGCGGCGAACTCAAAGGTGTCCTGCGATTTCACCGGCTTGGGGTCGCCCATCTTGCCGCAGCCCGCAAGCGCGATGCCCATTGCAAGGGTAAGACAGCAGAGCATAAACGCCCGAGTGTATGTGGTCATCTTGTGTATCATTTGCCGCCTCCCCAAAGGATTTTCCATTCGTTGATTCGTTCAAACGCCTGCATGGGCGTCAGGTTGTCGGTATCCAGGTCGCGCAAGGCCACCAGAACGGGGTGGGGGGGCGCAACTTTAGGCTCTTTTTCCGCCGGAGGCGCTTCCGGCTCTTCCATGCCGGGCAGCAACTGGCGCATGGCTCTGGCCGCATCCTGCTTGCCGCTTGCGGTCCGCGCTTTTTCCAATGTCTCGAGAATCTGGCGCGCGCGGGCAACAACGCTTTGCGGCACTCCGGCCAGGCGCGCGACCTCTATGCCGTAACTGCGGTCGGCGGGACCGGGCACCAAGCGGCGCAAAAAGACGATCTCGCCTCCCCATTCGCGCACGGCGATGTTCATGTTGTGCACGCCGGGCAGGCGTCCTTCCAGCGCGGTCAGCTCGTGATAGTGTGTGGCGAAAAGGGTGCGCACGCTTCCCTTGCCCCGGCGGACCAGCTCTTCCACCACGGCCCAGGCGAGAGCCATACCGTCAAAGGTGCTGGTGCCCCGGCCGATTTCGTCAAGAATGACCAGGCTGCGGCTGGTGACCTGGCGTAGAATCCGCGCGGTCTCCATCATCTCGACCATGAACGTGCTTTGCCCCTGGGCCAGGTTGTCCGATGCCCCCACGCGGGAGAAAATGCGGTCCGTAAGGCCTATGCGGGCTTCCGTGGCGGGCACGAAAGAACCCATTTGCGCCAGAATGACGATAAGCGCCGTCTGGCGCAGCACGGTGGACTTGCCCGCCATGTTGGGGCCGGTGATAAGCAAAAGCCGCCGGGCGTCGTCAATACGCAGGTCGTTGGGAATGAAACCGCCTTTGCCCTGCACGGCCTCCACAACCGGGTGGCGGCCTTCGCGGATGCGCATGTCGGCTTCTTCGTGCAGTTCCGGCAGGGTCCAGCCCCAGCGCAAGGCGGCAGAGGCCAGCGACTGCCAATAATCCAGCGCCGCCAGCAGACCGGCCACAAAAAGAATGCGCGGCCGCGCCTTGGCCACTGTTTCGCGCAGCTCTTGAAACAGGGTATATTCCAGGTGCTTGCGTTTGTCGGAAGCGGAAAGCAGCTTTTCTTCCAGCTCTTTCAGTTCCGGCGTGACCAGCCGCTCGGCATTGGCCAGGGTCTGGCGGCGGGAGAAGCGCTCCGGCAATTCCTGATTCACAGAGCGGGGCACCTCGAAATAATAGCCGAAGACCCGGTTATAGCCCAGTTTCAGCTTACCCACGCCGGTTTCCGCCTGCTCGCGGGTGAGAAGCTCTTGCAGCTTTTGCTCGCCGTGCTCGGCAAGATCAAGCAATTCATCCAAAGCCTGGTGAAAACCGGGGCGGAACAGGCCGCCTTCGGTAATCAAATGCGGAGGAGAGTCCGCAATCGCCCGGTTCAACAGGTCGGCGTAATCGGCCAGATCGTCCCATTGCCTCAAAATATCGGCCATAACCGGAGGCAAAGCCCGGCCGGAGGCGTCGTCCGCAGTGGGGTAGGAGCCGTTTTCCGGCGGCAGCGCCAGCGATTCTTTCACGGCGGGCAGCGCGGCAAGGCTTTGGCGCAAGGCCACGAAATCTTTGGGAGAGGTGCGGTTCAGGCAGATTCGCGTAGAAAGGCGCTCCAGATCATAGACCGCATTCAGGGCGGCGCGCAGGCCTTCGCGCATGGGCGTATTGTCCACCAGGTGCCGCACCGCGCCTTGGGTGTTCTGAATGGGCCCCAGCTCACGCCAGGGGTGGCGCAGCCGTTCTTCCAGCATGCGGCCGCCCATGGGGGTGACGGTTTGATCCAGTACATGGCGCAGGGTACCGGGGCCGCGCCGCCCGTCCAGGCGGCGAAAAATCTCAAGGTTGCGCTCGCTGATCTCGTCAATGACCAGGTGTTTACCCAGCGAAAGCGGCACAAAACCCGCCAGGTGCGAAACATCGTGCTTTTGTGTTTGGATCAGATACGAAAGCAGAGCGCCGCAAGCGCGGACCAGTTCGTTTTTGCCGTCAAGACCCAAGGCGCCGAGGTCAGCCACCTTTTGCGCGGCCAGGATTTTTTCTTCCGCCCCTTTGCGGTCGAAAAAAACGCGCGCAGGCACCCGCACAGGCTGAATGCCCGCCAGGCGCACGCCGTCGGGCAGGCGGAATAAATCATCAGCCAGATCAGGCACCAAAAGTTCACGGGGGGCGAGTTTCAGCACCCACTGCCACAAATCGGCATCACGCTTGCTCTGCATGCCCGACCATTCGCCGGTGGAGTTATCCGCCCAGGCAAAGGCTCCGCAGCCTTCATCGTTGTTCCAATAAAAAGCCCCCAGATAGTTGTGGCCGCCGGCTTCAAGGCCGCTGTCTTCCACCACCGTGGCCGGGGTCAAAACCCGGGTGACGGCCCGTTTGACCAGGCCTTTGGCGGCCTTGGGGTCTTCTATCTGCTCACAGACGGCGACTTTATATCCTTTTTCCAACAGCTGGCCGAGATAGCCTTCCGCCGCGTGGTGCGGCACGCCGCACATGGGTATGGGGTTTTCAATGCCGGGGTTGCGGGTGGTCAGCGCGATCTGCAATTCTCTGGCCGCTACTTCCGCATCAGCAAAAAACAGCTCGTAAAAATCGCCCATACGGTAAAAAAGCAGGCAATCCTCGTATTCTTCTTTAATACGATGGTATTGCTCGAACATGGGGGTCAATTTAACGGGAGAACTGTCGGCGCTCATGAGAAAATGCTATTCCTGCAGATTCAAACGGAAAGAAACGGAGTGCCAGCTGCCGCAGCGCGGGCAGCGGTAAAAAATCTCGTCCTGGCGCAGCCCGCAGGTGGTGCAGACAAAACGCTTGATATGCCGCATTTGCTCGGCGAAATAGAGCACCTGCATTTCAATGACCGGCGGCAGCTCGTGCTTTTTGGCCGAAAGCGAAAGCAGCTCCAGCCGCGCCGCCCAAAAGTCCGGCTGTAAAACCAGAGCCTTTGCCAGCCAGATGTTGGCCTCTTCAAGGTCGCCCTTGCGTTTGAGAAACAGCGCGCCGTAATAGTGAAGCAGAAGATTCGGTTCCTGCCGTTCCAGCACGGGAATGACAGCTTCGCAAAGAGACGCGGCGAAGCTTTCGTGCGTGCCCAAGTTTGAAGCGCCGCCGTCGTTCGTGCCCCTGATTCTGGTGCCGGCTTCAAGCAACGCTTCAAGCAGCGCGAAACGCAGACCGGGCGCCACGTGGGCGAGCGAACGCGCCAAAAAAGATGTCGTCTTGCTCCATTGTTCGGCCAGCGCGGTCATGGTTATCATCGCGCTCCAGGCTTCCACGGAGCCGGGATAGACGCGCAGGGCTTTTTTCACCAGGCGGTTCGCCTTGCCGTCGTTGCCCGCTGACGCCAGGTCTTCGGCGAAGCGCACCAGATAATGCGCTTCGGCCGGGCTGTGCCCGAGCCTGCCGTATTCCACGGCCGCCCGCTCAAAATCCCCGGCATCGGCAAAGAGGTTGGCCAGTTGCGTCGTCACCTCGTCTTCGGGGTAGCCCAGTTTGGCTGCTTCGGTAAACGCGGCCAAAGCGCGGTCTACAACCCCGGCGCGGTGATAATCCTGGCCCAGCTCAAAGCAAGCCCTGGCTTTGAACCGAGGGTTCAAGCCAGGGCGGGCGTTAAGGCCTTCGCGAATCAGAACAGCACGCTCGATATCGCCTTGCGCCCGGAACAAGTTGCCCAAAGCGAGGTAGATATCCACAGCTTCCGGATCATTGCGCACGATGCGCGACAAATCATGAATGACCGACAGCGTATCACGGCTGGCGGGCATCTCTCCTTCGCCCGGCAGGGGCACGGAAGAGGATTTGCCGAACAAACGGCGCAACGAACCGAACAAAGCCATTCAGTGTTCTCCGCGCGCTATTTCTGCTGCTGCCCGGCATCGCCGTTGCCGCCGACTTCGATCATCGGGGTCGAGGCCTGCAGAGGAATTTCACGCAGTTTCTTCAATTCGCGGTCAAGAATACGCACCTGCCTGCGGCTGCGGCGCAGTTCGCTCTTGGTGCGCAGCTGGTCCAGCAGCAGGTAACCCAAAATCAGAAGCGCGCCGGCAAAAAAGCCGACCATCACAACGAAATAGAAGGGCACCGCGGTATTGGACCAAACGTAATTGAAGTAATAGAAGTCCATCTTGAGGCTGAGCTTCTGCCCCAAGGCCTCGCTGTTCTGGATGAAGAACACGAGAGAGAAGAAAAAGAATATGGCCAGCCATAATGCCTTCAAAAAACGCATGGATCCCTCCTAGGTGCGGGTAAGGCTATCGAAAAAAGGTTTTAATCTGTTGTAAGTCGCCGTCAGGTGCTCCGGCACGGTACGCACTTCGCCGAGCACCGCCATAAACGATGAATCGCCGTTCCAACGAGGAACGACATGAAAATGCAAATGTTCCTTAATGCCCGCGCCAGCGGCTCCGCCCAGATTAAAACCCAGATTGAAGCCTTCGGGGCGCGACACTTCACGCAAAATCGCAACGCACTGCTGGCTGAGCGCAAAAAGCTCGGCGTATTCCTCCGCTTTCAGGTCGCAAAAATCCATGACATGTCGCAACGGGGTCACCAGCAGGTGGCCGCTGTTGTACGGATATTTGTTCATGATCACGAAGGCGTGCATCCCTCTGTACAGAACCAGGCGGCTTTCATCCTCTTCCCGCGATTCGGGCAGACAGAAAATACAGGCGTCCGCCTTGGGGCCGAGAATATACTCCATGCGCCACGGCGCCCACAGAGTTTCCATGCGCGTTCCTTGTCTTTTTCGTTATGCCGGACGGCACGCGTCCAACCATTTCTGTCTACACCGCCGACGCCTTAAGAGCAAGAGAAACGCCTCACGCCTTATGGTCCGGGGTCGTCGGCGAAGCGGAAAGCAACGCCTGGTTGTCGCGCAGTTCCGCCATAATCCGCGCGGCAAAAGCGCGCTGGTCTTCTTTGCTTTTTACCTTACCGTCCAGCTTCGCCGCCAGCACCCGATGTAAAATATGCCCGTATGCCGGACCGGGAACTTCACCCAGCTCTTTAAGGTCATCGCCCGTTATGTCTGGTTTTTCAAGATGCAGCCGGGTCAGGAAATGAGAAAGGTCTTTGTTTATTTTTGAGTCGCCGTTCAGGGTCATCAGCAAGAGCACCCCTTCCACCGGCAAAAAGGAGAGTAGCGAGAACAGCCCGCTCATGGTGCCGTCACCCGTTTTCCAGCGGGGCAGGCCGGCTTGCGCGCGGCGCGTATTTTCGCGCAGGCGCAGAAAATCGGCGCGTATGCGCGGGGTAAAGCCCAGGCGGTCCAAAACACCGGCCACATCCGGGTGTTTTCCGTTGCGGCAAAGCAGCATGAGGTAGGGGATCCAGCTTTGTGGCTCTTTGCCGATGTAAAGACGCCGGTACCAGGAAAAAACCGCCTCCATTTCCTTAAGCAGGGCGACCTTGGCGGGGTTGAGCTTAAGCAGGGGGTGAATGGCCCGCAAAAGGTCAAAGTGCTCCATACGCGTTAAGCACCCCGTGGCATCCTTTTCATCAAAAATATGCCGGAGTTCGTTAAAAACACGAGGGCCGGAAAGTTTTTCCAGCATATTCAACTGGAGCGCATTTTTAATGAGGCGTTCTGTCTGCGCGCCCAGGCGAAAGGCATAGCGCGTTTCAAAACGCAGGGCTCGCAGCATGCGTGTAGGGTCTTCAATAAAACTTAGCGAATGCAAGATGTTAAGTGTTTTTTCCTTCATGTCGCGCTGCGCGCCGAAGGGGTCCACCAGCATGCCGAAACGGTGCTCGTTCAGTTGCACGGCCAACGCGTTGATGGTGAAGTCGCGGCGGTACAGATCCATTTTGATGGACGAAAGTTCCACCGTGGGCAAAGCGCCGGGGTGCTCATAATATTCCAGCCGGGCCGTGGCCACGTCGATACGGCGTTTTTCGCCCGCATCGTTGGTAAAAAGCACCACGGCGGTCTGAAATTTTGGATGCGGCCGCGCGCGGCCGCCCAGCTTTTCCGCCAAAGCCCGGCCGAAAGCGATGCCGTCGCCTTCCACGCTGAGGTCTATGTCGAAATTGGGCCGCGAAAGCAAAAGATCACGGACAAAGCCCCCGACGGCGTAGACGGAATAGCCCAGTTGGTCGCCGAGTTCCCCGGCAAGGCGCAAAAGATTTTTATATTCCGCGGGGAGCCGCTCGTCGATTTGGGGCCGGATACTTTTTTCGCGCAGCGGGGCGGCCAACGGGTCGCCCTCGGGAATGCGCAGGCTGTTGTCTTCCACCAAGAGACGCATGATATCCGTGCGGGTCAAAACCCCGACCACGGCGCCGTCACTGATGACGGGCACCAAACGCTGGCGCTGGGTTAGAATAATATCCACCGCCGGGTACAAGGTGGATTCGGGCGCAAGGGTCAACACGTTGCGCTGCATGTATTCCGTAACCGGCAACTGCCCCAGGCCGTGCGACATGGCCCGCGCGGCGGTCTGCTGCTCAAGATAGCCCACGCAAGACCGCGTTCCGGCCGTCACTACGGGCACGGCTTTAAGCCCGTAGCGGGTCATGACTTCTTCCGCCTCGGAAATAGTGGCGTCGTCATCCACGGTTTTGGGCGGGCTGGTCATATGGTCGCCCACGATAATATGGGGATTGACCGAAGAAAGAAGCAGAGCCAAAAGTTCCGCCTTCACCTCGCCAAGAGTCTTGTTCTTGACCGAAGCGGATGCCGCGTAGCTGTGTCCGCCGCCGCCCAGAGAGGAGCATATCTTGCCCACATCCACATCCGGATGGCGGCTGCGGGCCACGATCTGGACGCGGTCGCCCATGCGGGCTACGGCGAAAAGCACCTTCAGGTGCTCCATATCCACCATTTTATGGGCCAGCACGGCGAAATCGCCCAAAAAAGCGTCAAGCGAAGCCTGGGCAATGACCACCGGAATACCCTTGATGTCATGTGTGGTCGCGGATTCAAGCAAGGTGTTCAGTGCCGAGAGCTGATCGCGGGTCAGGTCGCGGCTGACCAGCTCGCTGATGATGTTCACGTCCATTTTCCGCTCGCGCAGCCAGGCTGCAGCGGAAAGATCGTGCTCCGTCGTTGAGTCGAAGGTGAAAGAGCCGGTGTCTTCGTAAATGCCCAATCCAAGCATGGTGGCTTCGTCAATGGAGAGGGGCAGATCCTTTTCGCGCAGCATGTGGGTCAAAATAGCGGTGGTCGAGCCCCAGGGTTTGACCACGCAGACTTCGCCGCTAAGGTCGTCTTCCGCATCCGGGTGGTGATCGTACAGGTGAAGGCGCAAACCGGGATTGGAAAGGACAGCTTCAACCTGGGGGATGCGCGACTTTTGCCGGGTGTCGACCACGACCAGGGTGGTCACGGTGGAAAAATCGATATCTTTGACCTGGCGCAAACTGAACAGATACGCGATGCTGTCGGTAAAATAATGCGAATCTTGCCGTTCTTGCACGGCCGGAGCCACCAAAACCGCCTCGGGATACAACTTACCGGCGGCCACCATGGCAGCCAGCGCGTCATAGTCGGCGTTGCTGTGGGACGTGATAACGGTCGTGGGGCGCGCCTTGGCCGCGAGAGTACTGTGCATCAATGCTATATAGCCTGTGACGGGAGCACATTGCAAGGCCCGGCGCGTCGGTGCTATGGTGCTCGGCATGACGACACCCGCATTTTCCGTAATCATCCCGGTGTTCAATAAGTGGGATCTGACCCGCGCCTGCCTTGCCAGCCTGCGCGAGCACAGCGGCGGCCTCGCGTACGAGGCCGTTGTCGTCGACAACGCGTCAACGGACGCTACCGCGACGGAGCTCGAACCTCTGGGGCGAAGCCTTTTCGGCGGGGCTTTCAGCGCCATCCGGTTCGCAAAAAACAGGAACTTCGGACCGGCCTGCAACGCGGGCGCGGAAAAAGCGCGCGCGCCGCTGCTGTTCTTTTTGAACAACGATACGCTGCTCACCCCCGCCTGGGCGCCCCCTCTGCTTGCCGCCATGCATGAAGCGAACGCGCCGGGGGCTGTGGGTCCGCTCCTGCTCTATGAAAACAACACGGTGCAACACATGGGCACGGCTTTTTTGCCCGGCAGCCCCTGCCATTTGTACCAGGGTTTTCCCGCGGACCACCCCGTCGTGGGCCGCCCCAGAAAATTGCAGTTGATCACGGCCGCCGCGTTGATGCTGCCCAAAGCGCTCTTTGCGCAATGCGGCGCTTTTTTTGAAGGCTACCGCAACGGTTTTGAAGACGTGGAGCTTTCCGTGCGCATCCGCCAGGCGGGCAAAGAACTGCGCTGTGTGACAAAATCCGTCATTTACCACCTGGAAAGCCAGACCCCCGGCCGCAAGGACGGTGACGCCCATAACGGCACGCTGCTGTATGAGCGCTGCGGCAAAGACCTGTACATAGACTTGCATCATCACGCCCTGCGCGACGGATTTCATGTTTTTGTGGACGATTTTTTCTCTCTGTCTCTGCGCTTGACCGATGAAGAGGAAAGGGCGGTCAATCAAAGCGCCGAAGGAAAAACGCCTTTGGAATGGCTGGAAATTATGCGGCGGCATCCTTTTTGGGTCACGGGGCGCGATGCGCTGGCCGCCGCGCTTGAGCGCGCGGGCCAATATACGGAAGCGCTGCACCTGCGTGCGGAACTGGCGGATTTTCTGCCGTTGGAAGAGCGGTACGCGCAGCTTGCGCGCACGGCCGCGGCGGCCAAAGACGGCAAGCTTGAAGAAACGGCGCGAGAGCGGCTGCGGACTATCGGGCAATACCGCGAAAACCGCGGCCTGGCAGCAACTGCCGTGCGCAAGGCCAAAGAACGGGCCCAGAACGGCCATGATCAGTTGCTTACGCGGCTTTATGACGAGAAATTCAAACTGCTGCACCCCTGAACGACAAAAAACGCCTTAGGCCTTGCGTGAACGCGGATGATGCGCGCGGTGCACTTCAACCAGCCGCTCTGCCTGCACGTGGGTATAAATCTCCGTCGCGCTGATATCCGCATGCCCCAGCAGCAATTGCACAGCGCGCAGGTCCGCGCCGCCTTCCAGCAGGTGGGTGGCGAAAGAATGGCGGAAGGTGTGCGGTGAAATGGTGCGGGTAATGCCCGCCTGCGACACATAACGCCGCACGATTTTCCACAAAGCGACCCGGGTCAGCCCCGTGCCGGAACGGTTCAAAAAAAGAGCGGGGCCTTTGGGCGAAAAAAGCGGCCGCCAGTGGTTGATATACTCCGTCAAAAAGTGGGCCGCCTCGCTGTGCACGGGCACCAGCCTTTCTTTTGCCCCCTTGCCGAACACCCGGATCAGGTTGACAGCGGGGTCGAAGTTGAGAGCCCGAAGCCCGACCAGTTCCGACGCGCGCAAACCGCAAGCGTAGAGCAGTTCCAGCATGGTCCTGTCGCGAAAGCCCAGGCGGTCTGAAAGATCGGGTGCGGCCAGCACAGCGGTCATTTCTTCCCGCGAAAGCACCTCTGGCAGGCCGCGCACAAATTTGGGATTTTCAAGAAAACGAGCGGGGTTGACGCTAAAAACCCCTTCGGCCTGGGCAAAGGCGAAAAAACCGCGCAAGCCCGAAAGCCTGCGCGCCAGGCTGCGCCCGGAAAGCCCTTGCTGCCTGACGGCGACGATATACAAAAACAACGTCTGGTCCGTGACCTCTTCAAGCGGAAAAGACCGCCCGGCCAAAAAAGACAGAAAGTCGGAAAGATCGGCGGCATACGCAGCCAAGGTGTTTTCCGACAGGCCTTTTTCTACCAGAAGATGCTGCAGGTAAGCGTCAGCCGCCGGGTGCGCGGGCAAAAGCTCTTCATCGGAAGCGGGCGTTATGGAAGAGGGCAAAGAGCTGCTCATGGCCCTGTGGTATCTATTCCCCTTTCTTTCGGCAAGCCTTTTGGCCGCGACCGTTTGACAGGGGGCCCCCGCAAGGCTAGAACACAGTACTATGATTGCGTATGTCAGTCTGGGCGGCAACCTTGGGGATACGCGCGAAACGTTCACCCGCGCCCTGGCGGGCATTGACGCTTTGCCCGGTGTGCGCATCGAGGCGGTCTCCGCAGTGTATCAAACTGAACCCCAGGGCGATGCGAACCAGCCCTGGTATAGCAATCAGGCGGCGCGGCTGCGCTGCGACGAAGGGGTTACGCCCGAAGAACTGCTGCGCGCCTTACTGCGCCTGGAACAAACGCTGGGCAGAGCGCGTGACCCGAACCGCCGGTTCGGGCCGAGAGTTGTCGACCTTGACCTGCTGCTCTTCGGTGAAGCGATATGCGCGAGCCAGGAGCTGACGTTGCCGCACCCGCGGCTGGCGGAACGCGCCTTTGTGCTGGTGCCGCTGCTGGAGCTGGATCCGGATTTACGCCTGCCCGTCCATGCCGGGCCGAGCGGCGGCAAAGCGCTTCACGCGCTGCTTGCAAACTTGCCGTGCCGTGTTGAGGGCATATATATTTATCAGAAGCAGGAGAACGCCATGTCCATTAAAAGTCCAAGTAAAACTTTAGGTGTTTTGAGCGGCATGGGGCCGGCGGCCGGAGCGGAATTTATGCGTTTGCTTGCAGCCAAGGCGCCCGCGAAGTGCGACCAGGAACATCCTATAGTGTATATGCTGTCCGACGCGCAAATACCCGACCGCACCGCGGGGATCAACGGAACGGGCGAAGACCCGACCGAGCGCATCCGCAAAGGGCTTTTGACTGTTGCGGGCTGGGGCGTGGACTTTCTGGCCGTGCCGTGCAACACCGCGCATGTATTCATCGACCGTTTTCGGTCCACATTGCCCGTGCCGCTGATCCATATCGTGGAAGAAACCGTTGCCGCCTGCCGCCGGGGCAGCCCCAAAGGTTCCTGGCTTCTTGCCACCGAGGGCACCTGCAAAAGCGGACTGTATCAGAATTGCGCGCAAAAGATGGGGTATACCTATAGAACCGTATCCGACGATGTGCAAAAAGAAGTCACCCGGGCCCTGGTGCTGGTCAAGGCGAATAAAATGCGTGAATCCGGCGAGTGTATGCGTAATGTCGTAGAAAAACTGTGGAAAATTGAAGAGTTGAACATCGCCACAGCCTGCACGGAATTGCCGTTGGCCTATGACGCCTCGGGCTTGCCCGCCGAGAAGTCGGTTTCGAGCCTTGGCGCCTTGTCCGATGCCTGCCTGAAGGCCGTCTACGGTGACGAATATAAATTGTAGCAAAAACGGCGAGCACGTTTACTGTAAGGAGTCCGCATGACCCGCTGGTTAATTTTGGCTCTGGTAGCCTTCGTTTTATACAAGTTGATCACCAACGAAATGCGCAAGCGCTCAAGCGGCGAGGCCAAAGACGACGCCAAAGAACAGGCGCGCAAAGTAGCCACCGGCGAGATGGTCAAAGACCCTTCATGCGGAGTGTATGTGGATGCCGACGCCAGCATCAGCGTGCGCGACGGCAATACCATTCACCGGTTTTGCAGCTATGAATGCCGTGACGCATATTTACAGAAGCTGCAAGCGAGCGGCCGCGAAATTCCCATTACAAAGACGCAAAACGAAGAGGACGATAAGTAGGCCGGAAAAATTCATTCCGGCTCGGAGAAGCGATTTCACGGGTATTTCTTGTTTTGCCATATAAAAGTTAACATAATTTACATTATGGGTCTTTTAAATTAAAATAAAGAGCCCCACGCGCCACGCGCAGCCAAGTCCGGCAATCATCCGTTGCTTTTTTACCCGGCTCATGTTTCCATCCAGGCATGCCTCGCAACACCGTTCAACCATCATACCGCAAGCCGCCCTCGATACTCCGGCGCATTTTTTCCTTTGTTCGGGTGCTGCGCATCGCGCATATCGTCGTGGTCGTCTATGCCGCGTCCATCTGGGGCATGGCGCCGCATCACGGTCCCAGTGCAGCCATGCCGGCCGAATCGGGGTTTTGGTTCAGCATGGCTGTGGGCATACCGCTTGCCATCGCATCAGGCACGGCGTTTTGCGCGCTTTTAACAGGCAATCTGTGTGCCATGTCGGTCTTTTTCTCCATCTTGCT
Source organism: Desulfovibrionaceae bacterium (assembly GCA_031551515.1). Taxonomy (GTDB): domain Bacteria; phylum Desulfobacterota; class Desulfovibrionia; order Desulfovibrionales; family Desulfovibrionaceae; genus FLUQ01. The sequence goes on from JAVBNL010000019.1 coordinate 29,909, forward strand.
CAGCCTGACCTGCGCCGGGCTGCCGTTTATGACCCACCTCAATCTGGCGGCTTGTGCCATTGTGCTCTTTCTTGCACTGCTGTATTTTGTCACCGCTATTTTTTTGATTCGCTACCTGCTCAGCCTGCCGGAGCAGCCAAGACCACTGTAAACCGCACGCGAAACAAAACGGACGGGAACCCGCAGATTCCCGCCCGTTTCTCATGTATGCCGTGTAAATTACAACCAGTCAAACCACTGTTTCCATGAGCCTTCGCGCCGTTCTCTGGTACTCTGCGCTTCCTGCTGGCGGTATTGGATAAAGGCGGCCTGTCCCTTTTCTTCGGCATGGGCCAAAATGTCGGGCACATCCTTATAGTTATCCACAATGCCTTTATAACGCAGCCAGGCCGAGCCGTACTTACCCATGCGGTAGTAAAAATCCGCGATGTATAGCTCATGCTCCGCCATCAGATGGCGGCACTCGGCCATCAAGGCCGCGGCTTTCTCTGCATATTCCGAATCGGGGTATGACTCGTGCACCCGCTTGAAATACGAATACGCCTCATCAATGGGCGTTATGGGGCGGTCAATGGAATAATACAGATTCTTGTTGGCCATACCTATGTTGAAGAGCACATAGGGGATGGCTTCATGCCTGGGGTGCAGGCTTTCGAACTCTTTGTACGCTTCGCTGGCTTCAAGCCAATCGCCGTCCAGAAAAAGCGCATCCCCAAGTGAAAGCTCGGCTTCCACTATATACGGGCTGAACTGAAAGTTGTCTTTCAGCTTTGTGTAATATTTGATGGCCGATGCGTAATCTTTCTCGCGCATGGCATCGTTGCCGGCTTCAAACAATTCTTGCGCCGTATCTTCCGCCGGAGGCAGATAGATGGCGTCAAGTATGCCGCAGCCGGAAAGACAAAGAACCAAAATACAAGCCAGAACAGACCGGGTAATCATACGCATGCGGCAAATCCGTCGCGGTTAGCACGCAGGCAACGCCTGGTGCGGCAGTTAGTCAAATGCTGGCCGGCCTTATTACAGCGCCTTTTGGATCATTTCTTTCAGGCTGCTTTTGGAACTGGCGCCCGTGACCTGCTCCACCACCTGGCCGTTCTTGAACAAAATGAACGTGGGGATGGCTCTGATGCCGAAACGGCCCGGAGTCGCAGAGTTTTCATCCACATCCATTTTGGCGATCAGAACCTTGCCCTCATATTCGGTGGCCAATTCATCGATAACCGGCGCGATAGCCCGGCACGGGCCGCACCAGGGCGCCCAAAAATCGAGTAACACGGGAATCGGGGATTTGAGAACCAAAGAATCAAAGGTACCATCGGTAACCTGAGTCGACATGGGAAGCACTCCTTTGCGGATAGATAAAACAAGATACTAGGCGCGCGGCAATGTGCTGTCAAGGCCGGAAAATCATGTCTGCCGGCACGGCCGTTCCCCGCGGAATACACGAAACATCAAGCTCATGCCGCCCTCCTTCCTGCGCCAGCAGATAGCCCGCGTATGCGATCATGCTGCCGTTATCGGTGCACAGCGCCGACGACGGCAGCGACAAGGGCAAATCATACGCGCGGGCAAGCCCGGCAACGGCTTCGCGCACAAAACTGTTGGCCGCCACCCCGCCGGCCAAAATCAACGATTTGATCCCCCGCTCTCGCTGAACCGCGCGTTCGAACTTATGGCGCAAGGTCTCCGCAATTGTCAGGTTAAGCGACGCGCAAAAATCCTCCAGCGTCAGGCCGCATGCGCGCGCAGCGGCTTGCCCCGCCATACCGTTGTCGCGAATGACGGCCGCAGCCGCCGTTTTCAACCCGCTGAAACTGAAATCAAGATTGTCGTTGTTCAAATACGGCGGCTTGAAAAGATCGGGGTCCGCCCTGCCCGCAAGCGCAAGTTCGTTGATGCGGCGCCCCGCGGGGTATGCAAGGCCCAGCATCTTGCCGATTTTGTCAAAGGCCTCTCCTGCCGCGTCATCAAGGGCGCGGCCCAGGCAAACGAATTCTCTGGAGGAAAGAATGCGGTAAATATGCGTGTGCCCGCCGGAAACAAGCAGCCCCAGCGCCGGAAAGGCAAGCGGTCCTTCAAGGCCCGCGGCAAGCAGGTGGGCATGCAGGTGGTCAACGCCGATGAGGCGGCGCCCTCCCAGAGCAAACGCCTTGGCAAAGCCCGCGCCTACGAGCAGGCTGCCCAAAAGACCGGGGCCGCGCGCAAAAGCCACCGTATCGATATCAGCGGAATCAATCCGCGCCTCACTAAGGAGCGCGTCATACAAGGGACCGATTAACCGGCTGTGCTCGCGCGAGGCAAGCTCCGGCACCACCCCGCCGAACAAGGCGTGCAGATCCGCCTGCGACGACATGACCGACGCTACCAAACGGCCGTCCTGCACAATGGCCAGGGCCGTTTCATCGCACGACGTTTCAATACCGAGGCAAATCACTTGTAAAATCCGACCGCCGCCTCAACATCATGCTTTGACCCGATAAACAACGGCACCCGTTCGTGCAGCGCCTGGGGCACAATATCAAGAATGCGCTGATGCCCGTTGCTGGCGGCTCCGCCGGCCTGCTCCGCCACAAAAGCCAGGGGCGAAGCTTCGCACAAAAGGCGCAGTTTACCCTTGGGTTTGTCCGGCTGCTTATAATCCATAGGATACAAGAAAATGCCGCCGTACATCAGGGTGCGGTGAAAATCGGCAACCAGCGACCCGACATAACGCAGGGAATACGGTGCGCCGCTGGCGTTATCTTTCCCTTTGAAATACTCGACTATTTTTTTGGTCGGCTCGTCCCAATAAAGAGAGTTGCCTTCGTTGATGGAGTAGATCTTCCCCCGCTCCTTCAGCTTCATATTAGGATGCGAAAGAAGGAATTCACCCACCGAGGGGTCCAGGGTAAAGCCGTGCACCCCGTGCCCGGTGGTGTACACCAGCATGGTGGACGGACCGTACAGGATATACCCTGCGGCCACCTGTTCCACGCCCGGCTGGACGACGTCTTCAAGAGTAACATCGTGATCGGTCGGCGTTTTGCGGCGCAAAATCGAAAAGATTGTGCCCACGTTGATGTTCACGTCGATATTGCTGGAACCGTCCAGAGGGTCAAAAATCAGAACATAGTCGCCTTTGCTGAAACGCTGGGGCACGGTGATGAAATCGGCCAGTTCTTCCGAGGCCATTGCGCACAGGGCGCCGCTACGTTCCATGCGGTGAATCAGCACGCGGTTGGAAAAATCATCCAGTTTCTGGACCGCTTCGCCTTGCACGTTTATTTCGCCTGTGCCGCCCAGAACATCAAGCAAGCCGGCTTTGCTGACGTTACGGCTGATAAGTTTCGCCGCAAGGATCAGATCATACAAAAGGCGGGTAAATGTGCCTGTGGCGGCCGGTGACTTCTTTTGGTGCAAAAGAAGGTGTTCGGTGACGGTTATCTGCCGCATGCCAGCCTCCTGGTCAGGTGTTGGAGAACGCAAAACTTACTCCGAAAGCGGGCTTGCCGGAGCGTTCGGCGCGGAAGGCGCACGCGGTCCGGTCAAAGGCGCATCAGGGGCGACGTTGGGCGATCCGATATCGCCGACTTCGCCTTCCGCCTTGCCGCTAAGATCCGGCCGAGCCTGCGGCGCAGCCAGCCGTCGCCCTTCGTCGTCCACCAGGTTTACTGAACCCAAGGCGTACGATGCGGCCGTCTCAAGCGAGGCCAGGTTTTCCATTTGTCTCGGGAAATCCCCTTTAACTTTGACCGCGTAAATAAGCGGCAGGTTGCCGACATAGCGCGTCACCCAGTAAAAGGTGCCACGATCATTGCTGACGGTGCCGTAAGCGTTGCTTTTAACCTTATCGGCCCAATCCACACCGGCGATGGGCGTTGCTTGCGCATCAAAACTTCCCGGCCAGATAATGCCGCCCGGGCAGGCGATTATGATGTTGGCAGGGTCAGCCGTACGTGCGATCAAGGTGCGGGGGTCAAAGTGAACGACGATAAGCCCTTTGAAATCGTCCCCCGAATATACAGGGTTGCCCACATAAATTTCCGGGCCCAGCGGGTCTTCCTGCACATAGGCGCGCAAATCTTTGCGCAGCTGCTTTTTGTCGACAGTCGTCAAACTGCCCACATCAAAAGGCTTGGCATACGAAGGCGGAACCTGAGCCATAGGGTGCCCTTCGTTGTCGGTCAACGCAAGCCCGGCCAGCCAAGGGAAATCCGTAGTTACCTTGGTCACCCAGGCCGGGTCGGGATTGCGATCGCTGTTTTGCAGCATGCGCTCAAGATTGCGCAACTGCATGTCGAAATCGGCCAGAGCGGCCGCCAGCACGGCTTGATAGTCCTTGGCGTCGCCTTTGTCGTCAAGATCGAGAGACGCTGGGGTGTTCAAATAATCGCGGTAATAGGTACGGGTTTCTTTCCAGGCGTTCTTGACGGTCTGGGGGGGTCTGCAACCCACAAGGGCGACGCAAACCAGGCAAAGCAGAAAAAAAGTGCGATACACGTGATTAGCTCCAATTAGTGCAAGGAACGCGCTTCCAAACGTTGCGCCAGCGCTTCAAGCATGTCCGTCAGCCGATTTTTACCTTCATGCCGCCGGTCAACATCGTCTCCGCCCGCAGCGCTTTCAACGGCGGGAGCCGCCGCGGTGCTGGACAGGTCATCCATCCTTGCCCGCAATTCCGCCTTTTCCTGGTCGGAAGAGGAAGAAGCAAGCAATTCCTGATATATTTCAAGGGCGCCGCCCACGTCGCCCTGCTCTGCCAGCACTTCGGCCATAGAGCGGGTACGCAATGAAATGGGTTCTTCCGGCTCGTCCTCATCACTCACGGAGGCGGCTTCCACCGACGGCTCTTCAATCGCGGGCGAAGTGGTGTGCCGCACCTGTTCGGCCAGCTCGGCAATGGCTTCCGGCGAGCTTTCAGAAGATTTCAGGGGGTGGCTTTCATGCATCGTCGCCGAAAAAGCCTGAGCCTCGCCGTTCAGCAGACCTTTCAGCCCCTGTTCGATCACCCCTGCCCAAGAAACGGGGAGATTTTGCAGAAAAGCGGAGAGGAACACGGCGGCAAGCCCTGCGTCGCGCGTGGCGTCATCCGCAAAAAGCTTTTCGCCCCACGCTTTCCAAAAACCGGGGTATTGCTTGAAAAGATCGCTGAGGGCGCCCACCTCGCGCTGCAAATCAGCGGATCTGCCCTCGCCGTACAGCAGCTCGGCAAGCAAAAGGCGGGCTTCGATATGATCGGGGTGGCGGCCGACGCCGGCCTGCAGCACCGTAATGGCTTCATTCGCCTGGCCGTCTTTGAACAGCATACGGGCAAGAGGAAAAAATATCTTGGAATTGGGTTCTATTTCCAAGACTTCGCGGTACCACTCAATCTTTTGTTTCATTCGAGGCGGCTCCTGTTTTAGCCGTATCGTGAACACCGGGAAAAATATAAAGGATTTCATTGTCCTTTACGAAATTGAACCGTTTCCGGATCATTTTTTCCTGGTACTTCTCATCTGATTGCAGCAGGCGAATCTCCTTGCTGAGCGCAAGGTTCTTTTCATCCAGTTCCTTGATGCGCGTTTCCATGACCTTGTGCTGTTCTTTCAACGCCTGATAGGCCATCAACCCCTGGTCCCCCCATATCAGGCCGTAGAACAAAACTACGTTGACCGCCAAAGAAACGCCGACAAAAACCCGCTGCCATACCATAACTATTGCAAAAGCCTCTGCTCTTCACGCACCGCCGCGCGCTGCGGCAAGGCCCCACACAATTCATCCAAAAAATGCGCGGTGGCGTTTTCTATGCGGCGCACGTCATTCTCTTGTATAAAAAGGGTTTCAAGTTTGCCGTAGATATTTTTCAGCGTGGAAAATTCCGCCAGAAGAGGTTCCGCCATGCTCGTCCGCTCCAGATCCGCCTCAAGTTCAAGTATCGCCTGCAGGCAGCTGCGCAACCGGTCATGCAAACGCGGGGTGTCGTTCATAATATCCTTTCCCGGCGTGGTGCCGCGCTCAGCCGGCAACCTTTTTCTCATCCTGCCGCAAGGCCCAAAACCGATAAAAGGTATAGAAATAATTCCCTCCGGAAAATACCGTGAGCGCAAGGGCTATGTAAAGCAAAAACTGCCCCAGGGGCGCCGGGTTAAACCCCAGCCACGGATAGTGCAGCATTATGGGCACAAGCGCCATCATCTGCATGATGGTCTTCCATTTGCCGAAGGTGTCGGCCGCCATGACCATGCCTTCGTCCACAGCGATGGCCCGAAGACCGGTGATGACAAGGTCACGGCAGATGATGACAATAGCGATCCAGGCATTGACCCAGCCCAGTTTGACCAGAATGATCAACACGGACGAGATGAGCACTTTGTCTGCCAATGGGTCGAGAAATTTGCCGAAACTGGTGATCATGCCCGAACGGCGGGCAATATGGCCGTCGAGCATGTCCGTTGCGGAAGCGAGCATGAACCCGATGGTGGCCAACAGGCAAGTCATTCTGCTTTCATAATACAGCAGCGCCACGATTACCGGCACAGCCAGAATGCGGCTGAGGGTTATTTTATTGGGAAGATTCAACAAACCCATAGCGTTGCCTCATAAAAACAGAACAAAAAACGTCGCGCCACGGCACGATAAAAAACAGAATCTTGATACTACGTCATGACGGCAAACTTCGCAATCCGGGAAAACGATCCCCCGCCGCTTCTTACCCTTCGGCTCCCGCCGCGGCGACTACAGCAGTAGCCAGCGCGTCAAATGCGGATTTCGCAGGAAAATCACCCGGCAAGTCAACGACCGGCACCGCCCTGTCTCCCGCCACCACCATAGCCGGGTCTATAGGAATGCGGCCCAAAAACGGCACCCCTTGCTTGCGGGCAAGCTCCTCGCCGCCGCCGGTGGTGAACAGGTCAATGCTGCCACCGCAATGCGGACAGGTAAGGCCGCTCATGTTTTCCGCCAGCCCCAGCACGCTCGCGTTGACGCGGCGTAAAAAATGAAAGGCCTTGCGCACATCGGCCAGCGAGGTCTCTTGCGGCGTCGTCACCATAAGGCATAACGCCCCCGGAATGGTTTGCAGCACGGCAAGGTGTTCATCCCCCGTGCCGGGAGGTGAGTCGATGAGCAAAAAATCAAGGTCGCCCCAAGCCACCCCGCTGACAAACTGGCGGATGGCTGCATTTTTTTTGGGCCCGCGCCAAATAATCGCGGTATCGCGGTCTTCAAGCAAAGAATCCATAGAAACCACGGAAATTTTGTCGTTATACCGGGCCGGCGTCAGCACGGCCCCGTCGCCGCGGACGGATAAATGCTCTTTCAACCCCAACATGCCGGGCACGCTGGGGCCGTGCATATCCACGTCCAGAATGCCCACCCGGTATCCCCGGTTGGCCAAAACCGCCGCCAAATTGACCGTTACGGCGCTTTTGCCCACACCGCCCTTGCCGCTGATGACGAAAAGCACTTTACGAATGCGGCGCACCGTGGCGGCAATGGCCTCATCTTGCAAAGAAGCCCGTTTGGCAGCCAAAGGCTGAAGCTGCCGCGAAGAACAAGAGGAACAGGCGGCGCTTTCGCCGCACTGATTTTTTGATGAACAGTCAGACATGGTTATCCTTGCCAGCCGTGGCGGCCGACCAAATCCACGAAAGCCACCCGGTCTTTTTTTTCAATATAAATGCGCCCACCCGTCTTGCGCACCAGCGCCAGTTGCTGGGTGCGTTTGTCCGCGCCGACGGGGATGATGAGAATGCCGTCGTCAGCCAATTGTTCCATCAAGGGCGCGGGGATTTCCGGGCCGCCCGCCGTCACTATGATGCGGTCAAAGGGCCCCGCTTCGGGCCAGCCCAAGGTGCCGTCGCCCAATCTGAGGCGGATGCCGCGATAGCGCAAGTCCATAAGCAGCTTGCTGACGCGGAAGTATAGCTCTTTGACGCATTCGATGGAATGCACGTCAAGCCCCATGGCGTCCAGAACCGCCGCCTGATACCCGGATCCGGTGCCCACTTCAAGCACCCGCATGCCCGGTTTCGCATCAAGCATTTGGGACATCAAGGCCACGACATAGGGCTGCGAAATGGTCTGATTGCGGTCTATCAACGGCAGGGGACAATCTTCGTACGCCCTGGCCCGCAACGCGCCGTCAACAAACAAATGTCGGGGCACGGTGCCCATGGCGCGCAGCACGGCTTCATCGACAATACCGCGGGGAATCAACTGCTCCCTGACCATCCGGTCCCTGCTTTTTTGGTAAATATCGTACATGCGCTCCCCGCCTGCCGCGAATCAAACGGCATTGCTGCCTGGAAAACAGATTTTCGGCGGCAAGTCAACCTGACAAGGGATTAGCCCTTGAACTGTGCGCCGAACTATGCCAGAAAAAACCGGCTGCAACGTTATTATAGTTTAAGGTGAATATCATGGCGCGTTCTTCAAGTTTACCGGCAATCGTGTTTCTTCTTCTTATCCTCGGCATCATCGGCGGCGGCGGGTATCTGCTGTTTAAAGACACCGATCCGCCGCAGATTACCCTTTCGCCGGAAACGGAACGGGTCTCGCCCGGCCAGAAATTCACGGTAACGGCCGTTGACGCCAAATCTCCCGTGAAAGCCATTACCGTGGCCGTGCGCCGGGGCATGCAGGTGCAGGTGTTGGCGAAGCAGGAGTTCAGCAACAAAGCGTCCGAGCAGCAGCTCTCTTTTGCGCTGACGGATACCGGCCTGCGCGACGGCGCTTTCGCCCTCGAGATCAGCGCGACGGACAGCTCATTTGCCGGGTTCGGCAAAGGCAACACCCATACCCGCAGCTTTGCCATGCGCATGGACACGACCCCGCCCCGGTTCAGCGTGAAAACCCAGCCGCCCTATGTACGCCGTGGCGGAACCGGCTGCGTGGTCTATTCGCTGACCAAAGAGGTCGAGCGCTCGGGCGTCAAGGTCGGCGACCTTTTCTTTCCCGGCTTCAAACAGCCCAACGGGGACTACATCTGCTTTTTCGCTTTCCCCTATTACATGACGGTGCAGCAATACCAGCCCGAGCTCAGCGCCATTGATCTCGCGGGCAACACTGCCTCTTCCCGGCTACAGATCAACCGCATCAACCAAAACTTCCAGCAGGATACCGTCAACGTCAGCGACAGGCTGCTGCAAGACAAGATGCCCGATTTCGAACCCCAGGTGCCCGGCACCACTTCCGCCATAGAGCTGTTCAACAAGGTCAACGGCGAGTTGCGTAAATCCAACGCCGACGCTTTGATGCGCATCGGCAAGCAAAGCGATGCCTCCATGCTGTGGCAGGACTTTTTCCTGGCTTTGCCCAACGGCGCGACCAGAGCGCGTTTTGGCGATCACCGCACCTACGTTTACAACGGGCAAAAGCAGCCGGTGCAGGCCACGCACCTGGGCCTTGACCTGGCATCCCTGGCGCAAAGTCCCGTTCCGGCGGGCAACGCGGGCGTGGTCGTGTTTGCGGGAAATCTCGGTATTTACGGCAACATGGTGGTCATCGACCACGGCCTGGGCCTGCAAAGCCTGTATTCGCACCTGACCGACTATCAAGTCAGCGTCGGGCAAAAAATCAGCCGTGGCGAAGTTATCGGCCATACCGGCGCCACGGGCATGGCGGTGGGCGATCACCTGCACTTCGGCATTCTGCTCTCCGGCCTGGAAGTGTCGCCCATGGAGTGGCTGGACGGCCACTGGATTCGCGACAACGTTGTGGACCGCCTGGCAGCCGCGGGCATGCCCACCCCGGCGCTCAGCACCCCGCCCTCGCAGCCCCCGGCGGAAACCGGAACGCAAGGCGCCAAAGCCGCACCCAGAGCGGACAGCAAAAAGAAACCCGCTGTTAAGGATAAGAAAAAGCGCCGCTGAACACGGCGCCAGGCCCAGATTGCTCAAGCCCCTGGAAGTCCGGGGGCTTTTTCATATGCAGCGCAGGCTGCCGGATTCCACAACCCGAATCCCGCCGCTTTCCGCCTTGATGAGCAGGCGGCCGGTATCATCAAGCCCCGCAAGCACCCCCCGAACCTCCTCGTTCGCATCGTGCGCCGAAACGAAACGGCCCTTCCAGGCCAAAACATCTTCCAGAAAGGGGCGGATATGTTCCGGTTGCCGGCCGGCGATCCGCTCCGCGCACACTTCACGCATGTGACGCAGTAAAACCGGCCACAGTTCGCGCGGGGTGAACCCGTAGGCGGCAAGGGAGGCCGCCGGGGCCGCATGATCCTGCCGCAAACTCTCCGGCGGCGGCGCATGGAGCAGGTTAAGCCCCAGACCGGCCAGCAAAGATCCCTGCCGTTCCTCCAGCAAGATGCCGCCCGCTTTGCCCTGCCGCTCCTCACGGCCGGGCGTTTCCAGCAAAATGTCATTGGGCCATTTCAACAGCGCCGGAACGCCGCACGCGCCAAGCGCCCGCGCGACCAGATAGCCCGTGGCCAGAGAAGCCATGTCGCCCAAAGCGGCCAGCGCGCCGGGCAGCACGAAGGAGGCATATAAATTGCCTGGCGGCGATATCCAGGGACGCCTGACCTGGCCTCTGCCCGCGTGTTGCGAGCCTGCCAGCACCGCCCCCCAGACAGGCAGACGCCCTTGGCCCACAAGCTCCCAGGCCGCATCAAAGGTTGAAGAGCAATGCTCGACCCAAAAAGCGGGAGCTTCACACCCGGGTATTTCCTGCATCTTTGCCTCGCCCGCCATATCTGCTATGCAGAGGTATGCGCTATTATCTTGTGGGCGGCGCGGTCCGCGACCTGCTTTTGGGCCTCGCGCCCCACGAGTTCGACGTGGCCTTCGACGGCCCGGTCAGCGTTTTTTTACAGCGAAGCGAAAACGCGCGCAAGGTGGGCAAAGCGCACCCGGTCTATATCTCTGAAGGCCGCGACACCGTTCCCCTGCGCGGCGGCAGCCTGGCCGCGGACCTGCAACTGCGCGACTTTACCATCAACGCCCTGGCCCTTGACCCGGAAGGACGCCTGTACGCTCTGCCCCAGACCTTCGCCGATCTGCAGGCAGGCATTATCCGGCACGCATCCCCGGCCGCGTTTGAAGATGACCCGGCTCGCGTCTTTCGCGCCGCGCGCTTTGCCGCCACCTTGCCCGACTTTCGCGTATTTTCCGAAACCCTGCGCTTGATGCGCGCGACAGCCGCCTCAGGCGGCCTGGCCTATCTTGCGGCCGAGCGCGTCGGCAACGAGTGCATAAAGGCCATGAGCGGCACGCGCCCTGCCCTGTTCCCGACCTTGCTGGCAGAAACCGAAGCCCTTTGCCCCTGGTTTACGGAGCTTGAAGCCGCCCGCTCCGTGCCCGCCGGTCCCACCGCCCACCACGGCACGGATACCGTCTTTTCCCATACACTGCATGTCATCGAAAAAACCGTTGTCCATGCCGCCAATCTATCACCTGAAGACAAGGCTTTGGCGGCCTGGATGGCCCTGTGCCACGACCTCGGTAAAGTTGCGACCCCGCTGGAAGAGTTGCCTCGGCACATCGGCCATGAAAAACGCGGCGAAGAGGCGGCGCGCACCCTGGCCCGCCGCCTGCGCATGCCCTCACGCTGGGAAAAAGCCGGCATGCTGGCCGCGCGCCTGCATATGAAGGCCGCCAACTACGCCGCCCTGCGCCCCGGCACCAGAGTGGACCTTTTGCACACGCTGCATGCGGCCCGCCTGTTCGCGCCGTTTTTTGCCGTGGCCGCCGCCGACGCGCAGGATGAACGCCTTGCCGCTCTTGCGGAACAGGAGCTGAAAACCATGCTGTCCGTCAGCCTGCCCTCGGCTTTTCACAACCAAGGCGCAGCCTCCGCCACCAAACTGCGTGAGCTGCGCGCACAGGCGTTGAAAAAAAATCAGGACAGCCCCGTACAAGAACCGTCCTGATTTTTCAAAAACACTCCGCCGTTACGCGTGCGCTTCCTTGGTTGTCGTGTCGATATCCACATCGTCCAAATACTTGCCGCCCACTTTGTACAGCAACAATGCCGCTATGGTATTGCCGAACACGTTGATGGTGGTCCGCCCCATGTCCATAAAGCGGTCAATGCCGACCAGAATGCCTATGGCTTCAAGCGGCAGGCCCAAAGACCCCATGATGACCGCCAGCACCACCAGCGAAGCGGCGGGCACGTTGGCCGTGCCTTTGTTGGCGATCAGGGTCGTCAGCAGGATGGTCAGAATGGACGCCAGATCAAGGTGCAGCCCATAGGCCTGGGCCAGAAAGCAGACGCACAGGGATTGATACAAGGCCGCGCCGTCCAGATTGAAACTGTAGCCCAGCGGGATGACGAAAGAAACGATCTTGTTGGGAATGCCGGCCCGTTCCAGAATTCCCATATGCACGGGCAGCGTCACTTCCGAAGAGCAGGTGGTAAAGGCCAGCAGCAGGGGTTCCATGACCTTTTTCAACGTGGCGATGGGACTTTCGCCGAGCGCCTTCACCAGAACCAAAAAAACAAGCGCGATGATAAACAGGCCGAGATACATAAGCCCAATAATCTTGGCCATGGCGATCAGCACTTTTATGCCCTGGGATGCGAAGACCCACGCCATGATGCCGGCCACCGCTACGGGGGAGACGGTAATGATGCCGTGCGTCAGTGAAAACATGGAATTCATGATGGTCTCAAGCACGTCGACCACGGGTTTCGCCTTTTCCTTGAGGCCGCCCAGGCACAGCCCGAAACAGATAGCGAAGACCAGGGTCGGGATAATATGCTGCTGCGCCATGGCCGAGACAATGTTATCCGGCACCAGATCCAGAATAAACTTGGTCCAGTTGATATGCGTGGCAAGGTTGGTGGGAAGCGTTGTTCCGGCCGCCGTGGCCAGGTTGACCCCCGCGCCGGGATGAAAAATGAGGCTGAGCGCTATGCCCAGAATCACGGAAAAAGCAGTGGCGGCATAAAACCAGAGAAAAGCCAGACCGCCGAGTTTTCCCAGCTGCTTCAAATCAGAACCCATTTTGTAGATGCCCAGGGTTACGGCGGAAAAAACCAGGGGCATGACCACCATTTTAATGGCCTTGATGAACAGCGTACCCACGGGTTGCAGTTGCACCCCCAGAGCCGGCCAGGCAAAACCGATGACGGCGCCGACTACCAGTCCAATAAGGATCTGAACCCATAGGGGAAAACGGCCGCGTGCGGTGTTGGCGTTATGGCTAGTTTCCATATTCACTCCTTTAGACTTCCCATTCCGCGCAACAGCTTTATACGGGCAATGATTTTTCAAAAGGAGCGTCACTGATGTTTGCAGCTATAGCGGCAATTTCAGTGACATAGTTTTCATTTTCCGCAGTTTTTCCTCTCTGGTAAAAATCTCTCCATTTAATAATGCACAAACATGAAAATGTACATACAATAAAAAAAATTTATACTATAACGCATCGTATAGGCTATTTAATATAAACATAATCTACAATATAAAATACGCCGGAATCCGCATTGCGAATTCCGGCGTAACATATGTCCTCTATCTAAATCTAAACCAACAGGGGCACGATAAGCAGGGCCACAATGTTGATGATCTTGATCAGGGGGTTGATGGCGGGGCCGGCCGTATCTTTGTAGGGGTCGCCTACGGTGTCGCCGGTAACGGCGGCTTTATGCGTGTCGGAGCCTTTGCCGCCGTAATGGTTGTCTTCGATGTATTTCTTGGCGTTATCCCAGGCGCCGCCGCCAGTGGTCATGGAAACGGCCACAAAGATACCGGTGACGATGGAACCCATCAGCACGCCGCCCAGGGCCTGCACGCCGGCGTCGGGGCCCATCAGCCAGCGCAGCACAAGGCCCACCAGCACGGGAACCAGCACGGGCAGCAGAGACGGCACGACCATTTCTTTAATGGCGGCCTGAGTCAGCATATCCACAGTGCGCGAATAGTCGGGCTTCGCCGTGCGCTCCATGATGCCGGGGATCTCGCGGAACTGGCGGCGCACTTCGTTCACCACGGAACTGGCGGCGCGGCCCACGGCTTCCATGGCCATGGCGCCGAAGATGTAAGGCACCATGCCGCCGATGAACAAGCCGATGATCACGGCCGGGTTGGACAGATCAAAGCTTATTTTGCGGCCAGCCGCTTCAAGAGCGTGGGTATAGTCGGCAAAAAGCACCAGAGCGGCAAGACCGGCGGAACCGATGGCATAGCCTTTGGTCACGGCCTTGGTGGTGTTGCCCACCGCGTCCAGGGGGTCGGTCACGGCGCGCACGGAATCGGGCAGTTCAGCCATTTCGGCGATGCCGCCCGCGTTGTCGGTGATGGGGCCGTAAGCGTCAATGGCCACGATGATGCCCGTCATGGACAGCATGGAGGTGGCGGCGATGGCTATGCCGTAAATCCCGGCCATGCTGTAGGCCGCATAAATGCTGAAGCACACGGCCAGCACGGGCAGAGCCGTGGAACGCATGGACAGGGCAAGGCCCGCGATGATGTTGGTGGCATGGCCGGTCTGGGAAGATTCGGCCAGGTACTGCACGGGCTTATATTCCGTGGCGGTGTAGTATTCGGTGATCCAGACCATCAGGCCGGTCAGCACCAGGCCCATCAGGGCGGAGCCGTACAAACGGGCATGCGCGCCGGAAGAAATGCCCATGGAGGCTTGCAGCGCGTCACCCGGCATGAACAGCACGGTGATGGGGTAAAACCCAAAGACCGCGATAACGCCGGCCACGATCAGGCCTTTGTACAGGGCTTTCATGATTTTGCCGTCGCCTTCGACTTTCACGAAACGGCAACCGATGACGGAAGCGATTATGGAAAAGCCACCCAGCACGAGGGGATAGGCAATGGCCCGCGTTTCCGCGCCTTTGATCATCAGCGCGCCCAGCAACATGGTGGCGATGATGGTCACGGCGTAGGTTTCAAAAAGGTCAGCGGCCATACCGGCGCAGTCGCCCACGTTGTCGCCCACGTTGTCGGCGATGACGGCGGGGTTTCTGGGGTCGTCTTCAGGAATGCCCGCTTCAACCTTGCCCACGAGGTCGGCGCCCACGTCGGCGCCTTTAGTGAAGATGCCGCCGCCGAGACGCGCGAAAATGGAGATCAAGGAACCGCCGAAGCCGAGGCCGACCAGGGGCTTGATCACTTCAACGGGCGGGGTGGAGCCGCTGAACAGATTCAGAAGGAAGTAGTAGCCGGCAACGCCCGCAAGCCCGAGGCCCACAACCAAAAAGCCGGTGATGGCGCCGCCCTTGAAGGCGACGTCCAGTGCGGAAGAAAGGCCGTCTTTGGCCGCTTCGGTCGTGCGCACGTTGGCCCGCACCGACACGTTCATACCCACGAACCCGGCCGCGCCCGAAAGAGCCGCGCCCAGGGCGAAACCGAAAGCGGTGCCGAACCCCAGGGCAACCCAAAGCAGCATAAAGAGTGCCGCGCCCACCATGGCGATGGTTGTGTACTGCCGTTTCAGATAGGCGCTTGCGCCTTCCTGAATGGCTCCGGCGATTTCGCGCATGCGATCATCGCCATCCGGCAGGTCCAGAATTTCCTTACTGGACTGCATGCCGTAATAGATCGCGAACCCCGCGCAGGCCAGCGCGAACAAAAGGCCTAACGTTGCCATGTTCTTACTCCTTCACTCTCGAATAGTTGCGTACTGTGAATAACGCGCCCGCGCCGGATCCTGAAGCAGCTTCGGCTTGCGGACGCAAGAAGACGAAACGAACGAATGTCTATAGACCGCCGAATCAGGCTTGTCAACGCATACACGGCTTTTGTGCTGGCGTTTGAAAAACAAAACTGCTATAAGCCAGCACTCATTCGTCATCGGCATTGAGAGAACGTATGACCACAGCGCCCCCCTGCAGCCACGCGGAAAAAAAACGCCGCCTGCTGCGCGCTTTTTTTATCCTGCTGGCCCTGTATTGCCTGGGCATCTTTTCCATACTGCGGGCCAATCGCCTGTACCTTGACGACATCGGCCGCGCGCTTTACGGCTATGCCGACTGGTTTGTGGCCGCCCGCCCTATGGCCGAGCTTTTTTCCTGGATTTTCTATCTCGGCAGCGGCACGGTCGACGCCTCTCCCTTCACGCAGATACTCGCCGCGGCTTTTCTTGCCGCCGCCTCTTTGTGTTTGTGCGTGGCGCTTCGAGTGCAGCCCACCATCTGGGCGCTGCTGGCCACGGTGCCGCTGGGCCTTTCGCCCTACGGCCTGGAAAACCTTTCATATAAATTCGACGCCCCGCAAATGGCGCTGGCCATGCTGCTGGCCATTGTGCCCTTCCTTTTTTTCCGCCGACACCCCAGAATTTTTTTCATCACTGCCGTGCTTTGCCTTTTCAGCAGCGCATCCATTTACCAGGCGACGCTTGGCGCCTATCTCAGCGTCAGCGGGTATATCCTGATGACCCGCCTCGTTTCACGTAAAAAGAGCGCCGGCCTTGTCCGCACCCTTTTCACACTGGCGCTGCCTTTTTTCGTGGCGACGGGCGCCTATGCGGCGCAGGCTTCGTTCTGGTTCCGCAAGGCCCAGTACGCCGATTATATTTCCATGCACAGCGTGGTGCCGCCTTTGCATTGCCTGCCCCGCGAAATTTTTGACAATTGCGCCGCGTACGCAACCATGCTGCGCACGGACTGGGGCGGCAACGGCCTTGGCTGGCTGCTGCTGGCGACGCTGGGGTGGTTCACGCTATTTCTTGCGGGCCGCTGGGCGCGCAGCCTTCGCCACACGGGTCCTGCTTCCGTTTTCCGCCTGTTCCTTCTTTTTCCCTTGCTGCTCTGCTTTCTGCTGAGCCCCCTCGGGGTCCAAATCATTTTGCAGGATCCTGTCTGGTCTCCGCGCACCCTGTGCGGCTTCGGCGTCATCATATCGCTGATGCTGCTTGCGCTGCACGGCACCATCACCCGCAAAGGCTTTAAATTCCTGCTTTGCGGGCTTCAGATTTTCGTCTGCCTGCAACTTGTCATTTTCGCCCAAGTCTACGGCAACTTGCTGGCCGCGCAAAACAACTGGGAACGCAGCCGCATCGCCTTCATGGCTCAAGGGCTTTCACGGTTCATTGCGGAAACCGATTCCACCACTGTGATATTTAAAGGCAGCGTAGGTCAGACGCCGTTGACCATCGTCCCCGCCCGGCGTTACCCTTTGCTCGGCCGCATGGTTTCCGTGCCGCTGACGCGCAGTTGGCGTTGGGGCTATGAACAATTAAAAATATACGGCGTCTATGTGCGGCCTGGGCGCCCTCTCAGGCCGGATGAAACGCTCTCGCCCTATATCGACACCCCCGTGTATAGCCTGGAACAGACCGCGGACGGCATCGCCGTGGTCAGTTTTAAAGCCTTCTGATGCCGGAGAAACGCGATGGCTAACTGGATAGACTATTGGAACCACAAGGACACCATGTCTGGAGAGTTCTGGAAAAAACAGGCGGATTTTTTCGCTCGCCAGGTCATGCGCGAGATTCCTTTCGGCCCCGAGGACGTGGTGCTGGACATAGGCTGCGGCAAAGGGCACGTGCTTGCCGCCCTGGCGCCTCATATCAAGGAAGGTTTGGGGGTGGACACCTCCGCCGCCTGCGTCGCGGAAGCCGCCGCCCGGTATAGCGCCGTAAGCAACCTGCGTTTTCAAGAACTGCCGCTTGACGACTATCTTGCTGTGGATACCCTGCCCCTGAAAAACGTGACCCGCATACTCTGCGTCAGCGTGGTGCAATACTACAAGTCACTGGACGAGCTGCACGCGCTGATCCGCAACGCGAAAAAGGTCGCCGCCCCGGGGTGCCGCATGCTCATCGCGGACCTGCTTATAGATTACAACCTGATCAAAGACATCTCGGGCGTACTGCTGGGGGGGCTGCTTTCCGGCATGTTTTTCGACAAGGCCCGCGAGGCGTTTTCCGGCAACCACAGCCTGTATAAAAGCACCCGCGACAGCAACCCGGTTCTGACTATGAGCCGTAAGGACGTCGAGGGCATGTGCGCGGCTGAAAAGGCTTCGCTCCGCTTCATTAGGCGCAATCTGACAGGCAACTGTTTTCGCGGGCACGCGCTCGTCACCTTTGACGGACCGGCCGCGTGACCGGTGAAAAAAAGACGCCACCGGCGCTTGTCCGCAAGCTGGCCGTGCTGCTTGCGCCCTTTCTTAATATCGGTTCGCGCATTTTCGGCGCGCGCTATTTCGACCATGTGGAGTTCGTGCAGTTTTGCTGCGTGGGCCTTGCCAACACCCTTGTGGATTTTTGCGTCTATCTGCCCGCAAGTTTCGTGCTGCCCCTGCCCGCTGCCAGGGTCGCCTCGTGGGCTGTGGCTTGCGCCTTCAGCTATTGCGGCAACAAAACCTGGGTATTTCAGGCCAAAAGCAAAGGCCCCGGCTCGTTGATCCGTTTTGTGACGGTCAACGCGCTGGGGCTTGCGCTGGGGCTTTTGGCCATGAAACTTTTCGTCTATTTGGGCTGGGGCCGCATCATCGCCTACGCGGTGACCCTGCCCGCCATCGCCCTGGGCAACTATTTCGGCTACAAGCTCTGGAGTTTTAAAGACGGCTGAGCAAAAAGCTCATCAGAACAAAGCCGCCGCCGCGACAGCCGCGCAGCCGAAGCCGAAAGCCAGATACGCGCGGCGGATGCGCAAGGCCAAAAGCCCGCCGATCGCCCCGATCCCCCAAAGAACGGCCCAACTCGCCCCCGCAACCGCCGGAGGGCTTTTTTGCCACACTGTCACGATATCCGCAGCAAGCAGGCAAAGATAGGTCACGCCGAAAAACACGCAAAAATATAAAGTAAAAAGCTGTAGCAGCGAAAGACCTATGGCCCATGCGGCCGCCCCTTCCGGTGAAACAAGCGTTCGGTGCTGCGCCAGCACCCGGCCATACCCGGCGGCCTGCCAAACCCTGTGGCGCTCTTCCAGGTGCGAACCCAGACGGGCAAGCGGCAAGGTCAGCAGAACCGGGCCGATCAGCGTGGCGGCGGTCGGGTCCGGCTGGGCTCCGGCCAGAGTCAATACCGTGAGCAAAGGAAAAAGCGCGTTGGGCGGCACATAGGTGCCCGCCGCGAAAAGGTCCAGCCAGAACAGTTCATAAAAAAGAGCCAGGGCCAACGGCAGTGCCATGTCGCCGGTTATGGCCCCCCAGATGAACCCGATTACGATCGGGCGGTCGAAAAAGCCGAGGTTGACGCTGAAACGGGTCAGCCCCAGCAGGGCAAAAAAAAAGCGGGAAATACGACCTGGCTTGCATCCGGGAAAGTACTCATCACCAATCCCTTACGTGCCCGGTATCATTCGGCACGCATCGAAAATCAAGAACAATGTCGTTGTCGGCAAAAGTGTGCAGGCAGATGGTATCTTCTTCCGATAACGCCACATGCGGGCAAATCTGCTTCTTCCCCGGCGCGTAGTGCATGTTGCCGATATTGAGCACCGTAAACCGCACGCCGGTATCATGCGCGGTTTTGGCGTCCGCGCAGGTAGCGAAAAGCACAAGCGTTTTTTCCCCAAGCGCTTCACTGCGGCGCACCGCCGCCTGTACTTCAGCCGGAGTAATAAAATCCACATGGATCCGGGCGGGCACGGCCAACAGCATAATCTGCTGTTGCAGCGTATCCGCAGCCAGGGCATTGTTGCCCACGACCAGGCGGGTAGCCCCGGTATAAGGCAGCCACGCCTCTATTATCTGGCCGTGAATCAGCCTGTTGTCCACCCGGTACCAAATCATTATTCGGCCTTCACCTTGGCGCGCAAAATGCCCCCGGCGGAAACGATGCCCTTGCGGCCGGCATCCAGCGCCAGTTCCGCCAGGTTCTGCAAATCGGTTTGTCTGCTCTCGAAAACTTTGAGCAGCATGGGCAGATTGACGCCGGTCACCACTTCTATCTGCCCGGCGCCCAAAAGCGAAAGGCTGAGATTCGTCGGGGTGCCGCCGAACATGTCCGTCAGAACAATCACACCCTTGCCGTGATCCAGCAGTGAAACAGCTTCTTTCAGCCTGGCCACGGTCTCGGCCACGTCAAGGGCGGCATCCACCTGAATGGACGAGCAGTCCTGCAACGGGCCCAATATAGTTTCCGCCGCCCGCAACAGCCCGGCGCCGTAGTCCACATGGGTTACCAGAATAACCCCTACCGTTTGCTGCGGCGCGGGTTCTGATTTGGCCATGAATCCCTCTCTTTTCTAGCCTAACTCAAGGTGTCTGTGTTCTGTGGATATCGCAAATTCTTGTTTTTTCAAAGCCTCGCCCAATGCCTGAGTCATGGCGACGGAGCGGTGCCGCCCGCCGGTGCAGCCTATGGCTATAGTAATGCGATAACGGCCTTCGCTTTCATACATGGGCAACAGGTATTGCATGAAATCACGCAGCCGCGCCAAAAAACCGGCTCCGGGCTCCTGTTCCAGCACATACCGCGCAACGGGTTCGTCCAGGCCGGAAAAAAGCTTCAGTTCCGGCACGAAATAGGGGTTGGGCAAAAAGCGCAGGTCGAAAACCATATCCGCTTCGGACGGCGTACCGTATTTGAAACCGAAAGAAATAAGGTGCACTTTCAGCGAGTGGACGCTTGCGCGCAAGGAACGCCACTTGCCTTGAATGACCCGGCGCAAGTCGTGAATGGAATAGTCGGAAGTATCGATCACCAGGTCCGCGCGCTCGCGCAGTTGGCCCAGTCGGCCGCGCTCTTCTTCCAGCGCCTGTTCCAGCCCCAGGCCCTCGCTTTCCAGCGGATGGGGGCGCCGGGTCTCGGCATAACGCCGCATCAGGACCGGAGGTTTGGCTTCCACAAACAGAATACGCGGGACGATGCCCATTTTTCCCAACGCAATAACAGCCTCATCGCAGACCTGCGCGGAATCGGGCTGCAGCAGATTGACCCCTATCACCAGCCCGTTGCAATGCGGCAGGCTTTCGTGGTTCAGAGCCGTGGCGACGCCGTGAATCAAAGTCGCCGGCAGGCCGTCCATGGTAAAAAAACGCATATCCTCAAACACGTTCAGAACCGTGCTTTTGCCCGCGCCGGAAAGACCGGCCACAAAAATAACCGGAAAATCAACGCGCGGCTCTGAAGCGCTGGAAAGTCGGGAAGCGGGACGATTCATGGCATATCCTTACACGGCGGCCAATATGCTCCAAATTTCCGCCGCGCCTTCCGCCTGCATGACACAAGTTCGAAACGCGGCATCTCTACCCAAACGGGCAATAAGCCCGAGCAGCCCCAGATGCTGTCCCGCCGCCCCATCGGCGGCAAGGACCATAAAAAAGAGGTGGCAGGGCTTGCCGTCCGGCGCGCCGAAATCAATGCCCTTGCCGCTTCTGCCGAAGGTGAGGATCATGCGGTCAAGACCCGGCAATTTGCCGTGGGGAATGGCCAGTCCATCCCCCACGGCTGTGGAACCCAGTTGTTCTCTATCACGCAAGACCGTCAGGACCCGGTCCGCGCCAAGCGCGGGGTTCAGGATCAAAGCCGGAGATGCGAGCTCAGGCAGAACAGCATATTTTTCCGTGGCGGCCAAATCGGCGATAACGCCGTCCCGCCAAAGATAATCCGCAAGACGCATGGGTTTACCGGCCTGTGTCAATCACCCCGAAGTCACCGTCTTTACGGCGATACAGCACATTGATGCGGCTGGATTCCGCATTCAGAAAAACCATGAACACGTCGTCACGGCGCTGCTCCAACTGCAAAGCCGCTTCATCCAGGTGCAACGGCTTGGGTGAAAATTTGTCTTCCATGCCGATAATGGTGCGCTCGCGCCCTTCAAGCATAGTGTTGTAAACAAAAGCGTGTTCGTCGGCGCGGCCGCCCCGGCGCTTTTCTTTCATCTTTTCCATGTGCTTTTTAAGCTGAGCTTCAATCTTGTCCAGTATCATGTCCACGGTAGCGTACATGTCTTCAGACTGCTCCACCGCGCTCAAGTTGATATTGTCTCCCGCGAACTGCACCTCCGCCTTATGACGGAATTTGTCGACGCTCAGATTGACCGTCATTTCAACGTTCTCTGATTTGTGCAGAAAGCGGCCCAATTTTTCAAAGCGCCGCCGGGCATATTTTTTGAGGTGGTCGGAAGGTTCGAAGTTCTTGAAAGCAAAAGCAATGTTCATATGTTCCTCCTGGTTTCCGTCGCCCTTATTCAGAGGCCAGCATACCTAAAATATACTTCTGCGTTTGGAAGAGGAAGGAATATTTAGCGCCGTACGATATTTTGCCACCGTGCGCCGCGCGATGTTCACTTTCAGGATATCCTTGAGTATTTCCCCCAATCGCTCGTCGCTGAGGGGGTCTTTGGCGTCTTCTTCGCTGATAAGTTTTTTTAGAAGTGCTTTGACGCTCTCGGAGCCCACTTCAGAGCCGTCATCAAGAGACAACGCACTATTAAAGAAAAACTTTAATTCAAATATACCGTGCGGCGTGGCCACATATTTATTTGATGTGATCCGACTGACGGTTGATTCGTGCATGCTGATGTCGTCAGCGATGTCTTTAAGGATCAGGGGCCGCAACTTGGACACCCCTTCTTCAAAGAAAGCGCGCTGGTGTTTGACGATGCTTTCAACCACTTTGTACAGGGTACGCTGGCGTTGATACAGGCTTTTGATCAGCCAGGATGCCGCGCGCATCTTGTCTTGAAAATATTCTTTTTCCGCATCGGATTTCACAACCAGGCTTTCATCATACAGCGACGAAAGATGCAGTTGCGGCAGCCCGTCTTCATTAAGCACCACCACGAAATCACCATCAAAATAATAGACGAAGACGTCGGGCGAAACATACGAGGGGTCGCCCCCGCCGTAGCTTGCGCCGGGCATGGGGTCGAGTGATTGAATAATATCAAGGTACTCGCGCAGATCTTCGGGAGAAAGTTGGAACTTGCGCATCAAGGGCTTGTAGCGCTTGGCTTCCAGATCTTCCAAGTGCTCACGCACCAAAGACGCCAAAATGGGGTCTCTGTCGTATTTCAGCACCTCAAGTTGCACCATCAGGCATTCTTGCGGAGTTCTGGCGGCTACCCCGACAGGGTCAAACCGCTGTATCGCGTGCAGAACCTCTTCGACCTCGGCAATGTCGACGCCCCCCGCAAGCGCGGCAACTTCATCGACGCCGGCCTGCAGATAACCTGACGAAGACAGGTTGCCGATAATGGCTTCGCCGATGTCCATTTGCTTTTCAGTCAAGCGGGAAAGGCGCAATTGCCAGGTAAGATGCCCTTCCAAAGAAGGTTTGACCGAATAACGCGCTTCAAACGAAGTCATTTCTTCCGGCAGTTCGACTTCCCGGCCCGAAGCCTGGCGCGAAGTGCTGGCGAATTCCCCCATGTAGTCTTCCCAGTCGGCGTTGCGGGCAACCTCGCTGGTATAGCCGTCGGCGTCCTCTTCGGTCGCGCGGCGCTCTTCCGCCTCCGGCGCGGGTGCTTCTTCCGCGTTGGTTTCCTCCAGGAAGGGGTTTTCCAGCAGTTCCTGCTGCACCGTTTCCAAAAGTTCTATGCGGGAAAGCTGCAGCAGTTTGATGGCTTGCTGCAACTGCGGCGTCATGACCAGCTGCTGGGCTAGTTTCAGTTGCTGTCGAAGCTCTAAAGCCATAGGGGCACCACACATCCAATATCAGGTATGCCAAGGAATACTTTATTCCTGATGCGAGAATCATGCCATATCTCGCCTCATAAAGCAAGCGCCGGACAATACAGAAAATTGTCCCGCTTTTTGCGGATCAGGATGCCCCCTTGCGGATGCAGCCTGATCGTAAAAAACGGGACGAATACGGAACGGGGTTGAAAACCTTTGTGTTTTACAGGCAGAAATCTTCCCCTAAATACACGCGGCGGGCTTTGGGGTCGGCAACGATGGCTTCGGGGGTGCCCTCCATTATGGCCATGCCCTCGTGCATCAAATACGCCCGGTCGCAAATATGCAGGGTTTCACGAACGTTGTGGTCGGAAATCAGGATGCCGATGCCCCGGTCTTTCAAACCGACGATCAGCGACTGAATGTCGTCTACCGCCAGAGGATCGATGCCCGCGAACGGCTCGTCCAGAAGCACGAATTTGGGCTCGCGGATCAAGGCCCTGGCAATTTCCAGGCGGCGGCGCTCGCCCCCCGAAAGGTGGGCGGCCAGCGACTTTTCCAGATGGGAAATATGAAATTCTTCAAGCAAAGAAAAGGCTTTCTTCTTTTGCGCTTCTTTGGAAAGGCCGGTGTGCTCCAAAATAATACGCAAATTGTCCATGACGGAAAGGCGGCGAAAGACCGAACTTTCTTGCGGCAGATAGGACAGCCCCACTCTGGCGCGCTCGTGCAGAGGCCAATCGGCGATATCAACGTCATCCAACGTGACCACGCCGGATGTAGGCTTTTGAATGCCGGTCAACATATAAAACGTCGTGGTCTTGCCCGCGCCGTTGGGCCCCAGCAGGCCGACGATCTCGCCCTGGCTGGTTTGCAACGAAACCCCGCGCACAACCTCACGGTCGCCGTAGCGCTTGCGCAGCCCTTCACCTTTCAAAATGCTCATGGCAGCCTACCGCTTGCCGGTCCCGAGTTTAAGCCCTTTGGTGTGGGCGGGCTGCTGCTCGTTTTTGGGGTTGGGGTTGGTGAGCGTGGTGCGCCCTTTGTCGTCCTTGTCGTCGGTGGTAAAGCGCACGTCCACGCCGCCGATGACTTCGCTGCGGTTATCCCGGGTATAATAGTTGATGACCTGCCCGCTTATCTGGTTGGGGCCGTCGTTGACCACCGGGTTCTGTTCCATGATTATTCTGCCGTCGGCGGCGATATACGTGGCCTTGCCGCAGGTGCCTGATTTGTCGCCCTGCTGCATGCGCACGTTGCGCTCAGCGATGATGCGCTCCACCTGCCCGGCCTCCATGCCGCCAAGGGTCGGCTGGGCCGTACCGTTGCCCTGCCGTTTGCCGCTGTTGCCCGCTTTGTTCTCTTTTTCCAGAACCACGGTAAGCTTTTCAGACCACAACTGAAAATCGGGGCGGGTCACATGCACTTTGCCTTCAAATATCACACGCTGTCCCGCCGCATCGTACTGCATGCGCTCAGAGGTGATCCTCGTGCTCCCGCCCGGGGCGGGTGACGCCGCCTGCGCGGGCGATGCCGCGGACAACGCGAAAATGAGCAGCAAGGCGGAGAAAAAAGGGCCGTAATATGTATGACGCATGTCGTATCCTTATGGCGCGACCGGAGAAGATGCCGGAGCGGTCGAATTGCTGTGCGGTTTCGTGCCGTTGCGATGCTGCCGGGGAACGGCCGTCAAATCAACTGCGCGTTCCCAAGTCATATCAACTCCGTCCGACGCGTCAATGACCCGGTCGTTCAAGCGCCACAGCGCATTGGCGGCCGTTCCTTCCACCCCGCGGCCGTCGAACTCCGCCCCTTGAGGAAACAGCAGAGTTTTTGCCGTTCCATTATAAACCATGATCGGCGCCCGCAGCGTGTTGTTGCCTTGCGTTACCACTACCGACTGAATAAAACGAATGATCTTGGTGGTCTGGTTGACTTCGCCCTGTTCCGACGTGACTTGCAGTTCCGCATTATCGGGCGGCATCAAATACGTGAATTTGGGTTTTTTAAGTTCCAGCAGGCCGCCTTCCTGGCGCACGTTGCCCCATTCGGCTTTCAGGCGCCACAGCTCTACGCCGTGTTCGCCCTGTTTCATCTCGATGGCCTTGACCGCAAGAGCGGCCACGTCTTCGGGTTTCGCGTTGCTGAGTACCGCGTTCTGTGCGCTTTCTTTCAAATTCTTTTTGGCCTGGTCAAAATCCGACGTACCGAAAAGATAATACCAGGCGGCGCCCCCGACAAGCAGGAGCAGGCAGGCGACAAAAAAGAAACGCGATTTCGTCATTGGGTATATGTTTCCATCCAGCCGGCAAGGGCGGAATCAAGCACCCTCCGGCTGTGTAAGATCAGGCAGATCGCTTCGCGCACGGCGCCGTGCCCGCCTTTGGCGGCTGTCACGTGCAACGCGGCGGCTTTCACTTCCGGCTGCGCGTCCGCAACGGCCAAGGGCAGCCCCACCTGACAGATCACGGGCAAATCAACCCAGTCATCTCCAAGATACGCGACCTGCTCCGGCAAAAGCCCGTGGCGCTCGCGCACGGTGGCGTAACTTTCGCGCTTGTCGATAAAACCGGGGAAATAATCCTCTATTTTCAAATCGCGCATACGCGCGGCCACCGCCGGAGAATCCTGGCCAGTAATGACCGCTATCTTCAACCCGCAGCGACGGGCAAGGGCGACGCCCAACCCGTCATGCACATGAAAGCGTTTGATAACGCCGCCGGCCGCGTCATAATATAAACCGCCGTCGGTCATCACGCCATCCACATCCACGATCAGCAGTTCCACCTTTCGCGCGGCGGTCAGCACCGCTTCGGGAATGCGGGCGAATTCAAGCGAACGCTCAACGGGCATCGTTCAAGCTCCAAATGGCGGCAAGGTCGCGCAGCAGCTCAGGCAACTGATGCAACGGCCAGCTGTTGGGGCCGTCACACAGGGCTTTGTCCGGGTCCGGGTGGCATTCCAGGAAAACGCCGTGCGCCCCGGCCGCCACGGCGGCTTTGGCCAGCGCGGGAACGTAGCGCCTGTCTCCGCCGGAACTTCCGCCCTGCCCGCCGGGCAGTTGCACGGAATGGGTCGCGTCCATGACCACGGGCACGCCGAGTTCACCCATGACCGGAAAAGAACGCATATCCACTACCAGATTGTTATACCCGAAAGTGCTGCCCCGTTCGGTGACCATAATGCGGACGTTGCCCGCGCTTTTCAGCTTTTCGACCACGGGCCGCATGTCCCAGGGCGCCAGAAACTGGCCCTTTTTGACGTTGACCACCTTGCCCGTTTGCGCGGCTGCGGTCAGCAGAGCGGTCTGGCGGCAAAGAAAAGCGGGAATTTGCAAAATGTCGGCCACTTCCGCCACCGGCGCGGCCTCATGCGGTTCATGAATGTCGGTTATCACCGGCAGGCCGGTCTCTTCGCGAATGCGCGCCAGCCACGAAAGCCCCTCGCGCATGCCCGGCCCCCGGAAACTGGATGCGGAAGTCCGATTCGCCTTGTCATAAGAACTTTTGAAGACCGCGAACAGCCCGGCCTCCCGCGCCGCATCGCGTACGGCAAAGGCTGTTTTCACGGCCAGCTCGTAGCTTTCAAGCACGCAGGGACCGGCAATGATAAACGGACCGGCAAGAAGCGCCGAATATAGCGCGTCGGGAGAAAAAGGCCCTTGCGGCAGAACCGGCCCTTGCCGGCTGTTCCATGAATCAACCATAGCTATTTCTTGTCCCGCTGCTGTTTGGCCGCCTTAATGAACCCGGCGAACAAAGGATGCGGACGCATGGGGTTGGAATTAAATTCGGGATGGAACTGGCAGGCCAGAAACCAGGGGTGATCGGCCAGTTCCACGATTTCCACGAGGGCTCCGTCCGGCGAGACGCCGCTGAAAACCAGTCCGCTCTTTTCCAAAGCCTCTTTATACGCATTATTGAATTCGAACCGGTGGCGGTGCCGTTCGTCAATTTGTTCCGCATCGTACACGGCCGCGGCCAAAGAACCGGGCTGCAACTTGCAGGGGTATGCGCCCAGGCGCATGGTGCCGCCCTTGTCGCTGACCGTGTCGCGCTGTTCAAGGCACTGTTTTCTGGGGTCATACCATTCGGTCATCAGGTAGATGATCTTGTTTTCCGCCAGGCCGTCGAATTCTTCGGAATTGGCATCGGGAATGCCGGCCACATCGCGGGCGAACTCGATCACCGCGCACTGCATGCCCAGACAGATGCCGAAAAAAGGCACTTTGTTCTCACGGGCATAGCGTATGGCCGCGAGTTTCCCTTCGATGCCCCGGATGCCGAAGCCGCCGGGCACCAAAATGCCGTCCAGGCCCGCCAGTTTTTCCGGTGCGTTCTTCTTGGTCAAATCTTCGGAATTAAGGTAGCGCAGCTTCACGGTCTGCCCGTTGGCGACGCCGCCGTGCACCAAAGCTTCATGTAGGCTTTTATACGCTTCTTTCGACTCCACGTATTTGCCGACAATGCCGATGGTCACCTCACCTTCGGGGTTGGCCATGGTGTGCACCAGCTTGCGCCAGGGTTCCAGCTTGGCATTCTTGGCGGGCAGACGCAGCATAATGGCGACTTTCTGATCCAGCCCTTCTTCATAAAACTTTAGCGGCACCTCATAGACGTTGGCCGCGTCGGCGGAGGTAAAGACAGCGTCGGCGTCCACGTCGCAGAACAGCGCGATTTTGCGTTTCAGTTCAGGAGTCAGTTGCTCTTCGCAGCGGCAGAGAATGATGTCGGGCTGAATGCCGATGCTGCGCAGTTCTTTGACGCTGTGCTGGGTGGGTTTGGTTTTGTATTCCCCGGCGGCCCGTATATACGGCACCAGGGTCAAATGGATATACAGACATTTATCTCTGCCTAGATCGCCGCGCAACTGGCGGATGGCTTCAAGAAAAGGCTGGCTTTCGATATCGCCCACGGTGCCGCCGATTTCAATGAGGGCCACGTCCACATCCAGTTCCGACAGGCTGAGGATGGTTCGCTTGATCTCGTCGGTGATATGCGGAATGACCTGTACCGTGCCGCCCAAATAGTCGCCTCGGCGCTCTTTGCTGATGACCCGGTAATAGATCTTGCCGGAAGTGCAGGTGTTGCGCTGCGTCAGGTGGTCGCCGAGATAGCGCTCGTAATGCCCCAAGTCCAAATCCGCTTCCGCGCCGTCGTCGGTGACGTACACTTCGCCGTGCTGCAAGGGGTTCATGGTGCCGGGGTCCACGTTGATGTACGGGTCCAGCTTCTGGATGGTCACGGAAAGGCCCCGCGCTTTGAGCAAAGCGCCGATGGAAGCGGCAGCCAGCCCCTTGCCCAGGGAAGACAGCACACCGCCGGTAATAAAAATATACTTGGTATTCTTCTTCATAATGACTACTGCCTTCCTGAATGGATTGCTGCAACACTGTGCCGGGACGCACACGGGCGGAGAACCCGTACCTATATCCGGAGGGATAGTAGCCTCTTTTCCGATTCAGGTCAGCTAGTTGACTCACATACGGCTTGAAGCGTACAGTGTCAAACCCGACATCTTACCACCGCCTTTTGAGGATATTCATGTCCGGCACAGTCAATACTCTGGTCATTACCGGCTACGGCACCAACTGCGAAGTGGAATGCGCCCATGCGGCGCGCCTTGCAGGGTCCGACAAAACCGACATCATCCATTTTTCAGGCCTGACAGCGGGCCGTTTTCGCCTGAAAGATTACCGCTTTTTGATCTTTCCCGGCGGTTTTCTGGACGGAGACGACCTGGGCGCGGCGCAGGCCGCCAGCATCCGCTGGAAGCACAGCAAGGACGGCGCCGGGTTGCCTCTGGTGGAGCAACTTCTCGAGTTCATCGACAAGGGCGGCATAATTCTGGGCATTTGCAACGGTTTTCAGTTGCTGGTCAAGCTGGGCCTGCTGCCCGCTCTGGACAAAATGTACCTGACCCGCCAGGCCTCGCTGATGCACAACGCCTCCGCCCGCTATGAAGACCGCTGGTGCACCCTGGCCGTCAACCCGGCCAGCCCCTGCGTATTCACCAAGGGTCTTTCTTCGCTGTATCTTCCCGTACGCCACGGCGAAGGCCGCCTGGTCACGGAGAATGAAGCCATAATGAGCCGCATCCTGGCGGAAAACCTGGCGCCCGTGCAATACGCCGACCCGGCGACCGGCAAGGTAACCCAAGAGTATCCCCACAACCCCAACGGTTCGCCCCACGGCATCGCCGGGCTGTGCGACCCCACGGGCCGCATTTTCGGCCTGATGCCGCACCCCGAAGCCTATAATCACGAGACCAACCATCCCGGCTGGACCAGGGGCGAAAAAGATACGCCCGGCACGGCCCTGCTGGCAAACGGCATACGCAGTCTGCGTGACGGAGAGTAGCATGAAAAAAACTATCGTGTTCGCCTTTCTGTGTTGCGCATTGGTAGCGTTCGCGGCAAACGCCGCGGCCGCGGAAACCGCCCTGCTCAAACCTGTCACGGAAGGCGGCAAAGGTGTGCTGAGCGCCATTGACGCCCGCTCTTCGGCACTGCAAAACCAGTTTCCCACCGGCCCCATCAACGCGGAAGACATGAGCACCCTGCTCTGGGCCGCAAGTGGCCGCAACCGGGGCGGCAACGGCTGGACCGTGCCCACGGCCATGGGCCGCGACCCATACTGCACCGTGTATCTGGCGCAGGCCGGCGGCGTGTTTCGCTATGACGGCAAAAAACACAGCCTGACTGAGATTTCTAAAGAGAACATCATTCCCGGCATTACCAGCCAGAGTTTCGCCACCAAAGCGCCGGCCGTGCTCATCTTTGTGATCGACGGCGACAAGGTTGCCGCGTTCAGCGACCCTGCCCGCCGCGCCAGTTTCGGCTATCTGCTGGTCGGCGCCATGACCGAGCATGTCTATCTGGCCGCTGATTCTCTGAACATCGGGGTCCGCTACATGGCCACGCTGAACGCCGACTTCGTGCGCGCCAAGCTGGGCCTGAAAGCCGCCGACACCCCTGTGTGCATTCTGCCCATGGGGCATAGATAGCGCAGTGAGAGGGCGCTGCCCCCCACACTCCCCCGGCAGGGGGATGTTGCCCCCGCACCCCCCGGTACAGAAATTTCGGGGCAAGGGGGGCACCCCCCCGTGCGGGGGCCGGGGCCGAGCCCCG